>DATGEQ010000105.1:0-50183 GCA_035309945.1 Gemmatimonadales bacterium | reverse complement strand
ATCGCCGAGCTCGTCGAGAATTTCGCGATCGAGCTCGATCTCTTTCCCCTCGACCCGAAATGCCACCTGCTTGTCGAGCTGGCGCGCCACATCGCGCACGAGGCGCGGGAACCGGTCGAACACCTGCCACACCGGCGTCATGCGCGCCTGAATGATTTCATTCTGCAGGTCGGCGGAGAGCCGCGAGATCTGGATCGCGACCTCGTCGATCTCCGGATCGCCGCCGCGTCCGAGCCAGCGCGCCGCCAACTCGTTGAGCCGGCCGCGCTCCGTCACCAGCTCACCGATCAGATCCATCAGCGTATCGAGGCGGCGGAGATCGACGCGAATGTGGCGGCCGCGCCCGCCAGACGAGACGCTCTCGGCGGGAGAGAGCTGCGCCTCTTCCGCGATGCCGTCTCCACCCACGGTGACGCGCTCGACGTCGCCGACCGAATGCACGGCCGTTTCGATCGCCACGGCCGCGGCGGCGGTCTCGAGCTCGAAGGTGAATCGCCCGTCGAAGTCATCGGATTCGAACGCGGCTGGTGGTGGCTGCACGCGGTGCACAGTGCCCAGCGTCTGCGCCTTCTTGATGATCAGCATCGCACGCCCGCCCTTGAGCGGCGCGTCAGCACGAACCGTGACCTGGATGAGTCGACCTGAACCAGCGGCGGCGGGCGGTGAAGCGGCGGTAGGTGTGGCGACGGTAGCTGAGGCGGCGGTCGGTGGGGACGGCTCCTTGGCCGACGAACGGTCAATTTCGGCGACGATGGCCGCGAGGTCTACCTCGCGCTCGCGGCCCGCGACCGCGAGACCGACCGACTTCTCGAGCGCGTCGATCGCCCGAAACAACAGCTGAATGATCTCGTCGCTCGGAGACTTGCCGCCGCGCCGCAGCTGGTCGAGCAGATTCTCCATGCGATGCGCGAGGTCGGCGACGCGGCCGTAGCCCATCGTGGCCGCCATGCCCTTCACCGTGTGGACGGCGCGGAAGAGTCCCCCGACCGGCTCCGGCGACGCCGGGTGACGCTCCCACTCGAGCAACAGCTGATTGCAGGCGCTCAAGTGCTCGCGGCTCTCGGCCAGGAACAGCTCGGCGTACTGCGAAAGATCCATTTATCCCAAAACCCGTTGCACCGCTTCCAGCACCCGCGATGGTTGGAACGGCTTCACCACGAAGTCCTTGGCGCCGGCCTGGATGGCTTCGACCACCAGCGCCTGCTGTCCCATCGCACTGCACATCAGGATTTTGGCGTCGGGATCGTGCTTGACGATTTCGCGGACGGCGTCGATGCCGCCCATGTCCGGCATGACGATGTCCATCGTCACGAGGTCGGGCTTGAGTTGCCGGTATTTCTCCACCGCCTGCGTGCCGGTTTCCGCCTCGCCGACGACCTCGAATCCCGCCTGGCCCAGGATGTCGCTGATCATCGTGCGCATGAAGATGGCGTCGTCACAGACGAGTACCGTGTGGCTCACTGCTCGCTCCTTAAGAAGTCAGAATCGGGCCCAACAGCGCCGCGACGTTCAGCACGATGAACAGATCGCCGTTTCTGCGGCCGACGGCGCGCACCAGCGTCGGATCTACGCCCGGCAAGCCGCGCCGATCCTCCAGCGCGTGCTCCGCGGCTGTCAGCATATCGAGCACCTCGTCCACGGTAAAGCCGATCAGCCTCCGGGCGCTGTGATCGTTTCCCTGTTCTGCTTCCTTGCCCTCAGCGACCTCGAGGATGATGGTCGAACCGCTTCCCAGGGTCTCGTCTGGAGCGGTGGTTGGAGGGGGTGGAGGTAGGCCCAGGGCACGCCACCCTTCCACGACCGTCACCAGTGTGCCGCGGACATTCACGAGCCCCGCCACGACCGGGGGCGCGCCCGGGATACGCGTCGTTGGGAGGCGCGGGAGAATCTCCCGCACTTGGTTCACCTCGGCCGCGCACGCCAAGGTTCCGACGCGGAACACGAGAAGGCGTGCTGGGACGAGGCTGCCGTCAGTCATCGGATGCGAAGAAGCCAAGATACTGCAAGGGGTTGCGCTCAGCAAGCAAATTCGCGTCGCCGGCCGCGTCGGCGAGCGCGGGACGCAAGTCCGCGGGCCACTCCGA
The DNA here is from genome assembly GCA_035309945.1 of Gemmatimonadales bacterium. Lineage (GTDB taxonomy): Bacteria > Gemmatimonadota > Gemmatimonadetes > Gemmatimonadales > GWC2-71-9 > 20CM-2-65-7. The sequence continues at coordinate 48,099 of DATGEQ010000105.1, read as the reverse complement.
CCGTAACCGCAGCGGCACACTCGTGACGGGATGGACGAACGACAGCGCCGCCGCGTGCAACAACTGCCGCGGCGCGAGGCCCTCGAGTCGCTCGGCCTCGACGCGGGCGGACGGCGTGACGCGGCGGCTGCCGCCGAACGCGTACTCGCGATCGCCAACGATCGGACAACCGACGTGAGCGAGGTGCACGCGAATCTGATGCGTGCGGCCGGTGCCGAGCCGGACACGCAGCAGATCGGTGTGCGCGAATCGCGCGACGAGGCTCGCGTGCGTCACGGCGTGCCGGCCACCCTGCGCGACCGTCATCTTCTTCCGTTCCCTGGGATGCCGCGCGATCGGCGCCTCGATGTCGACGGGGCTCTTGCGCAAATGGCCCCAGACGAGCGCGGCGTACACGCGCTGCACCGCGCGACGCTCGATCGCCGCGGCGAGACGCCGGTGCGCAAGATCGGTCTTCGCGACGATCAGCAGCCCGGACGTGTCGCGGTCCAAGCGGTGCACGATTCCCGGCCGGCCCTCGGTCGCGCCGCCCGACAATTCGGTGCCGCGGCCGATCAGGACGTTGACGAGCGTGTCACCCCAATGGCCGGGGCCGGGATGAACGACGAGGCCGGCTGGTTTGTCGAGAACCGCAAGATGTTCGTCTTCGAAGACAAAGCGTAGATCGGCGTGATGAGGCGTGTAGGTGCGTGGGGGCTCGGCTTCAGGGAGTGCGACGGTCACTTCGGCGCCGCGCTCGAGAATCGCCGACGCGCGTAACGCCTTGCCGCGCGCGGTGACGCGCTTATCGGCGATGAGGCGTCCGGCTTGAGTTCGGGAAAGGGCGAGCTGATCGGCGAGGAATTTGTCGAGGCGTTCCGTGGTGCGCACAACGCAGAAGGTGATGTTCAAGGCTCCGCCGCCCGAGCCTCCTTCGCCCGCTGGGACGCGCGCCCTTCCTGCCACAGGGAGAGCCCGAGCGCGATCGCGCCGATCGTGATGGCCGAGTCGGCCACATTGAACGTGGGCCAGCGCCAGGCGCCGATGCCGACGTCCACGAAATCCACGACGCCCTGCGCGCTGCGCACGCGATCGATCAGGTTGCCGACCGCGCCGCCGCACACGAGCGCGAGCGAGAGGAGGCGGAACCGGTCGCCCGGCCGCGTGCTGCGCACCAGTGAGGCGAGCACGAACAGCGCGATGATCGCGAGCGCCATGAAGATCCACCGCGAGTTGTCGCCGACGTGCAGTCCGAACGCCGCGCCTTCGTTGTACACGAGACGGAACTGGACCGTGTCGCCGATGACCGGCAGCGGCAGCCGCCGGGCGAGGAACGATTCCGCGATCAGCTTGGTGACGAAGTCCGAGACGACAACCGCGACCGCCGTCCCCCAAAACAGGCGGCGCTCAGCGGCGTTTACCATCTTCCTCTTTCGCCTTGCACTTGATGCAGAGTCGCGCGTGGGGAAGCGCGTCCAGCCGGTCGAATCCGATCAGCTCCCCGCACTGCTCGCAGCGACCGAACTTCTCGGGCGCGCTGTACAGCCGGCGCAGTGCTTCGTTCACGTGCCAGAGGTAACGGCCCTCCTGCGACGCGAACAGGAACGCCTTCTCCCGCTCCATCGCGTCAGTGCCCTGATCGGCCATGTGAAAGGAGTAGCTGGAGAGATCGCCGTCCGATGCCTGCAGGCTCGAGTTGAACGACTCGCCGTAGTGGCCAAGCTCCTTGATCACCCGCGCGCGTTCCTCGAGCAACCGCTTCTCGAGGTGCGACAACTGTTTCTTGTTGAGGCCGGTGGTCTTGGCTTTGGCCTTGGTCGATTTCGTTGGCATTATCGGGTTCCGCCCTTTCGTCCGTCGTGCCGCCGGAGCGCGATCGTGATCCGGCGTCCTTCGATGTCTACGTCACGCTGCAAGTCGGGAGCGGGCTCGTCGAGCGCCGCATCATACACCATCCGCCGCGCCAGTGTCTCGCCTTCGACGAAGCCCTGAAACGCGCGCGTCGCGGCAATGACGTCGCCGGCTCCGCTGATGCTCAACTCGATGCGCGTCGTGTACTCGTACCCCGCCTCCTTGCGGAGGCGCTGCACGCGATTCACCACCTCGCGCGCCAATCCTTCCTGTACCAGGTCATCGGTCAGCTGCGGATCCAACGCGACGACGTACGGCCCATCGGCCTGCACCAGCCACTCGCTCGCGACTTCGCGCGTGACGGTCACGTCCTCGGGCCGAAACTCCCACGCGCCCGACCGGACGGTCCCACCTTGTTCTATCGCCTGCAACTGTTCCGCACTCAGCTCCGCAACGGATGCCGCTGCCGCCGGCGTGTCCTTCCCATACCGCTTGCCGAGCGTCCGGAAATTCGCCTTACCCTTCAACTGCACCAAGTCATGATCGGACGCCACGACTTGAACCGCTTTTACGTTGACTTCGGCAGCCAGAATATCTAATAGGTCTGACAAGGCCGGTCCCTGGGCTGCCGCCGGCACGGCCAGCTGCATCCGCGCCAGCGGCTGCCGGACCCGCAGATTCCGCGATTCCCGTGCCGCCCGCGCCAGCGAGGCCAGCCGCCGCACCGTTTTCATAGCGGTCAGTAGATCGGGCTCCCGATGGCCCCGGTCGACCGCGAAGGGGGCCAGATGGACCGAGGTCCCGGTCAGCGCCCGATGGACCCAGTCGGCAATGAACGGAGCGGCCGGCGCGAGCAACCGGACGGCCGCGACCAGCGCCTCGTGTAAGGTCTCGAGGGCGACGGGATCCGTCGCCCGGTCGGGCGCCCAAAACCGGGGCCGATTGCGCCGGATGTACCAGCGCGACAGGTCCTCTCCGACGAAGTCCATGATCGTGCGGATGCCTGCCGTGACGTCGTATGCCGACCACGATTCCCGCACACTGGCGACGACTTCATCGAGGCGCGCCAAGAGCCAGCGGTCGGCAGCGGGTCGCTCGGCGGGTGGGGTCGTGTCTTCCTCCGCCGGCGGATTCCAGTCCTGGGCGTAGCGCCGGAAGAAATCGTACGTCGAGCGCAACGTGTTGAGGAAGCCGCCCGCGACTTCGGGGATCTGACGTTCGTCGAAACGCTTGGGCAGCCACACCTGACTCTGGCTGATGAGATACAGACGCACGGCATCGGCACCGTGCTCCCCGATCACTTTCCACGGATCGACCACGTTGCCGCGACTCTTGGCCATCTTCAGCCCGTGCGCGTCGAGCAGGTGATCGTTCACGATGACGTGCTTGTAGACGGGCGCGTCGAACGCGGTGACGCCGATCGCGAGCAGCGAGTAAAACCAGCCGCGCGTCTGGTCGACGCCTTCGCAGATGTAGTCGGCCGGGAAGTGCGCCTTGAAGTCGGCCGGATGCTCGAACGGATAGTGCCACTGCGCGTAGGGCATCGAGCCCGAGTCGAACCAGGCGTCGATCACTTCCGGCACGCGGCGCATCGTGCCACCGCAAGCGCGGCAGGGCCACGTGTAGCTGTCGATGTACGGCTTGTGAGGGTCGAAATCGTCGGGGAGCGTCTTCCCCCAGCGTTGCCTGAGCTCCTCGTAGGAGCCGATGACTTCGCGATGCTCACGATCGGCGTCGCATTCCCAGACGTTCAGCGGCGTACCCCAATAGCGATCGCGCGACAACGCCCAGTCGACGTTGTTCTCCAGCCATTCACCGAACCGGCCGGCCCCGGTCTCGGGTGGGTGCCAGTCGACCGCGGCGTTGATTTCGAGCATCCGCGCCTTCACCGCCGTCGTGCGGACGAACCACGAGCTCCGCGCGTAGTAGATCAGCGGCGAGTCGCAGCGCCAGCAGTGCGGATAACTGTGAGAGTACGGCCTGGTCTCGAGCCAGCGCCCTTCCTGCTTCAGCCGCTCGATGATGAGCCGATTGGTTTCCTTGTCGGTGACGAGCTTGCCTTCGATCTCCGGCCAGGTCGTGCCTTTGAATGTGCCGTCGGGTGCGACGGGATTGACGAATGCCAGGCCGTTTTGCTGCCCGGCGAGGTAGTCGTCCGCGCCGAACGCAGGCGCCATGTGGACGAGGCCCGTGCCTTCGTCGGCACTCACGAATCCCGCGGCGATGACCACCGCGCGCTGTCCCTCCGCCGGCAGCGCCACGACGTCGAGCGGCCGCGCGTACTTCTTCCCGACCAGATCGCGACCCCGGAAGGTCCGCTGCAACTCGCCTTGCGCGAGCGGGCGGCCGTGCACGTGGACGTCGGCGGCGCGCGCCTGCGCGACGATGTAATGCGTGGTGATGCCCGACGGATCGGTGAGCGCGTATTCGCCATAATCGAGGTCGGGATGCACCGCGACGGCGATGTTCGAGACGAGCGTCCACGGTGTCGTCGTCCAGATCACGAGCTCGCGCGGCACGTCGCCTTTGCGGCCCAGCAGCTGAAAGCCGACGTAGACCGAATTCGTCTGGACGGTCTCGTAGCCTTGCGCGACTTCGTGCGACGACAGCGCGGTCCCGCAACGCGGGCAATACGGCAGCACCTTGTGCCCGCGGTAGAGCAGCGCCTTCTCGTGCAGGCGCTTCAGCAGCCACCACACCGTCTCGATGTAGTTGTTGGTGTAGGTGACGTACGGGTGTTCGTAGTCCAACCAGTACCCGATGCGTTCCGAGAGCGATTCCCAATCTGTCTTGTACTTGAACACGCTCTCGCGGCAGAGCTTGTTGAAGCGCTCGACGCCGTACGCCTCGATCTCGCGCTTGCCGCTGATGTTGAGCGCCTTCTCGACCTCGATCTCTACGGGCAGCCCGTGCGTGTCCCAGCCCGCGATGCGTGTGACGCCTTGCCCGAGCATCGTGTGATAGCGGCACACCAGATCCTTGAGCGTCCGCGAAAAGACGTGATGGATCCCGGGCCGGCCGTTCGCGGTGGGTGGACCCTCAAAGAAGATGAACGGCGGGCCGTAGCGCGTCGCCTCGATGACGCGCGTGAACAGCCGCTCGTGCTTCCACGTCGCGAGCAGCTGCTTCTCCAGGGCGTCGATCGACTGCGTCAAATCGGAAGGCGGATACGGCATCGGCTACAGCTGCTCCAGAACGCCGCGCACGAGGGCCGCAAGCTTCGGCTCCGCGCGGCGCGCGACCGCGATGATTTGTTCGACCGACGTCGGCTCGAGCGCGTCGGGCAGGCAGTTGTCCGTGATGATCGAAAGGCCGAGCACGCGCATGCCCTGATGGACGGCGGCGATGACCTCGGGCACGGTGCTCATGCCCACCAGGTCGGCGCCGAGCGCGCGCAGCATGCGGTACTCGGCGCGCGTTTCGAGATTCGGCCCCGGCACGGAGACGTACACGCCTTCGCGCAGCACGATCTTGTGCTGGAGCGCCACGGCATGGGCGAGCTTGCGCAGCTCCGGATCGTACGCCGCCGACATGTCCGGAAAGCGCGGGCCTTCGGCATCGACGTTCGGACCGGCGAGCGGATTGTCGCCCAGCATGTTGATGTGGTCGGAGATGAGCACGAGATCGCCGGTCGACCAGAGCGGGTGCATGCCGCCCGAGACGTTCGACACGATCAGCGTCTTCGCGCCCAGCGCCCGCAGCACGCGCACCGGAAACGCCACCTGCTGCAGCGTGTAGCCCTCGTAGCGATGGAATCGTCCCTGCATGATCGCCAAGCGTCGCTTGCCCAACGTGCCGAACAACAACCGGCCGGCGTGCGTCTCCACGGTCGGCGTGGGGAAGCCGGGGATCTCGGGATACGAGATGATCGTCTCGGCCTTGAGCTCGTCGGCGAGCGCGCCGAGGCCGGTGCCAAGAATGACGGCGACGTCGGGCACCAGCGAGGTGCGCGCCTTGATGGCGCGAACGGCGTCGGGAACCGACGTCACCCGGCCTGATTCCCCTGACCGCCGTCCAGCGCCCGGAGCTCGGCGAGATGACGTTCGAGCAGCGCGCGGAACCCGCCCACGTATTGCTGGAACGCGCGCTCGGTATCGGCCATGCGCGCCTTCACCGCGTTCTCGGCGCTCTTGGCTTCGTCGAGCAACCGCTTCGCCTCCGCCTCGGCCTCGCGTACGATCACCTGCCCTTCGCGCTCGGCGGCGGCGCGCGTGTCCTGGCGCAGCTGTTGCGCGGCGACGAGCGCCTCGTTCATCGCCTTCTCGCGCTCGCGAAAGACGCGCAGCTGTTCCGTCAGCGCGTTCACGCGCTCCTCGAGCACTTGGCGCTCGCGAATGGCGCGCTCCAACGCGTCCGCTACGCGGACGCGGAAGTCCTCGACGCCGAGCGTCTCGTAGCCGCGCAGGCTCTTGCGAAATTCCTGCTTGCGAATGTCGAGCGGTGTCAGTGTGAAGGCGTCATCGCTGCTCCCGCCGTTGGTCACGCGTTCTCCTTGGTCGGTCTCGGACCGAACAGAACGGTACCCAACCGGATCACCGTTGCTCCCTCCGCGACCGCCGAAGCGTAGTCGCCGGACATCCCCATCGAGAGGGTCCCCAGCCATGTCCCTTCCTCCTCCTTGATCTTATCGCGCAGGATGCGCAGTTCCCGGAATGTCCGGCGCTGCACATCCACGTCATCAGTAAACGGCGCCAGCGTCATCAAACCTTCCAATTGCAGATTCCCCAGCGCAGCGACCGCGCGTACGAGCGCCGGCGCCTCCGCGGGCGTGCACCCGCTCTTTTGGGACTCGCCCGCCACATTCACCTGCAGCAACACGCGCTGCGGTCCAGCCGACCTGCGGTCCAGCTCTCGCGCGAGGTCGAGCGAATCGAGCGAGTGAATGAGTGCGAATCGCCCGGCAGCCGCGCGCGCCTTGTTGCGTTGCAGGTGGCCGATCAAGTGCCAGCGCGTGCCGGTCAGATCGCCGAGCGCGTCCTGCTTCTGCAGCGCTTCCTGTACCCGGTTCTCGCCGATGTCGGCGATCCCCGCCGCGCGCGCCGCTCTGACCGCCTCTACTCCGAAATCTTTCGTCACGGCCACGATCGCGACGGGCTGCGGCGCGAGTCGCGCGATCTCGGCCCTCAGTTGCGCCAAACGCTCGGGGAGGGCCTCGAAAGCCATAGCCTGTGAATATACGGAATTGGAAGCTAAGGGCTAAGCAGCGCAGAACTAAGTGGCCGGCTGTGTTACCCGCTCGCCGCCTTCGAGATGCGAGACGGCGCCAGAAAGGAGATCCCGGACCTGTTGGGGGGTGAGATGCCGGTAGAGGAGCCCGTGGCTGGCGACGGAGATCGTCGAGGTTTCCTCGGAAACAACCAACACCGTCGCGTCGGTCTCCTCAGACAAGCCGAGCGCGGCACGGTGCCTCGTGCCGAGCGACTTGTCGGCCACCTTGAACTGCGTCAGCGGCAGCACGCAGCCGGCACCGATGATTTGATCGCCGCGAATCAGGATCGCGCCGTCGTGCAGCGGCGAATAGGGCGTGAAGATCGTCGTCAGCAGATCGGCCGACACCTTCGCTTCCATCGGGACGCCGGTGGTGATGAACTCCTCGAGTCCGATGTCGCCCTCGACCGCGATGATGGCCCCCGTTCCCGCGCGGGACAGGCGATCGAGCGCCTCGGCGATTTCCTCCGCCACCGACTGCCGGTCGCCGCGCGAGAACGCGCGCATGAAGCGCGATTGTCCGAGGCGGGCGAGCGCGTTGCGCAGCTCGGGCTGAAAGACCACGACGGCCGCGAACGCGCCGTACGTGAACACCACGCCGAGCAGCGTGCTGATCATGGTGAATTTGGCGAACACGGCGACGAAGTACGTCAGCGACAGGATGACCAACCCGATCACGATCTGGAGCGCGCGCGTACCGACGAGGAAGAGCAGAAAGCGGTAAATGACGAACGCGACGATCAGGATCTCGAAGAGATCCGGCCACAACCGCGGCGTCAGGAACTTAAAGGCGTCTACGTTCACGCTGGATTGGTCGTGGCACTCGCCAGTGCAAGGGCTTCGCGGGTCAACGCGACATTGTGAACCCGGAACAGGCGCGCGCCTCGCTCCCACGCGAGCGCGCACGCGACGGCCGTGGCGCGATCCCGGTCTTCCACGGGCCGGCCCGTCGCGGCTCCCAGAAATCGTTTGCGCGACAGGCCAACGGCTACAGGATAGCCTAGGGCGACGATCGTTGCCAGTTCATCGAGCAGGCGGAAGTTGTGCGTCGCCGTCTTGGCGAAACCAAATCCGGGATCCACGACGATCCGCTCCCGCGCGATCCCCTCCTTTTCCGCCTTCGCCGCCCCCGCCGCCAACTCGTCCGCGACTTCCGGTGCAACGTGAGCGTACTTGGCCAGCTCGTCCATCGTCGCCGGGGTGCCACGCATGTGCATGAGGATTAGGCCCGCACCCGCGGTGCTCACCACGGCCGCCAATTCCGGATCGAACCGCAACCCCGAGACGTCGTTGATCACCGCGGCACCCGCGTCCAGCGCCGCCCGGGCGACTTCGGCCTTGCGCGTGTCGATCGAAATCGGGCCGACACCGCGCGCCACCAGCCCGCGGATCACGGGCACGACGCGGGCGATCTCCTCTTTTGCCGAAACAGGAGCGGCGCCGGGACGGGTAGACTCGCCACCGACGTCTACGAGCCGACTACCGTCAGCCATCAGCTGTTCGGCGTGCGCGATCGCGGCATCCGCTGATGGCAGACGGCCTCCATCAGAGAACGAGTCCGGCGTCACGTTGATGATCCCGATGATCACCGGCTTTTCGAGCCCCACTTCCCCGCCCCGAATCGCCCAGCGGCGTGGTGGCTCGGCGCGCGCCGCGAGCAGCCGGCCGAGCGGCACCGCCAGACGCGCGAGGTCGGCGGGAGCGCGATCGTAGCGTGCGAGCGGGGCGATGCGGCTCGCGGCGCCCGCGATGAGCGCCCAGCCGTCGCCCGTGAGCACGTCGGTCCCGGCCTTGGCGCCCCAGTGCACCAGCGCCTCGCGTTCTGCTTCGGTGATTTCTTCGATGAGCACGACGAATGACTGGATGCCGACCGCCGCAAACCAGGCCGCCTGCCCTTCCCACCCCCGCGCCGCGAGCGCCGCGCGCACCGCTTCGGGTGTCTGCGCGGCGAGCGCGGTGACTTTCACCGGAGCGCCTGTACCACCTGCAGCCGCGCCGCCCGCAATGCCGGGAAGAAGCCGCCGATGACGCCCATGAGGACGGCGAACGAGAGACCGGCAATCAACAGCAACGGCGTGATGCGGAAGCGGAGCGCGATCTCGCTGAAACTCGACCAGTTGGTCGTCCCCGTCACGATGCCGTTGAGCGGCAGCGCGAACAGGCAGCCCAGAATCCCGCCGATGACGGCCGCGTACATCGTGTTGATGGCGCCGAACACCGCGCCGAACGCCATGATACCGGTGATCATCGCCGCCAGGAAGCTGTTTCGAAAGGTCTGCGGCTGGGGGAGGGAGAGGCGGTCACGCCCCGGCGGGTTCAGGCGGCGGGTTGCGTAGAATACCGCCGGACGTACGCTGCCCCGCTTTTTCCTTCTCCTGATCGCCGCTCTCCGTGCGCTGCGACGGGGGGGGGACCGGCGGAACGTAGGGCGGCAACGACTGGCCGGCGACCACCATCTCCACCAGCTCGCGCTCGAGCGTCTCGCGCTCGAGCAACGCGGCCGCCAGGCGATCGAGCGCGGCGCGGCGTTCGGTGAGGACGCGCGTCGCGACGCTGTAGGCGTTGGTCAGGATACTCTTCACTTCCTCGTCCACGATCTGCGCCGTGCGATCGGAGATTTCGCGCCGCTGCACGACCTCGCGGCCGAGGAAGATCTCCTGCTCGCGATCGCCCACGGCGATCGGACCGATCACGTCGCTCATGCCGAACTGTGTGACCATACGACGCGCGATATTGGTGGCCTGCTGAATATCCTGCGCCGCGCCCGTCGTCACCTTCTCCGGCCCGAACACCAGCTCCTCGGCGACACGGCCGCCATATGCCATGGCCAGCCGGGACTCGATCGAGCGCTTCGTGTACTTGTGCAGCTCCTCTTCGGGCAAATACGCCGTGAGGCCGAGCGCGCGACCGCGCGGAATGATCGTGACCTTGTGCAGCGGATCGGCGTCCGGCACGGTGAGACCGACCAGCGCGTGCCCCGCTTCGTGATACGCGACGAGCCGCCGCTCTTCGTCCGACAGCACGCGGCTCTTGCGCTCGAGGCCGAGCATCACCTTGTCCTTCGCGTCCTCGAAGTCCTGCATGTCCACCGCGCTCTTGTTGCGGCGCGCCGCGAGCAGCGCGGCTTCGTTGACGATGTTCGCGAGCTCGGCGCCGGCCAGGCCGGGCGTGCCGCGGGCGATGCGCTCGAGATTGACGCCCGGCGCCATCGGAATCTTGCGGACATGGACGCGCAGAATCTGCTCGCGGCCTTTGAGATCGGGCATGTCGACCACGATCTGGCGGTCGAAGCGGCCGGGCCGGAGCAATGCAGGATCGAGGATGTCGGGACGGTTCGTCGCGGCGAGCAAGATGACTCCATCGTTGCTCTCAAAACCATCCATTTCGACGAGAAGCTGGTTGAGCGTCTGCTCGCGCTCGTCGTGGCCACCGCCCAGCCCCGCGCCGCGATGCCGGCCGACCGCGTCGATTTCGTCGATGAAGATGATGCACGGCGCGTGCGCCTTGCCTTGCTCAAACAAATCACGTACGCGCGAGGCGCCGACGCCGACGAACATCTCGACAAAGTCGGAGCCCGACATTGAGAAGAATGGCCGGCCCGCTTCTCCCGCGACGGCCTTCGCGAGCAGCGTCTTGCCGGTACCCGGTGGCCCAACGAGCAGCGCGCCCTTCGGCAGCCGGCCGCCGAGGCGCTGGAATTTTTGCGGATCTTTCAGGAAGTCGATGATCTCCTCGAGCTCCTGTTTGGCTTCATCGCAGCCCGCGACATCCGCAAACGTGACCTTGGGCGTGTCGCCCGCCAGCAGTTTCGCCTTCGATTTGCCGAACGCGAACGCGCGATTGCCCCCCTGCTGCATCTGGCGCAGCATGAAGATCACGAGCCCGAAGATCAGCAAATACGGCAGGAAGGTCAGTAAGACGACGCCGAACGACTGGCCGGCTTCGCGCGCCCGCACGTCCACACCCTTGGCCGACAGCTGTGCGACGAAGTTGTTGTCGGCCTCGAAGGGGAGCAGCACGTTGAAGCGGTCGACCGTCTGCCGCTTCACGACCACCGGCCGCTGGAACGCGCCGCGAATTTTCTGGCGCTCCGCGATCTCGACCGACTGAATGTTGCCGGCGGTCAGCTCTTCGTTGAACTGCGTGTAGGTGATTTCCGCTTCTTCACGCCGGCGGCTCGAGGCGAGCTGCACCAGCGCGATGGTCCCGACGATGAGGAGCGCCCAGAACGACAGCGTCCGCAGCATCCGGGCCCAGTTGAATTCCCGCGGTGGCGGAGGAATGCGATTAGCCATCTACGTCAGACTCGCGATATAAGGAAGGTGCCGGAAGTTCTCCGCGTGATCGAGGCCGTAGCCGACCAGAAACAGCCGCGGCGCGTCGAATCCCACGAATTTCGCCTCCAGCTCCAGGTGTTCAGCCACATGTTTGTTCAGCAATGCACAGATCTCCAGACTGCGCGGCCGGCGCTGCGTGAGCAGCACGACCAGCTTGTTCAGCGTCTTGCCGGTATCGATGATGTCCTCGACCAGCAGAATGTGCTTTCCGGCAAGCTCCGTCTCGGGATCATACACCAGCCGCACATTCCCGCTCGATACCGTTCCTTCTCCGTAGCTCGATGCGACGATGAAATCGACCTGGAGCGGCCGGTCGATCCGCCGCACCAGATCGCTCAAGAAAATGAAGCTGCCCTTGAGGAGGCCCAGCACCAGCAGTTCGCCCTCGGGGTAGGCGGCCGTGATCTCCCGTCCCAATGCCTGGACCCGCTCCGCGATCGTCTCCTCGTCGAAGACGATTCGCTTGAGCTCACGTCCCCCCGTCTGCCCCAACTGAGCCGTGCTCGGTAACATCCAGCCTCACCGCGCTAGTTCCGGGCGCCGGCACACCTTCCGCACTGCGACAGATGCCCGGTACCCAGAGAATCGTTTCGCCCCTCGTTACTACGGGATAGCGCGGCCTCACGCTGCGCGGCACCCGCGCTTCCATTAATAAGCGACGCACCGGCCGGTGCCCCACCCCGCCGAGCGGCACGACCGAATCGCCACGCGCCGGCGCCCGCACCTCCCACGTCGCACCATCCAACCAGGTCGTCCAGGTGGCGCGTTCCATCTTGTCAGGCGCCGCCGCCGGCGACCACCGAATCTCGAACTCGCCAAAGCGCGCGGTGCCGCGTGCGCTCGTCGGTGCCAGCGGCGCAAGCTGTCGCTCGTCAACATCTGCTCGACTGACCCGGAGCGTGTCGAATGCCACTTCGGCGGACCAGCCATCGCCCAGCGGCAGCCGGCGTCCCGAGGGACGTTGCGCGAGCGCGATCAGCCTGCGCGCCTTCGCAGGGCCGAGCACCAGCCCTACTCTGCGGGCCGCGGCTCGCAAGAGCGCAACAGACAATGTGTTATCATAGCCGGACACACTCGCCCGGGCAACGGCGAAGTTCTTTTCCCCTACGCGAAGACCGAAATCGGGAACCAGGTCCAACACCCGATCCCACGCGCGCACGTCCCGTGTTGCATGACGACCTTGCGTCAAAACATCGCGACGCAGCCGTGGGCCCAGTCGTTCCTGCAGCAGCGGCAAGAGCGTGGTGCGCACCCAGGAGCGCAGATGGCGCGGGTTGCGATTCGCGGGGTCGTCGTGCACCGGCAGCGCGCGCGCAGCGGCATACTCGGCGAGCTCGTCGCGCGTGAACGGAAGCAAGGGACGCACCAGTCCGCCGCGGGCGCGTGGCGCGATGCCCGCCAAGCCGGCCGGCGCGCTGCCGCGCAGCGCGCGCAGCACGATGGTCTCGACCTGATCGTCCTGGTGGTGTGCAGTAACGAGATACTTGGCGCCGCGGCGCTGCTGGAGATCGCGCAACCACTCGTAGCGCGCGCGCCGCGCCTCAGTCTCGGTGGTATCGGGGCCGAGATTCAACTCGACCGATTCGAAGGGCAGTCCATATTTTTTCGCAAGTTCGCGGACCGTCCGCCCGACGGCCCGTCCGCCCGTGGCGATACCGTGGTCCACGTGCGCCACCACGAGGTCCAACCCCAAATCGCGCGCGATGCTGTTGAGCAGATCAAGCAGCGCGACGGAGTCCGCGCCTCCCGAGACGGCAACGAGCGCGGTGCCCGGTTCACGAAACAGTCGCGCGCGCTGAATATGCGACCGTACGCGCGCTGGAAGCGAGACGACAGTGGACATGTATCTTGAAGTATGCTCCAACCCGACCTCACCTACCAACTCCTGCGCAATCTGACCTCCCCCGTCGTCGCGATTACCGCCGTGCGAGGCGCGAAAGAAAACGGCATGATCTCCGATGCGGCGGTACGGGCGTCGATCGTACCGACCGTGCCGCGGATCTCGGTCTACATCCACAAGTTCAACTACAGTCACGACATGATTTACGAGACCGGCCGGTTCGCCATGCACCTGCTCCACACGCGGCAGCTCGACGTCGTGCGGCGGCTCGGATTCTTCAGCGGGCGGGACGAGGACAAGCTGGCGGGAATTCCGCATCATAAAGGGGTGCTGGGCCTGCCGGTGCTGGATGAGTGCTTCGCGCATTTCGAATGTGCCGTCGCGAACGTGATGGATACCGGCAGCTCCACGCTATTCCTCGGCGACGTGAAAGCGGTGGGGCGCGGCAAGGCCGCGGGACTGGAGCCGCAGGGCGAGCTGCTGACGGCGACGTATTTTCGCAGCACCATGCCGGCGGAGTGGCGGATCGAATACGAAGCGAAGCTGAAAGACGCACAACAAGCAGCGGAGCGGATGTCGCGCGAAATCAAACCCGTCGTTTGGCAACGGAGGTGACGTATGCGCGCAATGCTTGCCAGTGTTCTGGGATTGGCAGCGATGGCCTGCGGCTCAGCGGGAGGCCCGCAGGCGATCCTCGACACCGACAGGAGTGCGATGCGGGCCGCGTTGGACAGCTTTTCGCTCTACGTCGTCCAGCACCGCGACTCGACGGCCGCGGCGATGTTCACCGACAATGCGACCGTATTGCCGCCCAATCAGAGCATCGTGCAGGGTCGAGCGGCGATTCGTACGTGGATCAAGCAGTCTCCCCCGCTCAGCCATTTCATCATCTCGGCGGTCGATATCAACGGGCGAGGTGATCTGGCCTACGTGCGGGGCACGTATCAGTCGGTGCAGGAGACGGGACCGACGGACCACGGCAAGTTCGTCGAAATCCGGCGTCGCGAACAAAACGGCCGCTGGTTGATCACGACGACCATTTTCAACTCGGATTTGCCCGCGGTACCGCCCGTGAGGCGCTGACGCAAAACAAGAGGGGCGCAGCATCCTGCGCCCCTACGCACATCCGTCCGACCGCTGCGTGCCGCCCGCGACTATCGATTCAACAGCGCGCTGACGCCGACGCCGATGCCCCAGTTGCCGTTGTAGCTCACGAGGTACGACTTGTTCGCGGCATTGGGGATGAAATCGGCGTGGCCGTCGATGCGCAGCGCGAGCATCTTGCCGAAGCGCTCGCGGACGCCGACTTGCCCGGACACGCCGCTGTCATCGGCGTTGTAGGTCCCCGAGTAGGAATTGCGCACGAATCCGATCCCCACAAAAATCTGTGCGCGGCTCACCGCCGGCACGTCGTACACGAGCCAACCGTGCAAGGGCCGGTACTTGGCGCCGTTGTGCGAGGCGGTAGCGACGTCGAACTCGATCGCGAGGTACGGGAGCGCGTTCACGCCTACACGCCCGCCGATTCCAACTGAGTTGTCCACGGGAAGAGAATTGTCCGCGTTGAAATAGGCCGCGAACGCGCCTACTTCCACCGAACCGCGTTTCTGCGCTGTGACCGGGAGTGCCAAACTGCACGCCGCCCCGACCACGAGCAGTAGGACGCGAAATCTCATGACGGCTCCCTTTTTGGTGGGATGACAGGCTGAGAATTTGCTGCGCAAGGGCGATGGGCGATAGGGGAAAAGAATAGCAGGGGTGGGATTCGAACCCACGACCCCGGCATTATGAGTGCCGTGCTCTCACCAGGCTGAGCTACCCTGCCACGCGTGCGAAGGACAAGCTACCAAGCTCCCTAGCGAACGCCAACCCTCCGCACCAACGCCAGCGGCCGGCCCTTCCATCCCCGGAATGTCCCGCGCGGCAGGAACGGCATGACACGATCGAGCGGCGACGTCGCGCGCACCCTCGTTCTTGGCGCGGACGGTCCGGCCGTGTTGGCGTCGAACGCGAGGGTATACTCGCCCGTGTCGTTCGCGGCGGCGGTGCCCATCTGCAGCAGATACCAGCCGTTCGCGGGTACGGTGTAGGCGATGTAGGCATTGGGATTGCCGGTCGCGCTGTCGTCGTTGGCAGCCACCGAATCGAACCGCTGGGCCGAGAAATTCGCCCAGTATAGCCGCAGCAGGGGATTCACTACCGTCGAGCGCTCGGCGACGCGGATGACCTGATTCGCCTGCATGAACATGTAAATGATGTCCGAGTAGTGCAGCGTCGAATCCTGGCAGTCGCTCGTCCGAATCGTGTCGATGATCGTCGCGCCCGGCGTCATCCACGCATCCTGGCATCCCGCCAGCGTCGTCGCGCGGGGATGCGACGTCAGGATGTACGGTCCCGTCGTGTCGGGATCGTACGAAGTCGCGCCGATGATGTACGACCCGCCATCGCCGAGAACCACGTCGAACTGCGAGGTCTGGATCACGCCGGCCTGGATGTCGTCGTCCCACCCCAGCAGCTCTCCAGTCGGACGATAGAACTCGACATATGGATCGATCTTGTTCGCGCCGTTCGAGGCCTCATTGATCCGGATGCTCTGCTGGCCGGCCGGCAACGTCATCTGGTAGAAATCGTAGAAATAGGTCAATGTGCCCGCAGTGACTTGGCAGTCGGTCCTGCTGAGACTCGCATTGACGGAATCGCCGAGCGCGTACGAGACGGAGTACTTGCAGGGATCGAGCGCGGTCAAGTGAAACGTGATCGGCGCGACGCCGTTGGGCGTGGCCGTCACCGTGAACGGCCCGACCGTTGCGCCCACGATCACGTTCGTGGCGATCGCCCCCGCGCTATCCGACGTTTGCGTGGCGTTGACGGTCGCCGCGGTCGTCGGGCTGACCGCCCACGAAACCCTCACGCCGCGCGCCGGAAAGCCGTCCGCGCCGAGCACGGTGAATCCGACGGGGAGCGTGCCGCCGGTGAGCACCGAGCCGTTGTCGCCGAAGACTCCGGTGACGGACGCGGCTTTGGGCCCGGTCGCGTCACTACCACCGCACGCCACCAGCACCCCCAGCAATCCCACGGCGCATTTCTTCATGGTGCCTCCGTCATTTGGGCACGACGCGGTAGAGTACCTCGCCGTCGCGGATCATTCCGAACTGCTCTCGTGCGACGCGCTCCTGTACCGCCGGATTGGTCTCGAGATCGTGCGCCAGTTTTGCTAAAGAATCGAGCTCGATCTGCAGCGCTGCGACTTTGACGCGCTCGTCCGCAAGTTGGCGGCGAATCGTGATCCAGTCGGCGGTGCTGTACTCACCGCCCCATGCCGCGAGCGCGAGCAACCCCACGCCGCCGGCGATGCCGGCAATGCGGGTCCGCGTCACAGGCCGTACAGATGCCGTCCGGGATAGTGCGCCACGTCTCCGAGCTCCTCGGCGATGCGTAACAACTGATTGTACTTGGCGACGCGCTCGCTGCGCGACGCGCTGCCCGTCTTGATCTGCCCGACGCCCGTCGCGACGGCGAGATCCGCAATGAAGGTATCCTCGGTCTCACCGGAGCGGTGTGAAATCACGGCGCCGTAGCCGTTGCCCCGCGCCAACTCGATGCACTGCAACGTCTCCGTCAGTGTCCCGATCTGGTTAACCTTGATGAGGATGGCGTTCGCGACGTTCTCTTCGATGCCGCGGGCCAGCCGCTCGACATTGGTGCAGAAGATGTCGTCCCCGACAAGCTGCACGCGCTCCTGCAGACTTTCTGTAAGCTTTGCCCATCCAGCCCAGTCATCCTCCCCCAGGCCGTCCTCGATCGACACGATCGGATAGCGGTCGATCCATCCTTTATACAGCGCGACCATCTCCTCGGCCGTCTTCGTGCCACCCTTGCTCTTCTTGAACGTGTACTTGCCGTCATCAGAGAGCTCCGAGGCCGCGACATCGATCGCGATCGCGACGTCCTTGCCCGGCTCGAATCCCGCCGCCTCGATCGCGGCCATCACCGCTTCGAGCGCCGCTTCGTCGTTGGGCAGATCGGGCGCAAAGCCGCCCTCATCGCCCACGCCGGTCGCAAGCCCGCGCTTCTGCAGCACCTTCTTCAGCGCATGAAAGACTTCCACGCCGAGGCGCAGCCCCTCCGGAAAGCTCTCGGCACCGATCGGCACGACCATGAATTCCTGGCAATCGACCGTGTTGGCCGCGTGGGCCCCGCCGTTGAGAATGTTCATCATCGGGACCGGCAACACATGCGCGACCGGGCCGCCGAGGTACCGATAGAGCGGCAGGCCGGCGTCCTGCGCAGCGGCGCGCGCGACGGCGAGCGAGACCGACAGAATCGCGTTGGCGCCGAGGTGGCTCTTGTTGGGCGTGCCGTCGAGATCGAGCATCGCGTAGTCGATCGCGATCTGATCTTCGGCCGACATGCCCTCGAGGCGCGGACTGATCACTTCGTTGACGTTCTTGACGGCCTCGAGCACGCCCTTGCCGCCGAACCGCTTGGCGTCGCCATCGCGGAGCTCGACCGCTTCGTGCTCCCCCGTCGACGCGCCGCTCGGCACGGCGGCGGTGCCGCTCGCGCCGCTCGCCAGCGTCACGTCCGCTTCGACGGTGGGATTGCCCCGGCTGTCGAGAATTTCTCGCGCATGGATGGAAATGATTGTGCTCATGGTGGACCGAACCCTACCGTACCTTCGATTGAAGAGCAACCATCGCCGCCCGTACCTGATCTCTCAGCCGCTCGCGATCTGTCGGCTGAAGGCCCGCGGTCGGAATGGGATGACCGACGAGCAGGCGAATCGGTCGCGACCGCAGCCGCCACGCGCCTTTGGGAAGAATTTCGAACGTGTGATGGACGTAGACCGGCACGATCGGCACCTGCGCGGCGATGGCGAGGCCGAACGGGGCGTTCTTGAACGGCAACAGCTCGCCGGTGCGGCTGCGAGTACCTTCGGGGAACACGACGACGGAACAGATGCCGTCCCGAATCGTGCGCGCCGCTTCATCGTACGCCTCGAACGCCTTCTTGCGCGCCGCGCGATCGATTGCGATGTGCCCCGCCGCGTGCATTGCGCTACCCAGCAGCGGGATCTTGAACAGCTCCTGCTTGGCGACGAAGCGGATCGATCCCGGCAGCGTCGCCAACAGCGCCCAGATGTCGAACATCGAAGAATGATTGGACGCGTAGATGACCGGTCTGTCGCGCGGAATCTGCTCGAGCCCCTCCGCAGCCACCGGCGTGGCTGCGGCAGTCAAAATGTCGTGGGCCCAATCGATGTCCGCCCAGTCGTAGATGCCGCCGCGGCGGTTCTTGATGCGGAAGATGCCGCCAAAGACGGCCGCCGCTGCGTGGATGATGGTCGAGCTGACGAGGACGATGTAGTACCACAGCGTCCTGATCACGGTACGAAGTGATCGTATCCCGCGGGCA
The DNA here is from genome assembly GCA_035309945.1 of Gemmatimonadales bacterium. Lineage (GTDB taxonomy): Bacteria > Gemmatimonadota > Gemmatimonadetes > Gemmatimonadales > GWC2-71-9 > 20CM-2-65-7. Next base: position 29,469 of record DATGEQ010000105.1, on the reverse strand, counting down.
AGGAGACGGGCTTGTTGTGATCGAGGAGGCGCACGCCGCCGCGGCGCCCGCCGGCGCCGCGGAGGCAGGTGCCGATGCGACTGAGCTGCAGGCCGGTCTGCGAGCGGAATGTCGATACGCTGGCGTCGCCGAAGGTCGGCGGCATCGTGCACAAGAGCTCGAACTCTTCGCCACTCGCGATGGCCGCAAGAGCCTCGACGTCCTCCCAGCACGGCACGTTTTCGAGGTTGATCTCGATGCCGACTTCGGACGCAGCGGCGAGATGCTGCGCGTCCGCGCCGAGGCCGTCGGAGATGTCGATCATCGCGGTCGCGCCGTGTTCCGCGAGCCAGCGGCCTGCTTCGATCCGCGGCTCCGGGCACGCGTAGCGATTGCGCAGCGCGGTGGGCATGCGCTGGTTCTGCCGGAAGCGGTCGAGCGCGAGCGCGGCACCGCCAACGTATCCCGTGACCCACAGGCCGTCGCCTTCACGCGCGCCGGAGCGGCGCACCGGGCGCTCGGCAGTGCCTAACACGCAGACGTCGATCATGTATTTCTCGGAGCGCGTCAGATCGCCGCCGAGGACGTGCGCGGCGAGATTGTGCGCCATCGTCGCGACGCCCGCCATGATGTCGGCGGCGGGATCGGGCTCCGACGCTTCGAATGGGGGCACGCCCAACGACACCATCAACCCGAGCGGCGTCGCGCCGTCGGCGGCGAGATCTGAGAGCGCCGCCCCCGCCGCGCGAAATCCGATTTCCTTGAAGTCGAGCCAGTCGGTGCGGAAGTGCACGCCTTCGAGCGCATTGTCGATGCTCACGGCGAGCGTCGTCGATCCCAGGGGAATGAGCGCGCAGTCGTCGCCGATCTCGGAGTCACCGTCGCCGGAAACATCCGCGATCCGCGCGAGAATCGCGCGCACGCGATCGAATTCCTTGCCAGGTCCGAGATTCATTGGGTCGCGATCATTGGTACTGTGAAGAGGGCCAGAGGCCCCGTCGGTAACGTCCGAAATTAACGTGAGTAGCGGGCGAACGGACGTCCACCGACATCGTGACGGGACTACGCACTAGCGGTGCCGGAGTTCCTGCCTGTAGCAACGCTGCAACAGATTTCTCACAATTCTGGCGCGGCCAGCTCGACGAGTACCGGTGGCCGAGCGAATCGCAGGTCCTTCCACGCGCGCCACACGCCGGGCAGCGCGGCGAGCACGTCAGCGGGTCGCAAGCTGCGCGCCGTCCACTGCTCCGCTCCCTGCTCCGCCGCGCGCCCGAGCGCGTGCGCTCCCAGGGCCGCCGCCTCGGCGGGCGCGGTGCCGCGCGCCAGAAATGCGCCGATGAATCCGGCGAGCAAATCGCCGCTGCCCCCGGTTGCCAGACCGGGATTGCCACTCGCCACGACGTGCTCGGGTCCGCGGAGGTCGGCGATGACCGTCGGCACTCCTTTCAGCAAGACCGTGCATTTGAGTTTCGCGGCTGCGCGCGCTGCCGCCATCCAGCGATCGTTGGCCGCTTCGTCCGCTAATGCGTCTCCGGCAAGCGCGCGGAATTCGCCGAGATGCGGCGTGCACACGATCGCGCGACCGCCCGTCGGCATATCGGCACGAAACAGATGCAGAGCGTCCGCGTCGATCACCGTCGGAATCGCGCGCCGCGCCAGAACGTCTGCGAGGAATCTGCTGCGCGCTTCGCGCGGCTCGCGGCCGACTCCGGGACCGAGGACGAGTGCGTCGGCCCACTCGAGCGCCTCGACCGCCGCCGGCTCGAGACGGTCGCCCAGCGCCGTCTCCACCGTCAACACGTCGGGCAAGCTCGCCTGTGCGGCGGCAATCGTTTCGCGCGCGGCGACGAGCTTCACGAGTCCCGCGCCGGCGGCAAGAGCCGCGCGGGCGGCATGGAGCGCGGCTCCCGTCATGCCATCGGCGCCGCCCACGACGCAAACGCGCCCCCGGTCGCCTTTGTGCATCTGCGGCGCGAGCCGCGGCAGTCGCTCCGCCGCCCACGCGTCTGTCACCAGCACAGGCCACGCCGCGTCCGCCGGCGGCGTCGGGAATCCGATGTCGACGACGACGACAGTGCCGCACCAGTCGCGCGCGAGTAGATGGCCGCGACGCGGGCCACCGAACGTCACGGTGAGCCGCGCGTGCACAGGGCCATGCGCCTCGCCGCTGGTCAAGTCGAGTCCGGTCGGCCCGTCCACCGCGAGAATCGGCGCGCCGTACGCGACGAGCCGCTCGGCGAGCGCGAGCACGTCCCCTTTTGCGGGACCCACGGCGCCGGTGCCGAGCAACGCGTCGACGGCGACGGCGGCCTGTGGCCACGGCTCGTCACGCCCGAGGACGCGCACACCATCGACGCGCGCGAGCGCGCGATTGTCGATCGCGTCGTCGGTCTTGGGATCGAGTGCCGCGACCCAAACGGGGATGCCGGCCGCATGCAGCGCGCGGGCGATCACCCAACCGTCGCCGCCGTTGTTGCCGGCGCCGGCAGCGATCAGCACGCCGCCCGTCGAAGCATCCGGCAAGGCGTCGACCAACACCTGCACGACGGCGCGTCCCGCGGTTTCCATGAGCACGCGACTGGGGATGCGGTACTGCGTGCGCGCGGCGGCATCCCACGCCGCCGCTTCACTCGCCGAGAGCACCGGAATCGCATTCACGGAATCAGCACCCCCGCATATCCCACGACGCGCGCGTTGTCACCCGAGACCCAACCGGAGTGGCGGTAGTCTACCACCTCGGCCCGCGACGCGCCCAGCGCGGTGGCGGCCGCGAGCACGACGGCGGCCGGCCCCCGGCCGCACATCGAGATGTTCTCGCGCTTGCAGCGCGACAGCAGCTCGGCACCGTCGAGTGCGGTGACGGCCTCGAGCGCGCGGGCGTCCTTTTTTTCCGTCACGAGGGCGGGCTCATAGTGATTCATGTCGCTCGAGGCGAGCAGCAGAACCGGCTCCCCCGCCGCGCCGACGAGCCGCGCCAGCGCATCGCCGAGCAGCTTTGCGGGCGACCACGCGTCCCACGCGAGCACGAGCGGCACGATCCGCACGTCCGCGCGCAGCACCTGCAGAAACGGCAGCTCGACCTCCACGGCATGCTCGTGGCGATGCGCCTCGTGGTCTACTTCGACCACTCCGCCCGAGATCTGCTGCAGGCCTTTGGCGGCATCGACGTCGATCGCGACTTCTCCCAGCGGCGTACGGAACGCGCCGTTCTCCCAAAGCGACACGCCGCTCTGCGCTTCGCCGGCACCGGTATGGTTGGGAGCGAGAATGATGACGAGTGCGGGGATTTGGGCGCGCGCAAAGACTCTGGCGGCTGTTGGACCCGAGTAGATGTAGCCTGCGTGAGGCGCAATGGCTGCGCGAAACGGCGCAGCAGGTGCCGGGCCGAGATCGCGGCGCGCGTCGGCGAGGAGAGTTGCAACTGTTGCCCGGAGTTCGGTGGGATCGCTCGGGTAGAACCTGCCGCTGACCGCAGGGGGCCTGATCACTCCCCTGAAGTAGATACTCCCGGCCAGCGATAGCCAGCCCCCGCCTTGAAGACTTCGGCAAAATCGTAGACGTCTTGGAAGTCCTCGAGCTTGTCGGTCGGCTGGCGCGCCAATAATCCGACCTCGATCAGCATGAACACGATCTCCCCGAAGTCTTCCGTCGTGTGCACGCCCCAGTGCGTGAGCACCGCTCCCGCGAGCATGCCGAATTGCTCGAGCGCAAAGTCGCGGCAGGCGCACGCGAGCTCGGCACCGCTGAGATGGCGCCGCGCCGGCAGCCGCGTCTGCGCGAATTCGAGCGCGGCCAGCACGAAGACGTAGGCGCGCTCATGGTACTTCCCGTCGCGCTTGCGGATCTCCGCGAGCGCGGCATCGAGGGTCGCGACGTCACTCATCGCCGCGCCTCCCCGGGAGGCGGCGGAGTGGGCTGAGCCGGGGTCGGCGTCGGGACGACCCGAATACCGCCGGACCGCCGTTCGCCTTTGCGCTCCTCGAGCGGGGGCGCATCGAGGAGGGCCAGCTCGAGCACATCGTCAATCGTTTCCACGAGCTTGATATCAAGCAGCTTCCGTACCTCTTCAGGCAAGTCGATCAGATCGTTCTTATTGCGCTCGGGTACGAGCACCTGGGTGACGCCCGCGCGCGCCGCAGCCGTCAATTTCTCCTTCAAACCGCCGATGGGAAGGACCCTGCCCCGCAGCGTCAGCTCGCCGGTCATGGCGACGTCGTGACGTGCCGGCCGGCGACACAGCAGCGACGCGAGCGCCGCGGCGATCGTAATCCCCGCCGACGGTCCGTCTTTGGGAACGCCTCCCGCCGGCACGTGCAAATGGACGTCCGATTGCGTGAATGCGTCGAGCGGGATCCCGAGATTGGCCGCGCGTGCGCGCAACAGACTCCACGCCGCCTGCGCCGATTCCTTCATCACGTCACCAAGCTGGCCGGTCAACGTGATCTGGCCCTTGCCCGGCATCCGGATCGCCTCGATGAACATGATGTCGCCGCCGACGGGCGTCCACGCCAAACCGGTTGCGACGCCGATCTCGGGCGCTCGGCCCGCCACTTCGCTCTGCACCTTCGGCTGGCCGGCGTACTTCTCGAGGTTTTTCACCGTGATCCTGACCGTCTTCGCCCCGCCCTCGACCACCTCCAACGCCGCCTTGCGCAGCACGCCTTGAATCTCACGCTCGAGCTGCCGCACTCCCGCCTCGCGGGTGTATTCGGCGATCAAGCGGTCGAGCGCGCCGTCGGCGATGTGCGCGCGCTCCCCTTCGTCGCCCTTTTCGAGCCCGGTCTCCTTGAGCTGGCGCGGCATGAGATAGCGCTTGGCGATCTGGAGCTTCTCGGACGGCGTGTAGCCCACGAGCGTCAGCTGCTCCATGCGATCGAGCAGCGGATCGGGAATCGGCATCGTGCTGTTGGCCGTCGCGATGAACATCACGGCCGACAGATCGAACGGCACCTCGAGATAATGATCGACGAACGTCGAGTTCTGCGCGGGGTCGAGCACCTCGAGGAGCGCGGCCGTGGGATCGCCGCGCACGTCGGCGCCCATCTTGTCGACTTCGTCGAGCATCAAGACCGGACTGCGCGTCTCACAGCGTTGTAACGCGTGAATGATGCGACCGGGGATTGCGCCGACATACGTCCGCCGGTGGCCGCGGATTTCCGCTTCATCGCGCACGCCGCCGAGCGACACGCGCGTGAACTTGCGCCCGAGCGCCTCGGCGATGCTCTGGCCGAGCGACGTCTTACCGACACCCGGCGGTCCGACGAAGCAGAGAATCGAGCCCTTCGCATTCGGGTTCAGCGTCCGCACCGCGAGGTATTCGAGAATGCGCTCCTTGATCGTCTTGAGATCGTAGTGATCGCGGTCGAGAATTTCGCGGGCCGTCTTGAGCTCGAGCCGGTCCTGCGTGACCCGACTCCACGGCAGCGCGGCGAACACGTCGAGGTAGGTGCGCGCGACCTGGTACTCGGCGGACTGCGGCGACATCTGGCGCAGGCGCTTCAGCTCGCGGTCGGCGACCTTCTTCGCCTCGGCCGACAGCTGGGCGTCTTCCAGACGCTTCGCCAGCTCCTCGAGCTCGTCGTCGCCCTCGCCCTCGCCGAGCTCCTGGCGGATGACTTGGAGCTGCTCGCGCAGCACGTACTCGCGCTGATTCTGATCGAGCCGGTTCTTCACCTTCTCCTGGATCTGCGTTCCGACTTCCAGCACCTGCAGCTCCTGCACCAAAAACTCTCCGAGTCGCTCGAGCCTGTGGGTCACGTCGTCGATTGCGAGCAGCTCGGCCTTGGCCGGAAGCGAGAGGTCGAGATTCGCGGCGATGAAGTCGGCCAGCTTGCCGGCTTCGGTGATCCCGGCGAGCACCTCGTGCAGCTCGGCGCCGAGATAGGGCGCGATGTCGATGACGCGCGAGAACTGCGCGATGACGGTGCGCTTCAGCGCCTCGGTGCGCGCGTCCTCGAGCGTGTTTTCCTGCAGCGGCTCGCCGTCGGCCATGAGCCACTTCTCGCCCTGCGCGATGTTGTTGAGCCGCGCGCGCTCGAGCCCCTGCACCATGACGCGCACCGAGCCGTCGCCGAGCTTCAGCATCCGCACGATCGTGCCGAGGGTGCCGACGTCGTAGAGCTGGTGCGGGAGCGTGTTCATCACGGCGCCTTCGGGCGGCTCCATGCCGCCCATCGACTTCACGACGCCGAGCAGCAGGCGCTTTTCGCCTTGAATGATCTCGTCGATCAGTTGGACGGCTTTGGGATCTGTGAGCGCCAGCGGCAGGACGACGTGGGGATAGACGACGAGCTGGCCCAGGGGGAGGACCGGCAGGCGTTCCATCACGTCACCCGAACGGACTGCGCGCCCGAAGAGCGCGGCGGTTGCTTCGCGAGCCGGATCTCGAGGAAGCCGTGCTCGTAGGTGGCGCGGATCGATGCCGGATCGACCACCACCGGCAGCCGGAAGCGCCGCTCGAACGGCCCGATCTGCACTTCCATCGCATGGTAGTGCCGTTTGCCCTGCTGCCCCGCCGCCGAACGCGCGCCGGCGATGCGCAGGATGCCGTCTTCCAGCTCGACCGTGAAATCGCCGGCCTGCATGCCGGCGATGTCCATGTGCACGACCAGCTCGTCATCGGTCTCGTAGACGTCGGTGCGCGGCTTCCATTTGGGCGAGGCGACGAACCCCACCGGCCGGCCGTGCGCGACTTCGTTGAAATAAACGTCCAACTCGTCGGCGAGGTGAACCGTCAGAGACCCCGACCCGCGGGAGGGACGACCTGGAGGGGGTGCGAATTCGCTGTCAGCCATGCAGCGACTAATGTAACGCCCCGCAAGGCCGCGTGCGGGGTCTGGATCACCGATTTCGGCCCGTGGGAGACTGCTTCCCTGGCGGGCCGAACGTGGGCAGCGTCTAGTCCGGGACGCGGTCCATTACGGCCGAGGCTCTGACGTAGCGCATCATCATCACCGTCTGCGGCGAGGTGCGTGACAACTTAATCGTGCGCATCGGCGGCGCCGGAGCCCTGCGCGAGCAATGCGTGGCACGCCAGGAGCGTGAGACAAACGACGAAACGCGACAACCGCAGCATGGTCATCCCGTGAGCCTCGCGCGTGCCAGATTCCTACCCCGCTCTGATCACTTCAGATACTTGGTCCAAATGAGGACCACGCCGCACCCGGTCGCCACCTGCTGATACTCGGCCGGCGCGCTGGCCGGCCGTGGATACAGCTCGACACCGACGAGATCCTTCGGCTGATAGACGAACAGCTGATCCCAATCAGATAGAAAGCCATCGACATAGAGCGCCGGAACGCACCAGCCGCGGCCACCCGCGCCCGGCGCAGGCAGCACGGCGATAAAGTCGGTATTGCCCGACCCGCGGACCAGACGGATCGACGGCAACGTCGTGAAGACCGACCGCAACGATGCCAGATCCTTCAAGTCGTCTTCGCCCCGGAAGTAGCCCAGCGCCGCTCCCAGGCGGCGCCGCTCCTCGAAGTCGTGCAGCATGCGCGACTGGTGTCCCTCGACGCGCACGGGCGCGAGCGTGACGGGGACCGGTCCGAGTGTCACGGGCAGAAAGACGGTATCGCCGGGACGCAGATCGACCGCCTCGCCGAACGGCGCGCGCCCGATCGCCTGCACCGTGACCCACTGCGTTCCGGGTGCGACGTTGCGCAGCGTGAAGGCGCCATCGGCGTCGATCATCGTGGTCCCGCCCTCGCGCACGGTGACACGGCCGCCCCACACGGGTGTTTGCTCCGGCGTCATTGCCTGGCCGCGCAGCACGGCAGCCGCGGGTCTCCCGGTCGCGGCGGCCGGACTGAGCGCGACCATCAGGTCCTGGCGCGCGATGCCACGCGCGCCGGGCATGAGGTCGATCAGCCCGGAGGAATCGCGCTGAGCGTACGCGCGCAGCGCGATCTTCATGGTGCGCGCGACGCCGCAGGCGTAGTAGGTGCCCGTCGAGTCGGTCCGCACCGCCACTTCGCGCGGCTGTGTCTGGACCGTAACCGAGTCCGTCTTGATGATGCGCAACCATTGCAGGAGCACGCCGGCGCCCGCGAGGTGCGCTTGCGTCGCGGCGTCCTGGATCACGCCGAAGACGAGCCCGCTGTCCGCGCGCTCCATGAGCTCCTGCCCGCAACGCCGCCGCCACAGCGTGGCAAGCGACGGTGTGGCGACGCTCACCGGTAGGTGAGTTCCGGTGACGGTCACCGGCACGGCGAGGGTGAACAGTCCCGCGGAGTCTAGACCGGGATGCGAGACGAGCAGCGTGTACCGCCCCGGCGCGATGCTATCGAGCTCGAACCGGCCGCTCGAATCGGTTTGCCCGCGTTGCTGGCTGCCGCGCACCCAGACGTCGGCGCCGCGCAACGGAGTCCCCAGCAGGCTGTCGTAAACTGTTCCGCTGATCTGCGCGCCCGCCACCGCAGGCGCGAGCCCAAGGAGCAACGCCAGCTGCCGCATCGAGTCTAGCTCGCTGATTTCGCGGCCCACTCCTGACGGCGCTGCTCCACGCTGTTCACGAAGCTCGCGCGGTTCTTGTTGAACAGCGCGGCGAGCTCGGCGCTGTAGCCGTGGATCGCCCACGGCGCGCGCTGCTGCACGAAGTTCAGGATTTCGTTCACCTTTTTTTCGTTGCCGCCGATCGTCGCGGCGCCGCCGTAACAGTACACGATCGCTTCGTAGCTCTTCCCGGTCGGGATGAAGTTCACGCTGTGCTTCGTGATCTTCTTGTGCGCCCACAATACGTCCTGCATGCGGTACAGGTTGAACGAGAAGAAGCTCGTACGCGCGAGGAACTTGTTGCCGAGTCGCCAGCCGCCCTTGCCGCGTATCAGGGCGTTCGCGTACTCGTGCTCGGCCTCGGCGGCGACGCCGATGGGATCGCCCCACTTGGCGATCCGCTGCGCCACGGGATGGCCGTCGGGATTGCGCCAGGCGCGCCAGGCCGGCAGCGCCTGCCACACGAACAGCAGCAGGAAGACGATTGCCACGCCGAGGACGATGTAGCCCGGCTGCCGGAACGACTGGGTGTCGAGGTAGAACGGATAGAAGCGGTTGCGCGCGGCCTGCATTTCTTTCGTGTCGAACAGCTGCGCTTCGAGCTCGCCGGACCAGGGCACGAGCTTCCCCTCGGCCAGGCGCGATTCACCGCCCCCGGTTCGCACCACCAGATAGCGATTGCCCAGCACCAGGGCGTTGTACGCGCCCGATTCCTCGCGACCGGTTTCGACGCCGTTCTGCGTGTGCACGGTGTACTGGCGCAGCCCGGTGTCGAGCACCGTGTCGGCGGAGACGCGCGCGTAGTAGCGCGGCGTGAGCGAGACGTCGCGGATCGAGTCGAGGTCGGTGCGGCTCAGCTTGTAGGGGCCGCCGACGAAATTGGCGACGTAGCGGTGATCGCTCGTCGCGAGCAGGACGCCGCCGATCAAAAGGACTGTCCAGACCACGAGCCGGCGGAGCGAAACGGTCTGAATCCGTTTGCCAATCCAGTTGTCCATCGCAATCCTCGCGAGAATGGCGGGGTCGGGCCACACTATAGCGAACGCGTTGCCCCTGGGCTAGCATAGCGTTATGCGATACTTACCACACGTCTCCGTGATTGCCCTCACCGCACTCGCGCCGCTGGTCGGCGGCGCGTGCGAGGCGAAGGGGAAGTCCGCCGCCCAGGGCGCCGCGGTGCCCGATTTTCATAATCCCGCCGATCCGGGCTTTGCGCAGCAGGCGCCCGACACGTTCCGCGCGCGCTTCAAGACGACCAAGGGCGATTTCGTGATTGCCGTGCATCGCGCGTGGGCGCCGCGCGGCGCCGATCGGTTCTACAACCTGGTGCGCTCAGGATTCTATGACGGCGTCCGCTTCTTCCGCGTGATGCCCGGGTTCATGGCGCAGTTCGGCATTCACGGCGATACCGCCGTTACGGCGGCGTGGCGGGAGCAGCGCATCCCCGACGATCCCGTGCGCCGCACCAACATCCGCGGCATGGTCACGTTCGCGACCGCGGGACCGGGCACGCGCACGACGCAGGTCTTCATCAATTACGGCAACAACGACCGTCTGGACGGGATGGGCTTCGCGCCGTTCGGGCAGGTGGTCCAGGGGATGGACGTGGTCGACAAGTTGTACGGCGGCTACGGCGAGGGCGTGCCGCAGGGGCATGGCCCCGATCAGATGCGCTTCAACCTCGAGGGCGAGAAGTATCTCGCCCGGCAATTCCCCAAGCTCGACAAGATCATCAGCGCGACGGTCGAGTAAGCTGCCGCAGCCTGTTCTGCGCCTCGCCGTTCGTCGAGTCGCGGCGGACGGCCTCGCGGAACGCGGCGACCGCGGCGGTGGTATCGCCCTTCAGGAGATCGATGTTGCCGCGGAACGTGGCGGCGTTGGACGAGTTCGGATACTGGTCTTCGTTCAGCTTCAGAATCGCAAACGCCTCGTCGAACTTTCCGGCCCGCGCGAGCCGGAACGCCGCAACATCCAGCGTCGGCTCACCGAAGTCGTAGGCCGCTCGGCCGTAATAGCGCTCGCGCAGGGCGCGGTAGGCCCGCGTCGCCGAATCCACACCACCGGCTGACTGCGCCGCTTCCTGGATCAATTGCTCGAGCGGCATCGGCAGGTTCACGCCGCGATGGCACGTGCTGCACGTGACGTCGATATGACTGGTCATGTGCTCGTGGTCGGGCAATGTGTCGAGCCGATGATTGATCTCTTCGACCATCCGCATCATCTGCCGCGCGGTCAGCTTGGTGCGCTTGTCGTCCTTGGCGAAATCGAAGGTCGACAGCGGCTGCCCTTCCTGCCCGACATGACAGAACTGGCAGCGTACGCCCAGCGCGCCCGCGAAGTTGCGCATCATGCCGATCACCTGGATGACCGGCGTGTTCTTCGGGATGACCTTCACGTTGACGAGCGAGTCGGGCGGAAACTTGCCGGGGCCTTGGGCGGCAAGCGGAGACGCGAGCGCGAGCGCGGCAAGGATGAGTCGAGTGTTCATGCGCGCTAACGTACCGGTCACGGTAAAGGACGGTAAGAGCTCTTGACGATTCCCTTACCTGTCGGCGGTGGCGTCCGCCCGATATCCCAGCGTGACCCAGACGACCCACAGCGACACGTTGATCAGGAGCCCGATCACGGGCTCAATAAAGGAAAGCAGCGCCGCAGCGAGATAGACGACGATGCCGAGATAGTAGGCGCGCCGCACGCTCTCCACGGTCGCCGGCGTCACCTCCGGCCGCAGCAGGCCGCCGCGCACCATCGTGGCGAACAGGATATTCCAGCAGAGCGCGTTGACGACGAACGTCGCGCAGTAGAACGCGACCGCCGGTTTGGCCTGCGCGGTCGCGAGGTTCGCGGCGAGCACCGCGGTGGGAAACGGCACGAACGTGACCGTCAGCAGCAGCAACCCGTTCGCGAACAAGAACGGGTAAGTCACGCCCTGCACCATGCGCAGCAGCTCGTGATGATTCACCCACATGATCAAGATGACGATGAAGCTCATCAGGAACGCGACGTAGGAGGGCCAGAGGGCAGCGAGCCCCGCCCAAAGATTCCCCGCACCGCGCGGCACGCGGATCTCGAGGATCAAGAGCGTGATCGCGATCGCAAACACGCCGTCGCTGAATGCTTCGACCCGCGTCGAGCTCTCCGTCACGCCACAAACATGCTTTTTTCGGGTAGATTCCGCACCAACTCATACAGGCTGGACCATTGGCTCGAGCACTGCATGTCATCGCCTCCCTCTGCATCGCCGCGGCCCTTGCCGCCTGCAGCAATAGCTCCACCGGGCTGCCCGCGGGATTCCAATGCTCGGGCCAGCCGCTGCCCACGACGGCGCCCGCGCTCGTGAACGTCAGTGGTAGTGTCGAGGACATCATCTCAGCAGCGGCAATTTCCGGTGCTTCGGTAAAGGCGTTCCGCGTTGGCGACACGACCACGCTCGCGTCCACAACGACCACCACGCCGGGCGCGTATGCCGTCTCCATCGCCTCGGGCGGCACGCCCGTCAACGGCTATCTCCACGTGAACGATGGCGGCACGCACATGGACGCGTATGTCTATCCCGCCGTCCCGCTCGCGACGGACCTCACCGAGACCGTCAAGATGGTGACGAGCTCGGAGTTCGCGGTGTTTGCCGCTGCGGCTGGAATCACGCCCGTGGCGGGCGATGGGTTCATCGCCGTCGTCGTGACGGACTGCCAGGGCGCAACGGTTGGCGGCGCGACCGTGACGAGCACACCAGCGGGAACCGTACGCTACAACGTCGCGGGCACGCCGAGCTCCACCGCCAGCGTGACGGCGGCCGACGGGATCGCATACATCGCCAACGTCGCGCCGGGGGATGTGACCATCAAGGCGACCGCGGGCGGCGTGACCATGCGCCAGCACGTCGTCACGGCGTACGCCAACTCCGTTACGCTGACGGCGATTCAGCCGTAGCGACGACCACGAGGTCCGGACAGCCGTCCACGACCGGGCCGCGCGCGTAGTCGCCGTACATCGCGCGCACGACGAGCCCGGCGCGCGCAAGCAAATGCCGCAGCTCGGCGGCGAGATACCAGCGCATCTCGAGCGCCTGGACGTAGCGCTTGCCGTCGACGTAGTAGATCAGCTCCGACTCGGTGATCTGATCGACCCAGCGCACGCGCGCGATGCGGTAGCTGCGCCGGAACGTCCGCCCATCGGGCAAGCGCTGCTCCGCCGTGTCCTCGCGCTCCACGCCGTCGGCGGCGACGAGCATGTCGAAGCGCGGATTGAAGACATCGAAGATCAAACGACCCTGCGGCTCGAGATGGCGCAGCACCGTCGCAAGGAACTTCAGTTGATCGTCGATCGTGGTGAGATGCTGCACCACGCGAAACGGCGCGATGATCAAGGGGAATTGCATTCCCAGATCGAACGACCGCATGTCGGCTTGCCGCAGTGTGACCGCGAGACCGCCGGTCATCTTGCTGCGGCAGCGCGCGACCATCGTGGGTGAGCTGTCGATGCCCGTGATCGTGCAGCCGGCGCGCGCGATCGGGAGGAGGATCCGTCCCGTGCCGCAACCGATCTCCAGCACAGGCCCGCGCGCCGCTTTCGCTTCCTCTATATAGAACGCGACGTCTTTCCGCTCGGCGTAGATGGGGACGTGGTCGTAGAGCAGCCCGAAGTCGGGGATCGCATCGTAGATGGAAGTCACCGCGACTTACGACTTGATCTTCACCGTCAGCACGCGCCCATCGCGCGACACCTCGGCTTGCTTCGCATGCAGAGAGACGAGCGGCGACTCGATCTGCACCTCGCCCGGCGCGGGCGTCGTCACTTTCACGGTCGAATCCGCGCCCACGACGGCGCGCAATACGTGCGCGCTCTGGTCCTGCACGACCGGCGTGTTGAAGGTCGCCTGCAATGCATCGCCCGCGCAGGCGCGCAGCCAGCGCGTATGGAGAAGGACGTTGCTATCGACCTGGAGCAGATTCTGCGGGTCGATGCCGCAGAGACCGATGAAGCCGTCTACCGAGACCACGAGCTGGACGCCCGGCGCCGCGAGTATGCTGTCAACCTGGGCTTTGCGAATCGCGCGCAGACGATGGACGTTCGAGTCCGCCGCGCTGCGCAGCTTGTCGATTCCAAAGCTCGTGTCGGCCTGGCGGCGCAACGCCAGCTCCTGCGCCCGATAGCCGGCCGCATCGGCAAGCTCATCCTGCACCGTCAGATCCTCGGCGACGAGGTGCGTCTTCCACTTCGGGCCCTCGAGCGCATCGAGCAGAAGACCGAGCGCCGGGCCCGTCACATAGAAGCGCAGCCGCAGCGACTGCGTGACGTTTTGGGTGAGCGAGCCAAGCTCGGCGATCTTGCCGGTCTGGAGCTTCGTCGCGGCCTGCTTGTCCGGAAAGTCTCCTTGCCGCGCGACGAGCTGCACCGCGCGAACCAGCGTGTACTCGGCCAACCCTTCGTTCAATTCCGCCTGCTGCTCGAAATCGGCCAGCTCCGTGCCTAAGGCGCGCTGGCGCGCTTCGCGGACCGCGACAAACTCGCGCACCAGCGTGCGCTTGCGCGCCTTGGCGGGCGCCTGGACCGCAGCCTGGAGAATCCGCCCCTCGAGCGCCACGCCGGTCTCGTTCGTGGAATCGAACACCGGGTATCGCGAGACGAGAAACGAATTCTCGGCCGCGCCGAATCGCTGGCCGTCTTGCCGCGACGCGCGCTCGAAGACGTGAAACGCCTCGTGCGTGGTGGTGCCGACGAGGAAGGCGACGCTCATGCTGTCGTTGACGACAACCTGCGCCGTGGCGCGACCGGCGAGCTCGGTGCTCGTGCTGGCGGCGCCCGGGTCGGCGGATGCCTCCCAGCCCGACCCTTCGAGTCCGGCGATCGGTAGAAATCCCGGCGGCAAATTGCCGGGCCAGCCGAGGAGGAGCGTGCCCTGCCCCGGAACGACGTAGAGCACCGGAATGGTGTCGGGGCGAAAGCCCGGCCAGATCGAGTCGCCCATTTCGCGCGCGAGTCGCACAACCCAGTCGCGCGCGGTCGCGATCTTCGGCGTGATCGTCGGCGGCGGGCCCTGTAACAGGGCCAGATACAGGGCCGCCGCTACCACGAGCTACGGCTTCGGTTTCGCGTTGCGCGGATCATCGCTGTCCTTGACGTACGTGAGCTGGAATGGCCCTTCGCCGTGCACTTGCACAACCGTCACGCCCTGCGCGCGCGCCCAGTGATGCGCGTTGGCGGGCGGGGTGATGAATCCGCCGGCGGTGAGACGCTGCGCGCCTTTCATGCTGACCGTGTCACCCATGCCGACGACGAAGGTGCCGCTGAGCACCGTCACATGCTCGTCTGTCGGATGAAAGTGCGGTGCGATGCGATACCCGTTCGGAAAGCGCAGCCGGACGGTGTACACGCCGGACTTGGTCGGATCGCCCTGCAGCACCGCGAAGCGCGCTCCTTTGGGAAAGAAATCCGGTGCCGGGCCCCATTTCACCGCCGCGGCGGAATGAACGGGGGCCTGAGCGAACACGAGCTGCGGGATCAACACGGCGACGGCGGCAATCATGCGACGCATGGATGCACTCCGTGTAAGGGAGAAGAGACGGGAGAAACGGATGACCCAATTCTAATGGGCGGTGTTCTCGGGCGGCAGATCGTTCAGCATGTACCTCAGGATGCGCCAGCCGCCTGGCTCGTGGCGCCAGATCGTCATATAGCGGCCGATGCCGCGGACGGGCGGCTTGCCGGCCTGCTTCGGCATCTCAATCTCGTCGAACCGGCCGACGACGATCACATGATCGCCGCTCGTGATCACATCCTGATGGTCGAGCCGGAGCAGCTGGACGTCGTTGCCGCCCATCTCGTCGAGGAAGAGCTTGCGCGCGGCCGGTTTGCCGACGACGTCGGGCAGGCCGGAGACGTAGATGCGAATGGAATCCGAAATCAGGCCGAGGGCGGCGGCGGTATCGCCGTTGAGCCAGGCCTGGCGGTACTGCTCGTAGGCGGCCATCACCGCCGCGCTGTCGGCGGTTGGATGGACGGCGGCTCCGCGGCCGCAGCCGATCAGGGGAATCGCGACAAAAAGTGCAACGTGTACAGGTTTAGTCATGGATTGCCGTATACGCGGTGCAGTGGATAATATCCCTGAGCATGCATCGCTGCATCCCGCTCCTTCTCGTCGCGAGTCTCTTCGCTGGTCGCGCCCCGGCGCAAGCGCCGAAGCCGGACTATACGGCCGCCGACGTGCAATTCATGTCGGGCATGATCTACCATCACGCGCAGGCGATCCTGATGGCCGGCTGGGCGCGCTCGCACGGCGCGAGCCCGTCGGTCCAGACGCTCTGCGACCGCATCATCGCCAGCCAGAAGGACGAAATCGACTTGCTCTCGCGCTGGCTCGCGACACGCCATGAAGCCGTGCCGCATCCCGACCCCGAGCATGCGATGATGCCGGAGATGGACGCGTCGCACATGATGCCGGGCATGCTGTCGGACGCGCAGCTCGCGAAGCTCGACTCCGCGCGCGGACCGGACTTCGATGCGTTGTTCCTGCGCGACATGATCCAGCACCACCAGGGCGCCATCACAATGGTGAACCAGCTGTTCGCCGCGAGCGGCGGCGAAGAAGAGCCCGTCTACAAGATCGCGACCGGCATCTTCGCCGATCAGACGACCGAAATCGAGCGCATGCAGCGGATGCTCGCCGCAGAAATCACCGCACAACCATCCAACTAGGATTCTCATGAAATCGCTTCGCACGTTGGTCTCTGCTCTTGCCGTCGTGTCTCTCGGCGCCTGCGCTTCGGGAGGAGGCGGCGGCGCCGCAAAGGACTACAACACCGGAGTCGCGCCGACACCCGACCCGCGCGTCGGCCTGAAGGCGGGCCGCTATGACGCCGGCGAGGCGGAGTGGAACATGCGGCTGCTCTCGAACAATCCGTCGCCGCATCCGTTCGACAGCTCCACGAATTCCGATCTCGCGTTCTACAAGAACTACGTGATTCAGGGAAACTACGACGGCTTCCAGATCTGGGACGCGACGAACGCCGCGCATCCGACGCTGAAAAAGGCATATCTCTGCCCCGCGTCACAGAGCGACGTGTCGGTGTATCGCAATCTCCTGTTCGTCTCCGGTGAGGGCACCGGCGGCCGGCTCGACTGCGGCACCGAGGGCGTGCACGACTCGGTCTCGGCGGCGCGGCTGCGCGGCATCCGCATCTTCGACATCAGCGACATCACGAATCCCAAGTACATCGCCAACGTCCAGACCTGCCGCGGGTCGCACACGCACACCGTCGTGATCGATCCGAACGACAGCTCCAACGTCTACGTGTACGTGTCCGGCTCGGCGCCCGTGCGCTCGCCGACCGAGCTGTCGGGATGCGTGCGGCAGTCGCCCGATTCGAATCCGAACAGCGCGCTGTTCCGGATCGAGGTGATCAAGGTCCCGCTCGCGGCGCCGCAGACGGCCGCGATCGTCAGCTCGCCGCGCATCTTCGACTCGCTCGCGCCGCCGCCGACGCACGGCGAAGAGGCGCAGGACATCGCCGAGCAGAAGCGCGTGGTCGACTCGACCCGCGCGGCCGGCGGGTTCGTCGTCAATATCTTCGGGAGCGACCGGCCGCTCGGCAATCGCTTCACGGCGCCGATGCTCGACAGCATCGCGCGGAGTAACGGCCGGACGGCGCCCAACGGCGCGGACAGCGCCGCGCTGCGCGCCAACATCCAGGACATCATCGATCGCATGTTCCAGCTCAACCAGAACCGGCGCCGCACCGGGCCCAACCAGTGCCACGACATCACGGTCTATCCGGCGATCGGCCTGGCGGGCGGGGCGTGCGGCGGCTACGGGCTGCTGCTCGACATCCGGGACGTCGCGCATCCGCGCCGCCTCGCCGCCGTCGCCGACTCGAACTTCTCCTACTGGCACTCGGCGACGTTCAACAACGACGGGACAAAGCTCTTGTTCTCCGACGAGTGGGGCGGCGGCGGCCAGCCGAAGTGCCGCTCGTTCGACAACCCGCATTGGGGCGCGGACGCGATTTTCACGCGCAACGGCGACCAGCTGACGTTCCAGAGCTATTACAAGATGCTGGCGCCGCAGACGCAGCTCGAAAACTGCGTCGCGCACAACGGCTCGCTGATTCCGATTCCGGGACGCGACGTCATGGTGCAGTCGTGGTATCAGGGCGGCGTGTCGGTGTTCGACTGGACCGATGCGGCGAACCCGAAGGAGATCGCGTACTTCGATCGCGGTCCCGTGGACGGCACGAAGCCGGGCGATGCGGGCACGTGGTCGGCGTACTGGTACAACGGCTACATCTACAGTTCCGAGATCGCGCGCGGGCTCGATGTGTTCGAATTGCAGCCGAGCCCGTTAATCACCGCCAACGAGCTGGCGGCCGCGAAGCTCGTGCATCTCGACTACTTCAACGCGCAGGATCAGCCCAGGATCACGTGGCCCGCGAGCTTCGTCGTGGCGCGCGCCTACGTCGATCAGCTCGAGCGCTCGAACGGCCTGTCGGCGGATCGCGTGAAGGCGGTGCGCGCGGCGCTCGATGGCGCCGAGAAGGCGAAAGGGGCTGACCGGCGCAACGCGCTCACGCAGCTGGCGAGCCAGCTCGGCCAGGATGCATCGAGCTCGTCGGATCAGGCGAAGGTGCAGAAGCTCGTCGGCGTGGTGAACGACCTCGCGAGCGCGCAAGGCAACGCCGCGCAGTAGTCAGGTCGATCGGTAGAGGCGATGCGGGACGTTCTCGTGGAGAACGTCCCGCGCGTATTTCAGCCCCGTTTTCCCGAGCGAAGCTCAGGGCCGCGGCGAATCGCCGCCCACTCGGAAGACGGCCTGCACCGGTTGGTCGTCGAGGAGCGCCGGATGGAACCGCAGCTCCTTCAACTCGCGTGTGAGCTGATCGTCGAGAGCCTTCACGCCTGTCGAGCCAATGAGCTTCACCGCGACGGCTCTGCCCTCGTCCGAGACCAGGACGTCGTACCCATCGATGCGCAACACTCCACTGCGGATGCCGGCATTCTGTAAATCGGTTCTCGTGATGTTTGGGTTGAAGAAGACGGGCGTCGAATCGGGCTCGGGTGGACAGTAGATCGACCGCTCGATCGTGAGCGCCGGGTTGGCACCGCCCTGGACGCGCATGCGCACGGCCCACTTTTCGGATGGTGGCTGCGGCCGCAGCGCGCGCAGCACGAACACCGCCGCGATCGCATCCGTCTTGTCGAGCGGCCGGACGGATGGCAGCGAGTCGTCTTCGTTGAAGACCAGACTGAACAGCATGGGCCGATCGGAGCGGCTGAACGCCGCGAGATCGGTCAGCGCGTGCGCGGAATCGACGATCGCGCTGGCCACGGGCAACTGGTCCGGCGTGTAGGTCGGCCGGCAGTCGCGACCCCGCTGCGCGGCGAGGGGAGTTGATAACGTGACCGGACACAGGAGCGCGATCGTGACGGCGAAAGGGCGCATGACGACCTCCATCGGTTCGGCGAGAGTCTGTGATAATTCTGCGTTCGCAAACGCAACGAGTAAAGTCCGCGCGACCTCGGAGTTCGTGCGGTCGATCACACCGCCAGCGTGCACGCGTGCGCGAAGAAACCCGCTGTTTCCTCTCGCAAAATCGCGGTGACCGCGTTGATTTAGTCGGGGTCGACCGAAGCAGAATCCCAGAACAACGGAGGTGTTCATGCAGCAGCGATACAGTTTGCTCATCCTGGCCGGCCTCGCGCTGGCCACGGCATGCGGCGATGCGAGCGGTCCCCGGACCAGCTCCACGGCGTTCTCCCGACAGATCTCCTTCCCCGATCTCAAAAGCACACTCCAGGGCATTCCGACCAGCGGCGCGGCGCGCGTAGCGCTCGAGCTGCCGGCGACGGGATTCGTGGCGCGGGGCGTGAACGTCCAGAACGGCGAGCAGGTCAACGATCCGGAGCGCGTGCGGAGCCGCATCACCGCGCTCGCGCTCAACGCGGCAGGTGACACCGGCACGCTCACGCTCGAGCCCGGCTTCAAGGTAACGTTCACACACGGCAGCACATTCGCGATCGGCGACACCACCGGCACGTTCCAGCAGTTCGTCGACACCGTCAACGCGGCGCTCGCCGCGAGCCCGCAAGTGCTGCTCGGCGTCAGAGTCGAGCGGACTCCGACGAATCCGATCGCGCTCGGCCCGACCGACGCGTTCCCCGCGGCCAACGTCGTGCTGCGCGGCATCGAGCGCGGCCATCCCAAGCTGCGCATCAACGTCACGCAGGCGAATCTCGTCGACGCGGGCAGCGGCGACTGCACCATGGCGAAGCTCGGCATCACGCCCGACGGCTGCCTCGAGGTCCTCGGCGTCACGATCGGGATCGCGCCCGGGACCGACATCGACGAAAACAATCCGGGCGTCATCAAGGCCGAGTTCGAGGGCGTGGTCGATTGCGCGCAGACGATCGACTCGACGCTCGATCCGGACGGCTCGTTCTTCCTCAAGGGCGGCCCGCAAGTACTCATCAATCAGGACGCGCTTGGCGACGGCGATGCCGGCGATCATGGCGATGACGACACCGCGCGTCTCACGCTTGGCCAGGTCGCGCGGGCGTGCGCGGCGACGCCGGCGCCGGAGATCCGCACCGAGGGCGAAGGCGTTCTGGTGTCGAGCAGTCCCGCGGTGATCCGCGCCACGCAGGTGAAGTTCGAGCAACAGAACGAGGAGTGGGAGATCAACGTCGGTTCGTAGCTGCTTAACACCGCGTGACGTGGGGCGTCATAACCCGGCAGCAAAGCACACCGGGTTTGACGCCCCAAGTCACAACTGGAGGATGAGCCGATGCGTACCGTCCACCGTTTCCTTGCGCTCGCAGGCGCGGCCGTCGTCATGGTCGGCGTTGCGGCGTGTAACAACGACAACATGTCGTCTTCGACGCCGATCCTGACGCAAGCCAACGCCGAGAGCCTCGCGACGAACGTGGTCGCCGATGTCGCCGGAGAGATCGAAACCGCGACGTTGGACGGCGCCGCCGGCGCTACCGCGTCGTTCTCCGCGTCCGTGCCGGGCGCGTCGGCCGCGGCGACCCAGTGCATCCCGACGAAGTCTCCCAGCCCCATCGTCGACACGGACAAAGATGGCGTGCCCGATTCGATCCGGATCGATTACACGGGCTGCGTGCTCTCGTATCCGTTGTCGACCGACACCATCTCCGGCACGATCGATGTGATCGATCCGACGAGCGCCGTGGCCGACCATGCGGTGAAGCGCGTGTTCACGGACTTCCGCCGCGCGGTCGTGGACCTCTTGTCGGGCGAGCATTGGTCCGAGACGCAGAACGGCGTGCGCACGGCGTCGCGTGACACCACCGTGTTGCACACCAGCGAGACCAACTTCCGCACCGATTTCGTGTACGCGAACGGCAACAACGCCGAGCACGTGCGGACCTGGGAGTCCATCTTCACGGCGGACGTGCCCGGCTCGATTCAGCCGAACACGCTGCTGCCGAGCGGCACGTGGTCGGTGAACGGCACGTCGTCGTGGACGCGCCCGAAGGGCACCTATTCGCTGACGGTGACGACGAATCCGGCGCTCCACTACAACGCGAGCTGCACCGTCGCGCCGCGGTTCGATGCCGGCAAGATCACGGCCGTGGTGATGAAGGGGACGCAGACGATGACGGTGACGATCGAGTTCACGGCCTGCGGTCAGTACACCGTGACGCGCTCGTAAGCCGAGACGGCAAGAGCAGCCGGAAGGCCGCGGAGAAATCCGCGGCCTTTTGCTGTTACGGCCGCGGCGATTGCCCGCCGGAGCGATAGAGCGCGGCGACCGGCTCGTCGTCGAGCAGCGCGGGCTTGAAGCGCTGCTGCTGCAGCTGGCGCGCCGCGTCGGCATCGACATCGGCGTTGCCCGTCGGACGCAAGAGTCGAGCGACGATGACTCGGCCATCGAGGCCGACGAGCGCTTCGAACTCGGTGCTGCGCGCCTTGCCCATCGTGGCGTCGGGGCCGGTGCGCAGCAGGGTGTGCTCCCGGCCGCCCGACGGCTGCGGCGAGCCGCCGATGGATTGGCCCGATCCGCCGGACTGCATCCCTCCTTCTCCGGAGAGCGGCCGCGGCGCACAGTATTGCGAGCGCTCGAGCGTCAGGGATGGCGTCGTGCCGCCGGTGACGCGCAGGCGGATGGCCCAGAGATCGGCGGGCGGTTGGTGGCGGATGTAGTTGTAGAGCGCGGTGGCGGCCGCGGCGTCGTTGTTGTCGAGCGCGCGGACGTGCGGGACCGAGTCGCCCTTATTGAACACGAGACTGAAGACCATCGGCTTGGCGCCCGCAAACGCCGCGAGGTCGGCCACCGCGTGAGCGGAGTCGATGAGGGCGCTGGGCGCCGGGAGTTGGGGTGGAAACTTGGTGTCGCCGCAGCCGCCGCCTTGTGCGGCGAGGGGTGCGGTGAAGACGGCGGCAAGTGTGAAGATGACAGCGCGCATGGGTGAATCCTCCGGTATGCCCGAAGGTATCAGCACTTTGAACTTTGGGAATCCACCCCACACGCGAGATCGGCGATGGCAAGCGCTAGTGCGTGTGCCTGGCGCATTGCGCGCGCTCCCTTCGATCCTTCACCTTCGCTTCCGCCACCGTCT
Source organism: Gemmatimonadales bacterium (assembly GCA_035309945.1). GTDB lineage: Bacteria > Gemmatimonadota > Gemmatimonadetes > Gemmatimonadales > GWC2-71-9 > 20CM-2-65-7. The sequence continues at coordinate 7,419 of DATGEQ010000105.1, read as the reverse complement.
GCCATTGCATGTTACTCGACGCGTCCGCGCCGCCGGCGCAGAGCGGGACGATGTGATCGACGACGTAGCCGGGCCGGCCGTGCGGATAGCCGGTGCGGCGCAGGAATTCATCCTTGGCTTCCCTGTTCCGATGGATCTTGCCGCGCGAGTCACGCGTGCTGTACGACGGTTGCCTGGGTGCGCGGTACGTTTTCGGCGCCGAGTAGCTGCGCGATCGTGGCGTCGAGCGCGTGTAGCCGCGGGCATGGCTGCGTTGCGCGGTGAGCGGAGCGGTCCAAAGCGCGAGCGCTAGAAGGCCGAGCAGGAGGCGGATGGAACGCATGCTGACCCCTCACGTCGGGACGCTTGATGCTGGGGCCGGGGATGCGGTGGCGCTAGAGGGGTCCTTCGATTAACAAATTCGCTCGTTCGTTGACCAATCACCGTCCTTCGATGATCAAGAATCGTCGTTCGAAAACCGATGCTCGTCGTTCAAAAGACAATCACGCCCCACACTTCACGGATTAACGTCCTCAAGTGGACGGTGAGCGGGCATTTTCCGTCGGTGAGCGAGCATTTTTCTCCAGTGAGCGAGCATTTTTGTCCAGTGACCGAGCATTTTTGCTCAGTGAGCGAGCATTTTCCTACAGTGAGGGAGGATTTCCCTGCGGTGAGGGAGGATTTTCCTGCCGTGAGGGAGCATTTTCCTGCCGTGAGGGAGGATTTTCCGCAGTGAGGGAGTGAGTGGAACCGTGGAGTTGAGATGGAATCCGTGCGCTGAAGCGCCGGCTCGGCAAAAGACGCGAGCCCTGAAGGGCTCACCCCCCCACCCCTACCCCCTTCGCATACAACGGAAACTCCTCGACTAACGCTCTGACCTCTCCACGCACCCGCTCGACCGTCTCATCATCCCGCTTCGTCAACACCTCATCGATCAGCTCCGCCACGCGCTCCATCTCCTCCACCCCAAACCCGCGCGTCGTCACCGCCGGCGTTCCGAGGCGAATACCGCTGGTAACGAACGGACTCTGCGGATCCCCCGGGATCGTGTTCTTGTTCACCGTGATCGCCGCACGATCGAGCAACAGCTCGGCATCCTTGCCCGTGATGTTCTTCTTCCGCAAATCGACCAGCATCAGATGGCTGTCCGTCCCACCGGACACGATCGCATAGCCGAGCGAGATCAACCGGTTCGCGAGGACCTGCGCGTTCTGCACCACGAGCTTCGCATACAACTTGAACGCGGGCTGCATCGCCTCGTTGAGCGCCACCGCCTTCGCCGCAATGACATGCTCCAGCGGGCCACCCTGCGTGCCCGGGAAGACCTGCTTGTCGACCGCCTTCGCGAATTCTGATTTGCACAGAATCATCCCGCCCCGCGGACCGCGCAGCGTCTTGTGCGTCGTGGTGGTGACGATCTGCGCGTGCGGCACCGGCGACGGATACACGCCGCCGGCGACTAGGCCCGCGAAGTGCGCCATGTCGACGACGAGAATCGCGTCGACCTCGTCCGCAATCGACCGCAGCGCCGCAAAGTCGACGATTCGCGCGTAGGCGCTGCCGCCACCGATGAGGATGCGCGGCTTCTCCTTCTTCGCGACCTCGCGCACCTGGTCGTAGTCGATGCGCCCCGTCTGCTCGTTCACCTGATACGCCGTCGCCTTGAACAGCGTGCCGGAAAAATTCACCGGCGAGCCGTGCGTCAGATGGCCGCCATGCGGCAGCGCGAGACCGAGCAGCGTGTCGCCGAACTTGGCGACCGCGAGATACGCCGCCATGTTCGCCTGCGCCCCCGAATGCGGCTGCACATTCGCGTGCTCGGCGCCGAACAGCTGCTTCGCGCGATCGATCGCGAGCTGCTCGACCTGATCGACGATCTCGCAGCCGCCGTAGTACCGCTTGCCGGGCACGCCCTCGGCATACTTGTTCGTCAACGCCGTGCCCATGGCTTCCAGCACCGCGACCGATACGAAATTCTCGCTCGCGATCAGCTCCAGCCCGTGCTCCTGCCGCGCCACCTCCTTTTTGATGAGATCGGCGATTTTGGGGTCGACTTCAGACAGCGGGGCTTGGCGATCGGTCATGAAGGGTCCGGTTTGTGTGATGTAGGCGCGCAGCGTGCTGCGCCCCTACCCGCGTTTCACTTTTCGATTTTTTCGATCCGGCGTTCGTGCCGGCCGCCTGCGAAATCCGTTTCCAGCCACTTGTGCAAAATATTCACGCCCTGCTCTTCCGTCACGAACTGCGCCGGCAACACGAGCACGTTGGAATTGCCATGCTCGCGCGACAACTCTGCCACTTGCTCGTTCCACGCCAGCGCCGCGCGAACCTTGGGAAAGCGGTTCGCCGCGTATGACATGCCGAGCCCCGTGCCACAGGTCAGTATCCCACGCTGCACCGCTCCGGTGCTCACCGCCTTCGCGACGGGTTTGGCGTAATCCGGATAGTCGTCGGCCGGGTCCAGCGTCTTCGGACCCACATCGATCGGCTCGTAGCCCATTTTCTTCAGCTCGTCCACGAGCCGATTCTTGAGCTTGAAGCCGACGTGGTCGGCGCCAACGAAAATCTTCTCAGACAAAGTTCTGTCTCACTTTCGCAATGGCGGCAATGCGGCGTTCAGCGAGACGATCGGCGGCCAGGTAACTGGGAATGCCCTCTTCCGACGCGATGTCGAACAGCATGAGCAGCGTGTCGTAAATCTCGCCTGCCTTGTTTCGCGCGCGCTCCATCGTCCATCCCTCGAGCTCGGCGTTCACGTTGACGAGCCCGCCGGCGTTGATGACATAATCGGGCGCGTACGTGATGCCGCGCTCCTCGAGCATGTCGCCGTGGCGCTCCTCGGCGAGCTGATTGTTCGCGCCGCCCGCCACGATGTCGACCTTGAGACGCGGCAGCGTCTGATCGTTGATGATCCCGCCGAGCGCGCACGGCGCGAAGATGTTGGCCTGCACGCCGTAAATGTCATCGGGCGCGACGGCCTGCGCGCGATAGTCGTCTACCACCGTCTTGAGCTTGAGCGGATCGATGTCGGTCGCGATCAGCTCCGCCCCTTCCTTATAGAGGAGGCTCGCGAGGTAGTAGCCCACGTGGCCGCAGCCCTGGATCGCCACGACCTTGCCGTTCAGCGCGTCGTCGCCGTAGCGATGGTGCGCGCACGCCTTGATGCCGCGATAGATGCCGAACGCCGTCACCGGCGACGGATCGCCCGACTTGCCGATCAGCCCCGTGACGTGATTGGTCTCCGCCTTGATGAACTCCATGTCGCCGACCGACGTGCCGACGTCCTCGGCGGTGATGTAGCGACCACCCAGCGCCTTCACGTGGCGGCCGTGCGCGCGGAAGATCGGCTCGCGATTGCGAATCTTGTTGTCGCCGATGATGACGCTCTTGCCGCCGCCGAGATTGAGACCGGAGACGGCGGCCTTGTATGTCATCCCGCGAGCCAAGCGTAAGCAGTCGATCAGCGCTTCGCGATCGTTGGAATAATTCCAGAACCGCGTGCCGCCGAGCGCGGGGCCGAGCGTCGTGTCGTGAATGGCGATGATGCCGCGATAGCCCGAGGAGGGCTCGTACACGAGCGACACCTGCTCGTGCTCGTGCTCCTCGAGCAGCGCAAAGAGCGCGCTCGATTGCTCAGGTTTTACGGATTGACCGAGAGATAACGATCCGCTGGATTTCACTCGTGCCTTCATAGATCTCCGTGACTTTTGCATCGCGAAAGAGCTTCTCCACGGGGAAATCTCGCATGTATCCATACCCCCCGAAGAGCTGAATCGCCTGCGTCGTGACCCACATCGCCGTCTCGGACGCGAACAGCTTGGCCATGCTGGCGTAGAGGGTGATGTCCTCGCCGGCGTCTTTGCGCGCCGCCGCGCGGTGCGCGAGCGCGCGCGCCGCCTCCGTGCGCGTCGCCATGTCGGCCAGCTTGAACTGCACCGCCTGGAAGTCCTCGATCGCCTTGCCGAACTGCCTGCGCTCGGCGCAGTACTTGAGCGACAGCTCGATCGCCTTGCGCGCGATCCCCACCCCCTGCGCGCCGATGCCGAGCCGCCCGGCGTCGAGCCCTTCCATGGCGTAGACGAACCCCATGCCTTCGTCGCCGAGCATCTGGCCCGCCGGGACGCGCAGATCGTTGAGCTCGATCCCCGCGGTGTTCGACGCGCGCAGCCCCATCTTGTCTTCGGGCTTGGCGGCTGTGTAGCCCTTCGTGTCGGTCGGAACGATGAACGTCGAGATGCCCTTGGCGCCGCGGCGTTTCTCGGGCTCGTCGGTGCGCACCATGATCATCATGAGATCGGCCGTGCCGGCGTTCGTCGCCCAGGCCTTGGCGCCGTTCAGCACCCAGTCTTTCCCGTCGCGCGTCGCCTGCGACCGCAGCGACGCGGCATCGGAGCCCGCTTCCGGCTCCGACAGCGCGAAGCCCGCGAGCAATTCGCCGCGCGCCATGGGCTTGAGCCAGCGCTCCTTCTGCGCGGGCGTGCCGTGTTTGACGAGCATCGTCGTGGGAATCGCATTGTGGATGCCGATCGATACGGCAAAAGCGGCATCGGCCGCGGAGAGCTCCTCGAGTACCATCAGATACGTGACGGTATCGAGCGCCATGCCGTCGTACTCTTCCGGCGTACACATGCCGAGGAATCCGAGCCGGCCGCATTCGTCGATCACATCACGCGGGAAATGCTTCGTGCGGTCCCACTCGGCCGCAAACGGCTCGATCTTCTCGCGCGCGAATTCGCGCGCGAGCTCGACGACCTGATCGCGAACGTCAATCGCGGTAGACATAGAATCCCGCGCCCGATTTTCTGCCGAGCTTCCCGGCGGCCACCATCTCCTCGAGCAGTTTCGCGGGCCGGTATTTGTGTTTGTCGAGGCCGTGCTGCAGCACGCGTAAGATGTCGAGGCAGACGTCGAGGCCGATGAGATCGGCCAGCGCCAGGGGCCCGAGCGGATGTTTCATGCCGAGCGTCATGACTTGATCGACCGCTTCGGGCGTCGCGATGCCGTCCTGCACGCAGAAGATCGCCTCGTTGATCATCGGCATGAGCACGCGGTTCGAGACGAACCCCGGCGCGTCCTTGACCTCGACCGGCGTTTTGCCCAGCTGCTTCGATAATTCCACGGTTCGCTTGACGGTGTCGCTCGATGTCTCTCGTCCACGTACGACTTCCACGAGCGGCATCAGCGGCACCGGGTTCATGAAGTGCATGCCTATCACCTGGGCCGGCCGATCGGTGTGCCTGGCGATCTCCGTTATTGAGATAGACGAGGTGTTGCTGGCGAGAATCGTTGACGGCGCGGTAAGGCGCGATAGGGTGCCGCAGGTGTCGAATTTGATTTTGGGGTTCTCTGTAACCGCTTCGACAACGATCTCTGCATCCTGTGCGGCATCGAGAGAGGTCGCCGTCGTAATTCGACTTAACATGCTGCGCCGTTCTTGCGCCGTTAACGCGCCTTTAGTGACCTGCCGCTCAGTGTGCTTCTCGATCACCGCGAGCGCGCGTTTCACCGCCGCTTCATTGACGTCGATGAGCACAGTCTCCCAACCAGCCTGAGCGAAGACGTGCGCGATTCCGTTGCCCATCGTGCCGGCGCCGACGACCGCGACTTTGCTCACGCGGGAGCGACCTCGGTGTCAGGTGACAGGTGGCTGGTGAAGGCGTTCCTTCTGGTCAAGAGAAACAGGGACCCACAAATCAGCGCGATGGTCGCAACGATCCCGCCCTCTGGGCCAAACGCGCCGCCGTCGATCCAGTGGTGCATGCCCGGCGCGTATTCGACGACGGGCACGTGAAACGCGAAGCCCGAGACCGGCGCAGCGAACAAAATCGCGAGCGCGGCATTCCAGCCGAAGTGCGCGCCCCAGGCGAGCGGCATCCCGCCGGCCGAGAAGAACGCGACCGAAAGCCAGATCGCGGCGAGGCCGACGTTGATCGTGCTGAAGACGGTGGCGTTCGGGTTCCACACGTGGGCGATCGCGAACGGCAGCGCGAGAATGACGATCGCGGGCAGCACGCCGATCGCGTTGGACAAGTGGCGCATGGGATAACCGCGGAAGGCGAGCTCTTCGCCGAGCGCCGCGAGGATGAGACCGAGCACCAGCGGCAGCGCAACGGGGGCCCACGCGTTCCAGTCGCCGGTGAAGTGCAGCCGCGCGCCCGCCGCGATGCCGAGGACGATCGCGAGCGATGCCATCGCCGCGCCGAGCGCGAGGCCGCGGAGCCAGGACCTGATCGCCGGCCCTCGCCACCCGAGCGCGGACCACGAATGCTCATTGATGAAGCGTCCGAACAGATACGTCGCCAGCAGGAAACCGATCACCTCGTACCCGCCGATCGGGATGATGGCGAGCGTGCCGCTCCACGGTGGCGTGGCGAGACGCGAGAGGCCGAAGTCCACGCCAAACGCGACGAAGAAGAAAAGCATGACCCAGCCGAACGCGATCGCGACCCGTTTCACGGCGGGGGCCGCAAACGAAACGCGCGCCATCAGAGGCGCGCGCGAATCGTGGGAGTGAGCCTGGCCAGGACCGGCACCAGTACAGCCAGCTTGAGCAGATCTCCCAGCAGGAAGGGCCAGGTGCCGAGCTGCGCGGCGGAGCGAACGTTGCCGGCGATGATGAGCAGCTGCGCCAGGCCGCCGAGATGGATCAGGACCATACCGGCGAACACGCCGCCCGCGACACGCCACACGCGCGATCCGTCGCGCGCCACTGCACCAACAGCCCACGCGGCCACGGGATAGGACAACAAGTAGCCGCCGGTTGGCCCGAAGAGTCGGGCAACTCCCGAGAGCAGGAAGGGGCTTGGTGCGAACACCGGCAGCCCCGCCGCGCCCATGGCGAGATAGAGGATCATGCTGAGCGCCCCAAGCTGCGGGCCGAGCAGTCCGCCGACGAGCAGCACGGCCATCGGCTGCAGGGTCATCGGCACCGGTGTCCCCGGCAGCGGGATCGAGACCTGCGCCGCGCCCGCAACGACGAGCGCCCCTAAAACGACGGCGGCGGCGCGGCGAATGATCAATGTCGACGGATCAATGACCAATGTTCTTTCCATTAAATCATCTCCACGCTGAGGGCCACTGCGTTCCCACCACCAAGGCAGAGCGTCGCCAAGCCAGTGCGTTTTCCATACTGTTTCAAAGCATAGAGCAGAGTCGTCAACACGCGCGCGCCGGAAGCACCGATCGGGTGGCCGAGCGCGATCGCGCCGCCGTGGACGTTGACGCGCGACCAATCCCAGCCGAGCGCTTTGCCGTCGGCGAGCGCTTGCACCGCGAACGCTTCGTTCGCTTCGATGAGATCGTAGTCGGAAATTTTGGAGCTGGTTTTCTCGAGGAGATTCTGCACGGCAACGATCGGCGCAAAGAAGAGATCTTTCGGCTCGCCGCCGCCCATCGCATAACCGGTAATTCGCGCCAGCGGCTTGAGGCCGTGCGATTTCG
>DATGEQ010000104.1:0-9603 GCA_035309945.1 Gemmatimonadales bacterium | reverse complement strand
AGCCGCCGTCCCAGGAATCGAAGTGCGCCGAGAGCATCACGTACTCGTTGGGAAGCCGGGTGCCCTTCATTTCGCCGATGACGTTGAAGACCGGCACTTCTCCCAACGCTTGCGATTCGGCGCTCACGTCGATGACGGGGTTCTGTGTGTTTTCCGCGAGCCGATAGAGCAGGCCGTAATCCTCGCACGCGACGTCGATCACCGGCGCGCGGTCGGTGTAGGCCTGGAAGATCTTCTGCACGCCCCAGCCCTGCGACCAGAAGCTGCTGATGATACCGGCGGCGCCCGCGGCTTCGAGACGGCGCGAGAGCGGCGCGATCGCTGCGACAGTGCCGGCGCCCGCGTAACCGGTATGCTGTAGGCGCTGCTGCCATGCCTGCTGCGCGGCGGTGCGGCGCGCCTTCATCGAGTCAGCAGTGGCTTGCGTCGCCCACTTCTCCCAGCTCGTATCCGGCCGGCAGGTCGGCTGCGGAAACGACACGAGGACGAACTTGCCTTTGACCTGTGGCAGCCACGCTTTCAGCGCGCTGCTGTCGGCGACATCCGGCAGGATGACCACGGCCCCACGCACCGGCCGGCCGCGCGGCGTGCCGGGACTCCACGCGAGCATCGTGGCCTCGAGACTGCGGGGGCGTGGCGCCACCAGATCGACGTGCGTCGGCCCCCGCCGCCAGCTGCGCCAGGTACCGTACTGTTCTTTGCGGGCCGTGATGCCCCAGGAGTTGTAGATCGCAAGCAGCCAGTTCTGCGCCGCCGTCATTTCGGGCGAAGCGGTGAGTCGCGGGCCGAGGGAGTCGAACAGCACTTGCGCGAGGTGCGGCAGCTGCGAGCTGTCGTTGCCGATCGACCAGATGCGGCGCAGCACGGGATCGTCTACGGCGAAGCCGGTGGGTTGGGGGAAGCCCTGGGACACAGCGGTCTGGCTGACGGCGGCGAAAAGACAGGCAGCGATCACGACGAGACGCACGTGGCCGGCTCCATGGAGAGCGTGGGGAGTGAGAAGTCTGCGCAGTCGTGCGGAGGAGTGGAAGTGCAGCCTACAGCGTCAGCCTGTATCTCACCTCGGGCACGGCCGTATTCGGGTAGGTTTTCTTCCCTCCATCCGGCCGGAATCCGTAGGTGTCGTAGAACGTCCGCGCCTTCCGGTTTTCCTCCAGCACCCAGAGCGTGATTTCGCGGAATTTTCGGCGGCGGAATTCCGCGACGACGTGATCAATCAGCCTGCGGCCGTACCCCCGCCCGCGCAGCTGCGGCAGCACGTGAACCGAGGTGATGTGACCGACTGACTTGGGGTCGTCATCAGGGTCGTGGGTGGGACACATATGACAGAAGGCGACAGTTTGGCCTTCGGCTTCGAGCAGCAAGACCGGCCAGGCTCCATCTCCGAGACGCGGGTTCCAAAAGCGGGTCCGATATGCGACATCCGTGCGCGCGATCACGTCATCCGGCATGATGCCGCGGTACGCGACATCCCAGGATGCGACGTGGATCTTCGCCACCGTCTCGGCATCCGCAATCTGTGCGCGCCGAATTTTCATCGCCCGAGTTTCGCTTCCCACTCCTCGAGCGAGCGCGGCCAGTCGGCCTTGAGAAGTCGTGAGAGCGAGCGGTCGGCCAGCACGCGGCCGCCCGTTTGGCACGTGGCGCAGTAGTTCGCCTCGTTGTCCGCGTAGCGGATCCGCTGAATCGGCGAGCCGCAGACCGGACATGGCTGCCTGTAGCGCCCGTGCACCGCCATGCCTTCCTTGAACGCGGTCACCTTTTCCGGGAACCTCGCGCCGCCCTCTGTCTCCTCGCGCAGTTTGTCGATCCAAAAGCGCGTGGTTTGCTGCGTGGCAGCGTAGAGTCTGGCGATTTCTACGTCGCTCAGTTTTGTCGTGAGTTGAAAGAGCGAGAGTTGAGCGGCGTGGAGAATCTCGTCCGACAGCCAGTTGCCGATGCCGTCGAACAGATGCGGATCGGTGAGCGCGCGTTTCAGCGTGTGCGACTCCGACTGCAAGCGCGCGGTGAATGCAGCGAGGTCGGCAGCGAGGATGTCGAGCCCGCCCGGATCGTGCGCCGCGAGCCCCGCTTCGCCGCCGACGACGTGGAGCGACGCGCGTTTCTTGGGACTCGCTTCGGTGAGCAAGAGCGTGCCCGTGGGAAAATCGAACGCGGCGAGCCCCAGCTTGGCGGGGGCATTGGCGCGCTCGGGTCTCCACTTGAACCGGCCGGCGATCATCAGGTGGAAGACGAGAAATAGCTCGCCTTCCATTTCCCACACGACCCGCTTTCCGATTCTGCGCAGCCCGACGACTCTGCGACCCTCGGCGGCCGCGAGCGGTGGATCGACAGTGCGGAGCAGGGAAGGGCTGACGACGCGCGCGCGCTCGAGCGTCTGGCCCACGATACGAGGGCCGAGTGCTTCGAGGTAGATCGCGATGTCGGGAAGCTCCGGCATGGCCCGATGCTATCTACTGGAAGACCTGGAGCGCCACCTCCACGCGTCCGAACGGCGCGCTGACCTGTACGCCCTGCACCATCTGCTTCACGCGCACGAACATCTCGCGCGCGATCGCGACCCCCTCGGCGAGCGCGGCTTCCTTTCCTTTTTCCTGTGCCTTCCGCATGCGCTGTAGCACGTCTTCGGGCACGGACACGCCCGGCACCTCGTTCGCCAGGAACTCGGCATTGCGGAGCGAGATCAGCGGCCAGATCCCCGCGACGATCGGTGTCTTGAATTGCTCCACCTTCTTGAGGAAGGCTTCGAGCTGGCGCGCGTCGAAAACCGGTTGTGTCACGGCAAACTCGGCTCCGGCATCCACCTTCCACGCAAAGCGCGACAGCTCACGGTCCTGGTCGAGCGCACCGGGGTTCACGCCGACCCCAATCGCCCATTTGGTGGCGCCGCCGAGCGGGTTGTTGCCGGGGTCGAGTCCCTGGTTGAGCCGATAGACGAGGTTCGTCAGGCCGATCGAGTCGATGTCGAACACCGCGGTGGCCTCGGGATACGGCCCCATCTTCGGCGGGTCGCCGGTGATGATGAGGATGTTGCGCAGCCCCGCGGCGTGCGCGCCGATGATATCGGAGAGCATGCCGAGGAGATTGCGGTCGCGACAGCAGTAATGAATGACGGTCTCGATCCCCACCTCGCGCTCGATCAGCAGCGCCGACGGCAGCACGCCCATGCGGCTCTGCGCCCGCGGGCCGTCCGGCACGTTCACGGCATCCACGCCGGCGGCTTTCAGCGCGCGACACTGCTCGAGCATCGGTTTCGGATCGACGCCCTTGGGCGGCACGATTTCGACGCTCGTGACGAGCTGGCCGCGCGCGAGCTTCGCGCCCCAGCGCGACTTCTCGGCGAGCGGCACCGGCGTGATGCCGGCGGGTGCCTGCACCTGCGCGCGCGACACGACTGCGCTCGGCTGGCGCGGCACCACGCTCGCGACGTAGTCGCGGATCTTCTTGATGTGCTCGGGCGTGGAGCCGCAGCAGCCGCCGACAAAGCGCGCGCCCGCTTCGATCATGCGCCGGGCGTAGCTCGCCATGTATTCCGGCGAGGCGAGATAGATCTTGCGGTCGCCGACGTCCTTCGGCAGCCCGGCATTCGGCTGCGCCGAGATCGGTTTAGTGGTCGCCTTGACCATCTTCTCGACCGCCTCGAGCACACCGGCGGGGCCGACCGAACAATTGACGCCGATCACGTCGGCGCCCCAGCTGTCCAGCTGCTTGGTGAACGTCTCGGGGTCCGTGCCGTAATACGTCAGACCGTCGGTGCCGATCGTCATCTGGCACACGACGGGCAGATCCGACGCGGCGCGGACGGCGCGCAGGGCGGCGTGCATCTCATTCATGTCGCTGAACGTTTCGAGGATGAATCCGTCCACGCCGCCCGCGAGGAGTCCCTGCACCTGGCGCGCGAAGACCGCCTCGGCGTCCGCCTGCGACGTCGGGCCGAAGGGCTCGATGCGGATGCCGAGTGGGCCGATCGCGCCGACCACGCTCACCCGTCCACCGGCCGCGGCTCGCGCCAGCTCGGCGGCCGCGCGATTGATCTTCTCCGTCTCATCGGCGAGCCCGTAGCTCCCGAGCTTGAGCGGGTTGGCACCGAACGTGTTGGTCTCGAGGATCTCGGCGCCCGCGCGGACGTATTCGGCGTGCACCTCCTGCACCAGCCGCGGTTGCTTGAGGTTCAGCTCGTCGTAGCAGACGTTGAGGAAGAAGCCCTTGCTGTACAACATGGTGCCCATCGCCCCGTCAAAGACGTGGACGCGACCGTCAGCAAGAAAATCGCGGAATGTCGGCACGGGAAAATAATAGCGACCTTCGGACGTACTCTTAAGTGTCCATGAGCCAAAACGGGGTCGAGCAGCTCCTGGCGGAGCACACACCGGCGCTTCGCAACTTCCTGGGGGCGCGGTGTCGCGATGCGGACTTGACCGCGGAAATGCTGCAAGAAGTGGCTGCCCGCGTGGTCGTCGCCGCGCCGCGCATCTCGTTGAATGGGAACGCGCGAGCCTATCTGTTTCGCATCGCGGCCAACGTGTGGCGCGATTACTTGCGGCGCGAGCTCGTACGGCGTCGCGCGGCGCTCGACCTTCGTGCCGCGGAGCCGGCGATCGCCGACTCAGCTGACTGGCTCGTGCTGGAACGGGACCTCCGCGCTGCCGTCCGCGACGCGGTGGCGGCGCTGCCGCCGGCGCAGCGCGACGTCGTGGAGCTGCGGCACACGCGCGGCCTCACGTTCCAGCAAATCGCCGATCGACTCGACCGTCCGCTCGGCACGGTATTGACGCAAATGCGCGCCGCGCTCGCGCGCATCAGCGCGGCCCTGGAGAACTATCGATGACTCATCCGACCCAAGACGAGCTGCTGCTCTTTGCCTACGACGAGCTGCCGGCGGCGCGCGTCGCCGAGATCGCGCCGCATGTCGGTGGCTGCGGGGCCTGTCAGGAAATGCTCGGGCAGTTCGACCGCGGTCGCAGCGCGCTCGATCTCGCGGCCCCGGCTCGCCGTGCACGCGCGATTGCCGGCGCGGCGCTCGCGCTGGCGGCCGCCGCGCTGCTGGCCGCGCTCGCAATCGTCAGATCCGGACCGGTCAACGGCGCCGGCGCGCATTGGACACCGACCACGACATGGTCGGCCACGGCGGGATACGTGACCGGCGGCAACGCGATGATGGATATCGATGCCCAACTCACTCGACTGGAACAGGAGCCGCGTTATGGCCTGCCGAATTGAAGCGTTCGTCGCCGTGCTGAGTGCGCTCGCCGCATCGTCCGGTGTGGCGCAGGACATGCCGAATCCCCAGGCGATGCAGATGCAGGTGCAGCAGATCATGCAGCAGCGGCCGCGCGAAGCGGAAGCGGCGGCGCGCGCCTTTCTGCAGTTGGTCGCCCCCGACCGAGTGGCGGGCCTTGATTCGCTCAGGCAGCAGGACCCCTCGGCCGGTGATCAGTACTGGATGGAAGTCGCTCAGTTGACGGTGCAGTTCGACATGGTCCAGAAACTCAGCCAGCGCGACAGCGTCCGCGCGCAGCTCGTGGGCAAGATGTTCGGGCTCGAGGCGAACGCGCGCGCGCAGCAGCGGGCGTATCGCAATGCCACCGAGGCGAACCGGCCCGCGATCCGCAGCAAGATCGAATCGCTGATCACGCAACACTTCGATCTCGAAGACCAGCTTCGCGGACTCGAGATCGCCGACATCGAGCGGCGGCTTGACGACGTTCGAGCCGAAAGTGCGCGCCGGCGCGAAAAGCGATCGGAGTTCATCAAGTTTGCCGTGGACGACATTATTCGAGACGCGATCCGACCCAGATGACAACGAATGTCCAATGTCGAACGTAGAATGATCACGGTGTATTGATCATTCGACATTCTACCTCCTGCATTGGACATTACATCGATGCCCAACATCGGCTCCTACCACCCGATCATCGTCCACTTCGCGATCGTATTGCTCGTGCTTGGCGTGATCTTCCGCTGGATCTCGCTCACGGGCCGCGTTTCGTTTGCGGGCGGCGCGGCTGCGACGCTGCTCCTGCTCGGCGCGCTGGCTGCGGTGCTGGCGGTGCACTCGGGCCTGGACGCGCACGGTCCGGTCGAGCGCATTCCAGGTGTCCGGCAGGCGGTCGGCGACCACGAGGACGCCGGAGAATGGGCGCGCAACATCTTCCTGATCGTGGCGCTGCTCGAGATCGTGGCGCTCGCGGTCGGCAGGCGCAACATCCAGATCGCGCGCGTCGCGTTGTGGGGCTCGGCCGTGGTGGGTGTCTTCGGCTTCGCGGCCGTCCTGAAGGCCGGAGACCGCGGCGGCGACCTCGTGTACAGCTATGCCGGCGGCGTCGGCATCCGGTCCGGCGACACGGCGGACGTCACGCGGCTCTTCCTCGCCGGCATCTACCAGCGGGCAGTACAGGCGCGCACGCAACACGACAGCAGCCGCGCTGCGGAACTGTTCGCCGAGCTCGCCAAGCAATTTCCGAACGACACCAACGTGCGCCTGCTCGCCGCCGAATCGTTGCTCCATGACAAGAAGGACCCGCGCGGCGCGCTCGGATTGCTTGCCGGCATCCGCCCGACGTCCGACAACCGGTTTCTGTCGGTCCGGGTCGGCTTCCTGAAGTCGGACGCGTACGTCGCGGCCGGCAAACCCGACTCGGCGCGCGCGGTGCTGCAGCAGCTCGGAACGCAATTCCCCCAGATGCAGCAGCGCATCACCGAGAGGCTGCGAACGATCAATCATCAATGATCGATCATCAATGATCAATGTCCAATGATCATTGATCATTGATCATTGATCATTGATCATTCGAGATGTCCGATCTCGTCGCCGCGCGGTCGCAAATGGCGGTGTCGCTCGTGTTTCACATCATCTTCGCGGTCATCGGCATCGCCATGCCGGTCCTCATGGTGATCGCCGAGCGTCGCTGGCAACGGACGCGCGATCCCATCTATCTCGATCTCGCCAAGCGCTGGGCGCGCGGCACCGCGATCCTGTTCGCGGTGGGCGCCGTGTCGGGCACGGTGCTCTCCTTCGAGCTTGGCCTGTTGTGGCCGCAATTCATGCGATTGGCCGGCGCGGTCATCGGCATGCCGTTTTCGCTCGAGGGATTCGCCTTCTTCACGGAAGCCATCTTCCTCGGCATCTACCTCTATGGTTGGGAACGCGTGTCGCCGCGTGCGCACCTGCTCGCCGGCGTCATCGTCGCGGTCAGTGGCGCGGCCTCCGGAATATTCGTCGTCATTGCGAACGCCTGGATGAACACGCCGACCGGCGTGATGGTGACGAATGGGGCATTCACGCACATCGATCCGATCGCGGCCATGCGGACACCGGCCGCGCTGCCGCAAACGCTCCACATGACGCTGGCGGCCTATGCGGCCACGGGGATCGCCGTCGCCGGCATCCATGCCCTGCTGGTCCTCAAAGGGCGCGCGAGCGCGTTCAATCGCGCGGCGCTGATGATTGGGCTCGTCGTGGGCGCGCCGGCGGCGGTGCTGCAGCCGCTGTCGGGCGATATCGCGGCACGCTACCTGGCGCGGCGCCAACCGGTGAAGCTCGCCGCCATGGAGGCGCTGTACCAAACGCGCGCCGGCGCGCCGCTCACCATCGGACCACCCCCCGGTATCAAAATCCCTTACGCCCTATCGCTGCTGGCCTTTCACGATCCGCACGCCGTTGTGCAGGGTCTCGATGCCGTGTCGCCCGATGAACGGCCGAATGTGGGACTCGTGCACCTGTCCTTCGACGTCATGGTCCTCCTCGGCACCTATCTGGCCGTCGTTGGGCTGTGGGCCGGGTGGCTGGCGCTGCGCAAGCGGGATCTCGCGGCGCACCGCGGCTTTCTCCGCGCGTTGGCGGTCGCGACGCCACTCGGGTTCGTCTGCGTCGAGGCGGGGTGGATGGTGACGGAGTTGGGACGCCAGCCGTGGGTGATCTATGGCGTACTCAAGACACAGGACGCCGTCACGCCGATGCCGGGCCTCATCGTGCCGTTCACGGCGATTACGCTGCTGTATTGCGCGCTCGCGGGTGTAGTCGCGGTCGTTCTCTATCGCCAGATCATCCGGAGTCCGGTCGCGTGACACCGTCACTCGCGGTGACGCTCGCCGGGATCATTCTGATCGGACTCACCGCGTACGTGCTCCTTGGCGGTGCTGATTTCGGTGGCGGTGTGTGGGCGCTGCTGGCGTCGGGGCCGCGCAAACAGGCGCAACGCGAGCTCATCGCGCGCGCGATCGGTCCCGTGTGGGAGGCGAATCACGTCTGGCTGATCCTTTCGCTAGTGCTGCTGTTCACGTGTTTTCCCCTCGTCTTCGCGCGCGTGGCGATCGGGTTGCACGTGCCACTGACGTTGATGTTGATCGGCATCGTTTTGCGAGGATCGGCGTTCGTGTTTCAGAGCTACGGCGAAGGCAGCGCGGCAGGTCGAGTCTTCGCCACGGCAAGTCTGATCACGCCCGTGCTGCTCGGGGTCTGTGTCGCCGCCGCGGCGACGGGAGCGGTTCCGGTCGAGCCACGCGGATCGTTCGTCGCGGTATACGTGCGCCCCTGGCTCACCGCGTTCGGACTCGCTGTCGGGGTGTTCGCATTGGCGTGCTTCGCGTTACTTGCGGCCGTATATCTGACGCTCGAAACGCGCGACCTGCCGTTGCAGGAGGATTTCCGGCGCCGCGCGCTCGTCACGGAAGTGGTCGTCGTCGGCGTGGCGGTCGTGGGTCTGTTTCTCCTGCCGGCTGCGCTTTCCATCCATCCGCGGGTGGTCGCTCTGACGGCGGTCACGGCTGCCAGTGCGATCTGGAGTTTGTGGCGGCGGCATTACGCGCTGGCTCGCGTTGCGGCCGCCGGACAAGTGGCGTTGATCGTCGTGGGGTGGGGCGCGGCGCAGTATCCCTACATCCTACCGCCCGATCTCACGATTCAAGCGGCGGCGGCGCCGCGGGTGACGCTCGAGCTGGCGTTCACCGCGGTGATCGCGGGCGCGGTGGTGCTATTTCCGTCGCTCTTCTATTTGATGCGGGTGTTCAAGGCTCAATCGAAAAACGCCATGCGCTGAGCGACCCACCACGCGGCCAGTGCGCCGGCGATGAAGCCCACAACCGCGCCGAACGGGCCGAATAGCTTGTTGCCGATCGCCCCTGCGATCGTCCCGACGATGACGTTGACGAGAAACTTGAGGAGACTCATCCCGCCTCCAGGATTCGCAGTGCCGTTGCCGCGTCCATCCCGCTGATCGCTACAATCTTGCGCCTGCCATTCTGGCCCGCTGTGATCGCAATCGCGTCGCGTCGCACGCCGAGCCGCTCCGCGAGGAATCGCACCAGCTCCGCGTTCGCCGCTCCACCGACGGGCGGCGCGGCGACTTTGATCTTGAGGGCGTCGCCGTGGCGGCCGGCCACGGCCGTCACCCGTGCCCGCGGCACGATATGCAACGTCAGAGAAACGATAGCAGGAGTCGCCGCGCGAGACTGAGCAGCACCAGCGCGACCAAGGGAGTCAGGTCGAGTCCGCCCAACGGGGGGACGATGCGGCGGAGCGGCTCGACGAGCCAATCGGTCAGAAAGTATGCCGGCCGGATCCAGCGCGAGTAGCGGAACTGGCCAAACCAGCTCGCAATCACG
>DATGEQ010000103.1:0-42297 GCA_035309945.1 Gemmatimonadales bacterium | reverse complement strand
GGAGCTCAAGACCCGCGAGATGACCGATCTCATGCTGGAGCGCGAAGGCACGGGCGGGGCGTATCCGACAATCGTGCTGGCGGCGCAGCGCGCGGTATACAGCGACACGGGCAAGTCGGCGCGGCGACCGCATTGGACGCTCCAGAAAGGCGCGCTGCGCTACCTGGAGGGCACCGAGGCAGGCAACGAGGTCGCGTTCGAGTTCGACTCGCTGCAATCGCGCACGTTGCGCGAGAAGCCGGTCGATCTGCTGGCCGAGCCGAAAGCGCCGGACGAGATGCGGTTCGGCGAGCTCGGACGCTACATCGACGCGCTGCGGCGCAGCGGCTCGAATACGAAGAAGTTGCAGGTGGAGCTCGCGCTGAAGATCGCGATCCCGTTCATCTGTCTGCTGATCTCGCTGTTCGGTGCGCCGCTCGCGATTTCGAATCCGAAGAGCGGCATGGCGTGGGGCGTGGCGGCGAGTCTCGCGACCACGTTCATCGTGCTGCTGATGTTCCAGCTCGCGAAGGCGGTCGGCGCGGGCGGCGTGTTGCCGCCGATGCTCGCGGCATGGACGCCGAATCTTCTCGTAGGCGTCGCGGCCGTGTATCTGCTGCGTAAAGCCCCGACGTAGTCCTCTCCCCCGCGCTTGACGGCCTTTCCGGCCGGGGGCACTTTCTCCCGGTCTCGATGGGCACCAGCTACCAGCATCCCTTCCTGAGGAGAGGTCCATCCATGCGTTGGATCGTGAGCCTGAGCCGCGTCGTCTTGGCCGCGGCGTTGTGGTCGTTGTGCTGCATCTGTCCCGCATCCGCCCAGGGCGTCACCACCGGAGCCGTCGCCGGAATCGTGAGCGATTCCGCCGGTGGGCCGCTCGAAGGGGCGCGCGTCGTCGCGGTTCACGGCCCTTCGGGAACGACGTACGCGACCGTGACGCGGGCGGACGGCCGTTTCACGATCCCCGGGATGCGGGTCGGTGGACCGTATCGCGTCAGCGCGAATCGGCTGGGATATCGCCCCGAGGCCCAGAACGGCATCGAGGTGACGCTCGGCCAGACGACCGACCTGACGTTCAAGATGGCTCAGGCAAGCGTGCAGCTCGAGGCGGTAAACGTCGAGGCACCCGCGGCAGGCTCGGTGTTCAGCTCCGAGCGCACCGGGGCCGCGACGACGGTGTCGGCGGACCAGCTGTCGAACCTGCCGACGATCAGCCGGAAGGTCGAAGACGTGTTGCGGCTCACGCCGCAGTACTCGGGTATCTCGCAGCCTTCGTCGTCAGGCGCCTTCTCGTTCATCTCGTTCGCCGGTCAGGATAACCGGCTGAACAACATGACGATCGACGGATCGTACTTCAACAACTCGTTCGGCCTCGGCGGCCAGCCGGGCGATCGCACCGGTGTCGCGCCGATCTCGCTGGACGCGCTCGAGCAGATTCAGGTCAACATCGCGCCGTACGACGTGCGGCAGGGCAATTTCGTCGGCGCCGGCATCAACATGGTGACCAAGAGCGGCACGAACCAATTCACCGGCTCGGCCTTCTACAATACCCGCAGCAACAGCTTCGTCGGGACGCAGGCCGGCCCGAACGCCTTCAATCCCGGCACGTTCCAATATCACGACGTCGGCTTCGCGCTCGGCGGGCCGATCGTCAAGAACAAATTGTTCTTCTTTGGGAGCTACGAAGACGACGCCGCTACGGCGCCCGGCACGACGTTCCTGGCCAACACGGGCGGCCAGACCGTCGGCGGCAGCGTGACACGCGTGCTTGCCTCGGACCTCGACGCGTTGAGCACCTTTCTCAAGACCAACTTCAACTACACGACGGGTCCCTATCAGAATTACGACTTCAAGACCCCGTCCACGCGGTTCATTACGCGCGTCGACTACAACCTGAACGATCACAACAAGCTCAGCTTCCGCTACAATCTGCTCAATTCGGAGACGCCGGTGCTGATCTCGAACTCGGCATCGCTGGGGCTGGGCAACCGGCGCAGCAATCTCACGTCGCTCAACTTCGCCAACTCGAATTACGCGATCCTCGAGAACCTGCGCTCCGTTGTCGGCGAATGGAACTCGAGCTTCGGCAACAAAGCCAACAACCTGATCCTCGGCTACAACACGAGCGACGAGAGCCGCAAGAACGTCGACAGGCCGTGGTTCCCGCTCGTCGAAATTCTCAATAACGGAACCAACTACACCACGTTCGGCTTCGAGCCGTTCACACCCGACAACAAGCTTTTCTATCACAGCTATCAGCTGCAGGACAACTTCACGATCTATCTGCCCAAGCATTCGGTAACGTTCGGCGCGAGCCTCGAGAAGTACCACTCGACCAACGTCTTCTTCCCGGGCGCCCAGAGCGTGTACGTCTTCAACTCCTTGCAGGACTTCTACACCGCCGCCGACAGCTTCCTGGCGAATCCGTCACGGACGGTCTCGCCCGTGTCGATCCGGCGTTTCCAGTATCGTTACGCGAACATCCCCGGGCTGAAGGAGCCGGTGCAGCCGCTCGACGTGCTCTACGGCGGCGTCTACGCCCAGGACGAGTGGCGGCCGACGCCGAATCTCACGTTGACCGCGGGACTGCGGATCGATGCGCCGAAGTTCACGAATACGGCCTACGACAACCCCGTCGCCGACACGATGACGTTCCGCGACGCGAGCGGCTCGCCGGTGCATTACAACAGCGGCGCGCTGCCGGGAGTGAATCCCCTGTGGTCACCCCGTCTCGGCTTCAACTATGACGTCGGAGGCCGGCACAACACCCAGCTCCGTGGCGGCACCGGCATCTTCACGGGCCGGCCGGCCTACGTCTGGATCTCGAACCAGGTCGGCAACACCGGCGTGCTGACCGGATTCATCCAGCAGGACAACACGACGGCATATCCGTTCAACCCCAATCCCGACGCGTACAAGCCGGCGACGGTGACTGGCGCGCCGGCGGCCAGCTTTCAGCTCGCGCTCACGGATCCGAAGTTCAAGTTCCCGCAGGTGTGGCGCAGCAATATCGCGCTCGACCAGCAGCTCCCGTGGGGCATTACGGGCACGGCCGAGTACATGTACACGAAGGATGTGAACGGCATCGCATACATCAACGCAAATCTGCCGGCCCCGCAGACGACGTTCAGCGGTCCCGACGGCCGGCCGCGGTGGACGTCGAACCGGATCTACGCAAACGTCAGCGACGCAACTACGCTGACCAATCAGGGGATTGGTCACTCGGCGAACGTGGCGGCATCGCTCGAGCGCGCCTTCCGCAGCGGCCTGTTCGCGAAGCTCGGTTGGAGTTACGGCACGAGCAAGAACACGGTAGACGCGGGGTCGATCGCGTCGGGATCGTGGACCGGCAACCAGATCGCCGTCGATCCGAACAACCCGCCGATCGCGAATTCGCAGTTCGCGCCGGGGCATCGCTTCTTCGGCGCCGTCAGTTACAAGCGTGACTTCTTCGGCCTCGGCGCGACCACGATCGCCGTGTTCCTGGAAGACCGCAGCCCGGGCAACGCCAGCTACGTGACCTCGGGCGACATGAACGGCGACGGCGCCAACGGCAACGACCTGATCTATGTGCCGCGCAATCAGGGTGAGATGAACTTTGTCACGAACCGGGTAATCGTGGGTGTCGACACCGTGTTCTATACTCCCGCGCAGCAGGCCGCGGCGTGGGACGCGTTCATCAACCAGGATCCGTACCTCAGCAAGCGGCGCGGCCAGTACGCCGAGCGCAACGGCGCCTTCCTGCCGATGGTGTTCCGTGCCGATCTGAGCATCGCGCAGGACGTGACGCGCAAGGTGTCCGGCAACGCCAACAGTCTCCAGATTCGGCTCGACATCTTCAACTTCTTGAACATGCTGAACAGCGATTGGGGCGTGTCTCAAGGATTCGTGACGCTGCGGCCGCTGACGTACGCCGGCGTGGATGCGAGCGGTGCGCCGACCTACCGGTTGGCCAACGTCGGCATCAACCTGATCTCACAGTCGTTCCAGAAGAACGTCAGCACGCTCGACGTGTGGCGCATGCAGCTGGGCGTGAGGTACATGTTCAACTGGTGAACTGACAGGCTGATGGTCTGATGGGCGGAGAGGCATTAACACGGTAGGGGCGCAGCATGGTGCGCCCCTACATTTTTTCCCCGCCCTACCGAGCGCGCTTGTTCACCGCATCGTAATGGCGGGCGGCGGCGCATGCTGTTCGCGCCACGCCAGCCAGAGATACACCGGCACGCCCGTCAGAATAATCCCGATGTCAACCGCAAAGCTGCCAGTCTCTCGCACGAGATAGTTGCCGAGCAGAAACAGCGCGGCCACCAGAAACACGAGCGGCACGAACGGATAGCCCAATGTCCGGTACGGCCGCTCGAGCCGGGGCCGCGTGCGCCGCAGCACGTAGACGCCCGCGACCGCAAGCGCGTAGAACGGCCAGATGCCGATGATGAATTGATCGGCGAGCGCGGTGAACCGGCGGATGAGAATGAAGATCATGCCCATGACCGTCATCAAGACAATCGCAGCGGTCGGCGCATGGTTTTTCGGATCGACGCGCGCAATTTGCACGGGAAGCAGCCGATCCTCGGCGGCCGCAAAGAAGATCCGCGGCGCCGTCATCATCGAGCCGTTCAGCGTACCGAACGTGCTCACCGCGATCGCCGCCGATACCACCACCACGCCAGCAGGTCCGATCACCAGCTGCGCCACGTCGGCCGCGACCAGCTCGGCGTGCTTCATCTGCTGAATCGGAATGAGGTAGAGATAGACCAGGTTCGCGCCGAGATAGAGCACGACGACGGTGATTGTTCCGATCAGCAACGCGCGCGGCAAGGTCCGCTGTGGATTGGCGACTTCGCCGCCCACGAATGCGAGATCGGCCCAGCCGTCGTACGCCCACAGAATCGCCACCATCGCCAGCAAAAACGCCGAGATCCCGACCTGCGCGTGTTGCGCGAAGATCCCGCCCGCCGGTAGCTCGGCCGACTGCGTGCCGAGGGCGAATCCGACCAGGATCAGCGCCGCGAGCGCGCCGACTTTAAAGACGGTGCTCAGGTTCTGGAGTACGGCGCCGCGATGGATGCCGAAGAAGTTCACCGTGCCCACGAGCAGGATGTACCCGGCGCCAAGCAGCTGCTCGGCGGCAATGTGGAGTGGGCCGATGCTGGCGACGATGGCGCTCGGATCGTGGCCAAGTGTCCGCAGCGTGTACGCCGACGCGGTGATCCCGATGGCGCCGAACGCGCCCGGGCGGATGACCCAGAGCTCGGCCCACACGAACAGGAAGGCGGGCAGCCGGCCGAACGATTCGCGCACGAACACGTAGACCCCGCCCGAGCGCGGAAATGCCGCGGCGAGCTCCGAGTACGTGAGCGCGCCGCACAGCACGACGACGGCTCCGACGACCCAGGCGAGCAGGAAAAGTGGGACGTCGTCGATGCGGCTCGCGACGCTCGCGGGGGTACGGAATATGCCGCTGCCGATCGTGGACCCGACGAGCACCGCGACCGCGCTCCATAGACCGAGTCGCCGGAGCAGGCGCTCGCCCCAGCGGTCGGCAGGCATCAAGGGTGCGGACATAAGATTGGCAAATTATACCTTGACACCGCCTGCGCTGGGGGCATACTCCGAGAACGCTCGCTTCCGCATCCCCGGAGACTGACCATGCTGCAATCCCGTGCGTTCTCGCGCCTCGCCGTCATCGGCGTTCTCGCCCTCGGTTGTAAGACGTCGCACGCGTACGACTCCACGAACGATCCCGGCGGCCGGCCGCTCGGGACGACTACGATGGGGAGTCTGATCCTCACCGGTCGCGCTCTCTCGATCGATCCCGGCCGCACGGTGCTCGACGCCATCAGATACTCCATGCCGCAGCTGCGCATCACCGGTTGGACGCAGTACACGCGCTGTCCCATGCTCGAGCTGCGTGGGAAAGACAGCATGGAAGGCAGCAACGATCCGGACGTGTACGTGGATGGGACGCGAACGTCCGACACGTGTCCGCTCATCACGATCCAGGCTGTCCAGACGGAGCGGGTCGAGGTCTATCCGCTCGGCATGACTTCGCGGCCAGGCTATCCGAGCAGCGGCCACGGCCTCATCCTGATCTTTCTCGCGCGCGCGGACACGCCCGACAGCACCAGCTGAGGCACGCGCCGAACGCAACAGCCCCCGGAGAATCGCTCTCCGGGGGCTGTCACTTTCTCTTACAACTACGACAACGTCAGGCTACTGCCGCCCTGTAAACCACAACGGCGACTGAATGTCGTTGCTCGCGGTGAACTTCTGTGCCGACACCGCCGCGGCGACGTTTGCCGCGTTCAGCACGGCCTCGTTGTCGTCGTACGGCAGGCGCTCCGGAATCTTGCCCGGGACGCCCGCGCCGAACACGGCGTTGGGGCCCGGAACGAGCAGCGGCACCCGCGTGCGACGCACCTCCGTCCATGCCTCCATACCCTGCATGAACAGCGACGTCCATTTCTGATAAGCGATCTGCTGCAGATGGCCGGCTAACGTCGCACCGGCCGCATCGTATCCCACCTTGGCTTGCGCCCGGTACGTACTGTCGGCCGCTGTGCTGAGCCCGTACTGGCTCATCGATGCACTGATGGCGTTCGCGTAGTAGGTGGCCGCTGCCGCGCTGCCGCCCGGAATCCAGCCCCGCTCCGCCGCCTCTGCCTCGAGGAAGAGCACTTCGGAGTAGGTCAGCAGCGCCATCGGCGCCGCCCCCGTCTCGCGCCAGAACGCTCCGAAGCGCGAAATGTTGACGATCGGGGTGCCCGCGCCATCGTTGAGCCCGTTGGGAAGTCCCTGATAACCCGTCTGGGCCGGATTCACCTGGGCAAAAACCGGCAGGCGCGGGTCGGCCCAGCTGGTCAACGAATCGACGTACGTCTTGCTCATCCCGTAGTCGTCGCGACCGCCGACGTGGACATCTCGGTAAATCGGGTTCTGATTCGGCGACCCGCTGAGATACATGAGCTGAGCGTTATCCAAATTGCTCGTAAACACGCCGGCCGTCACCGCCGCAGCAGCCTCGGTCGCCGCCTTGGTCGGGTCCACCTGCGAGAGGTGGATCGCGAGACGCAAACGGAGCGAATTGGCGAATTTCTTCCACTTCGCCATGTTCCCGCCGTACATCAGGTCGCCGGACGGGAAACCGATTCCCGCGAGGTCGATCTCCGAGCTCGCCTGCGCTAGAGCAGCGAACAGACTGTCGTAGATCGCCTTCTGCGAATCGTACGTCGGATGCAACACCGTGTCGCCCTTGAGCGCCTGCGTATACGGCAAGTCGCCCATGGCGTCGGTCATGACGCTGTACGCGTACGACTTCATGATGCGCCCGACCGCGGACCAGTTGGGCGTCTTGGATGCCTCACCCTTCACGATCATGCGCTGGGCATCCTCGATGCCGCTGTTGTACATGCCCCAGCCGCCGCTCGTCCCTGACCGCACGATGTACTTGTCCTCATCACGGTATTGGATCTCGGCGTAGTACTGCACCCATAGTCCACCACCCCGAATGTTCAGCGCATCGACGCCGTCGACGTTCCCCACCACGTTCTGAATGACCGATGGCAGGATCGACGGGGGCGGTACATCGATCGGCCCGTTCGGATTCTGGTTGATCGAGGTCAAATCGCCGCAGGCCGTGAGCACGGCCAGTCCGGCGAAGACGCTCAGGATTTTGTATCGCATGTGATCTATCTCCTCAAGCGGCTACGGCCGCACGGACATGGTGAAGCCGATGCTGCGCGCGGTCGGCAGCTGGCCGTTCTCGACACCCTGGCGATTGCTCGTGTCGAAGGCGGTTTCGGGATCGATGTTCTTGTTCTTCGTAAAGAGCAGGAGGTTGCGCCCGACGACGGCGAAACTCGCATCCGAGAAGCCCAGGAAATGCGTCACGGAGGCAGGCAGCGCGTACGCCAGCCGGAGCTCGCGGAGCTTGAAGTACGTCGCGTCCACGATGCCGGGCTCCTGCGCGTAGAACGTGTTGTGCCAATAGTCCTGCGCCAGCACGTGCGTCGTGTCCGGCTGGCCGCTCGACTGGTACACCGCGTTCGGCACGATATAACCCGGGTTATTCCAGTCGACCTCGCGACCGGCGAGCGTGTTGGAGAGCACGCCCGAGTACTGGCCGAACCACTGCGTGACCGAGTACACCTGGCCGCCGACCTGTCCGTCGAACGAGAACGTCAGGGTCATGCGCTTGTAGCTGATCGTGTTCGTGATGCCTCCGACCCAGTCGGGGTTGTAGTTGCCCAGCACCTGCTGGTTCGGATCGCGGACCGGCAACCCTGTGTCATCGACGAGGATGTGCCCGGCGTTGTCCCGCGCCCATTTGTAGCCGACGAGGTTGCCGTAGGGCTGGCCAACATCCGCCGTCACGTTGACGTTCCAATACGAGCCAACGACGATCCGCGACACGCCGCTATACAGCGACAGAACCTTGTTGGTGTTCTTCGACCAGTTCGCGTTCACGTTCCAGCGGAAGTCTCCGCGCTCGACAGGCGTCGTCGCCAGGGCGACCTCGATACCACGATTGCGGACTTCACCGGAGTTTACGACGGCGCTGGTATACCCCGTCGAAGCCGAGATCGAAACCGGCAGAATCTGGTTGGTCGTGCTCTTCTGATAGATCGTGGCGTTGACGATCACCTTGTCGCGCAGGAAGCCGAGGTCGGCGCCGAGCTCTTCACCGGTCGTCTGCTCGGGCTTCAAGGTCGCGTTCGGCAACCGGTCGGGGGCCGTGAAGCTCGGCGACCCGCCCCACGCCGTGCCGGAACCGTACACCGCGGCCAGTTGATAGGGATCGGTGTCGTTCCCCACGCGCGTCCAGCTCGCGCGCAGCTTACCGTACGACAGGAAGCTGCTCTGCAATCCGAGCGCGTCGGTGAAGACGAACGCCGCGCCGACGGACGGATAGAACAGTGAGTTGGCGTTCTTCGGCAGCGTGGACGACCAGTCGTTCCGGCCCGTCAAATCGACGTTCAGGAAGTCTCTGTAGTTGAAGCTCGCCGACCCGTACAGCGAATTCACTTTCTTGTGGCTCTGCTGCAGCGTCGGGGCCAGCGCGCCCGCCGAGTTTTCCAGCGTATAGACGCCGGGAATGACCAGCTGATCGACCTGGGCGACGTTGTTATTGAAGTCGTTCTTCCGCTGGTTGCCGCCGGCGTTCACTTGCAGCCCCAGCGTCGGGGTCAGCTGGCGATTCGCGGTGATGAGGAAGTCGTTGTTGATCTCACTCCGCGTCTCGCCCACATCGACCAACCCGCCACCGGGGAACGGGGAGATGTTGTTCACCGGGTAGTTGGCGCGGAAATGGTTCTGATACCAGTCGCGGCCCGTGCGGCCCGTGACGCTCAACCAGTCGTTGACCTTATACGTGACGGATGCATGGCCGAGCCCGCGATTGCGCGAGTAGTCGGTCTTCTTGACGGTCGCCTCCCAGTACACGCTGGGGTGATAACTGTAATTCCAGCTGTACGGGAACGGCGCATCCGTCCGCATGTTGGGGTTGCCGGCGAAGATCTGCTGCGAGAGCGGATCGGCCGGATTCCGGTACAGGTTCTGCTGCAGGATCTTGGTGTCGACCTGGCGGCCGAACCAGATGAAGCCCTGCATCGGGTCGATCTCTTCGTACGCCTGCGCCGGCTGGTTCTGCATGCCGTCGTTGATGTAGTTGACCGACGCCTCGGCGCTCCAGTGATCGGAGACCTGGGTGCCGCCGGACATCGCGATGTCGGTCCGGTTGTTCGTGTTGTTCGGATACATCCCGCTTTCGTTGGTGCGGCCGGCCGACAGGCGGACGTTGCTGCGATCACTCGCGCGCGCCACGGCGACGTTCGCGTTGACCATGAGACCGGTCTGCCAGAAGTCACGCACGTTGTTCGGGTGCGGCGACCACGGGCCGGCGCCGAAGAACTGATTGCACGGATGCGACGTGTCGTACACGGCCGGCACGCCGATCTGAAGCAACGTGTCGGTCGGAACGCGCACGCAGCCCGTCGTCCGCCCGTCCATTTTCGGACCCCAGCTCTCGTCCGCACCGTCGTTCTTGCCGCCGAAGTTTCCGTCGACAAAGTCGAACTCGCCGTAGAAACCCTGGCCGTAGCGATTCTGATAATCCGGGAGCCGCAGCGGCGTCTCGGCGTTCGCGCCGAACGTGGCGGTGACGCCGAAGCCCTGGTTGGGAGCGCCGCGACCCGTCCTGGTCGTATACACGATCGCGCCGTTCGCCGCGCGCGAGCCGTACAGCGCGGCCGCGTTCGGGCCCTTCAGCACCGTCACCGACGCGACGTTGTCGGCGTTGATGTCCGCGGCGGCGTTACCCACGTCATACCCGCCGAATTCGCCCGAGCCGTAACCGGTATTGGACACGGCCGAGTTGTCGATCGGTACGCCGTCGACGATGATGAGCGGCTGGTTCTGCCCGAGAATCGAGCTGGCGCCGCGGACGACGATGCGTGCCGACCCGAACGGGTTCGACGAGTTCGTCACCTGCACGCCGGCGACTTTGCCCTGCAATTGGGAAACAACGTTGTTCGACTTGTTGTCGGCCAGCCGGTCGCCCGACACCGTTTGCGCTGCATAGGAGAGACTGCGTTGCTCGCGCTCGATACCGAGCGCCGTCACGACTT
Organism: Gemmatimonadales bacterium; assembly: GCA_035309945.1. Classification (GTDB taxonomy): domain Bacteria; phylum Gemmatimonadota; class Gemmatimonadetes; order Gemmatimonadales; family GWC2-71-9; genus 20CM-2-65-7. Next base: position 31,690 of record DATGEQ010000103.1, on the reverse strand, counting down.
TCGACTCGAGCTCGATCGCGCCTTCTTCGAGCGCGAGATCTTGCGTCACCGGCTGGCCCGTGAGATTGACTTGCACGGACTGCGTCTTGAAGCCGATGAGTCGCGCGGTGAGGGTGACCGCGCCGGTCGACGACGCGGGAACGGTCAGTTGATAGCGACCGTCACCGTTCGTACTGCCGCTGACGCGGAGCGAGGGAATGCTCACGATCGCTCCGTAGAGCGGCGTGCCTCCCACGCTGGCAGTGACCCGTCCGGTGATCGTCGTCGGTGCTTGCGCAACGAGGACGGCCGGAGACAGCCCGAGCAGGGCCACGCCGAATTTGAGAGTGGAACGGAAAGACCAACGATTGTCGGCCATACACTTCCTCCTTCAGCTGCGGTTCTAGATGCTGCGACGGCGGGAGCAGCGACAATATCAGTAACTCGTGATTTTCGCCCACTCTTGCGCGACTCGCAAGGGCCCTCCCTGTTAGAATATGTGACTCCGAGAGAGAGCCCATGGACCGTCGCTTTGTCACCCTCGCCTGGATCGCCGCCGCCTGCACCTACCTCCTCATCGTGCTCGGCGCAGTGGTCCGAATTACCGGCTCCGGCCTCGGCTGCGGGGAGCACTGGCCACTATGCAACGGCCACCTCTTCCCGCCACTCAGCGACCCCCCGACGGTCATCGAGTGGAGCCACCGGCTGTTTGCCGCCCTCGTTTCGATTCTGGTTGTTGGATTGGCGGTCTATGGAGTCAGGAGCCGGGAGCTGGGAGTCAGGGCTCGCATGGCATATGTTGCCCTCGCACTCTTGATCGTTCAGGTCCTGCTCGGAGCGATCACGGTCAAAACCGGATTGACACCTCTTATTGTGATCTTGCATCTCGGGACCGCGATGTTATTGCTTGCAACTCTCATCACCGCCGCCCGCGGCCCGTGGACCCTGGCTCCCGGCTCCCGACTCCTCCTGAGCCTGACGTTCGTTACCGTGCTCTTCGGTGCGCTCACCGCGAATTTGGGAGCGACCAGCGCGTGCGGCGGATTCCCGTTATGCAATGGGCAGATAATCACCTCGGCCGGTCCGCTCGCGGCGATTCACTGGACGCACCGGCTGCTCGCGTATTCCCTGCTCGGATGTGTCGTCTGGTGGGTGTACCGCTATCCCAACCATGCCCTGGGACTTTTGGCGATCGTCCTGATTCAAATCACGATTGCGGCGACGATGGTGCTGCTTGGCTTTCCTGGTGGGTTGCAGGCGGCGCATGCCGCGGTGGGAGCAGCCGTGTGGGCCACGGCGGTGCTGGCCGCGCTCAGACCAGCAGCAACTCCCGCTGCGGCTCCTTCGGCGTCACCTCCGGACCCGCGTCGCCCATATACACGTTGATCTCACTCCGAATGCCGAAGCGGCCCGGAAAGTAGACGCCCGGTTCAATCGAGAAGCCGACGCCGGGGATCAGCTGGCGATTGTCCTCGGTCTCGAAGTTGTCGATGTGCGGGCCGGACCCGTGGAGCTCGCGATCGATAGAATGACCGGTGCGATGCACGAAGTAGTCGCCGAACCCGGCCGCGCGAATGACGCCGCGCGCGGCATCGTCGACCGCGGCGCCGGTCAGGGGTTGTGTGTTCTTCCAGCGCTCTCTGAGCAACGACACCGCGGCGTCCCGTGCGTCACGGACGACGCACCACGCACGACGTACTTCCTCCACGGGTTCTCGCCCCGCAAACGCCATCCACGTCTGATCGGCAAACACGCTGCTGAGCGACGGGCCCGCCCAGAGATCGAGCAGCAGCACGTCACCGGCGGCGAGCCGGCGATCGGTGCCCGCGTGCGGCTCGTAGTGCGGATTCGCCGCGTTCGGCTGAAATCCCACGATCGGTCCATGATCGGAGACGAGCTGCGCGCGCGCGAACGCGTCCATCACGCGCGACTGCATCACGGTCTCGCGCACTTCGGCGCCGCGCGCCAGCTCGCTGCCCGCCCACCGCAGCGTCGTCACCGCGATCTCGGCGATCGCTTCGGCCGCGCGACGATGCCCCGCCAGCTCACTCGCGGTCCAGCGGGCCGCGAAGCGCGAGACGAGAATCCCCGACGATACGACGCGCCCTCCGCACTTCTCGACCAGTCCGACGACGCCATACGGCACGCGATCGAGATAGGGCACCGCGTCCTGTGGCGAGATTTCCATGGCCACGGTTTTGCCGCCGACGAGCGCGCGCAAGTTTTCGTGGAGCTCGGGCCACGCCGCATAGGCCCTAACCTCGCCGGGAAATCCGTCGAACGCGGCACGCTCGATGCGGTGCGCCAACGCGATCGGCGTTCCGGTTCGCGGCAGCAACACGAAGAAGCGGCGGGTGCCCATGCCATGAATGCCCAGCACGCGCGCAGCCGTCGGATTGATGCCGCGGAAATCGTAGAGCAGCCAGCCGTCCGCCGGCAGCGACGGCAGCAGCTCGCGCAGCGCCGCGAAGTCGAATCCTTCGAGCGGCGGTGTCTTCATAAGTGTCGGGGATCGGGGCCCGCGGCGCGCCACTCGCAACCGGCGCCGCCGCGCGCGCGGCAATCGACGTGCAGCATCGCACCCTCGTAGCCGACGAGCAGGCGCAGCAGCTCGACCAGTCCCGCGCTGTAGAACGCGCACGCCGAGCCGTCGGGCGTCGCCTGAATCGCGATCGGATCGCGCACGCGCGCCACCGGCAGCCGTTGTTCGAACCCCAGCTCGGCGCCCAACACCGCACGCGCGGCGCGGCGCGCGGCTGCATGGCCGAACAAGCGCGAAACGCCCGACATCCGTTTGACCGCGCGCCGCGCGGCCCGCCGTCCGGCGTCCGCAAACACGAGATCGGCGTCCGGCCGCCGGCCGACCAGCCGCAGCAGCGCCTCGACGTGCGAGGGCTCCACGCGCGCATCCTTGCGCGCGAGCTGCTCGTACTCGGTGAGCTGCATTTGGACGGTGGAAGAGAGGCCGAGGCGCTTCACCAGCAGCTCGTCGGCGAACTCCGTGAGCCCGTCTTCGACGGGAGTGTCCAGATTCTTGACCGCCTCGAGGACGGCGAGCGGGACGATGCTGTGCACCACGTGAGCGCGTAACGTAGCATCGCATCCCCCATTGCGGAACTCACGGCCCACGGCGAGCCTTCTCGGACAGCCATGGCCACACCCACTCCGCCGTCATCATCCACCGACGAGAAACGGGCGAGCTTCGAGCGCGAGGCCCTCGTCCACCTCGACGTGCTGTACCGGGTGGCGCTCCGCCTCACCGGCAATCCAGCGGATGCGGATGACCTGGTGCAGGAGACGATCCTGAAGGCCTATCGCTCCTGGGACCAGTACGAGAAGGGAACCAACGCGAAGGCTTGGCTGCTCACGATTCTGAGGCACGCCTTCATTAATGAATACCGTCGCAAAACCCGGCATCCGGAAACGGTCGACGTGGACGCCATCGAGCCGTACGCGGTCTTCCCGGACGTGCAGGACGACGATCCGCAGGGCGCGTTCTTCGACCGGATCGTGGACGACCAGGTGCTCCGTGCAATCGACGAGCTGCCGGTCGCGTTCCGTGAGACGCTGGTGCTGAGCGACGTCGAGGGCATGTCGTACCAGGAGATTGCGGGCATCCTGCAGGTGCCCGTGGGAACGGTGAAGTCGCGGCTGTTTCGCGCGCGCCATCTGCTGCAGAAGAAGCTCTACGATTACGCCGTCGAGATGGGATATATCAAAGGAAGTCCGGCATGAACTGTCGCGAGTGCGTTGAACATCTGTACGAATTCCTGGACCGCGAGCTCACGCCGGAGCTCGAGCGGGAGATTCGTGAGCACTTGGAGGATTGCCCGCCCTGCGGCGAGCAGTACGATTTCGAGGAGCTGTTCCTGAAGTTCCTGCGCGCGCGCTGCCGCGCGCAAGGCGCCCCGGCCGAGTTGAAGAAACGCGTGTTGCGCGAACTGTTTGGCGAGTGAAGTGGCGTTCCCCATCCGCCCCCGCCCCCTGACGGGCCGCGGCGTCGTGGCCGCGCTGGCGGTCGGGGCGGCGACGGTGTATGGCGTCGGTTGGCGAGGCTTGCTCGTGCTCCTCGCTTTTTTTATTTCGGGAAGTCTGCTGTCGAAGAAAGCTCGACGGAATGAGCGCCAGGTGCTGGCCAATGGAGGCGTCGCCGCGGTCGCCGCTCTCACGCGCAACTGGGTCTGGTTCGCCGGAGCGATCGCCGCTGCCAATGCCGACACCTGGGCGACGGAGATCGGTAGCCACTCACAGGTGCCGCCGCGCTTAATCACCAGCGGCCGGCCCGTGCCTGCGGGCACTGACGGGGGTATGACGCTGCTGGGTACGGCCGGTGGCATCGCCGGTGCCGCCTTTATCGGAGGGCTCTCGTTCGTCTGCGGGCACCGAGCGTTCTCCGCGGTCGCCGGCGCCGGCGTTGCCGGGATGCTGCTCGACTCGCTGCTCGGCGCAACCGTTCAGGGAAAGGTCGGGTGGATGGACAACGACGCGGTGAATCTCGCGGCGACGGTGACCGGAGCTGTTTGCGCGGGACTGCTCGCGTGAATGGCCGCTGGGATGTCGTCGTCGTCGGGGCCGGACCCGCCGGATCGGCGACCGCGCTGCTGCTCGCGCGCGCCGGCGTGAAGGTGCTGCTGCTCGATCGCGCCAAGTTTCCTCGCGAAAAACCTTGCTCAGAATATCTCAGTCCGGAATCGACCCGGGTGCTCGAACGCTTCGGCAGCGAGGTCATCGACGCCGTGGTCGCGGCCGCTCCGGCGCGCCTGACCGGCATGAAAGTCGTCGCGCCGAGCGGCACGGGCGTGGTGGGGCGGTTCGAGACGTTCAGCTATGCGCTGCCGCGCACCCGCTTCGACACGATTCTGCGGGATGCGGCGGAGGATCGAGGCGCGGAGGTCCGCGAGCGCATGAAGCTTGAAGAGCTCATCTATGATGGCGGTGCCGTGGCTGGCGTCATCGCGCGGGATTCAGCAACCGGCAACCGGGCGCCCGTCCGAGCCACCGTGGTGGTCGGCGCCGACGGCTTGCGGTCGATCGTCGCGCGCCGGCTCGCGCCCGTCTATTCACTCGGGCCGCGCCGAGTTGCATTCACGGCACATGTGGCGGACGCGCATGGCGTCGACGAGCTCGGCGAAATGCACGTGGGCCGGCCGGGGTACGTCGGTCTCGGTCCGATCGGCGGCGGCGTCACGACCGTCGCCCTCGTGCTCCCATACCCCGAAGCGGCCCGCGGCACGCGGTTCTTCGCTGAGTTGAATCGCTTTCCGGGAGTTGCGGGACGATTCGATGCCCGACGCCTGGTGCGACCGGTGCTCGCGACCGGCCCATTCGCGCGCTGGTCCCGGCGGCCGGTCGCTCGCGGCGCGCTGCTCGTCGGCGACGCGGCCGACTTCTTCGATCCGTTCACGGGGCAAGGCATCTACAGCGCGCTGCGCGGCGCGGAATTGGCGGCCAGGGCGATCGTAGAGACGCTCGCGACAGGCGCGAGCTTGCAGAGTTACGCGCGGGCGCGGCGGCGGGAATTCCTGGGCAAATGGTTGCTCGAACGGCTGATCGGCATGGCGGTCGGATGGCCCGCGCTAATCGAGCGCGTCGTCGGGCGATTGATCCGGCGGCCCGAGCTGGCGGATCTGCTGGTACGCGCGACGGGCAACTGCATCCCGGCTCGCGCCGCGCTCACGCCCGCCGTCCTCGCGAGACTGGTGTTGTGACCCGTCCCGGGGGAGGGCATGCATCGCGCGGCGTCGAATCGCCGCTGTTTCGTCAGCTTCTGGGCCGGTTCGCGACCGGTGTCACGGTGCTGACGAGCAGGTTCAATGGCCAACCCCTCGGGATGACCGCCAACTCACTGGCATCCGTTTCGCTCGACCCGCCGCTCGTGCTCGTCTCCGTCGAGAAGCAGCACGACATGCACACCGCGATGGAGCAAGGCAATCACTACATTTTCAACATTCTGTCGTCCGAGCAGGAAGCGTTGTCACGACGCTTTGCGACGTCGGAGCCGGACCGCTTCCGTGGCGTCAGCTACCGCGAGAACGATCGCGGGATCGCGATTCTGGACGGCGTCGTCGCTCACATCGAGTGCGAGAAAGTCACCTCGGTGCCGGGCGGCGATCACACGATCTTCATCGGCCTCGTCGTGGGCGGGGACGCGACCGATCGCCGGCCGCTACTTTACTATCGCGGAGGCTATGCCGGCCTGAGCCGCTGATGCGCACCGTCGATCAGATTCGCATCCGCGCGCCCTTTGCGCGCGTCTTCGCAGCGGCAAGCTCGGTATCCCGCTGGCCTGAAATCCTGCCGCACTATCGCTGGGTGCGACGGCTCGACGGCGGTTTGGTCGAGATGGCCGCGTGGCGACCATTTGGGGCCGGGCTGAAGTACCCGACATGGTGGATCTCGGAGATGACGATCGATCGTCCGGCTGGAGAAATCCGCTATCGCCACGTTCGGGGCATGACGCGCGACATGCAGGTGGTGTGGAGGTTGGTGGAGGTTGGTGAAGGCTCTGAAGGGGCCATCGATGTAGAGATCGTGCACACGTGGGACGGGCCGCGCTGGCCGCTGATCGGCCGGTTGGCCGCGAACCTCGTCATCGGCCCGATCTTCATTCACGGCATCGCTTCGCGCACGTTGGCGGGAATCAAGCGCGCGGCGGAGAACGGAGGCATATGAACAATTTCCGTCGGGTCGTCATCACGGGTGTCGGGGCGGTCACGCCAATAGGCACCGCTGTCGACGGGTTGTGGCACGGCTTGCAGGCCCGCACCTCCGCTGTTCGTACGGTCACGCGATTCGATCCGGCGCCGTTCCGCAGCCGGATGGCCGCGGAGATTCCAGATTTTCGGCCGCAGGACCATCTCGACGCAAAGCGCGCCAAGCGGCTCGATCGCTTCTCTCAGCTCGCGGTCACGAGCGCCGGCCTGGCGCTCCGCGATGCGGCGATCACGCCGTCGAAGGAAGATCCCGACCGCGTGGGTGCGATGATGGGATCGGCCCTTGGTGGCGTCTCGTTTGCGGAATCGCAGGTGCCGCGTTATCTCGCCGACGGGCCGCGCGGGCTCGATCCCTCGCTCGCGCTCGCGGTGTTCTGCGGTGCGGCGAGCTGCAACATCGCGATCGAATTCGGCTTCACCGGTCCCAACGCCACGAACGCGATGAGCTGCGCGTCGGGCACCATCGCGGTCGGCGAGGCATTTCACATCGTCCGCGACGGCCGCGCCGACGTCATGCTCGCCGGCGGCGCCGAGGCGCCCCTCGCGCCGCTGACGTTCGCGGCGTTCAGCATCATCCGCGCGATGAGCACCCGCAACGACGATCCCACGCATGCGTCGCGTCCGTTCGACGCGGGGCGCGACGGTTTCGTGATGGGCGAGGGTGCGGCCGTCCTGGTGCTCGAAGAGCGCTGTCGGGCGCTCGCGCGGGGCGCGAAGATCTACGCCGAGGTCGTCGGCCACGCCTACACCAACGACGCGTATCACATGACCGCGCCGCGCCCCGATGGCCGCCAGGCCGCGCGCGCGATTCGGCTCGCGCTCGCCGACGGAGACGTGCTGCCCACCGACGTCGGCTACATCAATGCGCACGCCTCGGCGACGCCGCTGAACGACCCCACCGAGACGTCCGCCATCAAGCAGGTCTTCGGCGATCACGCCTATCGGCTCACGGTGAGCGGCACCAAGGGCTACTACGGTCACGCGCTCGGCGCGAGTGGCGCGATCGAAGCGGCGATCTGCGCGCTCGCGCTCGCGCGCGGCTGGCTGCCGCCGACGATCAACCTCGAGCATCCCGACCCGCGGTGCGATCTCGACTGCCTGCCGGGCGAGCGGGGCGGCCGGACCGCGTCCCCGGAGGCCGTCGTATCAAACTCGTTCGGCTTTGGGGGAATCAACGCCGCGCTGGTGTTGCGGTCTGATAGTGGCGCCCGATAGATTGGCCCGGCTTTCAACCAGAGGCTACTCGTGAATTACCGCACTCTCCGGGCACCCACCGCCGAATTCATCGGTACGGCGCTGTTCGTTCTCGTCGGCGCCGGCAGCGTCGTGACGAATGTCGCCGGCGCCCTCGGCGTCGCGCTGGCCAACGGGCTGGGACTGGCGCTCGCCGTCACGATCATGATGCCGATCTCCGGCGGTCATCTCAATCCGGCCGTGAGCTTTGCGCTGTGGCTCGGCAAACAGATCGACGCCGTCACGCTGGGCAAGTACGTGCTCGCCCAACTGCTCGGCGCCATCGTCGCCGCGCTGCTGATCAAGGCGTTCTTCCCCGTCTCGGCTGTCCGCATGACGTCGCTCGGCACACCGCAGGTCTCCGGCACGATCGGCTTCGGCGCCGCGGTCGGGCTCGAAGCGCTGTTCACGTTCTTCCTGGTGACCGCGGTGTACGGCACATGCGTGTCGCCGCAGAAAGAACGCGTTGCGGGGTTCGCGATCGGTCTCGTGGTCCTGGTCTGCGTACTCGGCGGCGGCGTGCTGACGGGTGCAGCGCTCAACCCTGCTCGCGCCTTTGGCCCGGCGCTCGTTGCGTGGGACTGGCATGCGCAGGCGGTTTACTGGATTGGACCGTTGCTGGGTGCTGCGGCCGCGGCCGGGTTGTGGCGGTACCTGCTGTTGCCGCGGAGTACTACGGAACTCGCGTGATCGTATGGTAGGGGCGCAGCATGCTGCGCCCCTACAATGCTTCCGCCAGGTCCGGCGCGAAGTAGGTCAAAATGATATCCGCGCCGGCCCGCCGAATCGCGGTTACCGACTCCCACATGGCTCGCCTCTCGTCGATCATGCCGCGCTCAGCCGCGGCCTTGATCATCGCGTACTCACCGCTGACTTGATAAGCGCCCAGCGGTGCGCCGAACCGCTCCTTGGCGCGGCGGATGAGATCGAGACAGGGGCCCGCGGGCTTCACCATCACGATGTCCGCGCCCTCGGCGAGGTCGAGTGCGATCTCCTTCATCGCTTCGTCGCCGTTCGAAACCGCCATTTGATACGACTGCCGATCGCCGAACTGCGGCGTCGAGCCCGCCGCTTCGCGGAACGGTCCGTAGAACGCCGAGGCGAACTTCGCGGCGTACGACATGATCGGCACGTGCGAATAGCCACCCGCGTCGAGCGCCTTGCGAATCCCGGCCACCCGTCCGTCCATCATGTCGCTCGGCGCGACGAGATCGACGCCGGCACGCGCCTGCATCACTGCGGTCTTACCGAGCAGATAGACCGACGAATCGTTGTCGACGTCGCCGCCCTGAATCACGCCGCAATGGCCGTGATCGGTATACTCGCAGAGACAGACGTCACCGACGACCACGAGCTCCGGCACCGCCCGCTTGACCGCGCGAATCGCCTGCTGCACGATGCCCTGATCGTCGTACGCTTCCGAGCCGGTCGCGTCCTTCGTCGCCGGAATGCCGAACAGGATGATCCCGCCCAGCTCCAAGGCCGCCGCGCGCTGCGCGTCTTTGACCAACTCGTCGATCGACAGTTGTGACACTCCGGGCAACGACGACACCGGCCGTCGCTGACCCTCGCCGTGCATCACGAACAGCGGCCAGATGAGCTGGGACGGCACGAGATGGGTCTCTTGCACCAGGCGGCGAAGGGCTGCCGTCCGGCGGAGCCGGCGCATGCGTCGAATGGGAAATTGCGCGGTCATCGGGCGAGTAAGCTCGCGGCGCCTTCGCTCTCCAGCAAGCGCGCGACCTTTTCACCTGCAGCCTCGGGACGTTGCGAATCGATCGGCGCACTCGCCGTGAGCTGGACCGATCCGTCCTGTGCCGTGACCCGACCATAGAGCCGGCTCCCGGATCCAGACTCCTGACTCCCGACGTAAGCGGCAACAGGCGCCTGGCAGCCACCGCCGAGCGCGGCGAGCAAGGCTCGTTCGGCGCTCACCGCCACCGCGCTCTCACGATCGTGGAGCGGCACCAACGCTTTGCGGGTGGCTTTGTCGTCCGCGCGGATCTCGATGCCGAGCGCGCCCTGGCCCGGCGCCGGCATGATGTCGAGTGGATCAACGACCGAACCCTTGCCGTCCAAGCCCAGCCGTTCCAATCCCGCGATCGCCAAGAGCGCCGTATCCAAGCCTTCGTGATTCTCCACCTTCCGCACCCGTGTCGGCACGTTGCCGCGCAGCGAGACGACCTCCACGTCGGGACGGAGAAAGCGGACCTGCGCGACACGCCTGAGACTCGACGTCCCCACGCGCGTGCCGGGCGGGAGATCCATCAGCGATTTCCCGTTCACCAGCGCTTCGCGAGGATCATGGCGCGTGGGGATGGAACCGAGCGCGAGGCCGGGTGGCAATGTGGTCGGCAGGTCTTTGAGCGAATGCACCGCCACATCGATCCGGCCGTCGAGCAACGCATCCTCAATCTCCTTCGTGAAAAAGCCTTTTCCCTCGAGCTCGTGCAGGGGGCGATCCACCTCCGCGTCGCCCCGCGTCTTGATGACCAAGATCTCCGCGCGCGCGCCCGTCGCCGTAAGCCGATCACGCACCCACTCCGCCTGCCAACGCGCGAGCTGGCTGCCGCGTGTGCCGATTTTCACGCAAACCGCCGCGCGAGCGAATCCACCAACCCCTCCACCGTGTGCGGCTCGGCTTCGATGACGTCGCGGAGACCGAGCTCGCGCGCCGTCCCGGCGGTGACGGGACCGATCGTGGCGGCGACGAACCGCTCACTGGTCGCGGCGGCGCGACCTACCAAATCCACAAAGCTGCGAACCGTCGATGACGAGGTGAACGTCACGGCATCGACGCGCCCGCGCTCGATGTCGGCTGCCAGCCCCGTGAGATCGGTGTCCACAGGCACGGTGCGATAGACGGGAATCGCTTCCACCTCGGCGCCGTGCTCGCGAAGCGTGGCGCCCAACACTTCGCGCACATCTTCGGCGCTGGGAATGAGCACGCGCGTCCCGACCAGCGTTCCTCCGGTCCTGCCGATCAGCGCGGCGGCAAGCGATTCGGCCACGAATTCCTCCGGCACCAGCGCGGGCACGACGCCGCGCACGGTCAGCGCGTCGGCCGTCGCGCTGCCGATCGCGGCAACTGCCGTCGTGGCGAACACGCGCGGCGTGAGACCCCAGGCAACGAGGCGATCGAAGACGACCCGCACCGCGTTTTGGCTCGTAAAGACGACCCAGCGATAGGCGGAGAGCCCGGTGAGAGCGGCGCGCAGGGCGCCAAGATTCTCGAGCGGCTGGATGCGAATGACCGGCACGAGCACCGGCATGGCGCCACGCTGCTCGAGCGCGCGCATCAGGTCGCCGGCCTGTTCGCGCGCGCGTGTCACCACGATGCGGCGCCCCGTCAGAGATGCCATGCGCCGTTGCAATCTCACCGCCGCTCTACCCATTATCAAGCAATGCTGCGCTCACTCCGTGCCGCTTTCGGCCGCTTCTGCTTGCGTCGTGCCGCCGCCGCCCAACGCCACGCCCCGCGCCGCGCGCTCGCCTGGCTGAAGCTGGGCGCGCGGTTGGCCCCCGGTTTTGCCGACAGCTATCCCGCGCTGGTCCATCTGTCGCGCGCGCTCGACGACCGCTGGGGTGCCGTGGAAGCCGCGCGTGCTGCTGCGGCCCGATTCCCCGATCATGCCGACGCCTGGATGCTGCTGGGCGAGGCGCTGCAGATGGTATTTCGCCAGGAGGAGGCGTTGGGCGCTTTCGAGCAGGCCCTCGCGCTGGAAGAGCGCGCGGACGCCGCGATGGCGGCGGGAACGCTGTACCATCGCATGGGCCGCTTTCCCGAAGCATCGGCCCGCTTTGCGCGCGCGTATGCCGCGGGCGGCGGCGCGACGGCGCTGTGGCACAACGCCCAGGCGCTCTACGATGCCGGCGATCACGGCGCGGCGGATGAAGCGTTGAACTTGTGGGCGACGCAGGTGCCGGACGGGCATGGCCGGCTCCCCGCGGCGCGGGCCGAGCTACGGGCGAAGGCTGCGGCGCGCGCGCAGGTACAGTGACAAGGTGTAGCCCAGCAGGATGACGGCTGCCACGACGTACGCGGCGATCATATAGCCGCCGTTTTGCGGAGTATCGCTAAGCATGGCTCCCTCCCACCGTCTCCAGCTGCTCGCGCAAATAACTCAGCGCGTAGCGCTGCACGACGAAACCCACGTACAAGAGCGTGAAGACGCCGAGCGACATCAGCCAGGTCGAGAGCATGCTCCACGGTAAAGATGGCGCGCTCGGCTTCAGGACGATCGGCATCGGATGGAGCGTGGGAAACATGAATACGCTGAGGTGGATGAACGGGACCTCGCACATGCCGCAGATCCCGAGCACGGCGGCGAAGCGCGCGCGCATTCCCGGATCCGTCACCGCGCCACGCAGCAGCAGGTATCCCACGTAGATCAAGAAGAGAAAGAGCGTCAACGTGAGACGCGCGTCCCACGTCCACCACGTCCCCCAAATCGGCTTTCCCCAGATCGGTCCGGTCGTGAGGACGGTCGCGCAGAAGACCGTCCCAACTTCGGCTGAGGCAGCCGCGAACCGATCGAGCCGCGGATCTTTCGTAAATAAGTAGACGGCGCTCGCGAGACCGACCAGAACCATCGCGGTTTCGGCCCAGATCGCCGCCGGCACGTGCACGTAAAAGATCTTCTGCGCGAGTCCCTGCATCGCCTCGACCGGCGTGAATGCGAGCGCGCGCACGTACACGCCCGCGAGCAAGAGGAGGGCAATGAACGTGATCCACCGACCGGCACGCAGCATATTCATTCTGTCACCGTCGCGGAGAACAAGAGCAAGGCAAGCGCCAGGAACACGATGTCATAAACGGCAAGCATGTTAAGCCAGCCCGCGATTTCACTCAAGGGACGCGCCGCAAGCAGGCGGACCGTCGCCTGCACCGCCCAGGTCAGCGGCAGAATCATGAACGGCAGCAGCAACACCGGCAACAGCAGCTCGGCGAAGCGCGTCCGCACGGTCATCGCGCTGAACAGCGTCCCGACCGCAACGAATCCCACCGTGGCGAGCGCGATCACGAGCACGAGCGGCGCGAGCAACACCTGCACGTTGAAGAACAGCGCGACGAGCGGGAGTCCGATCACCTCGATCGTCACCACGAACAGCAGATTCGCGATCAGCTTGCCGAGGTAGATGCTGCCGCGATCGATGGGAGCGAGCAGCAGTCCCTCGAGCGCCTGATTCTCCAGCTCGATCTGAAATGCGCGGTTCAACGCCAGGATCGCCGCGAAGGTGAAGGTCACCCATAAGATGCTCGGCGCGAGATCGATGTTGGAAACGGCGGTCGGGTCGCGTCCAAAATTGAACACCACCAGCACGAGCACGACGAAGACGGCGACGGAGAGGATCGCGGTGCGGGACCGGAACTCGACGAGCAGGTCTTTGGCGGCGACTGCCCAGGCGTGGCGGAGCATGCTAGGCGATCGCCCGACGATACTCGTCGGCCACCTGCTGCGCCCCGCGGCCCGCGCGCGGCGCGAAGTGAACGAACCGTCCGGCGCGCATGAACGCGACGTCGGTGGCGAGTCCGGTGCCTTCCTCCACGTTGTGCGTCACGAGGACTGTCGCCCGACCCGCCGCCGCATGCTGCGCCAGCAAACGGCTCAGCGCTTCAGCGGCGATGCGATCGAGACCCGTGAACGGCTCGTCCAGCAACAGCACGGTGGGATCGTGAACGAGTGCGCGCGCGATCGCCACGCGCTGTACGAGGCCGCGCGACAGTGCCCGCACCGGGCGATTCGCGTGGTCCTCGAGTCCCAGCCGCGCGATGAGGTCGGCCGGAACGTGCACGTCATAGAGCGACGCCCAGAACCGCAGGTTCTCCAGCACCGTGAGCTGACCGTACAACTGCGGCTGATGCCCGATCCAGCCGATCGCCCGCCTGCCGCCGGCCACGTGCGCGCGCCCCTGCTGCGGCTGGATCAACCCGGCGAGCACCTTGAGCAGGGTCGTCTTCCCGGCGCCGTTGGGACCGAAAACGGCGAGCGTTTGACCAGGCTGTACGGTGAAGGAAATGTCGTCGAGCGCCCGGACGGGGCCGAAGTGGTGCCGCAGCCCCTCAGCCTGCAGCATCGATCGCGGCCGCGAGCTCGCTCAGCTCGTACGGCTTGACGAGATAGCGGCTGTGCCCGAGGTCGAGGACGTTCATCAGCGGCTCCATGCTGACGTAGGCGGTCGTGACCACGACCGGGAGTGTGGGCCACTTCTCGCGAATCCGCTGGAGCAGAGCGATGCCGTCCGTATCGGGCAGCCGCATATCGAGCACCAGGACGTCGGGCTCGAAGTCGCTCAACTGACGCATGGCCTCCGCGCCGCTCGGCGCGTGGGCCATGGTGTATTTACCTTTGAAAAACCGCTCGTACGAGTATTGCAGCGCTGCTTCGTCTTCGACGAAGAGGACCTTGCGCGTGGCCGGGGAAGGCGACGAGGCGGGCGTCATCGCGCCAATTTATCTCACGAGACGCCAGTCTCCAATTCGAAAAGGTCGTCCAACTTCGTGAGCACCAGCAGGAAACGCAGCTCTTCGTTCGCCCCGCGCAAACACACCGTCTGGCGGTGCTCGGCGGCCTTGCGCTGGATGAGCATCAATGCCCCGAGACCGGCGCTGTCGACCGAACGCGTTCCCGACAGATCGATCACCAGGCGGCCGCCGCCGGTTCCGGAAGCGAGCACGTCCAGGATCTCCCCGGCGGCGCGGCGGAACGCCGTGCGGGACTCGAGACCGAGCCGCTCCGGAGCCGCGATCGTCTTCTCCACCGGGCGCGTTGACATCAGTGTGTTCTCCACGGGCATCGCTGACATAATTCCTCCCGTGGCGGTGTATGCCACTCCAATGCCATGCTCCCTAAGCCGCGCAATCGCAAGCGCTTGTCCAAAACCCGTGAGCCCGCTCACGCACCGTCAATGCCGCATACCGAGCGGCGCGGTGCAACTTGCTAGAGTCAGCCTCTTCCTTAATATCCCCAACCATGACAACGACCGACCGGATTGAAACTCTCCTCGACGAGCAGCGCCGCTTTCCCCCTCCCGATTCCTTCAAAGCTCACGCCCATGTGCGCGATAGCGCGCCGTACGAACGCGCCCGCCGCGACCCGGAAGGTTATTGGGCGGACTGGGCGAAGCAACTGGAATGGAGCCGCCCATGGGACCGCGTGCTGGAATGGAAGCCCCCGCACGCCAAATGGTTTCTCGGCGGCAAGCTCAATGCCTCGGTGAACTGTCTCGACCGTCATGTGCGCGCCGGCCGGAGCGGCCGCGTCGCGCTCATCTGGGAGGGCGAGCCTCCCGGTGAAGTCAGACGCATCACCTACGGAGAGTTGCACGCCGACGTCAACAAGTTCGCAAATGTCTTGAAAGGGCTCGGCGTCAAACGTGGCGACCGCGTGGCGATCTACCTGCCCATGGTGCCCGAGGTCGCGGTCGCCATGCTGGCGTGTGCGCGCATCGGCGCCGTCCACACCGTCGTGTTCGGCGGATTCTCGGCCGAGTCGCTCCGCGACCGCATCAACGACGCCGGTGCGAAAGTCCTGGTGACCGCGGATGGCGGGTATCGCCGCGGCGCAATCGTGCCGCTCAAGCAAAACACGGACGACGCGCTCACCGATACGCCGAGCATCGAGCACGTGATCCTGCTGCGTCGCACAGGTCAGACGGTCACCTTCAAGACGGGCCGCGATCTGTGGTGGTCGGAGTTGATGGCGCGCGCCGCGAAGGATTGCCCCCCCGAAGCGATGGATGCGGAAGATCCGCTCTACATCCTGTACACGTCGGGAACCACCGGAAAGCCGAAAGGCATCCTGCATACGACTGGCGGTTATCTGACGCAGGTGTACGCGACCACCAAGTGGGTGTTCGATCTGACGGATGCCGACGTGTTCTGGTGCACCGCGGATGTCGGTTGGGTGACGGGCCACTCGTACGTCGTCTACGGGCCGCTCGCGCTCGGCGTCACCGAGGTGATGTACGAGGGCGCGCCGGACCATCCCGCCAAGGATCGCTTCTGGTCGATCTGCGCCAAGCACGGCGTGACCGTCTTTTACACGGCGCCGACCGCGATTCGCGCCTTCATGAAATGGGGCGCGGAACTTCCCGCCAAACATGATCTCTCCAAGCTCCGGCTGCTCGGCTCGGTCGGGGAGCCGATCAACCCAGAAGCGTGGATCTGGTATCAGAAGAACATCGGCGGCGGACGTTGCCCCATCGTCGATACATGGTGGCAGACGGAGACGGGAGGAATCATGATCACGCCGCTTCCCGGTGTGACGGCCACGAAGCCCGGCTCGGCAACGGTGCCGTTCCCCGGTGTCGAGGCGGCGCTGCTCGACGGTGAGGGAAAAGAAGTGAAGGTCGGCGGCGGCTATCTCGCGATCACCAAACCGTGGCCCGGCATGCTGCGCACGATCTGGGGCGACGACGAGCGCTACCAGAAGGTGTATTGGAGCAAATGGAAGAAGGATCTCTACTTCCCTGGTGACGGCGCGAAGCGTGACGAGGACGGCTACTTCTGGATTCTCGGTCGCGTCGACGACGTCCTCAACGTGGCCGGGCATCGCATCGGTACGATGGAAGTCGAGAGCGCCCTCGTCGACCATGCGGCCGTCGCGGAAGCCGCGGTCGTGGGCCGCGCGCACGACCTGAAGGGCCAGGCGCTCGCGGCATTCGTCACCCTAAAGGAAGGACGCCAGGCCAGCGACGCGCTGCGCGAAGAGTTGAAGAATCACGTATCGAAGAAAATCGGCGCGCTCGCCAAGCCCGACGACATTTTGTTCTCGGCCGATCTGCCGAAGACGCGCAGCGGCAAGATCATGCGGCGACTGTTGAAGGACATCGCGGAGGGTCGGGCCCTCGGCGATACGACTACGCTCGCGGATCCGGCGGTGGTGGCAAAGCTTCGCGATCAGTACGAAGCGCAGGAGACCTGAGCGACAGGAGCGAAGTAATCCAAATCAGGGTGATGACGACCGCGCTGCCCACGCACCAGCGGCAGATCCCATGAATGAGGAATAGCTCGACGTAGGTGAGATAGATCGTAAAGAGAAAGCCGATGCTCGCGAGCGCGCAGAGCACCAGGTTCCAGGCGCGGTCGCCGAGCGCGGCGGGCCGCAGCGCGACCACCGCGACGACCAGCAGCGCGAAGTAGCCGACCACGCCGTAGAACGCGACGGGCAAGCCGAGGAAGACGGCCCAGCGGCTGGTCTGCACCGTTTCACACCCGCCTGACGCTCCGCACTTGATCGCGCCGCCGTAGCCGAGCGCATGTAACCAGAGGTACAGCGCAATGAATAGCCCGACGAGCGCGAGTACGGCGATCGCCTGACGCGCCCGCATTTAGTGACGAGCTGGGCTGCGACGGGCCGACGCGGGGGACGCGGGTTTCGGTGGTGAGTGCGCGATGACGCTATCGACGATGGCTTTGAAGTCGTCAGAGCCGGGCAGGCGGCGGAATTCGAGCTCCTTGCCGTTGATGAAGAACGTTGGCGTGCCGTTGACCTGCAGCTTGTCGGCTTCCTGCCGGCTGAACTCGATGCGCTGCGCGTAGCGTCCCGATTGCATGCACGCGTCGTACGCGTTGGGATCGACGCCGACCGCTTGCGCGAAGCCGCGGAACAGACTCGACGGATCTCTGCCGGTCTGCGCCCACTGGTGATGCGTGAACAGCTGGTCGGCCATTTCGAAGTACTTGCCCTGCGCGCCCGCGCACTGCGCGGCGTGCGCGGCAAAGCGCGAGTACTGGTGAATCGCCAACGGATCGTCGCGGAACCGCCAGCGCACGCGTCCGGTGTTGATCAGCTGCTCCTTGATGGTCGGCATTTGGACGGTGGCGAACGTCGCGCACACGGGACACTCGAAATCCAGATACTCCGTGATCTCCACTGGTGCGCCCTCCTGGCCGAGCGTGTACCCGCGGAACCCGTCGTCCACGACCGTGGGCGGCGGACCAGCCGCGGCTGCGGGCGCGCCCCCGCCGGTGCGCAGCAGCGCGAGCACCGCGATTGCCAGAACGACGGCCAGTACTGCCAACACCACGTAAAATCGATTCATGTCTTTCGTTTTCCTCGCCAGGGCTCGTCTTCCTCGGGATCATCGCCGGAGAAATCACCGCCGCTCGCACCACCCAACGCTTCCTCCACGATGCGGCGACTTTCGGCAATCTCCGGTGTGTCGTACGTGCTGCGCACTTCGTAGTGAAACAACTCGCTACGCGCATTCCCCAGCAACTTCTGCAACTCGGGCGCCGCATCGAGCAGCCGGCCAGTTTGGTCCAACTCTTTTATGCGCTCGGCCAACGCTCGTAGTAATGCGACCAGGCGTTGCGCGCGTTCGGGCCCATAGACTTCGTCGCTCATCGCTTCCTCCCCGGACCGCGGGAACCCGCGTTCCTGCTGTGGCATTATACCACACAACCAATTATCTTGCGGCGCCGTTTTCACGACCTCGTAACCGAAAGGAAGTATCCTGCATGGCCAAAAAGCGTAGTGAGAGTCCCCGGAAGTACGCGGTTCCCACGAGCTTCGAACAGGCGCGTGACGAACTGTTCTCCCACATCCTCCGCTGCGGAGTGCTGGAGGCGGCGCCTGAGCATCAGAAGGAATGGTTTGACGACACCCTGCTCTATCTTGCCGACCGCTTCACCGACCTGACCGAGACCGAGCTGAACGAACTGCGCGTCCTTGGCGAGCGTTACTGCCGACCCGTCGTGCCTCGCAACACACCAACGGCACCCGTCGGCG
The DNA here is from genome assembly GCA_035309945.1 of Gemmatimonadales bacterium. GTDB lineage: Bacteria > Gemmatimonadota > Gemmatimonadetes > Gemmatimonadales > GWC2-71-9 > 20CM-2-65-7. The sequence goes on along the minus strand of DATGEQ010000103.1, from coordinate 13,029 downwards.
CGGACGCCTGACGCCAGCTGTTTCGGAACGAGGGAGGGCGCCCCCAGCGGGCGCCCTTTTTGTTGGCCTCTGGTTTATCTCCACCACCGCGGAAACCGGCGCATGCGCCATCCCGCCGCCGCTCGCAGGCCGCCGGCCACTCCCGCTTCGACGTACCAGCCGCGCCGGCTTCCCGGCGCGGCTTCGAGTCCGATCAGGACCACGAGGAAGGCCTGGCCGTGGCTGTCGCGACGCACGACCGCGGCGCCGCCCATGCCGGCGTACAACCCCGGCCCCGAGCGGGCGGACGAGTTGACCAGGATTTGCGCCGTCAGCTGCGCGCGACCAGCCAATCGACCGCCGAGCGCGCCGCCCGCCAGTGCGAACGCCACGCGCGTGTCGTTGCCGGGACGATGCGCGAACCCGAGCTCGGCCCCCGCGAACGTGTAGTGCGCGATGTCGGCGACGGCGCCCAGACTCCATTCGGTCGATGTCAGCTGCTGTGCATGTGCAACGAAGGGCAGAAACGACGCGAGGATTATGACTGCGATGCTACGCAATGGACACGTCGTAACTGATCGCGATGTCGGGCGCGAGCGAGGCGATGACGGAGCAGTATTTCTCGATCGAGAGATCGATCGCGCGTCGCACTTTCACCTCGTCCACCCCAGCGCCGCGCACGATGAAATGAAGTGCGATCGCGGTATAGCGGCGGGGCTCCGCGTCGCGGCGCGTCCCGTGCACCGTGAGCTCGAGACGCTCGAGCTCCACGCGCTGTTTGCGCAGAATGATGACGACGTCGGAGGACGTGCACGCCGCCGCGGACAGGAGCAGCAGCTCCACGGGGGACGTCGCGACCTTCGAATCACCGTCAACGAGCATCATGGGCCGGCCCGGCGCGCCGCCTTCGAATTGCAGCTGCTCGCGCCAACGCATCGTGATTTCCGCGATCTTCGCCACGTCAGTTGCCTCGCCGAGTCGTGAGACCGATGAACACGCGATGATGCCGCAGCGCATCCATGCCGTGATACTCGATCAGCCAGTTGAAAGTGGACCGGTAGCGCAGCTCGAATCCGAGCACCGCGTTCAACCACAACCCCGGACAACGCGGAGTGCTGCCACAGCCGTCGCGGCCGGCAACGCCGATCCCGCCGCCGACGTAGGGTGTGGCGACGTCTTCGTCGGCGGTAAAGCGCCAGAGCGCCTCGAAGCTGCCGACGTAGGTGTTGGGGCCGTTGAAAACGCCGAGCTCGAATGACGGCCGCAGCCGCAGCCGGTTCGAAAAGAGATCGCCGATATCCAGCGTACTGCCGAGCACGAGCTGCGACGACTTCCGGAAATCGATGCCCGCCCGCACGCCGAAACCGAACAGGCCGAGGCGCGTGCCGCCGTGGTGGGCGCTCTTGGGCGGCACGAACTGTTGCGCCGCCGCTCCGGCCGCGAGCACCGCGCACCCCAACAGTATCCCCAACAGGATGCGCGCGGCCCGCACGTGGTATCTCTCTCGGATGTTCATAGTGCGGCCGGCGCGCCGCCGCTGTTCCGGCGGGCCGCGGTGCGGCCGTAATCCCAGATAGCGTACACCGCGATCGCAGCGGTGGCCCACGCGAGACGATGCGTGTAGGTCCAGTCCGCGATGGCGGCGACGAGCGTCAGCAGCTGCGCGATCGTCACGGCTTTGCCGCCGGCGCGCGCCGGCTGCGCCACGGGGCGCCGCAGCAGCCAGGTCGCGACGAAGCCGAGCACGGCAAGGATGTCGCGCAGCAGCACCCCGATCAGCTCATACCAGTCGAGCATGCCGCGGCGCGCGATGGTGATGAACGCGACCGCCATGAAGCACTTGTCGGCGATCGGGTCGAGTACCGCGCCGGTGCGGGACGAGCCAAAGCGACGCGCCAGAATGCCGTCCGCGACGTCACTGGCCGCGGCCGCCGCGACGATCGCGAGCTGGCCGAGCGAAGACCGCGCGAGCGGAAACAACACGGCGAGCGGGAAGCGCAGCGCCGTGAGCGCGTCGGCTACCGCGAAACGCGGTTTGACCGTACCTTAGCCTCCGTGGATGTCAAGCTGCTCAAACAGGCGGCCATCTTCCAGGATCTCGACGAGGGCGAGCTCGCCCGCGTCGCGGAAGTGTGCCGCGAACAGAAATTCACCGTCGGCCAATACGTCTTCAAGGAAGGCGAGCCGGGCAATCGCCTGTTCTTGATTGCGGAGGGCGAGGTGCGAATCTCGCGGACCATCCCCGGCTCCGGTGAGGAAGCGCTCGCCGTCCTCAAGCCGGGCGCGTGCTTCGGCGAGATGTCGATCTTCGATCGCTCCGAGCGGTCCACCGACGCGATCGCCAACACCTCCTGCACGCTGATTACCATCTCCCGCTCCGATTTCGAGCTGCTCCTCGATTTCAACCGCGACGTCGCCTACAAGGTACTGTGGTCCGTGGTGCGGCTGCTGTCCGCCCGCCTGCGCGTGACGAACGACAATCTGCGGTCGTTCCTCGCGATGTCCATGTTCTGAGGGAGATTGCGTGAACGCATTGACGCCCTATGCGGCTTTCTTCATGCGTCTGGCGGTCGGCGGGGTGTTCCTGCTTCACGGCATCGCCAAGTTCGAGCACGGGATCGGCGCCACCGCGCACATGCTCGGCGGCCTCGGCATCCCGTTCGCGACGATCGTTGCCGTCGTGCTGATCACCATCGAGACCGTCGGCGCGCTGTGCGTGCTGCTCGGCATCCTGACGCGGGCGTGGGCGGCGCTGATGGCGGTGGAAATGGTCGTCGCGATTCTGGCCGTGAAGCTTCCCAATCACGGCAACATCGAGCTCGAAGCGCTCTTGCTGGCGGGAGCCGTGACGCTCGTAGCACTCGGCGACGGACCGCTGTCCGTCGCCGTCCGCTTCAAGCACGGCTCGCCCTAGTGCAGGATTCTCAGTACGCCGGCATCGGCGCCGGCGCGTAAGAAACTTTCGGGATCGGTCGCCGGGATCGCGACGCCCGTCTGCTTGCGCCAGCGCTTCGCGCTGGCTTCCATATACTCCTCGAGCGACCCGCCGACCCATTCGACGGCGTCGTCCTTCATCTGCCGCACGATTTCTTCCCACGTCCCTACGTAGGTCGCACCCAGCGCCGTGCTCACGCGATGGACCTCGAACGCCTTGTTCTTCATCCCCTGCAGCTCGGTGAGCAAGGTGCCGAACAGCTCCAGCTGGCGCGGATCGCGGATCTGGCCATCGGGCCGCATCGCTTCGATCTCCGAGAGCAGGAGGTCTTCGGGGCCCGATTCGCCCGCGAGCTCGTTCAGCCGCTCGTTCCACGGCACAAGCTCGGGATCGTCGTCGGGAAGACGGTAGACGCTCTTCTTGAGCTCGACGAGCCGCCAGATCGCCAGCGCGTCGAAATGCTCCTCGGGGCCGGTGCGCTCGAGATGAAATAGCGCCGCCTCGTATTCGCCGCGATCGTACAGCAGGTTCGCGAGATAAATGCGGGCTTCGCCGAGACTCGGGTCCAGTTCGAGCGCGCGCCGCAGCCAGTGCAGGCTGCCCCCTTCGTCGGCGAGCCGGTGCGCGGCATAGCCCACGCACGCCGCCGCGTCGGCGGAATCGGGGTTCGCGTTGAGCGCGCCCTCGAAAAACCGCCGCGCCTGATCGAGCACGCCTTCACGAAACAGGGCGCGCCCGATCTGCAGCATCAGGTCATGATCATCCTGAAAACCGAGCGCGAGCACGCGCTCGAAGCACGCGATGGCGCCCACACGATCGCCGAACTTGAGCAGGACTTCGCCGAGCCCGGCCAGCGTGTCCTCGTGATCGGGATCGAGCCCGCGCGCCTCCTCGAACGCGCGCCGCGCCCACGCATATTCTTCGCGCGCGAGCCGCGCGTACCCCATGCCGACATGCAGCTCGACGGCGTGCGGGTACAGCCCCAGCCCCTCGCGCAGCGCGTCGATGGCTTCGTCGTATTGTCCTTCGTTGTAGAGCTGATGTGCACGTTCGTCGTATTCGTCGGAACTGAGGAACGGATCCGACATCGAACGGGTCCTCCCTGGAAGGTTGTGCTATGATAAGAAACGGGACACTGTTACACAAGCGACCATGCCTGCGGCAATTTCGACGATCGATGACGGTTCGGTGACATCACCCGGCGGCTTCACCGCCGCCGCCGCGCACGCCGGTTTGAAATCGGACGGCGCGCTCGACGTCGCGCTGCTCGTCAGCGCGACCCATTGCGCAACCGCCGGAATGTTCACGAAGAACGCGATGCGCGCCGCACCGGTCATCTATGACGCGGATTTTCTGGGGGAGCGGCCGGGGCGCGTCCGCGCCGTCGCGATGAATGCCCGCGTGGCCAACGCTTGTACGGGAGCGGCGGGATTCGAGGCGGCGCGCGCGATGGCCCGTGCCGCGGAAGAGGCAGCCGGTCTGCCGCCCCGCACGGCGCTCGTGCTGTCGACCGGCGTGATCGGGGTGCCGCTGCCGATGGAAAAGGTCGCGCGCGGTCTGCAGGACGCCGCAAAGAAGCTCTCTCCCGCAGGCGGCGTCGATGCCGCGCGGGCAATCATGACAACCGACACCAAACCCAAGCACTGTGCGGTGCGAATCGAGACACCGAGCGGCGCGATCACGATCGGCGGAATCGCCAAGGGCGCCGGGATGATCCACCCCGACATGGCGACGCTGCTCGGTGTGCTCACCACCGACGCCGTATCGGAACCCAGCGTGCTGCAACCGCTCTGGAAGCGTGTCGTGGACCGCACGTTCAACGCGATCTCGGTCGACGGCGACACCAGCACCAACGATACCGTCCTCTTTCTGGCCAACGGTCACGCGGGTGTCGATCCCTCCCGCGACGGCGCCGTCTTGAAGGCCTTCGAGGAGGCTGCCACGGCTGTCGCGCGGACACTCGCGCTTGCGGTCGTCGCCGACGGCGAGGGAGCGACCAAGACTCTCGAGATCGCAATCATCGGCGCGCAGACTGAAGCGCACGCCCGGGAAGTCGGACGGGCGATCGCGCGCTCGATGCTCGTCAAGACAGCCATCTACGGCGGCGATCCAAACTGGGGGCGCGTGCTCGCCGCGGCGGGCGTCGCCGGCGTCGCGCTGGTGGCGGAGCGGATCACGCTACAAGCGCAGTCGAGCAACGGCTGGCTGACACTCGCGAGCGGCGGTGCGACCGCCCTGGCCGACCCGCGGCAAGCCCGAGCCGTCTTCGAGCAAAAAACCATCCGCCTCCGACTCGACCTTGGTCTCGGTCGAGCGGAGGCGGTGGTGTGGACCTGCGATTTGTCCCCGGACTACGTCCGGATCAACTCAGACTACACGTCCTAGTCAGGGCTTCGACTTGGTCGTGTCGCGCGGAGCGCTCGCAGCCTTGCCCTTGCGAGCAGCCCGGCGGGCACGCTTCGGCTTCGGCTTGGTGGTATCAGCCCGCTGCGATGCTGTCTGCGGCTTCGCGGGCGCTGCGGCCGGCTGCTGCGTCGGCTGTTGGCCCGTCAGAGCCAGGAGAAGAAGTGCGGCTTGAAGCATTAAAGCCTCGGGTTAGGGTCGCTCTTACGACCCGACCGTTCCAGCTCGCGTCACGGACGCGCGACGGTCGCCTTCGGTCCGGGGACGTTGGGAAGCATGTCTCGGACATGGGCCAACACTTCGGCATGAGTTCGGCCCCCACGGCGTTGCAGCTCGTGGTCCGCAGCGGTAGCGACGTCGAGTAACCGCACCCCGCGCAAGCCCTTGGTGTGCGCATCGATCAGGAGACCGGCCGCCGAGTCCGGATCGAAATGATGCGCCACCAGATCGGCGGCCGCATGCAGGACGGGACCGGGAGGTTCCGCGGGCGCCATGGCAACCAACCGCTGCACAATGGGGGGCGGGAGTCCGCGAGCCAGAGCTGCCGCCACTGACACGACATGACCTTCGGGCACCGGCTGGCCCGGAACCGCCTGGCTTATCAGCGCGTGCGCTTCGCGCAGCTGCGCAAGCCCGTGCAGCACGCCGCTCACCAGGCGATCGGGCGGGATCTTCTTGGCGCTGCCTTCCAGCGCCTTCTGCACCAGTGGCTCAGTCGGGAGGCTCTCTGCGACCGCAACGGCGATGATCGAATCGATCGTCGGGAGTGCAGCGGGTGCTACCCGCCCCTGCAATCGCGACGGTCCACTTTGGGCTGCCAACAGACCTGGGGCAGCGGCCAATACCAGCATGACGGCAAGCCGCAACCTCATGGCTCCGCGGTCGACGGGCGAACGATCAGAAGCGAGTTTTGCTGGCCGGCGCCAAAGCCGTCATCGACATAGCGGCCCGCGAGCGGATCGGCGACCCAACGCTCACCGTCGACCACGAACATGTACTCGTGCTGCCCGGCGGGGAGCACCGCCGTGCCATGCCAGACGCCGTCATGGTGTTTGTCGTTCAGGGGCAACACGCCTGGAGTCCAGTTGTTGAACGATCCCACGACCTCCACAGACCGCGCGCCGGGGAAGTGGCCGACGAAATTCGCGACGCCCTCGCTCGCGCCCGGAGTGGGCTTGGACGTAGGAGGCTGGAGCGGCAGCAACAGAATCGCGGCCAAGCCGGCGGCGAGCGCTAACGTCCACACGGGACGAAGCCGCAGCGTCACGGCACGCGGCCGCGACAACCACCGGACAGCCCGGCGCATCGGCCCGAGGTTTTGCAGGGGCGCGGGCGCGGGGAGCTGCCGCACTTCCGCCATCACCCGAGCCGCGACACTCAACCGCGGCGCCGCCTCGAGCAACTCCGCGGCTGCCATCAGCCGGACGTACGTTTCCCGCAAGTCCGCCGGCAAATCGCCGGCGTCGCGCTCGCCATCGAGCACCGCCTGCAGACGGAGATCAATTGTGCTCATCGACAACCTCCTCCAGCGCCGCTAACAAGGCTTCCCGAGCCCGGTGCACGCGCATCTTGAGCGTGGGGATTCGTGCCCCTGTTATCGCCGCCATCTCCTCGTAGCTCATCCCTTCCACATGCTTCAAAACGAATGCCTCGCGCTTTTCCGCCGGCAGCGTCGCGAGCGCACGCTCGACCAATGCCACCTGCTCACTGCGTTCCAGCTTTTCCCACGTATCTGATTCCTCCGCCAGCGCCGGCGCAGGCGCCTCGCTCAGCGGGATATCATTCGTATGGCGCCGAGCCAGGTGACTGCGGCAGCGGTTGCCGGTGATCCGGTACAGCCAGCTGCGCAGCCGCGACGGGTCCCGGCATTGTGCCAAATGCCGATAGGCGCGCACGAGACTCTCGGCTACCGCGTCCGCCGCGGCATCGGGATTCCCGAGCATGCGCGTAGCGAAACGAAGCAGGCCCGGCTCGTACCGCCGGATGAGAATCCCGAACGCCTCCCCATCGCCAGCGAGCACCCGGGCGACCACGTCGGCGTCCTCATTCACCTCTACAGGGACCCCCCGCCCTCAGGCTTGGTCACGGTGTCTCCAGGAGTTGGCGTGTTGCGGCCACGAAGGCTGTAGCCCGAATACCCGCCCCTCCCCCTTCCCCAATCCCCCCGGCAAACGTCTCCAAAGTACGCTGAGCACGCCGCCGGTAGGAGCGGTCGCCAGTCACATGCGCCAAGTGCTGAAAGAACAATGCGGCTCTTGCGTTGGCGCCCGGCAACACGTCGTCGAGGACGTATTTGGCTCGGTCGGTCCCGTCCGCGGTATCGAAGTACCCCCCGGATGAGTCGGCGTAGTTCTTTTGAATGATGCCCGCGAGGTCTATTGCGACGTCGCGGTAGCGCGGATCGCTGTCGAGACGATGGGCCGCAATGCAGGCAAGACCCACCTCGACCTGATCCTGCAGCGTTTGCGGCAGGACCGCGCCCAAGGGAGCGGGGATGGCGTGGCGGACTCCCCAACCGCGCGCGTACGTACGCTGCAGCAGCGCATCGAGCGCGGCGCGGGCTCGGATTGCCGTGACCGAGTCGCGCAGGGTGAGCGCGGCATTCAGCAGCTTCCCGATCGCGTAAGCCCGCTGGTCGGCGAAAACTCCAGCGTCCGGCAGCTCCTTCGCAAGCGTTCGGACGAGCGCGCGGCCCGCATCGCGGTACCGTTCGCCGCCGGTCGCCATCCAGGCGGAGGCCAGGCTTCCGGCGAGCGCCGCACGGACGAGCAGCGGCGGGTCCTCACCAACGATGCTCGCACTGGTGTCGAGCATGAAATCGAGGGCGCGCAGTGCTGACGCCCGCGCTTGCGCGAGCGAGTCGCCGAGCAGGAGCGACACGGCTTCGGCGTACACGACGCTTCCGCCCGCCGTGTGGTTGTGCACCGCCTCATTGAGATCGCGCATCACCGCGATCGTGCTCTGCTGTATGAGTTCGGGGCGCAGCGGTCCCGGGGAAGCGGGGTCTCCGGTTCGCGCGAGCTCCTGAACCATCGCCGCCTGCTGCACGACGAACGAGCGCTGCTCGTGGTAACTCTTTGCGACCTCCGGCAGCAGCTGCTTCAGTCCGCGCCCCGTGACAGGATCGTCGGCCGGGAAGTACGTGCCTCCGAAGAAGGCCGCGCCATCGGCGGTGAGGAAGACGGTGAGCGGCCAGCCCCGCAATCCGGCGAGATGTTCCACGGCGGTTTGATAGTGATGCGCGACGTCCGGCCGCTCATCGCGATCCACGCGCACCGGAACGAACAGCGAGTTGATGAGCCCGCCGATCTCCGGGTCGGCATAGATCGCGCGATCGGTTTCGGCGCACCAGCGACAATTGTCGCCACCCACGTAGAGCAGGACCGGCCGGTCGAGCCGGGCCGCGAGAGCGAACGCCTCCCGCCCCCACGGCTGCCAGAGCACCGGTTGCCGCGCCGCTCGCTCGAGATAGTTGGTTCCGGAGTGCGCCATGCGGTTGGTCAACGGACCACGCTCGCCGATGCACGCTGAGAGACCGGCGCAGAGGAGGAGGAGCGACCTGCGCACAGAAAGAGTACCCCGCCGCCTCCAAAAGCGTGCCGCTATATTGCGCCCATGACCCAGATAACCATCACGCCGAAGTCGAATGGCCCGCTCATCGTGCAGGGGCCCGTGCGGATTGTCGCGCCCGACGGGCGGGAATTGACGCCCCCGTTGCGCAAGGACGGCAAACCCTCGGAAGTCGTTGTGCTGTGCAGATGTGGGGGCTCCGCGACGAAACCTTTTTGTGACGGAACGCACAAGCGCAATGGGTTTCAGGACGGGTCCGTTCCCACCGCGTAGCGCCACCGTATTATGTTGTCAGGCGCTTGGAGCTGACCGTTCCCCCTACCCCGTGCCCCAACGGAGGAGCGACTGACAATGGCGAAGGGAAAGGCCCCGATGGCCGCGGATGAAGGTTACTGTGTAAAGTGTAAGGCGAAGCGGAAGATCTCGAACGCGCAGCAGGTGAAGATGGCCAACGGCCGACCCGCGCTGAAGGGTGTCTGTCCCGTGTGCGGGACCGGGATGTTCAAGATTCTGCCGCCGAAGTAACCTCACGACTCTTGTCGTTCACCTGCACGCCCCCGGCGCTTCTGCTCCGGGGGCGTGCTGTTTTCGTTCGGACGGTATAGCACGCGGATCCCACGTCGCGGCAGTAGTACGCCAGGATTTCCAGCTTGACCACCTCACCGCTCGGAGTCCGCACGGCGTACACGTGGTGCTTGGACGTCAGGAGATGCGACCACATGCTGTAGTCGTACCATTTCCCGATCGCGTCGTTTGCCGTGTCGGCCCCGAAGGTGGTGGCGATGTAGCCGGCGGCAGGCACATCGACGACCGAGTCGAAACTCACGGGACCGAGATCAATGGCGCCCGCACCCGGCGCGGTGATGACGTGATTCCGGCGAAAGCCGATCGCGCCGAGCCAGCGCCAGTCGTCGCCGCTCGAGGCGTCGAGCGTGTACGTGCTGTCGGCGTGCCCGCCGAGCTGGTACGGCGGCAACTCCGGCTTCGTGAATGATCCGATCAACAGCGACGTCACGAGCAGGAGAAACGCCGCCGCGAGCACCCACACCAGGATCGGAGGGCCCTTCAAGCCTCCGCCATGAATGGGTACCATGGATCGCGCGGGGGCACGAAGTTCTCTTTGATCGCCCGCGCGCTGGTCCAACGGATCAGGTTGAGCAGGCTACCCGCCTTGTCGTTCGTTCCGCTGGCCCGACCGCCGCCGAAAGGCTGCTGGCCCACCACCGCACCGGTCGGCTTGTCGTTGAGGTAGAAGTTTCCCGCGGCGTAGCGCAGCGCCGCACTCGCCTCAGCCAGCACCGCGCGATCCTGCGCGAAGACGCCGCCCGTGAGTGCGTACGGCGACGTGCGATCGACCAGCTCGAGCGTCTCTTTCCATTGTTTGTCGGGATACACATAGAGCGAGAGCACCGGCCCGAAGATCTCTTCGCACATCGTCCGGTAACGCGGGTCGTCGACCTGCACGAGCGTCGGGTGCACGAAGTAGCCGTCTGCATCGTCGCATTCGCCGCCGAACAGCACCTTCACCTTTGGATCGCTCTTCGCGCGGTCGATGTAGCTTTTGATCTTGTCGAACGCTTTGCGATCGATCACGGCGCCCATGAAGTTGCGGAAATCAGCCGGATCGCCGACGCGCGCGGCGGCGAGCATCGCGAGTACGCGTTCGCGCAGCTTGGGCCAGAGTGATTCGGGAACGTACGCGCGCGAGGCGGCGCTGCACTTCTGTCCCTGGTACTCGAACGCCCCGCGCACGATACCGGTCGCGAGCGCGTCGACATCGGCGCTCGCATGCGCGAGAATGAAATCCTTCCCGCCGGTCTCGCCGACCAGCCGCGGATAGTCGGCGTAGTTGCCGAGATTCCCGGCGACCTGCTTCCACAGCGTCTGAAAAACTTCGGTGGATCCTGTGAAGTGAATGCCGCCGAGGTGACGATCGGCGAGCAGCCGCTCGCTGATGACTGTCGCGGGGCCCGGGACGAAATTGACGACGCCCGGCGGCAGGCCGGCCTCCTGGAGCAGGCGGAAGAGCAAATAGTTCGAGTAGACGGCTGTCGCTGCCGGCTTCCACACAACCGTGCAGCCCATGATTGCGGGCGCGGTCGAGAGGTTGCCCCCAATCGACGTGAAGTTGAACGGTGATATCGCGTAGACGAAGCCCTCCAGCCCGCGATACTCCATCGCGTTCCACACACCCGCCGGCGAAATCGGCTGCTCGGCGTGAATCTTCTCGGCGTAATGGACGTTGAAGCGCCAGAAGTCGATCAGCTCGCACGCCGCGTCGATCTCCGCCTGGAACGCCGTCTTGCTCTGGCCGAGCATCGTGGCGGCGTTGACGGAAGCGCGCCAGCGCGTCGCGAGCAGATCGGCGGCCTTGAGGAAGACGGCGGCCCGATCGGCGAGGCTCCAGGACGACCAGTCGCGCCACGCGTCGCGCGCGGCCTTGACCGCGGCCTCGACTTCGCCGGGTCCGGCTTGATGCACCTTTGCGAGCACGTGGCGATGACAATGCGGCATGACCGCGTCGGCGGTCTTGCCGGTGCGGATTTCCTTGCCGCCGATGACGATGGGAATCTCGACCTGGCGGGCGCTCAAATCGCGGAGCGACTGCTTGAGCTCGCCGCGCTCGCGAGAGCCAGGCGCGTAGCCGAGGACAGGTTCGTTTACCGGAATAGGGATTTTGGCTGTGGTCATGGCGAGAAATGTAACCGGGGAACCCTGGGATGTTCTGGAAGCGAGATGAGCATCGATCCTCGCACTCGCATCGGCCACGTCCATCTGACGGTCAGCGACCTGGACCGTGCCCTGCGCTTCTACCGCGACGTCCTAGGCTTTGAGGTCACGTCCCGTTACGGCTCCGACGCCGTCTTCGTCTCCGCCGGCGGCTATCACCATCATATCGGTCTTAACACCTGGGCCGGCCGCGGCGCGCCGGCGCCGGCGCCCGGCACGACCGGGCTGTACCACTTCGCCATTCTGTTTCCGGATCGTCCCGCCCTCGCCGCCGCGGTGCGACGCGTGTTGGAGCATGGGATTCAGCTGGAGGGCGCGTCGGACCACGGTGTGAGTGAAGCGATTTATCTGCGCGATCCCGACGGCAACGGCATCGAGCTGTATCGCGACCGTCCGGAAAGCGAGTGGCCGCGCGGCCCGGACGGCGGCATCCGGATGCATACGCGGCCGCTCGATCTGCAAGCCCTGCTCGCCTAAGATGCGGGATGTCGATCCGTTTCCCGTTGCGGTGGCAGCGGAATCGCGATCGCGAGCGTCGTCCCGCCGGCGAGCGACGACTCGACCGTCACCTTCCCGCCGAACACGTTCTCGGCGACGTCGCGGGCCTTGGCGACACTGGTTGGCGTGCCGCCGCCGCGCCCGCGCACGATCAACTCGAGATCTTTGCCCTTCGTCTCGAGTCGAACGGCGACGTTGGATGGCGCCTCGCCTCCCGATTCCGCCGCATTCCGCACGAGATTGACCAGTAGGTCGAACAGTGCATTCGGGTCGCCCTTCAAGTACGTCGCGTCCAACGTTGTCGAGAACTCGAGATCGATCCCCCGATCGCGCAGCAGCCGGCGCTCGAGCGTAAGGCACGAGCGGATCACGCGCACCGCGTCGAAGCGCTCCGGGCGTCCGCCGGCGGCAGCGCCGCGCGTGGCGCCGTGCTCACGGACGGCGCGCAATAGCTCCGTGGTGCGATCGATGTCTTCGAGCACCTCGCCCAGATCGTCGAGCAAGAGCAGCCGGCGGTCGGCGGCGAGATCGAACCAGCGGCCCACCGATTCCATCGCCAGCTGAAGTCCGGCGCGCGCAGCGGTCAGCGGACTACCCGCTTGATTCGCGAGCGCTCCGGACGAGACCGGCGAGGTCTCTTTTGCCTCCGGTCCCGTGCTCCCGATGAGGCCGAGGGCGAGGCCGGCCAGCTCGAGCGCGAGCCGATCCTTGCTCCGTCGCTCGCGGCCGCCGGGCGGCGGCGCGGGTGCGTGTGAGCGCACCGGCGCGACAACCCACGCCTCCGGTGTCGCGCCGGGCGCACTGACCCAGCGCGACCCGATCGCAACCGGGACACTCCACCGCTGCAGGATGGCGTCGAGATCGAAGCCGGGAGGGCGGGCGCCGACATCGGGGCCGCTGCTGGCGCGAGGCAC
>DATGEQ010000102.1:0-6132 GCA_035309945.1 Gemmatimonadales bacterium | reverse complement strand
ATCATCTCGATCAGCGTCGTCGTTCCGCCGGCGAGTGCGGCCTTGCTGGCCGACACGTAATCGTCGGCCGCGTAGGCGCCCATAAAGGGCAGATAGATGTGCACGTGCGGGTCGATGAACCCTGGGAAAACGTACTTGCCGCGCGCCTCGACGATCTCCGTACCGGGCGCGAGCAGCTTGTCGTCGATACGCGGCTCGATCCGCGTGACCGTCTCGTGCTCGGCGTAGACGTCGGCCGTGTAGTCCTCGGTCGCCGTGATGATGCGGCCGCCGCGAATTAGAAGCGCCATCGAGGAATCCAGCGTCGGCGTGTGGCGGTGTAGGCGTGGTAGTCCGCGCCGAATTTCCGGCGCAGCACGGGCTCCTCGTAGAAGAGCACGAACAGGTGAGCCATGGACCAAAACACGACGGTGTACAGCACGAGTCCGATCGAGCCGTAGAACACGGCCGCGCCGAGCAGCGCGAGGCCGGCGCCGATGTACATCGGATTTCGCACCCAGCGGTACGGCCCGGCAACGACCAGGTTGCGTGGTGCGTCGAAGGGCGCGGGCGTTCCGCGTCCGATGAATGCGAACGTAAAGACGCAGGCGAGCGCGAGCACGGCGCCCCCGATCAGCAGCAACGCACCGAGAATTTGTTGAAAGCCGATGCGTACCGGCCAGAGGATGCCGGCGGACGCGAGGATCTGCTGTGGCACGAAGACCAGCAAGAGCGCGATGAATAGCGTCGCGTACGTGAGTGTGCGAAAGAGCACGAACATCTAGGGCAGCTGCCGCACCATGTCGTCGTACGTTTCGGGCCGGCGGTCGCGGAAGAACTGCCACGTGCGCCGCACCTCCTCGATCATGTCGAGGTTCATCTCGGCGACGACGAGCTCGTCCCGCTCTTCGCTGCCTTGCGCGAGGAAGTTGCCGCGCGGGTCCACGAAATAGCTCGAGCCGTAGAACTGCCCGATGTTCCATGGCGCTTCGGTGCCGACGCGATTGATGCAGCCCATGAAGTAGCCGTTGGCGACCGCGTGCGCCGGTTGTTCGAGCTTCCAGAGATATTGCGACAATCCCTTCACCGTCGCCGAGGGGTTGAAGACGATCTCGGCGCCGTGCAGTCCCAGCAGGCGCGCGCCTTCGGGAAAGTGGCGATCGTAGCAGATGTATACGCCGATGGTCGCATAGCGCGTCTTGAAGACCGGATAGCCGAGATTGCCGGGCTTGAAGAAGAACTTTTCCCAGAAGCCGGCGGTGTGGGGAATGTGGTTCTTGCGGTACTTGCCGAGCAGCGTGCCGTCGGCATCGATCACGGCCGCGGTGTTGTAGTAGACGCCCGCCATTTCGCGCTCGTAAATCGGCACGATCATGACCATGGCGTGCTTCTGCGCGAGCTTCTGCATCCGCTCGATCGTCGGGCCCGGAATCGTCTCCGCGATGTCGCACCACCTGGCGTCCTGGCTCGGGCAGAAGTACGGGCCGTTGAAGACTTCCTGCAGGCAGAGGATCTGGACGCCCTGCTTGCCTGCTTCCTCGATATAAGGAAGGTGTTTCTCCTCCATCGCCTTGCTCACCTTGGCAACGGAGGCGTTGGCGTCGTTAATAGGATTGGACATCTGAATGAGACCGCCGACGACCTTTCGCATCACCACCTCGAGATGACGATCTTCTTGTCCGTATAGAATTCCACCGAGTCCTGCCCGTGTGCTTTCAAGTCGCCGAAGAACGATCCCTTCGTCCCGCCAAATGGGAAGAACGCCATTGGCGCGGCCACGCCGATGTTCACGCCGATCATACTCACGCCGATACGATAGCGAAACTCGCGCGCGGCTTTGCCGCTCTGCGTGAAGATCGAGGTGGCATTGGCGAAGCCGGAACGCTGCACGAGATCGATCCCTTCTTCCAGGTTGCTGACGTGCGTGACGGACGCGACCGGTCCGAAAATTTCTTCCCGGCCGATAGTCATCTCGGGCTGGACGCCATCGAACACGGTTGGTCCCACGAAGTGGCCGCGCGGATGCTTGGCGACCTTGGCGACGCGGCCGTCGAGCAATAGCGTCGCGCCGTCTTTGCGGCCGGCTTCGACGTATGACAGCACGCGCTCCTTGTGCCGGGCCGAGACGACGGGACCCATCTTCACACCGGGCTCGAGACCATAGCCGAGCTTGAGACTCCGGGCCGCATCGAGGAGCCGGTCCCGAAATGGCTCGTACGCTTTCCCTGCCGCCAGCACGACGCTGCCGGCCAGGCAGCGTTGGCCGGCGCAGCCGAACATCGACTCCGTGATGTTGGCGACCGCCCGATCCAGATCGGCATCGGGCAGGACGATGATGTGATTCTTCGCGCCGCCGAGCGCCTGTACGCGCTTGCCGTACTTCGCCGCTTCCTGATAGACGTGCTTCGCCACCGGCGACGATCCGACAAACGAGACGCCGGCGATCCGCGGATGCCCGAGCAGCGCGTTCACAGCCTCCTTACCGCCATGCACCAGGTTCAGCACGCCGGCGGGAATCCCCGCTTCGTGCGCCAGCTCAACCAGGCGCGTCGGCGAAAACGGCACCTGCTCGCTCGGCTTGAGAATGAAGGTGTTGCCGGTGGCGATCGCATACGGCCAGAACCAGCACGGCACCATCGCCGGAAAGTTGAACGGTGTCACCGCGGCAAAGACGCCGAGCGGCTGGCGGACGTATTCGCAGTCGATGCCCTGGGCGACGTCTTCGAGCGTCCGCCCCATCATCAGCGTCGGAATGCCGCAGGCGTGCTCGACGTTTTCGATGCCGCGGCGCACGGAGCCGCGTGACTCGTCGAGCGTCTTGCCGTTCTCGCGCGTGACGGTCGCGGCGAGCTCCTCGAAGTGCTGCTCCATCAAGAACTTCAGCTTGAAGAGATAGCGGGCGCGGACGACGGGCGGGACTTCCCGCCATTTGACGAAGGCGGCTTGCGCGGCCGCGACCGCTTCGTTGACCGCGCGCGCGCCGGAGAGCGGCACCTTGCCGAGCGGCTCTCCGGTGGCCGGGTTGGTCACGTCGAGATACTCGACCCCGCCGGGGGCGATCCACTCGCCCCCGATGTAATTCCGGAGCGTTGTCATACCCGTAGCCTGAGGGACGGCTAGGGTGTTGTCAACTCACGAACTGCGCCTTCTCCGTGGAGCCCGCCAGCGCGACGGTGGAGCTGCGGCCGCCGTGCACGATCTGCGTGATCTCGTCGAAATAGCCGACGCCCACGAACTCCTGATGCCTGACGGCTTCGTAGCCGTCGCGCTCCGCCGCGAATTCCTCGGATTGCAGGTCGGCGTATGCCGCCATGCCGCGGTCCCGATAGTCTTTCGCGAGCGCGAACATGCGGTGATTGAGCGCGTGAAAGCCGGACAGGGTGACGAACTGGAATTTGTAGCCCATCGCGCCCAGCTCTTTCTGGAACGCGGCGAGCTGCGCGTCGCTCAGATGGCGCTTCCAGTTGAACGACGGCGAGCAGTTGTACGCGAGCAGCTTGCCCGGATACTCCTTGTGGATCGCCTCGGCGAAATGCCGTGCCTCGGCGAGATCGGGCTTGGCGGTCTCGAACCAGAGCATGTCCGCGTAGGGCGCATAGGCGCGGGCGCGCGCGATCGCCGCCTCGACGCCGTCCTTGATCACGAAGAAGCCCTCCGGCGAGCGCTCGCCCGTGCACCAGCGCCGGTCATACTCGTCGACATCGCCGGTCAGCAGCGTGGCGCTGTTCGCGTCGGTGCGTGCGATGAGGATCGTATCGACGCCACACACGTCGGCGGCCAGGCGCGCGGCGATCAACTTGGTGATGAACTCGGACGTCGGAACGAGGACCTTGCCGCCCAGATGCCCGCACTTCTTGACTGAGGAGAGCTGATCCTCGAAGTGCACGCCGGCCGCGCCCGCCGTGATCATCAGCTTCATCAGCTCGTACGCGTTCAGCACGCCGCCGAAACCGGCTTCGGCGTCCGCGACGAGCGGCACATACCAGTCGATCGAGTGATCGCCGTTCATGTGATGGATCTCGTCGGCGCGGCGCAGCGCGTTTTGAATGCGGCAGATCAGGTTGGGAACGGAGTCCGACGGATACAAGCTCTGATCGGGATACATCGTCAGCGCGCAATTGGCATCCGCGGCCACCTGCCAACCGCTGATGTAAATCGCCTTGAGGCCGGCCCGCACCTCCTGGACGGCCTGATTGCCGGTCACGGCGGAGAGCACCGCGACGTACGCTTCCTCGCGCATCAGCTTCCACAAGCGCGCGGCGCCATGACTGGCCAGCGAGTAGTGAATCGGGAGCGTGCCGCGCAGGCGGTAGACGTCTTCGGGTGTGTACGTCCGTGTGATGCCCTGCCAGCGTCGCTCGCTCCGCCACCGCATGTCGAGCTCGGAAACGAATTTCCGCTTGCTGACGCCTTCGGGCGGGGCGCTCTTGCCTTTGCCGTTATTCGAGATGTTCATAGGCCACCACGGTGAGGAATTCCGGGAAGTCTGCTCCGGTCATCAGCTGATTGAACAGCCGCGCCGCCAGCTCGAATTTTCCGCCGGTCAGATGTTTCTGTTCCATCTCTTCTACGACCATCGCTGCGACGAGCTCCTGCGTTACCGCGCGGCCGTTGGAGAGATGCGCGCCGTGCCGCACCCACTGCCAGACCTGCGACCGCGAGATCTCCGCCGTCGCCGCGTCTTCCATGAGGTTGTAGATCGGCACGCAGCCGACACCGCGCAGCCATGACTCGAGATATTGAATCCCGACGTCGACGTTGATGCGGAGGCCGGCCTCGGTGATCTCGCCGTCGGGGACGGTCAGAAGATCGCGCGGCGCGACGTGGACATCCTCGCGTAAGACCGACAACTGGTGGGAAGCGGCCAGCGAGGCAAACGCCCCACTGGCGACCGGGACGAGTCCAGGATGTGCCACCCAGGTCCCGTCATGACCGGCATTCACTTCCCGAATCTTGTCCTGCCAGACTTTGTCGAGCGCTTTGGCGTTCGCCGCGGCGTCGCCCTTGATCGGGATCTGCGCGGCCATGCCGCCGATCGCATGGATGCCGCGGCGGTGGCAGGTCCGGATCAGCAGGTCGACATACGACTTGAGGAAGTGGCGGTCCATCGTGACGCGGGCGCGATCGGGCAGAACGAACTCGGGCCGGCTGCGAAATTTCTTGATGAAGCTGAAGATGTAGTCCCAGCGCCCGCAGTTCAGTCCCGCCGAGTGGTCGCGTAACTCGTAGAGGATCTCGTCCATCTCGAACGCGGCGGCGATCGTCTCGATCAGCACGGTCGCGCGGATGGTCCCACGCGGAATGCCGAGCGCTTCCTGCGCGGCGACGAAGACATCGTTCCACAGACGGGCCTCGAGATGGCTTTCGAGCTTCGGCAGGTAGAAGTAGGGGCCCGACCCTTTGGCGAGCAGCGCTTTCGCGTTATGAAAGAAGAACAGCCCAACGTCGAATAGCGATGCGGAGACCGGCTCGCCGTCCACCGTCATGTGACGCTCGATCAGATGCCAGCCGCGTGGGCGCACCATCAGTGTCGCGACCGTCGGATTGAGCGTGTAGTGCTTGTCGGCCGTCTTGAATTCGATCGTACCGGCGACCGCGTCGCGTAAGTTGAGCTGGCCTTCGATCGTGCCGCGCCACGTCGGCGAATGCGAATCCTCGAAATCGGCCATGTAGACCTGAGCGCCGGAGTTCAGCGCGTTGATGATCATCTTGCGGTCCACCGGGCCGGTGATCTCGACCCGCCGGTCGAGCAAATCGCGGGGAATCGGCGCCACGCGCCAGTCGGCGCCGCGGATGTCGGCGGTACTGCTGAGGAACGTGGGAAACGCGCCGGCGTCGAAGTCGCGCTGCCGGTGGGCTCGGCGCGCCAGTAGCTCGCGGCGGCGCCGCTCGAATTGCCGTGCCAGACGCGCCACGAACTCAAGCGCCGGCGCCGTCAGGACTCCCGCGTCGGCGGTCGTGACAAGGCCATCAATGCCGATCCCTGGCGGCAACGCCCCCCCCGGAGACGCGGCAGCGTGAGCCGCCGGGGTCGCGGCCGCACGAGCGTCCATGGATAGAGTCGGCATCTGCTTCCGATGTTTCGGCAAGTGTCGTGCCTCTACGGCCAGGGTTGTCAGCCCGTCCGGCGAACGTCTTATTACCCACGATGGT
>DATGEQ010000101.1:0-59842 GCA_035309945.1 Gemmatimonadales bacterium | reverse complement strand
ATGTCTGCACGCGCGCCAGGACGTCCTGCGTCTGGTGGGCGATGCCTTCGACACGATAGGCCTCGTACTCCCGCGGGTTCACGAGCCGCAGATCGCGGACGCCGAAATTCTTCATGCCGCGCACCACATGCGCGATGTTGACGAGCTCTTGCGGCTCGTGGAGCACGACGACGATCATCCGACGAGCTCCAGGACGCCGAACCGCCCCGGGTCCTGCCGATCGCCGCGCAGCCAGACCCAGCCCGCGCCGCCGCTCCAGACGAGCTGTCCCACGCGGCGCTGCCGCCCCGGCAACATCTCATTGACGATGAGATCGAACCGCACCCGCGCGCCGGCGTGCGGGTGCACGGCCTCCGGCCAGGGAATCGCCACGGTCACGCAATAGCCGGCTTCCGTGCGGCGCCAGTTGCCCCGCACCTGATCGGCCTGACTGTGCGCGCGCGTGTCGGTCGTCGGACTGGCCCGGACGGTATGACCGTCCGGATCCGGCACGATGAGATACCCGGCCGGTGCTGCGCCGTTGGTCGAGGGATCGTCCGCGGCGGAACCGGTGGCCGCGCTCACGTACACCTGCAGACCATCCGAATGAATGTCGTCCGGCTCGTTGTCCAACTTGAGCGGCGTAGCGCCGGCCGGCCGAAACACGAGATCCGGCTTCGTCACCGCGACGGCGAGATAGAGCGCCGAGTCATCCCACGCCGCGTACGCGACGGCGGACAACTCGTCAGCGCCGGGATAGGCGTCCTCGCTCCGCCGGTACTGATCCTCGAGTCCGAGCTCGAGCGGCTCCCCGACTTCGAATCCCGCAACGGTGCCATCCAGCGGCGGCGCGCTGCCGACGCGAAATGCCGGACCAACAACCGGCGTCGGGGCGTCGATCTCGATCAACGGGACGAACGGCGGCATAGCCTCGCGCTGACCGCGCAACGTGATCGTGTCTTGACCCTCGCGTTCGACCACCCACTCGAGACCACCGAAGCGATGATGGTGCCGTCCGTGGGTAGTTTCGATTTCGATATAGTCGCCTCTACTGTGGACGGCGCTGACGACGGGTGCGTCCCGGTGCGCCTCGATAACGGAAATAATTCGCACGTTTCGGCCGCGCGCGCGCAGGACGTAAAATCGGTCACGCTGCTGCCGCTCCGGCAGTCCCGGCCCTTCCGCCTGTAGCAGATCGCCGTCGAACAGAAAACGCACGGTCAACTGGCTGTGCTCGAAAACGTGAGAGAGCACGATGGGACCTGGCGCATCTGGAACGAGTCGCTGCACGCGACTCACATGCTCTCCGGCCAGCGCGTCGTCGACCCAGTGGCCTCTGGTTTCGACGTCGCCGCGGCCCGCGACATGCCACGGAAGCTCAACCAGCGCGTCATCGCGTCCCGCAAGGACGGTGACGTCGACGACGTACTCGGGTCCCGTCATTACGGTGCGGAACAGACTCTCAAACCGGCCCCGCACCCACGCCCATTCGTTCTGATCGTCGAAACACTCACAGGTTGCATTGCCGGCGTGCTGGGACACGCCATCGAGCCGAGGGGCGTTGTGCGCCAACGTCGAACGGTACCAGAAGAGATCGGGGCTGGTGTACTGACCGGTGCCCGGATCGCGCAGCCAGTAGACACCATCCGCGTGCAGCAAAAGCTGCAGGCGATCCGGGTGCCCGTGACCGCCACCGTAGTCGCCGCATTCCAGACTCACGTATCGATCCGCGCGCCGTAGCACCGCGAGCCCTTGATTCTCGAGCAGGATGCTCTTGGGTTCCCACGAATGCTCGACCGTCGGAAGCTCCGGCAGCATTTCAAGGAGCGACCACCACGACAGCTCCGTTCGCGCGATGGAATGCGGGTTGTTGTCGAGCGGCGCCTCGTGCAGGTACGATTCGGTCACCTGCCGGACCGAGGGCGGCGTCGCATATACCGCCTGCAACCAGGCCGCGACGTCGGGCAGATCCCCGAGCCGGCCGAGCCCGATCTCCCAGAGCTCGACAAATGCCGGCTGCGCGAGCGTCAGGCCGAAGCGGGAATCCTTGCGGGCCGGAAATGTGAAGTCGGGGAGCGCCGTCAGCGCGGGCGCCAGTAGCGCGGCATGCAGCCGATTGGCGAGCCGCTCATCTTGCGAGAGCTCGACACCGGCCAAACGCGCCCAGCCCGCTCCGGTCAAGAGTCCCCGGAGCGCGAACAGATGATAGTTCTCTCCTTCATACCACATCCCATCGCGTCCGTAGCCGCGCATCAGGTGCGCCATGAGACCGGTATCGCCCTCGATGGCGCGCTGCGCCAGCTCCTCGTCCTCGAACCAGACCGCCACCGCGGCGAGCGCCGCGTTATTCCAGGTTTGACGGTTGGAGAAGCCCTCGTCGTAATCCCCGATCAGCGTCGCCGCTTCTTCCGCTACCTGATTCACGCCGCGCGTGGTGCCCTCGTCGAGCAGCCCCGCGGACCGCAGCAGCATCGCGGCCGCGACGTAGTTGCACGCCCAGATCGATTCGAGATACGTCGAGAAGAACAGGCGGCTGGGGCCGAGCACGTTGTCGCGATTCGGATAGCGCCAGTACCGCTCGGCGTACGCATTGAGGATGTCTCGCGCGCGGTCCGCCGCCGCACGATCGTCGGGCGCATTCCCCCCGACGGCTGCGACCGCGGCCAGGTGCGCCGCCCGTTCCGCTAACCAGAGATGTTGGAAGCGCGTCCAGCTCAAGTTGTGACGGTCCCCTTGCCAGGTCTTGCCGCAGCGGGGACAGCGGTGCGCGGTGGGACTCCACGGATCGAACGCGAGCACGGTGCCATCGTCCGGGCACACGCCACCGTCCGTGGTCAGCTGCGCTTTCTGCGCCGGAATGATCGGCATCCGCTCGAGCAGGGGACGGGCGCGTTCCCGCAGGTGCGCGAGCAGTGCGCGCAGATCTGCGGAGTCGCGCACGACCTCGGCGCGTGCAGTGAGTGCTTCGACGGTCACCACGTCCGCACTCCCTCCCGCGACCACGCGAGCGGCAGCACTTTCGCTCCCGCCACCGCGGCGGCAACCGCCGGCGCGGCGGCGCGCGCGTCACCGCGCATCACGAAAAACATGCAACCGCCGGCGCCGGCGCCGGCCGCCTTGCCGCCGAGCGCGCCCGCCGCAGTCGCGGCCGATTCGAGCTGCGCCATTTCCGGCGTCCGCATGCCCGGATCCAGCGCTTGCTGATGCTTCCAGTTTTCGCTGAGCAGCGCGCCGACTCGCGCCAGGTCGGCCGCCCGCAATGCATCCGCCATCGCGTTTCCCGTCTCCTTCAGCCCGCGTAGAGCCGCGGTGACTTTGCGGTCGCCGCTCTCGTACGCGCTCATCACTCGCGTGATCGTATCGCCGGACACGCGACTCTTGTTTGTATAGCAGATCAACGTCTGTCGTTCCAACGCCGCCGTGAATGCCGGATCGAGTGTGACCGGCTCGACACCGACGTCGGGATCGCGAAAGCTAAAGCGGTGAAATCCCCCGAGCGCCGCGGCATACTGATCCTGTTTGCCGCCCGGGAGCCGCGCTTCTTGCGTCTCAACCTGCCATGCCTGGTCGGCAACGTCGTGCTGGCTCAGAGCTTCCTGACGCGCGCGCGTCAGTACACTCACGAGCGCGACGCCGAGCGCGCCAGAGCTGCCGAGTCCCGAGCCGGGCGGCGCTTCGCAGCGGGTCGTCAACGTGAACCCGCCGACCACCGGAAACATGCGAAGGGCTGCGGTGAGTAGCGGGAGCTTGCCGTCGCGCGCGAGGCCGGCGGAATTCGCGCACTCGAGCGTTTCACCCATCTCCTCCGATACGAACCGCAGCAGTTTGCCGCCGAGCGCGAGCGTCACGTGGGCGTGCAGCCCGATCGCGCCGTTGACGACGACGCCGCCCTCGCGCGCCGAAAACGGCGGCACGTCGGTCCAACCACCGGCAAAGTCGAGACGCAGCGGCGCGCTCGCGTGGAATTCGGTCGGCAGATCGCGCCGTCTCACTGCTCCGCCCCCACGCCGACCCGCCAAACGGCGACCGTCGCCAACTCCCCGCGCATGTCCATCCGCACCGCGCGAATCCGGCTGTTCATCGCTTGCACGCCGCGCGCGTGATAGAGCCACACCACCGGCCGCTGCTCGGCCAAGACGCGCTGGGCATCCCGTGGGTCGGCCGGCAACGGGAGGCCGGTGCGTGCCGGCAACGACTGCAAATAGCCGAGTCCGGGATCGCCCGTGATCCCCATGACCGCAGCGGTAAAGTCGTGCCGCGTGCCGTTCACGCGATCGAGAAACGTCGACAGCTCCAGCTGCCGAATCGTCACGCGAAACCCCACCGCGGCCAGGCGCGCTTGCAGCATCTGCTCGAGCGGTGCTTCGCCGCTGCCCACGGACAACAGCTCGAAAGCCGGCGGCGACCCGAGCGCCGCGACAAGACGGCGGGCTGAGTCGGGGTTGAGGGGCGTGACGGGCACAGGCACGTACCCAGGGAGACCGGGCGGCACCGGCCCGTCCGCAGGAATGGCGAGCCCGAAGAGATATCCGTCCACGATTTCGCGGCGATCGATCGCGAGCGCCGCCGCCAAGCGCGCCCGCGGATCGTTGAACGGCGGGCGGCGGGCATTGAACACGAGGCCATACGGAAAGATCAGCGGATATTCGCACACCGTCAGCGGGGGATGTCCCCGGACGAACGCGACGTGCTGCGGGCTGATCCCCGCGAAGTCGAGCTCACCGGCGACCAGCGCCGAGAGCTTGACCATAGGATCGTCGACCACGACCACGATGAAGCGCTCGAGGTAAGGCGGTCCGCCGAGCCCGGCGGGAAAGTCGGCGTTGCGCGCGAATACCCAGCGCCGATTCGGCTCGTGGGTCACGAACCGGAACGGGCCGTTACCGACCGGATGAAGATTCCACGCGGCCTGCCGCAGGCGCGCGTGGGGGATACTGTCGAGCAGATGTGCCGGCAGGATTGCGAGATCGGTGAACACATCGGGCAGCGCGTCCGCGCTGCGCGCGCGCGGAGCGGCGGCGAACTGCAGCGCGATGGTCGAATCGTTCGGCGCGCTCACCGCCGTGATGCTCGCGAGGTCGGTGAACCGTGGATAGCCGGTCGCCACGTCGCGTGCCGCGTTCAGCGTCCAGACCACGTCGCGCGCCGTCGTTGGTACGCCGTCGTGCCAGCGGACGTCCGTGCGCAGCCGGAAGGTGAGCGTGCGGCCGCCGTCGGACCATTGCCACGCGCGCGCGAGATAGGGCCTGGGCACGAGCAGCGAGTCGTAGCGCGCCAAGGTCGTCAGCAGCACGTAGCGCTGCACCTGTCGCGCCAGCGGATGGTCGGTGAGCAGCGGATTGATGCTGGCGAGGTCGGCGCCCGACGCGAACAGCACGGTGGCACCGCGGCGTGCGGCCGCATCGCCACAGGCGCCCGTGAACACCACAGCCAGAGCTGAGAGAAACGCACAGCGCGCGCGCGACACGCCCGCATTCTAGCGGCCCGTGAGAGGCGGCGCGAGATTCGGCCGATGCTCGCCAGGCTCGGGCACCGTTTGCTCGCCGGTCTCGCCGTCGTGCTCGGCGTCGTGACACTCACGTTTCTGCTGTTGCACGTTGCGCCGGGCGACCCCGTGAGACTCATGCTGGGACCGCGCGCGACGGCCGCACAAGTCGCGGCGCAGCGCCGCGCGCTCGGGCTCGATGCGAGTCTGCCGCAACAGTTCGCCACTTGGATCGGACGATTCGGCCGGGGCGATTGGGGCACGAGCATCGCCAGCGGACAGCCCGTCCGTGCGCTGCTCGCAAAGGCTTGGCCCGCGACGGCATGGCTCGTCACGCTGTCACTGGTCATCAGCTATCTGATCGCGCTCGGCGTCGGCGCACTCCAGGCCGCGCGCGGAGGCTCGCGACTCGACACGCTGCTCTCCGTCACGTCCGTCACGCTGTTCGCCGTCCCCGGCTATTGGCTCGGACTGATGCTCGTGCTCGTGTTCACGTATTGGGCGCGGCTGCTGCCGGCGTTCGGGATTGCGGGGCTCGACGCGGATTATCTCCACGGGCCGAGCTGGCTGCTCGACCGCCTGCGCCACCTGGCGCTCCCGCTCGCGACCCTGACGTTGATCGGCATCGGCGGAGCGGCGCGGTTCGTGCGCGGCGCAATGCTCGATACACTCCACCAACCCTTCATCACGACGGCGCAAGCTAAAGGACTGACGCCGCGGCACGTGATCGGCTGGCACGCGCTCCGCAATGCGCTCACGCCGGTCGTCATTCTGCTCGGCCTCTCACTGCCCGCGCTGTTTTCGGGAGCGGTGTTCGTGGAGGCGGTTTTTGCCTGGCCTGGAGTCGGTCGTGTGCTGGTCGAAGCGGTCCGCGCGCGCGACTATCCCGTCGTCATGGCCGCGGTGACGATCAGCGCCGTGCTCGTCGTTGCCGGCAACATGTTGGCCGATGTCCTGGCGGCCGGGCTCGACCCGCGCGTCCGCGCCCACCGAGCGACGCCGTGAGACTGTTGTTGCGCGACGCCCGCGGCGCGTTCGGGTGCATGGTGCTGCTCGTGGCGCTGGTCTGCGCCGTTGCGGCGCCGCTTGTGACGAATGCCGCCCCGAATGCGCAGGGCGACATCGTCGCGACGCGATTCGTGCCGCCACTGTCTCGCGACGTGCACGGCGCCTTTCATCCGCTCGGCACCGATCGCTTCGGACGTGACGTCTGGACGCGCCTGATCTACGGCGCCCGCGTGTCGCTCGGTGTCGGTATCCTCGCCGTCCTCGTCTCGCTCGCCCTCGGCGTCGTCATCGGCGCGGCGGCGGGCTACTGGCGCGGCCCGGTGTCCGTCTCGCTACTCGCGCTCACCGATTTCGCCCTGGCCCTGCCGCGCGTTGTTCTGCTGCTCCTGCTCGCCGCACTCTGGCAACCCAGCACGCTCCTGGTGATCGTCGTGTTAGGCCTGACCGGATGGATGGGCATCGCCCGGCTCGTCTACGGCGAGGTGCGCTCGCTCGCCCCGCGCGCCTTCGTCGAAGGCGCCGTCGCGGCCGGGGCGCGCAAGTGGCGCATCCTGCGCCGCCACATCCTCCCGAACGCCATGACGCCGGTGATCGTCGCGGCCGCCCTCGGCGTCGGCAATGCGATCGTGCTCGAGGCCGGCCTTTCCTACCTGGGACTTGGGGTGCAGGCCCCTACGCCGTCGTGGGGCAACATGATCACGTCGGGCAGTGATACGCTCGTAAACGCGCCGTGGGTCGCAATCGCGCCAGGCTTCGCGCTCGTGCTCGTGGTGGTGGCGTGTACGCTGCTGGGCGATGCGCTCCGCGACGTGCTCGACCCTCACGCCCGAGGCTAAATCAAACCACGCAATGTGGCCGCGTCGATTTCATGGCCACCCTCGAACATGTGTCGCTCGAACGGAATCTCGTGCTCGTTGAGACGGGCTGCGACCGTCGCGACGATTTTTGGCGTGAAGTATTGATCGTTGGTGCCGTAGACCAGCGTCAGCCGCGACGCGCGTAAGCGCTCCTTGACGCGGGCGTCGCCGAGATCCAGGTCGGGCGGCACTTCCCCGCCCCAGACGATCAGCCGATCGAGTCTGGCCGACCCGAACGCCGCCCAGCGGCACACCGTGGCGGTTCCTTGGGAGAATCCGAGTGCCGTGATTCGCGCTGCGGACGTGACGACATGCGCGTACAACGCGTCCAGATAGCGGACGTAATCGTCAATCTCGTGCAACCGGTCCTCGCGCGTCATCCAGCTCGCTCCAACTCGACGCTCGGCCGGATTCTCGGTCAGGTAAAACCGTGATAACCCTTCGGGCGCGACGATGCAGCGACGATCCGACTCGAGCGGACGAAAGCGCTCGAGAAATCGCGCCGCCAACTGGCCGTAGCCGTGACAGACGAACCACACATCCGCCGCGCGCGCAGCGGAGCCGAGGGTGAAGTAGCGCGCGGTCCGCGCTGTCGACAGGAAGTGCTCCTGCATCAGGTTACCAAAATCGACACGATCTCGTGCGGCTCTGCGACAAAGCGGACGACGTTGCCTCGCTGCTCGAGGACGAGCGCCACCGCCTCGCGTTCGTCGGCGCGGACGCGATGCGCCGTCTTGATGCCGTTGCCGAATCGCCATGCCCCGGCTGCTTTCCGGTTGGTGGCGTTGTAGCACCGCAGGACGAGCGGGGAGCCGACCTGCGCGGGCTTGAGCGATGAATAGACGAGACCCGCGCCCTCGAGCGTGACGCTCAGCGGCGGCACGGTGAGCGGGCCGGCGTCACGCAGCCACACGGGGTAGAGCGGCAGAAATGCGTCTTCCCAGAGCTGCGGCAGCAGATCGCCTCGCTCCACGTCGCTTGCCGTCACGGGCACGATGGCAAGCTCGATGCGTGTGGTGCCAAGGCACTGCGCGCCGGGAATCGCCGTCGGCCAACCGGCATGGCCGGGCCGCGTCGGCAAATCGCCGCGAGAAAGATCTCCGATTGCGCGCAGCAGCGTGACGAGGAGGTCACCCGGCGGCGTCCACTCGTACTCGAAGAAGGCGGGTGCCAGTACGGCGATCCCGCGTCCACCATGGGCGGCGGCAACAAACCGCTGCGCCGGCGCGGTGCGCACCGGCGTCTCACGCGGGTAGGTGCCCGCAGCGACGCGCACCGGCGGACGCGCGACGGCGTCGAACGCGGCGCCCGCGATTACCGGCGCACCGCTCAGTCCAGTGTTGCAACGCGCGCGCAGGCGGTGAAAGCGATTGCGATTGTCGATGTCGAGGATGACGCGCACGATCGGACTGTCGGCGAAGAGCTGCACCACAAGTCGCGCAGTGATTCCGCGCAGCACTTCCCAGCGCGCTTCGAGCGCGGCAACCAGGGGTCCCCCGGC
Source organism: Gemmatimonadales bacterium (assembly GCA_035309945.1). Classification (GTDB taxonomy): domain Bacteria; phylum Gemmatimonadota; class Gemmatimonadetes; order Gemmatimonadales; family GWC2-71-9; genus 20CM-2-65-7. Next base: position 51,012 of record DATGEQ010000101.1, on the reverse strand, counting down.
GAGCCGCCGCACCGTGACGGGGCCGCGACTCTGCTGGATTCGATCGCGCGCGGGCGGGCAATAGGTGTATGCGTCACCTGCATCGCCGCCGTCTTCGAGTCGCAAGAGGTCACCGTATCGCTCGTGATGGCGGCGATCGAGCAATGTCAGGGCGCCGGTCGACTCGATCGCGACTTCAACAAAACGATTCTCCAACGCCCGCCCCCGCACGCGCACTTCCTCTTCGCGCCCAAGCGGAACCGGCGCTCCGGGGTTCAGTATCCCGCAGCCGAGACCGGGGACGGGAGGCGCGCGGAAGGCAACGCGTATTTCATCCACTTCGTCCTGATCGGGATAGTGGCGCGCCGCGTCACGGCGCTCCAGCGATTGTCGCTGGGCCAGGACTTGCACGGGAATGGCCATCCCCCTCGCATCATAGAAGCTGAAGGACCGGTATCCCGCCGCTTCGCGCGGTGATCGTCCTTCGGCTGGTGGTCCCACGAGCACGTCCCGACGAAATACCGTCACGTTCGCGACCATCACACCACCCCGCGCGCGCGCCGCGGGATTCCACAATACGAGGGCGGGCTCGCTTCCGTCCGCACGCTCCCGCTGCACGTCGGGATCGTGGCCGACAAGCTCGAGCAGCGACCCACGGGTGAGCTCGGCGGCATAGGCCGCGACAGCGTTGAGGCGATGCTCCGCTGCCTCCGCGACGGAGTCGGCGCTACAACCCGCAATGGTGTCGTGAAATTGCGTGCGGACGAGGTGGCGCCACGCGAGCTCGAGGATGGGGCGCCGATCGCGGCCGCCGCACAGCCGCGCCAGTGCGACCAGAGGTTCCGCAATGCGCTCGAGCCATAACTCGACCTGGCCATGCCGGCGCTTGAGCGGCGCGCGCGTACCGTGAACGCCCTGCAGCGTCCACGTATAGCCATACGACCAGCGCAGCTCTCCCGCGAGCGCTTGCGCCGGTGTCGCGTCCGCTAACTGAAAGAATTCGTCGAGCCGCGAGATACGAAACGCGCTGGCCGGCTCGAGCTCGGCGAGCAGGTCCCGCAGCCGGGCGAGCGCGGGATGGGGTGCATGATGATCGGCGCCGACAAAGACCGGGATGTGCTTGCCCGCGGCGCGTGGCACCAGCACGGCACGCACTTGCTTCCACAGATCGGGCAGGCGTGCACCCGAACCCGGCAGATCGGCGCCGATTTCATAACCCTGCGGCGGCATGTGCCAGAGCAGGATCTCGCGTCCGTCGGTTCCCCGCCAGCGGAAGAAATCGTGGTCCTGCCCCGGCTCACCGCCCAACCCGCGCCAGAGCACGCCGTACTTCAAGCCGAATTCTCGCGCGAGGGATGGGAGCACGACGGGGTGGCCGAACGCATCGGGCGAATACAGCACGTCCAGCCGGCCGCCGAGGCGCTCAGCATCGGCGGCACCGAGCAGGAGGTTGCGGATCAACGACTCGCCGGAGGGAATCAACTCGTCGGCGAGCACGTACCACGGACCGACCTGCAGACGGCCAGTTTTGACGAGCGTCCTGACGTCGTTCTCGCGATCGGCGCGCGCTTCAAGGTAATCCGCGACGATCACGGTCTGCCCATCGAGCAGGAAGGTGCGAAAGCTCGCGTCCGCTTGCAGCCGCTCCAGGCAATCGTCGAGCATCGGGACCAGGCGCGCCTGAAAAGCGGCGCGGGGGAGAAACCACTCCCGGTCCCAATGTGTGTGCGGTATGAGATGAAAGATGAAGGCAGTCGTCACGGGACGAGCTGCGCGAGCTCCATGAGACTGGAGAGATGGACGTGCGTCACGCGACGGCCGCGCGCGCGCAACGCGCGAACATCGCCGCGGGCCTGTGCGACATGGAGCTGTCCGAACGTCCAACCCATCTCCGGAATGTCCATGTCGGTTTGCGAATCGCACGTGACGACGAGAAAGAGCCCGCTGTTCGGACCGCCCTTGTGCAGCTGTCCCGTCGAGTGGAGGTAACGCGGCCCGATGCCGAGTGTCGTCGCGCAGCCCAACGCATGGCCCCAGGCCGCGCGCACGCGCTGCAGCGCGCGGAACACCTCCGGCGTCGGCGGCACGTATGCCAGCAGCGCGAAATAGTCGCGCGGGCGATACGAATTCTTCAGGTGCGCGAGCGTGAGTGTTTGGAGGGGCGCAGCATGCCGCGCCCCTACCCCTGCATCTGCAACGGCAGTTTGGGCCAATTCCGCCCGCGCCATTTTCTTCGCTTCTTCGACGTCGGGCTGATCGAACGCATTGACGCCCAGGCGCTCGCATAACGCTTGCGTCGCGTACTCCCAGCGGAGGAACTCGGCGCCCAGATCGAGCGGGTCGGACGCAAAGACCTCCGGTCCTGTCGTCTGAGCATCGCTCAACGGTCCGCCATTGGGCTCCTGGACCACGGGAATCACGCCGCGGCCGTCTTTCCCGGAGCTTTCGGCGATCAGTTGCTCGATCCAGTATGCGAGCGCGGCAATGCGCTGCGGCGGCTGCAGGCACAGCTTGTCGCACCCGTCCAGCGCGCGGTCCGCGATTGCGGCCCCCAACGCGCGCGCCGCGGGCACGTCGATCTTGCGCGTGCGCTCGAGCAGCGTGCGCCCGTCGAGCCGGGCGAGCGCGGCGGGCGCCATGCCGATCGCGGTCAGCGCCGCGTACCGTCCGCCAACGCCGGGCGGATGCGGAATGACGGCGCGAAAGCCTTTGGCGCGCGCAATGCGAGCGAGCGGGCTGTCGGTTTCGGTGATCGTGATGAATTGCTCGGGGCGCGCGCGCGCGACGAAGTAATGACAGAACGCGAGCGTCTCGACGGTGGTCCCCGACTTGCTCGAGATCACGAACAGCGTGCGGGCCAGATCGGACGGACTGCCGGCGGCGCGCACCGCGTCGGGATTCGTGCTATCCAGCACGTGCAGCTGCTTGGCGCCGAACGTTTCAGCGAGCACGTCGGCAACCAGACTCGAGCCACCCATGCCGCACACGAGTGTGCGTGTCAGCCCGTCGGCCCGAGCGGCCGCCGCGAGCGCCGTATGCTCATCCCATTGCGCCAGAGATTCCTCCGGCGCGCTCATCCATCCGAGTGGATTCATTGGCGGGCAAACATAATGCGGATAATTTAGGCCCGGAGTCCCCTTCCGATGATGTCGCTGAGCCGGTCCGCCCGCATCCTTGTCGCTATCGCCGGTCTGTCGCTGCTGGCGATGGTGCTGTTGTACGCGCTTGCCCCGGGAGACGGGAGTACCGTCGCGATCGTGACCGACGTCTCGTGGACCTGGGCGGCGATCTTCGCCGCGTTCGCATGTTTCCTGGCGGCGCGCCGTGTCACCACGTCGGAGCAACGCGGCACGTGGCGCTGGATCGGGGCCGGCGCGGTCTCGTTCCTCGCCGGCCAGCTGGTGTGGAACTTCTCCGATCTGGTGCGCGGCGCGCCGCCGCCCTATCCGTCGGCCGCAGACATCGGGTTTCTCGGCATTTACGTGTGCCTGATCGTCGGCGTCATGATGCTGGTGCGCGGCCAACCCACGCGCCGCGGCGATCCCGAGCGCTTCCTCGACGCCGTGCTCGTCACGTTCGCGGTTGGCGCCGTCGCGTATGAATACCTGCTCGAGCCGCTCCTGACCGGCGGCGCATCCGTGGCGCCCGCGGCATTCATCGCGAGCGTCGGATGGTCGATAGGGGCGGTCGCGGTGCTGTGGATGATTCTGATCCAGATGCTCCGGCGGCCGGCGTTTCCCGCAGCCACGGCTGGCCTGCTGTTGCCGGGCGTGATTGCGTTCGCGATCGGCAACCAGGTCTATGCGATCGTCGCGCTTCGCGGCACGTACCGGCCAGGCGGGCCACTCGATCTCACCTGGGACGCCGGACTTCTGCTGACCGCCGCGGCGGCCGCGATCGCCCCCGATTACGCGCGGCATCTGCAGCGCGGCCGCGGCGCGTCGCCCGAGACAAGCACCGCGGCGCGCTTCATCGCGCTCGTGCTCGGCCTCGCCGCCATGACGGGCATGGTGATCATCGCGTTGATGCAACCGCAACCCCGACCCGACGTTGCGGTGCTCATGGGTCTCGGCATGGTGATCGTCGGGGCGCGCGTGCTGTATTCCCTTGGCGTGAGCCGCCGCTATGCCCACATCCTCGAGGACGAAGTCGCGAATCAGACGCGCTCGTTGATGAGCGCGCTCGGCGCCACCGCCTCGGCCGAACGCAATCTGCGACTGCTGATGGAAGCGGTGCCCGATGCCATTACGGTCGTCGATCGCGACGGCAACGTGCTCGATGAAAATGCCGCCGGCCGCGCACTGGGGACCGGCGCCGGCGGCGAACAACGGTCGGGCTTCGCCTGGCTCGAGGGAACAGGGCTCCGGATCGCTCGCGAGAATCTCGACGCCGCGTTCGACGGCGAGCTGCGGCGCTTCGAGGTTCCGTTTCATCGCCCCGACGGCAGCGACGGTACCTGCCAGCTGCTGTTCGCGCCCGTGCGCGAAAGTGGCCGCATCCCGAAGGTCCTCATGCTGGTCCGGGACATCACGGAGCAGCGCCGCGCGCAAACGCAACTCCAGCAAGCCGAGAAGCTCGCCGCCATGGGCCAACTGGTGAGCGGCGTCGCGCACGAGATCAACAACCCGGCCGCCATCATCTCGGGTTTCGCGCAGACCCTCTTGCTCGATCGGCTCGGGCCCGAGCAGCGCGAGACCGTGCAGATGATGTATGACGAAGCCACGCGCATCGGGTGCATCACGTCGAATCTGCTCGCCTTTGCGCGAGCGGGGAGCAAGGAGCGCACGCTCGTCGAGCTCAACGAGATCGTGCGCCGCACGTTCGCGCTCCGCTCCTACCACCTCACCACGCTCAACATCACCGTCAATCTCGATCTCGACGACGCGAATCCCAACGCCTGGGCGAACGGCTCGGAAATGCAGCAGATGCTGCTCAATCTGTTGATCAACGCCGAACAGGCGCTGCTGACGGTAACGGAGAAACGCGCGATCACGATCCGTACGGCCGTGGCGGGCGATGAGGAAGTCTGGCTCCAGGTGGCGGACACCGGCCCGGGGATCCCACGCGAGATTCAGGAGAAAATCTTCGATCCATTTTTTACGACGAAGCCCGAGGGCACCGGCACTGGACTCGGACTCTCGATCTGTTACGGCATCGTGCACGACCACGGCGGCCGCATCACGGTCGACTCCGTGCCGGGACACGGCGCGACGTTCACGATCGTCCTGCCGCGCGACGCCCGCACGCGCCAGCGCATCACGCCCGCGCCCAGGGCGATTCCCCACGAGACTCGGACCGGTCGGGCGGGGCCCGCTGACGGCAAGCTCGCGGTGTTGCTGATCGACGACGAGGAAGGCGTGCGTCGCGCGGTCGTGAACTTCCTCAAGCGCCGCGGTATGCGCGTCATCGCGGTGGAAGACGGCGGCGACGCCTTACGCGTGCTGCGCCGCGAGCGCATCGACGTGATCGTGTCGGATGTCCGCATGCCGGGCATGAGTGGCGGAGAGTTCCTGGAGCGGTTGAAACGCGAGCATCCGTCCATGGTCGCGCGACTGATCTTCACGACCGGCGATACCTTCGCCACCGACACCGCGACCCTGCTGCGAGATTCAGGCGTCCCTTCGCTCGTCAAACCCTACGATTTCTCGCAGCTCGAAACGGTGCTCCACGAGGTGGCGGCTAAAACCGGGACTTGAGCCGAATCTCCAATCCGTCGCGACCGATCCCATTCGCCGTCGGCGTCAAGCTGAATCGCAGCGGCTCCGCGTCGACGGCCAGGGCGTCCAGCACTCGCTGGTCCACCGTTAACTCGTAATCACCCGGCTTCACCCCCATGAGATAGAAGCCGCCGTCGTTGAACGTGACGAGCGTGCGTTGCGCGCCGCGGTTGCGGTCGGTCAGCAGGAGCGTGATACCGCCGATCCCCGTGCCATTCCGGCTCACGCGGCCTTCGATGATGCCCGATTCGACGACGGGGATATCGAGGCTGCGGAATCGATTGGGCCCCGGAACGATGCTGGTGCGCGCGAACAGCGGCACGAGCAGCGGCGATTCGAGCGACAGCGAATCGAGACTGACCATCACCGGCTCGAAGGGCACGAGGTCCCAGACGTGATAGGCGCCCGTCGAGTCGGTGCGTGCCGCCAGCGAACCTACGAGCACACGCGCGTTCACGACGGCCGGCTCGCCCGGATCGCGGATCCCGTTCGCATTCAGGTCCAGGAACACGTGACCCGCGAGACCCGAGCGCTCGAGCGACGGTCCCGGCGCGACACCGAGACGCTGCGTGCGCCGGTCCCAGAGGAGCGAGCCTTGCACGAACTGCGAGCCCGTGACCGGCTGGCCGGGCGGCGCCGCCAGCGACGTGACCGCTCGCATTGCCGAGAGGTACGATGTGACGGTCAGGCTGTAGGTGGCGCCGGCGCCGCGAACCCAGCTCGCGCCCACTTCGAGCCGGATGCCACTGGCGACCGGATGTGCGGCGAACGCCGACCACGAGACGAGACCCATCTGCCGCTCGATCTCCGTGTTGGTACGAAGCAACATCTGGCTGAGAAACAGACCCCAGTTCTGCCGCGGCATGATGAACGTCGAGATCCCGGCGAACTCGCGTGTCCCCGGCCGCTCGCCCGCGATCGCGCCCGCGACGACGCCGTCCTCCGTGCGCACGTACGGCAGCAGACGCAGCGCGTCCGTCTGAATCGAGGCGCCCAGGCGCGTCGTGGTGGCCCGTCCCGCGTCGCTGCTGACACGCTGGAGCCGGCCATCGAAGAAGAAAAAGCCGTGCGTAGTCTGCGGTCGCCAGAATCCGGTGAGGGTCAGCTGATTGCGCAGGCCCGGCATGGCGAGTACCGAGAACGAGTCGTCGACGAAATGCACGTACTCGCCTTCGACGTGGAGATCCACAGACGGCTCGTAGCGCACGTCGCCGCGTGCGAGCCCGGCTCTGATGAGCTCGCTCTCGAGCGCCCACGCATTGCTGGGATTGGCGACGACCGACACGTAGGGATGCGAGCGATCCGGTAACGAGTCGCGCCAGAACTGATCGAGTCCCCCCTGCAGCGTCCAGCGCGACGTGGCGCCATAGCGCAGGTCGAGATTCGCGGTCGCATTACAGAGGAAGTTCGGCTGCGGGCAGCGGCCGCCGGAGATGCCGTATTCGAATTGGCGCGCCGGCAGCAGCTCGCTCAGCACACGATAGGTGCGGTTGAACTCACGAATTTCGCCGAATGGCCCGTATGCCACGAAGTCGACGGGGTTCTCACCGTAGCGCACCGGAAGCGCAATGGAAAAGCCGCCCGACGCATCGGCCGAATCGAAGGCGACGAGGTCGCCACCACGATATGCTTCCACCGACCAACCCGGCTCGAGTGTCCCGGCATAGCGTAAGGCGCCAATGAGCGAGGGACGAACGAAGGGCGCGTTGGTGAGCATGATGCCTTCGAGCGCGCGCGAGCGTGGACCCGAGGACGGCACATCGCCAAGCCGCAGTTGTTTGAGCCAGTGGCTGTCGCGCCATACCCCGGTCCACGACGCATCGACGTGCACATGCCCCCCATCGGCCGGGCCGACGCTTTGCGCCAGCGTTTCGAGGGAACCGCCCCCAATATCGGCGCCGAGTCCCAGGCTGTAGGTCGAGCCAGCCAGCGGATCGGATGACGGAGCGAAGAGAGAGTAGTCGACGACGACGCCGTCCCACGACGGTCGCTGCAGACCGAGGCGCACGTCGGGAAGCAAGACGTCGGGGCGGCGGAGATAGGCTTCGCGCGCGGCTTCGCGCCGCAGACGGCGGGCGATCGGGAGACCGGCGGGATCGATCACGGTCGCGGTCAAGTCCGACCAGTCAACGGCAAATGTCAGCCCCAGCAGGTCGCCCAGCCGCTCACTGCCGACGTAAAGCTCGGGCGGAGCAGCTTCATAGCGAATGAATTCTCGTTCGATCCGCACGCGACGATCGCCATACTGCATCGAGTCGCGGCGGGGGTCGATGACAATGGCGACATTTCCCGGGTCGACCGTCGCTTCCAGCCGGCCGTCCGGCGTCAGCCGCTGGCGGATTTCGGCCAGCTGACAAAACTGCGACAGCGGCAGCAGCACCTCGGATCGGACCCGATACGCCTGCACCGTCGCGCCGGCAATGCGGCCGATGCGCAAATCGATGACGACGGCTTCAGGAGCGGGACCGGTATCGCGCGGAGCTTGCTGAGCGTGCAGCGCGATCGCCAACAGGAGCGGCGCCGCCCCCGCCCCCGCCGCCACACGCGCGAGCGACATGGTTTACTGGTAGACGAGCGACATGACGACGTTGCCCTGGTAGATCCCGGGCTTCGCCGTGGCCGCGGGATTCACCGTGCCACCGATCCAGACGTACATCGTGGGATTAGGAGGAGGGCCTAAGCGACCGACAACGCCGATCGCCGGATTGAACGCCGTCGCCGAGGCGGCGTTGTTGTTTGCGCGGTTCCAGCGCGCCGACGTCGCGTTGAACGCAATCGGCATCGTCGAGCCGGGCAGCGCCTGGATGTTGGTGAGCTGGGTCGGCAGCGTGAAACTGATGACCACAAATGCGTTCGAGCTCCCGGTGACTTGCCATTCGCCGGCACCGACCGCAGTGGGCTGGACGGTCGTGGCGACACCCTTGATGACGGTCCCGAAATTCAGATTGCTGAGCGTGTTGATCGTCATGCCGACCGTGACGACGACCGCGTTCGCCGCTACCGACGAAGCGTTCTGTGCCGCCGCGCGAGCGGTCAGGCAGACGCACGCCGCCAGTGCAACGGCGCGCTTCACGGCACCACCAGCCGGACGGAATCACGAACCGCCGGCGCCTTCAGCACGACCGTCGGGTCGAGATCGTCGCGCTCGGCGACGACTTCATAGCGGAGCCAGTAGCGGCCACGAGGCAGGCCCGGCTGCGGAATCACGCTCGCGAGCCGGGGCGCCATCGTGCGGTACACCCCGATCGGCGACTGAAACGTCGTCACGACCGAGTCGCCGACGCGCTGCGGATGCACCCTTCCCGTCGAATCCACGAGCGTCTCGCGAATCACACCGATGAACGCCGCGTTCCCGCGCCGCTCGAGCGTGCCGCGCGTGATCAAGGAATCACCGACGAGCTGGGCCGTGACGCCGGACAACGTCACCCCGGTGCTGACGGGACCTTTGCGATAATTCACGCCGATGATCGTCCGCACCTCGAGCGTGAGACCGACCTGGATGGCCGTCGTATCGGACACGCCGGTGATCGGCACGTGGCCGGCCTGCGCCGCAATCACCAGCCGAAGCCAGTACTCGCCATCGGGCAACCCGACGGGCGGGCGCGCAAGCAACCGGATCGTCTGCCGCTCGCGTGGACCAACCGTCAAGCGTCGTGGAAATGCCTGAATCCACGCGAGCGCCGAGACGGAAGAGTCGGTGACCAGTGTGTCCAGCTTGATCTGGCCCAGGGAGTCGGTGATCGGATAGCCGAAGATCGTGGAAATCGCGACTTCGACCGGTTCGGTACCAGGGTTGTAGAGCAGCACGGAGCCGCTGCGCGCACGATGATCGATGAAGACGGCGTGTGGCGCGACCATGACGCCCTGCGCAGAGAGCGAGAAAGCTGCAAGTGACAGTGTGAAGGCCAGCCCGAGCGCGCGCCTCACGGCAGCACCGTCACCGTCAGCGTGATCGTCGCCGTATAGGCACCCGCGCGTTGGTTCGTCGCCGGATTCGCGGTCGCTCCCACAAAGACCGAGCCGCGTCCGCTGTTCGACAACGTCGCCGTGAAAGGCTGCTTCGGATCGAATCCCACCTGACTCCCGATCGTCTGGGACTGCGAGTAGCCTGCGTCGCCCGCGCCAAAGGTCAGTGCCATCAAGGCGCCGCCGGGTCCGGTCATCGCTATTGGGAGCGCGAAGGTAAGAAGCACATTGCCTTTCGGCCCCCTAATGTCGAACTGCCCGCTATTGGCCGGATCCATGCGGGAGATCACGCGCGGAACGCCCGGCAGCACGGCGCCGAAAGTGATGCCTCGAACGCCGGTCACCGTCAGCGGCTTGCCCTGTGCGTAGAGCGGCACGCCTAGGAGCATCCCCACGATCGCGATCCACCGGATCCGTTCCATAACTCGGCTTGCGTCTCCCTTGCGACAGCGCCGGCAGAGGAATACTGCATCCCCTGCCGGCGCGCCATCAGCTCGACGCCAAGCTCCTGGTCTAGTAAACCACCGTCATGGTGATCGAACCGGTGTAGACACCGGCCACCTGGTTCGTCGCCGGCTGCACCTGTGCACCCACCCACACCCACAGCGCGCCGAAAGCGTTCAGCGAAGGAGTCGCACCAGAAGCCGGCGCGAAAGCGGTAGCACCGGTCTGGAGGTTGTTCTGCGCGTACTCACCCGTGTAGCTCACGATCGGCATGGTGTTACCGCCGGACGACAGCGTCGCCGGGAGCGTGAACGAGATGGTAACCGGGGTGCTCGCCTGACCCGTCACGTCGAACCGGCCGGCATTCGCCAGGTCCGTGGCGTTGATCGTCTTATTCACGCCCGGGAAGACGTTGCCGAAGTTCAACTGCTGGGCGCCCACCACGTTGATCGGCGTCTGCACGCTTGCCGTCGCCGTGATGCTGGCATTGTTCGTCTGGGCCTGGACTGCGGTTGCCGTTACGACGAGGGCAGCCGCGACCAGGGTTAGCTTGGTGACGCCGCGCATATCTTGCTCCCAATGTTGGTGTCGAGCTATTGGACAGCTGGAGTGCCATTCGGCCCATCCGTGCTTCTGGCGCCCTGCAAAAGCAAGGCTTATGCCAAGCGCCAATTTCTTCATCAATGTCAAATATTTGTACAGAAAGGCGAGAAAACGCGGAACACAAAATAGGGCTTCCACTTACAAACGCAATAGCGACGAGCGTGTTGAGATTCTAGACGGTGGCGGGGGCAAAATCAGGCGTGTCTGATCGCCGTAACAGCCAGAAAACCAGTTACTTAGAACGTTACAATTGCTCGGCATGTCACCTGCCTTGGTAGGCCCTCGGTAATCGGGGGTACCTCACCAAGGGAGCTGGCGATGCGCTTCGGATTAAAGCTGGCCTTAACAATCGGGCTCGTGTCCGTCATCGGGCGCAGTGCAGAAGCGCAGGCCCGTGGCAGCCTGCAAGCCAGCGCCGCCGTGGTCGACACCAGGCAGGGGTTTGAAGCACTGGCAGCCGTCCGTCAGGCGGTTACCAACTCCCGAATGGAGACGCCACGCTCGGTGGCGGTGGTGACCACCGCGAAACCAGCGGCCAAGCCAGGCACCATCGTCGTCACCGTCGATTTTTCGCGGAACTAAGAGACGCTGCCTGCTAGACGCCGAGTCGCTGGCGCAATGCTGGCGGCATCAGCGGAATGGCGTACTTCACGGGCACGGAGAGCGCGAATCCGGGTCCCTGTTTGAGCCCCGCCCGATGAACCGAAATCACCTCGCCGTCCGCGTTGAAGACGGGACTTCCTGAGGATCCTCCGGTAGTCATGCCGTCGAATTGAATGAGATCCGGTGTCACCCGCGACAAGATGCCCGCCGTCATCGACGTCCGCACGACGAGCGTACGGTCGCGCGCGAATCCCGAGCCGGCCGGATAGCCGATCAGCGCAGCAGGCTCCCCCTGACGTGCTTTGGTTCCCGCCCAGTCGATCGCGCTCAGGAATGGCCCCTGGTAGCTCCGGATCTTGATGAGTGCCACGTCCCGATCGCGCGAAGTGGCGATGACGTCCCCGAAGTGCGCAAGCGACTGATCCGCCATCGTCACCCACAACGTGTCGGGCTGCGCGTGCAGTGAATCCGCGACGACGTGCCAGTTCGTGAGCATGTAGCCATCGGGAGTGATGACGAAGCCGGTGCCGTCGTAGCGGTCGCCGGCGAAGGACACGGTAATGAGGCCGACCGCGCCCTGATTCTGCTGCGCCATCCCGGCAAAATCCGTCCTGCGGATCGCGCGCAGCTTCGCGTCGAGGCCCGCCGCCTGCGTTTCCGCCGTACTCACCGCCTGCCGCAGGCTGTCGATCAGCGCTTGTGACGGCGCGCGCCGCTCCGCATCGGCCAACTGATCGCGCATGCGCTGCAGATCGCGCTGCGCGTCCTGCCGCTGCGATTCGCCGGCCGCGAGCTGTTGCCCCAACGCCTGTTGCGCGCGATCCAGCGCCGCCTGCAGCTGGGTCGTTCGCGATTCCGCTGCTACAAGCTTGACGCGGAGTGTTTCCACTTCCGAAGCAGGCGCGGCCGCCGCGCGTGCCGCGTCCAGCTCCCGCCGCAGCCGGTCGCTCTCGGCGCGCGCGGAGTCCTCCGCGGTGCGCAGCGCCTGCCTGGTGTTCTCCTCCTGGCTGGAGAGCAACCGGTACACGCCATAGACCCCGCCACCCAACAGCAGCACCAGCAACACGACGAGCGCGGTGAGCCAACGGATCTTGCGACGCGAATCCCTGCCGACCTCTTCGCGGACCGCCTGCATGAATGCAGTCGTGCCACGGCCTCCACGCTTACGCTCTTCTTTGGCTCTCGCGAGCGCGTCACCGATCATTCCGATAACGGTTTTTTGACCAGGCGCACCGGCCTGTTGCGGCCGGTGAAACACCTTGTGCGGCGCGGTCCCCATCCCCTCGACCAGCAAGACCGGTCCCCCCTGCCCCAGCATGATCTTGTCGCCAAGACGAACCGGCATGGGCTTGGCGATGCGTTGGCCGTTGAGGAAGGTGCCGTTCTTGCTTTCGACGTCGCGAATCACGAGACCGCCGCCCTGACCGACGGTCAGCTCGGCATGAATGCGCGAGACGATTGTGTCGTTTGCATCTACCGGCTGGATCTCGCACTCGCGTCCCCGTCCCAGGCGGATCCTTGTGCCTCGCGCTTCGAATCGCTTCCCGGAAGCCGTCGCAAGCAACGTCACGCCGTAGGCTCGCTGTTCGGCTTGCCTGGGCGGCTCCGGCAAGCCAGGGTGTTCTGCAAGCGTTGCCTCGAGATCGGCTGCGGCGACAGCGACGCGGTATTCCGGCCCTGACTCACCAAGCCGAATCACGTCCCCGTGTTTGACGGCGGTTGGCGCGGTGACGCGCGTGCCGTCGACATAGGTGCCGTTCTTGCTGCCGAGATCCACGAGCAGCCACGCGCCATGCTCATAGCGCAGCTCGGCGTGACGAACCGAGACGACACGGGCGGCATCACCACGAACCACGACGCTGGAATCCGGGTCACGTCCGAGGCGCAACGTCGCGCCGGAGGATTCGGCGACCTGCTGACCGCTGGTGTCGGTCAGTCGCAACGGGAGGGACACAATTCGAAACTACGACTGCTCTGGACGTGCCGCGAGGTCTGCTCGCATCGTGTAGGATGGACAACCTCGCCCATGCTTTGGTCGGCGCGGCGCTCGGCCGTGCGATCGCCGATCGCCACGTTCCGCGCGCCGCCTTGATCGGCGCCATTGCCGCCAACATGCCCGACTGGGCCGAGTTGTTCATGGGGTATTGGGAATGGACGCCCGCCGACCGGCTGATCCAGCATCGCGGCATCACGCACTCGCTGCTCGGCGCCGCGATCGAGATTCCCATTCTGATCCTGCTCGTCGGTCTCATTGCGCGCGGCTGGTCGCGTCGGCGTGGCACGGGGCGCGTTCCGCCCTGGGGTTGGCTCACGATCTGTGTGGCCGTCACCGTCCTCAGCCACTTGTACATGGATTGGCAGGGCTCTTACGGTTGGCGGCCATTCCTCCCCTGGAGCAGCCACTGGTACTACCTCGACTGGGTCGCGATCGTCGATCCGTTTTTCTGGTTGTTGCCGCTGGTCGCGCTGGCCTGGGGGAGCGAGCGCCACTGGCGGCCGCTGAGCTGGATCGTGTTGATCGGCGGCTTCATCACCCTGCTCTTGGTCTGGCGACGCGATCTCGTGGCGTCCTGGGTGCTCGTCGCCTGCGGAGTGATTTCCTTCGTTGCGATCGTCGGCTGGATACGCTACTGGTTCGGCCCGATGGCGCGGCAACGCGTCGCGACGTTCGCGCTCGTGTTGCTGGTCCTGTACGCCGGTGCACAGGCCGTGAGCGGCGCCGCCAGAAAGCGCGAGATCAAAGAGCTCGCACAGCACCGCTTCGGGAAAGGCGCAGCGTGGGCGGCACTCACGAACATCGGCCAGCCGTTCACGTGGGAGGCGATCTACGCCGATTCCGACACCGTGGCCGGCGACGATTGGCGTATCGCGCGTCATCTCCGCGATCGCGCGGTGGTGCGCGTCATTCACGACACACCGGAAGGACAAGCCATCGCGCAGTTCGCGCGTTTTCTGACCGCCGAGGTGGATACGGCGAGCCACACGGTCTATTTGCGGGATGCCCGCTACGCACGCGTGGGCCGGCGCGGCTGGGCGGTGACGGCGATCAGGACGAAGTGAACGTGAGGCCGGAGCCGCGGCGATCCTTCAAATGGCGACGCGGATCCGGCGACCGTCGTTCGATCCGGCTGCGGCGTTCAGTCACGCCACGACGTTCCACGAGCACGGTCACGGGATGCAGGCGCCGCTCGGTGATGCGGCGATCCAATCCGGAGCGCCGATCGGGTCGCACCCGCCGCTCCACGTGATGGCGCATCGGCCGGGGAGCGGCGGGAGCGCGGTCATCATTCATGCGGGAGAATTTGCCGCGCACCGGATGTTCGTGCCAGCCGAACTGACCCACTACATTACTCGCGCGTGACGACACCAAATCGACGTTCACCCACAAATGTGACCGCGGTCACCACCGCAGCCCCTCAGACGCCGCCAGCGGGGTTGTTGGACGACGCGCTGCGCGCGCTCGAGCCGGCGTTCCGGCTCGACAATCTCGTTGCACTATCGTCGGAGCGCGCCCTCTATCATGCGTGGGACCGCGTGCTCAAGCGGCCGGTGACGCTGCGCGTTCACCTTGCGCCGGAGGCGCCCGGCCGCGCGTGGTACATGCGCGAGACCGAAGTGCTCGCGCAGTTCGATCACCCCGCGATCCGGCACGTCTACGCCGCCGGCGAGATCGGCTCGTTCGCCTACCGCACGGCAAACTGGATCGAGGGCGAAAGTCTCGCCGACGCGCTGCGTCGCGGGCCGCGACCCATCCCGCAATGCATGTCGCTCATTCGCGATCTGCTGTCCGCCCTCGAGCACGCGCACGCGCGCGGCGTCATCATGCGCCGCATCGTGCCCTCGACGCTGATGATCAACACGGGCGGCCAGGGCGTCGTCACCGACCTGCGGTTCTCCAACTGGTGCCTTCCCTATCTGCCGACGCCGCCCTTCCCGCCCGGTGATCCGACTGGCCCCTACATGGCGCCCGAAGTACGCGCCGGAGAAGCGGGCGAACCGGCGAGCGACGTGTACACCGTGACGGCGAACATTTACGCCGCGCTCACGGGTAGTGCCCCCGACGCCGATCCGGCGCGCATCGTGCCGCCCCGTCAACACCGCCAGGCGATCCCCGCCGCGGTCGAGCGCGTGATTATGCGCGCGCTGTCGCAGGTGCCCAAGGACCGCTACTACACGGCGACCGAAATGCTGGAGGATTTCGTCAGCGACGCGGGCACCTTCCAGGTGCTGGCGGCCGCGCCGGTTCTGACGGAGTCGGGGTTCGAGCGGCGCCTGCGGCGCGCGCTCGGCGACGATTACGAGCTGCTCGAGGAGATCGGGGCCGGGGGTTTCGGCCGCGTGTACCGCGCGCGCGATCTCGCGCTGGAACGCGACGTGGCGATCAAGGTGCTGCATCCGGCGCTCACCGCCGACCCAGGCGTCATGGAGCGGTTTCGCCGCGAGGCCCAGCTTGCCGCCCGGCTGCGTCATCCGAACATCGTGAGCATCTACGACATCATGACGCGCGCGGGACTCACCTGGTATACGATGGAGTACGTGCCCGGCTCGAATCTCGGCCAGGTGGTCCAGCGCCACGGACCGTTCTCGCTCGAGCAAGCCGAGCGGCTCTTGCTCGAAGGACTCTCCGCGCTCGAACACGCGCACGGCCTCGGGCTCATTCACCGCGACTTGAAGCCGGAGAACATGTTGATCGAGCCGGACGGGCGGCTGCGCATCACCGATTTCGGTCTGGCGCTCGCGCTGCGCGGCGGCGTACGGTTCGGCGGCGCCACGTCGCGCAGCGGCACGCCGCAGTTCGCCGCGCCCGAACAGCTGCTCGGCGAGCGCGTGGACCAGCGCGCCGATCTCTATTCGCTGGCGGCGGTCGTCTACTTCGTTCTGTTAGGCAAGCCGCCGTTCAGCGGCAAGACGCCGGAGCAGATTTTGGCACGGCAAACCATCGATGACGTGCCGCCCCTCGCGACCGAGCGGCGCGACGTGCCGCGCGAGCTGGAGGACGTACTGCGCCGGGCGCTGCACAGCGATCCCGCGGAGCGCTTTCACTCTGCGGGAGCGTTTCAGGCTGCGGCGCGCAGCGCGCTCGGTGGCTTCTTGCGACGGCTCGCTGCATTGTTCAGGCCAGAGAGCTAACCACGGGAGAAACTCATGCGTCTGTGCTACGGCCTCTTACTCGCATCCGCCGCCGCCTGCAGCTCCAGCACTTCCATGTCGAGCAGTCCGCCCCCACCGCCCGCGG
Source organism: Gemmatimonadales bacterium (assembly GCA_035309945.1). Classification (GTDB taxonomy): domain Bacteria; phylum Gemmatimonadota; class Gemmatimonadetes; order Gemmatimonadales; family GWC2-71-9; genus 20CM-2-65-7. The sequence continues at coordinate 34,464 of DATGEQ010000101.1, read as the reverse complement.
CGCCGCCGCCCGCGCCCGGGACCGTTTTGGTGTCCGTGACCGAATACCAATTCAGCCCCGACACGATAATGATCGCGAAGGGAACGCCGGTGCGCTGGACGAACAACGGCACGCTGTCGCATTCGATCGAGTCCGATACCATGGGCTTGTTCAACAGCCCCACACTGGGTTCGGGTGGAATCGATTCGTACGGCATGCCGGTGGGCGGCGCCTCGTACGACAAGACGTTCGCGACGGCGGGCACGTTCCCGTATCACTGCGGGTTCCATGCAAGCATGCATGGTGTGGTGATCGTCTCGAACTAACTCAGCGCCAGCGGAAGATTTTCAGCGCGATCACGAAGCTCACCCCACCCCAGGCGATGACGATCGCCAGCGGCGCGGTGAGGGTCGTGATCGCCGCCCCGTCGATCATGACGGCGCGCAGGCTGTCATTCAGCGCGGTGAGCGGCAGCGCTTTCACGAACGGAATCATGGCGTTCGGGAAGCGTGAGTATGAAAAGAACGTCCCCGACAAAATCCACATCGGCAGCATGACGAGGTTCATCAGGCCCGAGACGCCTTCGATCGTCTTGGCGCGGCTCGCTACCAGCAGTCCGAGCCCGGCAAACGCGAACGAGCCGAGCACCGTGATGCCCGCAAGCGAGACGAACGAGCCGCGTACCGCCACGCCGAAGAGCAGCCAGCCGAATCCCACGAGCGCCACGACCTCGATGATGAGAAACACGAGGCGCGACAGGATGAAGCTCAAGAGGTAGTGACTCTTGCGCATTGGTGTCGCCATGTAGCGCTTCAGCAGTTTGCGTTGACGCGCCTGCACGACCGAGAAGCCGACGCCCCAGATCCCGCTCCCAAGGAGGTTCATGCCGAGGAGGCCGGGAATCAGAAAGTCGATATAGCGCGAGCCCGGTGCGACGGCGCGATCGTCGCGCACCGGGATGAGATCTTTGCGGCCGCGGGAGCGCTGCAGCACATCGTCCACCTCGAGCCGTGCGAGACCGCTCTCGGTGCGCGTCGAATCGTAGCGATACACGACGGGCTGCCCGGGAACGACCAACAGAGCCACGCGCCCGGTCTTGAAGCGGAGGCGCGCCGTGCCCGTGTCGAGGACCGTGGCCACGAGGCGCGGTGAAGAATCCAGCGTGGCGGCCAGCGCACTGTCGCCGGGCGCGGCGACGACACCGATCTGCAGCTTCCCGGGCCCCGTGCTCCGGAACGCCAAACCCAGCGCGAACGCGAGCACGATCGGGAAGCCGAACACCCAGAACACCGCCTCCGGCTCGCGGTAGAACTCGCGCATCCGCGACAGCGCGAGCTGGTACATCGGATGCTCACGTATCACGCAGCTGCCGCCCCGTCAACGCGACGAACACGTCATCGAGCGTGGCGTGATGCGTCGTGAGCGATACGAGCTCGAGGCTGCGCTGCTGCAACAGCGCCAGCAGCGCGGGCAGCGTGCGATGCAATTCGGTCACGGTGAGCGACAGTCCCACGCCGCCCGTCCCGGGACGCACGGCGGTCACGCCTGCCAGGCGCCGGATGTGATCGTTCAAGTCGCCGGGCGCACCGTCGCTGAGAGCGAACTCGATCACGTGCTCCGCGCCGAGTGAGGCGATCAGCGCACGCGGCGTGCCCAGCGCGATGATCTTGCCGTGATCCATGATCGCGACGCGATCGCAGAGCCGCTCGGCTTCTTCCATGTAATGAGTGGTCAACAAGACCGTGCCGCCGTCGGAGCGAAACCGGCGGATGATGTCCCACAGCTGGCGCCGCGACTGCGGATCGAGCCCCGTCGTCGGCTCATCGAGGAAGAGCAGCTCGGGCTTGCTCACCAGCGCGCACGCGACCGCGAGCCGCTGCTTCTGTCCGCCCGAGAGCGTCACGACGCGCGCCGCGCGCTTTTCCTCGAGCTCGACGAGCGCGAGGACTTCAGCGACCGTATGTGATTGCTTGTACAACGAGCGGAACAGCGCGAGGACTTCACCGACCTGCAGTTTGTCGGCGAGCTGCGTCTCCTGCAGCTGGATCCCGAGCCGCTCGCGCAGCGCGCGTCCCGGGGCGCCTTCCCGCCACGGCGTGCCGAGAATCTCGACGTCGCCCCCGTCGGGACTGGTGAGCCCCTCGAGAATCTCGATCGTGGTGGTTTTGCCGGCGCCGTTCGGGCCGAGCAGACCGAAGCACTCGCCCGCCTCGACGACGAGGTCGAGCCCGTCCACCGCAACGACGTCGCCGAAACGCTTCCGCAACGCGCGGCAGTTGATTGCTACGATTGGCGTTTCTCTTCTTTGTGTTTGTCTTTGTCTTTTGCGTCCATCTCGTGGGCCTGCTTGAGCGCCTGATCGAGCTGCATCATCAAGCTGTTCACGCCGTCCTGCAGCGCGCGGACTTTCATATTGATGCCCGTGCCCTGGCGAGCGGCAACGACGGCGAGCGAGCCGGAGACATCCGGCAGCGTGCCGAGATTCGCCGTGAGCGCGCGCTGGCGCATGTGAGAGAGATCGCGCGCGAGGTTGTCGCAGATGCCCTTGATGATCTTCGGATTGGCGGCGCGATTCGATTCAAGCTCGGCGATCAGCTTCTTGACGTGATCCACCGTCCGCACGTATTGCTGCAGCTCTTCGATGCGGCGGATCTGCGCTGCCGACTGCTTTTGGACCAAGTCTAGTTTCTCGGCTCGAAAGCTTCGGTACGCGCGTGGCCATCCACGAGCGAAAGCGGCGTCAGGCCCAGCACGGCGCCCAGCGTCGGCGCGATGTCGACCGTGTTCATACGTCCCGCGTAAGAGCCGTGCCGCACGCCGCGACCCCAGAAGACGATCGGGACGTGCGTGTCGTCTTCGGACGGCTGGCCGTGCATGGCGATCAGGAGATCGCCGGCGCTCCAGATCGATCCGGGTTGCAAGGTGACGGTGAGGACAACGCCGGCATCCGGCGGTAGATGATGCAGCCAGCGCCGCGCGACCGGGTCGGAGGCCGTATCCGCGCGCGCGAGGTCCGCCGGCCTGATCACGCGGGCGACCCCCGGGACGCGAACGATGCGCGCCGTGAGCGCATCCAGAATGCTGTCGGTCTTGATCCCCATGGCCGCGAAGCGGCCGTTGTCTCTGAGGAACAGCATGCCGGTGTCGAAGTCCAGCCATTGACGCGGCGGCGATCCCGCGCCGGCAAGCCGGTCGAGATCGTGATTCACGGCGGTGAGGATCGTATCGAGCGACACGCGGTAGGCAGCCGCACCGGTCTTCGCGCGCGTCCGCTCGGGATAGGACGTCACGCCGTGATCCGATGTAAGGACCAGCAGGATGTTATCGCGGCCCACCCGGTCGGTCAGGCGTTTTAGGAACCAGCCGAGATAATGGTCGAGCCGCAGAATCTGATCGTGGATCTCGCGGGAGTCCGGGCCGTACGCGTGGCCGATCGCATCGGTCGTCGAGAGGCTGACCGCGAGAATGTCCGTCCCCTTGCGGCCGAGCCGCAGTGCGTCGAGCCCATCCAGCGCGAACAGCAGCGTCAGCGAGTCCATCGTCGGCACGCCCGCGACCGCGGCAGCGGCTTGCACGCTGTCGAGCGGCAGGCGATGCGGAAAGACGAAGCCGACGCCGCCATTCTCCCACGCCGCGCTGTCCGCTTCCTTGTACGCGCTATCGGGCAGCAAAAGCGTCCAGGCCGTGCCTGCAGCCTTGAAGGGCAGCCGCTGCGCGTTGAACACCTGGACCCAGGTCGGCAGCGTGTCGGCGTAGTAGCGGCTGGTCGTGAAGATGCCCGACTGATACCAGTAGACTTGCTCCTTCGATTTGCCGATCGGGAGAATGGCGCCGCGATCCTTGCGGCTGACCGACAGCGCGCGCGACGTCGGATCGACGGCCTTGAGCCAGTCGACCAGCGTCGTGCCGCGGAAGCGGCGCGGCGAAGCACCCGGCCCCGCCGTGCCCAGTAGCGGTGCCAGGGAGTCCTGCACGCCTTCCGAGTTGCGAATGATGCCGGTGTGGGCGGGCCACAGTCCCGAGAGAATCGTCGCGTGTCCGGGCGCGGTTTCGGTGACGCCGTGGTCCTGGTAGCCGTCGGTGAAGAACGCGCCCTCATTCGCGAGCTGAGCGAGGCCGCCCGTGAGCTGACTCTTCCAGCGGGTGAAGTAGTCGGGGCGCATTTGGTCCACGGTGATCACGACGATCAGCTTGGGCCGGGATGGGGCCGGCGGGGTGTGGCCCCAAAGGATCGTCAGAAACGGAAGAACGGCGGCGAGACTCATGGCTCAGAAGGTAGCGGCGCCGGGGCGTCCTCGCGAATTCGCGACGTGAGATACATGACGAACGTGATGATCGCGGCGGAGATGAAGAACGGGATATGCTGGCCAAGCGTCTGATACGCGCCGCCGGCATACACGGGACCGACGATGGCCGCGAGGCCGCGATAGGTTTGTTGCACGCCCAACGTCAGACCAATCTCATCATGATGCGCGCGATGGCTGACGAGCGCGGAATTGGCGGGGAACAGCAGCGCGGTGCCGAGCGGCAGGAGAATTTGCGCGCAGACAAACAACGGCAAGGTCGGCGCGAGCGGGACGAGTATGAAACCGGCCATCAGCAGGATGGTGCCGAACTGCATGGTCCGAACTTCCCCAAGCTTGGCATTGAACCAGCCGACCGGCGCCGTCCGCATCAGCACACCAACTGCGCCAAACACCATGAAGAAATAGCCGATCTGGTCGGCTGTGATCCCGAATCTGTCGTGCAGGTAGAGGGAGAAGATCGGCGGCAACGCATTGAAGGCGAGCATCGCCAGCGCGTAGATCCAGATCAGCAATGAAATGGGCCGCGTGGGATCGGCGACGACGCGCGCGGCAGGCTGGATGATGTTGCGCACCGCTTCGCCTATCGTCACCGACCGTCGTGGTCCTTCCGTCGCACTCCGGGTCACACCGGCTTGCGCCCAGCGGGACTCCGGGAGCCACTTCCACGCGAACGCGACGTTGACGAGCACCAGGATGCTGGCAAAGACGCCCGGCGCCGCCTCACCGAAGTGATGCATGAACGATCCGATTGCGGGACCGATGATGACGCCCGCGCTCGTGGCCGCCGACAACCAGCCGAGCGCTTTGGCACGCTCACGCGGGAGCATGGTATCGGCGACGTATGCCTGCACGACGCCCGTCGTGCCGCCGCCGAGCCCTTGGACGAATCGCGAGAGAAACAGCAGCCAAACGGTATGCGCAAAACCGAAGACCAGGTACGCGAAGGCGGATGCTCCGAGACCGACGAGCAGTGCCGGCCGCCGGCCGTACCGATCCGAGACATAGCCCCAGATGGGGGACGAGACCAGTTGTGCGACGGGAAATGATGCGGCCAGCAGACCAACAACCGTCGCCGTTGCACCGAGATTGTTCGCGTACAACGGCAAGAGGGGCCAGATGATCATCAGGCCCATCATGTCCACGAACGCCACCAGCATCAGCACGGCGAGCCGCTTCACGCCCTAGTCTCCACGAGGGTCCTGGTCTAATCTTCCTGCCACTTCACATGTCCGACACCCCGCCCGCGCCCCAGCTCCCTGCCGCTGATTCCGCGTCGCGACTCTTCCGGCGTACCCTGCTGCGCGTGATCGCGGTACAGCTCGCGACATTGCTCCTTCTCTGGCTGCTGCAAATCCGCTATTCCGGGTGATGCCCACCGCGTGCACGCACTAGACTGGATCATCATCGCCGTCTACCTGCTGTACGTGTTGGTGGACGGCGTGCGCCGTGCACGGGGAACGCGGGCCATCGAAGGATACTTTTTGGCCAACCGCAGCCTGCCCTGGTGGGCGGTCGGTCTGTCGGTCATGGCGACGCAGTTGTCGGCTATCACGCTGATCGGCACAACGGGACAAGGCGCCACCGACGGGCTGCGATTTGTGCAGTTCTATTTTGGGCTCCCGCTCGCCATGGTCATTCTGGGCGTCACACTGGTGCCGCTGCTGCGCGGGGCCAAGGTATTCACCGCCTACGAATATCTCGAGCGGCGGTTCGACGCACGCACCCGCTCGCTGACGAGCTTCCTGTTTCTCGTGGCGCGTGGCATGTCGTGCGGCACGATCATCGCCGCGCCCGCCGTCGTGTTCTCCGCCATTTTCGGCTGGAGTCTGTGGTGGTGCGTCGCCCTGATCGGCATTCCGACGGTGCTCTACACCATGATCGGCGGCGTCCAGGCGGTCACGTGGGTCGACGTGAAGCAGATGGCGCTCGTCGTCTCCGCTCTGATCGCCGTGGTGGTCACGCTGCTCGTACAACTTCCGGTCGCCCCCGATCACGCGCTCGCCCTCGCGGGCGCGACGGGCCGACTCCGCACGTTCGACTTCTCGCTCAATCCCACCAGCGATTTCACGGTCTGGTCCGGCGTGATCGGCGGCACGTTCCTCATGCTCTCCTATTTCGGGACCGATCAGAGCCAGGTGCAACGGTACATGGCCGCCCCGTCGGTACCGGCAGCTCGCAACTCGTTGCTCATCAGCGCCTATTGGAAGATTCCGCTCCAGGTCCTCGTGCTCGTCACCGGCATTCTCGTATTCGTCTTCTCGATATTTCAAAAGCCGCCCCTGTTGTTCAACCCTGCGCAGACGCGGGCAGTACAGTCGGCGGCGCCCGCCGCGTATGCAGACCTGAACCAGCGCTACGGCGCGGCACTCGACCAGCGTGAGATCGCCGCGCATGCCGTGGCCGCCGCGCGCAGCCAGGGAGACGCCGCGGCGACGGCCGGCGCCGTGGCGGTGTTCAGGGCTCGACAGGCGGACGTGGACTCGTTGCACGCTGCGGCGCTGGACCTGGCTGGCCGAACGACGGGCGAAACCGCCCGCGACGTGAACTACATCATGCCCTGGTACGCCCTGCACCACTTGCCGATCGGCCTCGTCGGGATCTTCGTCGCGGCGATCCTCGCCGCCGCCATGTCGGCCAGCGCCGGCGAGTTGAGCTCGCTCTCCACCGTCACCGTGATCGATTTCTACCGGCGCTGGGTCCGCCCCGAGGCGCCGGACGCGCATTACCTGCTGGTCTCGCGGGCCGCGACCGGCTTCTGGGGTCTGTTCGCCTGCGCCGTCGCCACGTTCGCCGCGACCCTCGGCTCGCTCATCGTCGTGGTCAACCGCTTCGGGTCTTTCTTTTATGGCTCGATCCTCGGCGTGTTCCTGTTGGCCATGATTCCGCGGGCGCGGGCGACCGGCGCATTCTTCGGCTTGATCGCCGGCATGGCGACGGTGGGCGCCGTCAACTTTGCCGTGCCGTCGGTCTCGTGGCTTTGGCACAATGTGATCGGGGCGCTCACCGTGCTGGGCGTCGGCCTGATGCTGAGCACGTTCAATGCGCGCGCTACGGAAGGGTCCGGCGCTTCAAGCCGAGCAGATTGACGAAGAGGCGATAGGCACCCGGCACGCCGGCGGGGAGTTGCCGGAAAAAGCTGAGTCCCGTGTATACGTACGTCCCGCGACCCAGCGGCGCGACGAGCAAGCCACCCTTCAACTCGACCTGGGGATTCGGCGGCGGATCGTGCGTCTCGAGCAGCGGGACGTACGTCGTATCCCATGTGTGCGCGAAATAGAGACCGCGCTCCTGCACCCAGCCACGCCAATCATCGGGACCGATGGTATTCGGATAATGAAAGACCGGATTCGCCGGATCGAGCTCCGTCATGGGCGCGGTCTCGTCCGTCACGCGATCGTGTGGACGCGCGATCGTCAGGGGATACGGGGCAAAGCCGCCATCGATAAACGGATACTGTTGGTATTGGACGATCACCAACCCGCCGTTTCGGGCGTAATCGAGCAGACGGCCGTTGTTGGCAACGAGCGTCGGCTCGGTCTCGTACGCCCGGCTCCCGATCACGATCGCGTCGTAATGCGACAGATCGCCACGCGCGAGCGAATCGGGGCCAATCAGCTCGACCGGCACCCCGACGCCGAGCAATGCCTCGGGCACGCGGTCGGCGGCGCCGCGCACGTATCCGACGTGCGCGAGCGCCGGTAGCGCAATCCTCGCAACGCGAATCTGCGCCGCCGATGGTTTGGTGAGCGCCCGCGGCCGAATGTGCGGATAGTCGATGACTTCGAGCCAGCCGGAGCCGGCGCGCAAATCATACGTTCCGGGCTTCAAGCTGTCCGTCGCCGGCGGCGCGACGCTCAGCGTCACGCTCCGCGTCTCGTCTTCGCGCGTAAACGCGAGACTCTCGGCGGAGACGGCCGGCCAGCCGGCCGGCGTCGTAATGGTCGGCTTAGCGGTGGCCGCGCCGCGCGCGCGATTCGTGACCGTTACGGTGAAATGGCGCGGTTCCAGCGTGCCGCCCCCGCCATCGATCGGCCAGAGCAGCTCGTCGGGCGTGATCGCGACTTCCACGTCGCGCGTGACGAAGATCGGCCGGCGAATCTCGCCGATCGCCTGGTCGCGATAGCGATACACCACCTCGCGTGTGAGCGTGATCGGCTCACCGCCAATGACGAGGCGGACCCGCGCCGTCACCGGCGACGGCTCGAACGGGAGACCGCGAACGTCCTTTGGCGCTGCCGACCAGTCGTACAAACCGCCACGATTCGTCAGCGGGCGCCTCAGGAAATAGGGTTGCGTCCGTTCGGCATCGCGCGCGACGGTCAAGGCGAAGCGGCGTGTCTGCAAATTTCCCGGCGCAACGGTCGGCGCGCCGAAATCGACGCGCTCGAGCGTCCAGCCCGTCGGCGCCGCGATCGCGACGCTGTCGACTCGCACCGTGCTGTCGCCCGTATTCCAGAGCGCGACTTCGATTTGCAGGCGTTCGCCGGGCACGACGATTCCATCGTCGGCCGTGCCGTCCACCGTCACGCCCGCGGCCGTCGCGATCGCCCGGTCGAGCAAGGCGCGCTGCACCGTGTCGGCGGGGGTAGAGCCAAGGAGCTTCGAAGCGCGCAGCAGGTACGGTAGCGACGCTGAGGGACGCCACGGATTCAACGCCGCGCGCGCCGAATCGACGAGCGCCGCGTAGCCCGCGACGTGAACCGTCGTGTCCACACCCGCGAACATCGAGGTCTCACCGGCCGATGGCGTCTTCGATGCGAGCAGCGCGACACCCGAGGTCGCGGGCCCGGGTCGCTGCAGCTGACCCATGTCCTGCGAGCGATGGCGGCTGCGGCTCGCCATGGCGATCTGGAAGAACGATTGGCCGACGATCGGATCGAGGACGCCGACCGGCAGTGCCAGGGTCGTCGCCGTCGGGTCGCCACGCGTCGAGCGATAAAACTTCTGCGGACCACCGGCGGAGTCCCGGAGCAGGTCGAATGCCTGGCGCGCGAGAATCGCGGAGACCTGGTGATGTCCATGGCCGTCCGCCGGCGTGCCGGAGAAGACGGCGACGATGATCTGGGGCTTGAACCGGCGGATGACGTCGAGGACGTCTTTGAGAATCGAGTCGCGCGGCCAGAAGCGGAACGTCTCTTCCACCGTCTTGGAGTAGCCGAAGTCGTACGCGCGCGTAAAAAACTGTTGCGCGCCGTCGAGCTGGCGCGCGGCGAGGAGCTCTTCCGTCCGAATGATCCCCAGCTCGGGCCCGAGCTCGGGCCCGATGAGGTTCTGGCCGCCTTCGCCGCGCGTCAGCGAGAGATACGCGGCCTGCGCGCCCATGCCGCGGGACAACAGGACGAGCAGCTGCGTGTCTTCGTCGTCCGGGTGCGCGCCGATCATCAGCACGCGTTTGTTGCTGCCGAGCTGGCGGAGCGTGTTCGCCAATGCGGCAACGCCGCCGGTGCTGGTCGGGGACAGCTGCCCCTGCAACAGGCCGGCGGCGCCGCAGCTCAGCAGGAATCCGAAGAAAGGCGCTTTCACTGTCGGGAAAAGTATACGGCACCACCCTTCATGACGAACGTGACGCGCTACACGCTGTGGCGGCTGCTCTAGAACGGGCCACGGACGCCCAGAATGGGGAGGAAAACCAGTCTGAGCGAGCGCACGAGCGACTCCGATGAGAACGGAAGGCAGCGAAGATATTACATTTAGCGATCATGGCTACTGTCGCTGAACCGAAACGCAAAGTCAGCGCCGAGGAAGCGCGCGAGGTCGCCGAAGCGGCGCGCGAAGAGCAGTGGGCGGCGCCGAGTTTTGTGCGTGAGCTGTTCCTCGGCAACCTGCGGATGGATCTCATCCATCCATATCCCGAACAAGACCCGGACGAAGTCGCCCGCGCCAAACCGTTCCTCGATAAGCTGCAGCGTTTCTTGCGGGAAGACGTCGACTCGGATCGCATCGATCGCGAGGGAGAAATTCCCGAGGCGGTCGTGCAGGGCCTGAGAGATCTCGGCGCGTTCGGAATCAAGATCCCGCGCGAATACGGCGGTCTCGGCCTTTCGCAGCTCTCCTACATGAAGGCGATCGAGCTGGTCTCGTCGGTCGATGGCTCGCTCACGGCCCTGCTTTCCGCGCATCAATCCATCGGCGTTCCTCAGCCGCTCAAAATGTTCGGCAACGAGGCGCAGAAGAAGAAATACTTCCCGCGCCTCGCCAAGGGCGCGATCTCGGCGTTCGCGCTGACCGAAGAAAGCGTGGGCTCCGATCCGGCCGCGATGGAGACGAACGCCATCCCGGACGGCGATGGGAACGGCTGGATCCTCAACGGCGAAAAACTCTGGTGCACCAACGGCACCAAGGCCGAGCTGCTCGTCGTCATGGCGCGTACGCCCTCGAAAATGGTGAAGGGCAAAGAGAAGAAGCAGATCACCGCCTTCATCGTCGAGACCGACTGGCCCGGCGTCGAAGTCGTGCATCGCTGCCATTTCATGGGCCTGAAGGCGCTGTACAACGGCGTGATCCGCTTTACCAACGTGCGCGTGCCCAAAGAGAACGTGCTGTGGGGCGAGGGCAAAGGGTTGAAGCTCGCGCTCGTCACGCTGAACACCGGACGTCTCACGCTCCCGATCTCGTCGGTCGCGGCCGGCAAGCGCTGCCTCGAGATCGCGCGCCGCTGGGCGGCGGAGCGCGTGCAGTGGGGACGGCCGATCGGCCAGCACGACGCGATCGCGCAGAAACTCGGCTCCATGGCGGCCAACACGCTCGCGATGGAAGCCGTCGCGGAGCTGTGCGGCGCGATGGCCGAACGCGGCGGCTACGACATCAGGCTCGAGGCGGCCATCGCCAAGCTGTACAACTCCGAAGCGGGTTGGCAGATCATCGACGACACGCTGCAGATCCGCGGCGGGCGCGGCTACGAGACCGCCGATTCGTTGCGCGCGCGGGGCGAGGCGCCGGTCCCGGTCGAGCGCATCATGCGCGACTTCCGGATCAACCTGATCTTCGAAGGCTCGTCGGAGATCATGCATCTCTTCATCGCGCGCGAAGCGGTCGACAAACATCTGCAGGTAGCGGGCGACGTCGTCATGCCGGGCAAGACGGCGAGCGAACGCCTGGCCGGGCTCGCGCGCTCCGCCAGCTTCTACGGGTGGTGGTATCCGTCGCGTTGGCTCGGCTGGAGTCTCTGGCCGCGGTACGCGGAATTCGGGCGGCTCGCGAAGCACGTCCGCTTCGTCGAGCGCAGCTGCCGGCGGCTCGCCCGCGGCGTCTTCCATTCGATGATCCGGTTCGGCCCCAAGCTCGAGCTCCGGCAGTCCGTCCTGTTCCGCCTGGTCGACGTCGCCGGCGAGCTGTTCGCGATGGCCGCGACGTGCTCGCGCGCGCAACGACTCTATGAGCGTGACAAGACGACCGGCGCGCGCGCGGTCAAGCTGGCCGACCTGTTTTGCCGGCAGGCTCGGCGTCGCGTGCGGTCGAAGTTCAACGGTCTACGGAGAAACGAAGACGTCCCGACTTACAAGCTTGCCCAGGAGATTCTGGCCGGTGAGCACCGCTGGCTGGAGAAGGAGATCGTCGAACTGGAGTCGTAGCCTACGCTGCCTGATGGGCAATCATGATACTCCGCAGTCGTTCAGGGGCATCCGCGCCGGCATCACCATAAGGCGAAGGATGCCCTTCTTGCTCCATCACCACGCTCGGGCACACCAAAGGATACTGGCGCGCGCGGACGCGATCCGCGGCCGGCTGCGCCGCTACCGGCGTCGCGATCACCACTTCGCGCGCGCCCAACCCCTCGGCCGCTTTGGCGGCCGCGAGCACCTTCCACGGGTACACGATCTGCCCGTCCACAATGACGGCCGTACGGCCCTGCAAGCTCTTCACCGGCCGCTGCGTGCGATACAGGACCAAGTCCTGTTTCACCCGCGCGCGGGACTCGTCGATGGCGGCCTGCAGTTTCTCGAGGAGGTTCATCTTCGGCTCGAAGCCGGGATCCATCTCCGCGGGCGCCGACTCCGCGATCGCCCCGATGGGCGCCAGATTGGAACCGAGCTTGATGAACGACGCGACGAGGACGTCGAACTGCGCGCCCATGGCTTTGGCCGCGTGGGCCGCGATCTCCACGCCCTCCGGCGTAATGCCCAGCAGAATGCAGGACGGATAGCCGCGAGACGCCAATTGCTGCCCTAACTGGGCACCGGCCGCCGAGCGGGTTGGATAGAGACTGGGTCGCGGTTGAGCCACGTCTGGCAAGATAAGGAAGCTATCGGCTACAGGCTATGTTATCTTTTCGCGGCACCCATCCAGGACACCCGCAGTGCCGAAGGACACGCTGAGCGTCGTCGATAACCGCACCGGGAAGAGCTACGAGGTGCCCATCCAGGACGGCACCGTCCGGTCGGCCGACTTCCGACAGATCAAGGTTTCAGAAGAAGACTTCGGACTGATGTGCTACGACCCCGCGTTCATGAACACCGCGGCGTGTCGCAGCGCGATCACGTTCATCGACGGGGACAAAGGCATCCTCCGCTATCGCGGCTACCCCATCGAGCAGTTGGCGGAGAAGAGCACGTTCCTCGAGACCGCCTACCTGCTCCTCAACGGTGAGCTGCCGTCGGCGCCCGAGCTCGACGCCTGGGTCTTTCAGGTCACGCACCATACCATCATCCACGAGAACATCAAGAAGTTCATCGACGGCTTCCACCACGACGCCCATCCGATGGGTATGTTCGTCAGCGCGGTCGCGGCGCTGTCGACGTTCTATCCCGAGGCGAAGCGCATTTCCGACGAGCGGCTGCGCGGCAATCAGATCGTGCGGCTCATCGCCAAGATGCCGACGCTCGCCGCGTTCGCGCACCGTCATTCGGTGGGGATGCCGTTCGCGTATCCCGACAACGACCTGAGTTACACCGGCAATTTCCTCAACATGATGTTCAAGACCACCGAGGTGAAATACAACCCGCATCCGGTGCTGGAGCGGGCCCTCGATGTCTTGTTCATCCTGCACGCCGATCACGAGCAGAACTGCTCGACCAGCGCGATGCGGGGCATCGGCTCGTCGCATCCAGACCCGTATTCGTGCATGGCGGGCGCGGCGGCGGCGCTGTACGGTCCGCTGCACGGCGGCGCGAACGAAGAAGTGCTGCGGATGCTGCGCGAGATCGGATCGGTCGAGGCGATCCCGTCCTACATCCAGCGGGTGAAAAAGGGCGAGGTCCGGCTGATGGGGTTCGGCCACCGCGTATACAAGAACTTCGACCCGCGCGCCAAGATCATCAAACAGATCGCCGAGCAGGTGTTCGACGTCACGGGCAAGAATCCGTTGATCGACATCGCGCTCGAGCTCGAGCGGATCGCGCTGCAAGAGGAATATTTCGTCACGCGCAAGCTGTATCCCAACGTCGACTTCTACTCCGGGATCATCTACGAGGCGATGAAGTTCCCGGTCGACATCTTCCCGGTGCTGTTCGCGATCGGCCGCACACCCGGCTGGCTCGCGCAGTGGCAGGAGATGCTGCTGGACAAGGAACAGAAGATCGCCCGGCCCCGGCAGGTGTACACGGGACCCGCCAAGCGCGATTACGTGCCTATCGAAAAACGGAGCTGAGACCCATGCCCACCTACGTCCTGCTCTCCAACCTGACCGACGAAGGCGCAAAGGCGCTCAAGAACAATCCGAAGCGGCTGCAGGAAGTGAACAAAGAGATCGAGAAGTACGGGGCCAAGGTCACGGCGCAATACGCCGTCCTCGGCCCCTATGATTTCGTCAGTATCGTGGATTGTCCGGACAACGAGACCATCGCGCGCGTGTCCGTAGAGCTGGGTTCGCGGGGCTCGATTCGCCTGATGACGCTGGCGGCGACGCCGGTCGCGAACTTCATCAGAACGCTGAAAAGCAAGGACTAAGCCAGGAACGTTGGGAATGTGGAGGGGCGCAGCATGCTGCGCCCCTGCATTTCTTCGCGCCCTTACCGCCTCTTCCCACCCCGTCTCGGTCTCATCGAGCGTTCAGGCTTCGGCGCTTCCGATGTAGCCGATCGAGGTTGCAGCGGCGCCACGGAAGGCTCGAACCCCGGAATCACTTCCCGCGGAAACGTCTGGCCGATCAGCCGTTCGACGTCGGCCATCAACAGCCACTCGTCGGGCGAGATGAGCGTCAGCGCGAGCCCGCGCGCGCCCGCGCGCGCCGTGCGGCCAACCCGATGGACGTACACCTCGGGATCGGTCGGCACGTCGAAGTTCACGACCATCCGGATGCCGTCCACATCGATGCCCCGGGCGGCGATGTCGGTCGCCACGAGGATTTCGGCCGTACCGGCGCGAAACTGATCGAGCGTGCGCGTGCGGTGACTCTGCGCTTTGTCGCCGTGCAGGGCGTTCGCCCCGATACCCTCGCGCTTGAGGAAGGTGACGAGCTTGTCCGCCCCGAACTTCGTGCGGGTGAAGATCAGCGTCTGGCCGACAGGCTTCGCCTTGAGGATGGCGCCCAGCGCGCCGCGCTTCTGGAGCTTGTCGACTGCGACGATCACGTGCTCGATGCCCTCGGCGGCCTGCGCGCGGCGGCCGATCTCGACCGACGCGTGCCCGTTGAGCGCGCGCCGCGCGAGCGCATCCACCTCCGGCGAAATCGTGGCCGAAAAGAGCATCGTCTGACGGTCTTCGGGCAGGGCGCCCAGAATACGCCGGACGTCAGGAGCGAAGCCCATGTCCAGCATCCGGTCGGCCTCGTCCAGGACGAGCACCTCGAGCTGCGAGAAGTCGACGTGGCCACGCTCCATGTGATCGAGCAGGCGGCCCGGCGTGGCGACGATCATGTCCACGCCGTGTTTCAGGGCGCGGGTCTGCGGCTCCATCCCGACGCCGCCGTACACGGCCGCGCCCTTGAGATGGGTATGGCGGCCGTACGACTTGATGCTCGTGGCGACCTGCTCCGCCAGCTCGCGGGTCGGCACGAGGATCAGCGCGCGCAGCGTGCCGCGCGGTCCGGGCGACAACCGCTGCAGGATGGGGAGCACGAACGCCGCCGTCTTGCCCGTGCCGGTCTGGGCGGATCCGATGAGATCGCGGCCGGCGAGCGCCAGCGGAATCGCTTCGGCCTGAATGGGGGTTGGCTGCGCGTAGCCTTCATCGGCGACCGCGCGGACGAGTTCGGGCGCTAGGCCCAGTGCTGCAAATGGCATACGACTCCTAGGTACACACACACTCGCTGCGACATGGCCCAATGCCATCTCGACGTCAGCGACGCTTCAGTTGTGAACCTGAGAGAGTACCGTGCGTGTGTTCAGCGACGGAGTCCCTGAGCGGGACTTCCGGAAGGAGCCAGCTCGCGGTTCTTTGCGAACGGAAAGATAACGACTCGCACGCCGAGATCCAAGGGGCGACGCCCAGAGGCCAACCTCCGGGCGTCGCCTCCTGTTACCGCAGCGTCTCGGCAGCCTTACTTGGCTCGGTGCCCCACCACCACATCTTCGGCAGCGGGCGCCGCCGCGGGTACACCTCGTTCAGCGTGTCGCCCTCATATAACCGTCCGTTCTTCATGACATAGCGGACGGTGTTGGTGTTGTGGATGTCCTCGAGCGGATTGGCGTCCAACACGATCAAATCCGCCAGCTTGCCGGGCTCGATCGAGCCGAGATCCTGCTCCATGCCAATCGCGTGCGCGCCGTTGAGCGTCGCGACTTTGAGCACGTCGTGTGGCTTCATGCCGCCGGCCGCCATCGCCCAAAGCTCCCAGTGATCACCCAGGCCATCCATCTGCCCGTGCCCGCCGAGGCCGATGTAACCGCCGGCCTGTAGAACCGCATTCGCGGATGCCGCGATCCGCGGGAACACATACTCGCTCTCGCGGAACCACGGGCGCCGCTCGGCACGCCGATCGATTTCATCGTGCGGCATGAAGCGCCGCACCTTCGCGTTGTCGTGAATGTCGTAGCGCTCGTAGAAGAAGTTCTCGCTCCACGGGCCGCCGTACGACACGAGGAGCGTCGGCGTATACGTGATCCCCGACTGCGCGACCAGCTGCACCGCGTCTTTGTATAGCGGCATGATCGGATAGCTGTGCTCCGTTCCCGGATAGCCGTCGATCACCGCCGTCAGATTCATCTTGAAATCGAGACCGCCCTCGATCGTCGGCATGAGGCCGAGATCTTTTGCCGCCATGATGACCCACTGCCGCTGCTTGCGGTTGCCGGTCATGTACATCTTGATCGTGTTGATGCGATAGAACTCGCTGTAGCGCCGCAGCGCCTGGCGCGTGTCTTCGAGGCTCTTGAAATCCTCCGACCAGAACACGCCGGGGCCGGTGTGGAAGATGCGCGGCCCGAGGATCTCACCGGTCTCCACGAGATCCGAGTACGTCAGGACGTCTGTCGTGGATGTTTGCGGATCGCGCGTGGTGGTGACACCCCAGGCCAGGTTCGCGAGATACTTCCACACCTGGGTCTCGTGAATGCCCCACGTCGGCCACGGGTGTGCATGGACGTCGACGAATCCGGGGATAATCGTCTTGCCCGAGACGTCGATGACGCGCGCCCCGGCGGGCACCGCGCCCTGCGGACCCACGGACACGATGCGATTGTCCTTGACGACGATGTCGCCGTTCTCGATGACTTCGTCGCCTTTCATCGTGACGATGCGCGCACCACGCAGCACTGCGGTGCCGCGTGGGATGTCTCGCGGCACGCGGATACTGACGTCGACGCGTTGCGGCTCGTATGCCGGCTGCTTGGTGAGCGAGTCGTTACGCGCGCGGAGCCGCTTCTGCACCGAGTCGGCGAGCGCTTTGAATGCGTCGCCCTTGAGCGAATCAGCGCGGATGGAATCCACACGAGCCTTGAGCTTGTCCATCGAATCGGCAACCACGGGATCCCACCTCATGAACGAGCGGCCCGTGGACCAGTACGCCTGCTTGCCGTCGCTCGTCCAGCCGATGAATTCGCCGCCGATCATCGTCAGCCGCTTGACGGGAAACGCAGCGGAAGACGGATCCGAGACATTGATGACCGGAGTTTGGCCCCCGATCTCCGGCAGCGTGACGAGGTAGACGTAATTGCCCTGCTGCGCCAACACGCGATCGGAGTCGGGACTGATCAGAATCTCGTCCGCGATATCGGGCTCCGCGCCCGGGCCAGGATAGGTGTAGCCGGTGACCCGGATATACGCACGGCGATCGGTGCCGTCGTAGCGCATCGAGACGAGCCCCTCGGGCCCCTCATAGATGAAAATGCGATTGGGATCGCGGCTGAAATGCGGCCGCCCAAAGGCGTTGATGGGCGAGATCTTGGTCAGCGCGCCGCCCGTGGCGGGCACCCAGTCGAGCTCGTACCCGGGGGCATAGTGCTCCTCGGTCCGCGGCGCGCGCGGACCCTTCACCACGACAATGCGCGCACCGTCCGGTGACCACACCGGATGATCGTAAAAGGCGCTGTCCGTTGTCAGGCGCACCGGCTTGCTCTTGCCGTCAGCACGGATCTTGTTGAGCGTGCCGCCCTCATCCGTCCACGTGACATAGGCAAGCCATTGCCCGTCGGGCGACCAGGCCGGTACCTGCTCTTTGATCGCGTCGCTCGTCAACCGGTGTGGCGTGCCGTTGGGCAGATCCATGACATACAGCCGGTCCAGCGCGCTGAACGCGAGCCGCTTTCCATCGGGCGACGGCGACGCGTTGCGGATTTGCCGTGCGAGCACCTGCGCGGTGTCGACCCGGATCGGCAGATGCACGAGCGGGCCGAGCTGCTGATCGACCTTGGCGGTGAACGGAATGTCCGTCGCCTGACCCGAGGGAACCGCGACGCGATGAATCTTCCCGCCGTACGACACGATAAGCGCCTGGTTATCAGGCGTGAACGCGTAGCCGGGATACAAGTCGCGCGTGAACCGCGACTCTTGATCGTCGCGCGTCACCGGATAGACGAGCCACTTTTCGTCACCAGACGCCAAGTTGCGAAGCCGCAAACCCGTTTCCGCATCATATCGCGTGGCATACACGAGCCACTTGCCGTCAGATGACAGGGCTGGACGCATCGCGCTGCCATAGACGTCGGTCTGCGGGAAGAGCTTGCCGGTCTGGCGATCGTAGATCGCCAGCTCCCAGAGCGGATACTGCAGGTTGTAGCCGAATCCACCGCGATGGCGCGAGACCCAGATGTAGCGGGGGTCTTTGCCGAACGCGGCGCCCAACGTGTTCATCGGCGGCGGCGCGCCCGGCCCTGCTTGGACCCGGAGCATCGCCGCGCCGGAACCGCCGTCCTTGTGAATCAACCAGAGCTCGTAGACGCTGCCGAGGACGCCGCTCGTGCGCGAAACGACGATGTAGTTGCCGTCGGGCGTCCAAGCGGGTGAGGCGTAGAGATTGTTGGTGCCTTTGGTCAGTGCTTTTGCATGCGAACCATCCGGGTCGCAGATCCAGACGTTTTCGGCACCATTGCGATCGGTCAGGAACACGAGATGCTTGCCGTCCGGCGACCAGCGCGGCTGTGAATCGAACGCCGGGCCCGACGTAATGCGCGTGGCTGCTCCGCCCGTCACCGGCATCGTGTACAGATCACCGAGCAGCTCGAAAACGATCGTCTTCCCATCCGGCGAGACGTCGAGCGAGAGCCACGTGCCTTCCGACGTCTCGAAGCTGACGTTGCGCGCCATTTTCAGCGGCAGGGAGTCGAGCTTGACCTTCGTCGTATCACGCTTGGTGGTGTCTTGCGGGGGAGGAGGGGGTGGTTGTTGGACAGCAACGGTCACGGCCAAAAGCAGCGAAAGCATGGACGCTCCGGTTGGACGGTAGAGAAGGCGACGGTAGAAGAAACGACGGTAGAAAATGCGACGGTAAAAAAACGACGGTAGGGGTGTGCCCTACCGTCGTTCCACCTACCATCCGCTAGCGTCGTTGTATCTACCGTCAGCCGTCAGATACTCAGAGCCCTAACCTGCCTCGGCGCCGGATCTTGCGAGCGCAAAACGATCCGCATCGCGTGGGTATCCAGATCGATGTCCCATCCCGCGATGCGCGGCCTGACAAATTCCTCACCATCTTCGGGCGTGAGCCCTTCGGGCGTGGCATCGAGAAATTCCATCAGCTTCATCCGCATCTCGAGATAGGTGCAGCCGTCCCGACTCGCTGCGATACGGATGCCGACATCGTCGTCGAGCTGGCGACGCACGAAGCCCTGCGCGACCTCGAGCAGGCGACCGACGATGATGCGCTCGAGCATTACCCCATCCTTGCGACCGACGCGCCGCGCGATCACCCGCGCCCGCGCCGGATCGAGGCAAAGCGCCAAGAACTGGTGCCGGATCTCCGGATGGGGGCGCCGCTTGCTCTTGGTTTCCCCATCCCGCTCAGCTTTGGCACAGGTCGGAAGGTCATTCCGGTGCAGTTTGAGGAACTTGGTCATCGGCGCATAGACGTCCATGCGGCCTGGGGCCGGCGGACGCCGACGACCCGCAACCAGGTCAGCGATATAGACTTCGGACACCTGAACCGCATCCGCCAACTCGCGCGGGGTGCGCTTGAGCTCGCGCAGCCGGCGCCGGACTAACTCTCCAACTTTGACGGGGCGCTTCAGGGGGAGGGCAGCCGCCATGTAGACTCCTTTGAAAACCGTTATGTGGGGTCGGGCAATATCGCTAAATGCAGGCGAAAACGGTAGTTCTATAGGTTTAATCCCTGCGGTGGAACTGCTGGGTCTTGCCAAGTCCCGCGATTGGTTGATACAGTTGTATCACACCATGGATACACCCGTGACTAGGCGCTGGCGCGTGCCGGTCGGTCGAACGGCCGCCGTGTCCTCGACACCTGCAGGGCCGCGCGTGCTGCCCGCGTACGACGCGCTTGCGCGGTACCGGAATATCTGCACTGAGCTCGAACCAATCCGGAACCTCTGGCTGTGAAGGAAGGCCGCTGGCTGCTGCTGATCCATCAGCTCCCGCCGAAACCCGACTACTTCCGGGTGAAGATCTGGCGGCGATTACAGGCGCTCGGCGCGGTGGCCATCAAAAGCTCCGTATACGCGTTGCCGTTCAGCGCGTCGGCGAGCGAAGACTTTCAGTGGCTCCGAAAGGAAATCACCGCCGGCGGCGGCGAAGCCTCGGTGTGCCGAGCGTCGTTCGTCGACGGGCTCTCGGATGACGCCATCGAAGAGCTGTTTCGCTCGGCGCGCGACGTCGATTACGCCGCGATCGTGCGCAATGCGGAAAAGGTCGAATCCTCCGCGGAGATCCGGCGCCTCGAGCGCCGGCTCCGCGAGATCAGCGCACTCGATCACTTCGGCGCGAGTGGACGCAAGCAAGCGGAGGCTGCCATGGCGACGTTGAAAGGCCGCAAGTCGGCTCCGGCGAAGCGCAACCGCGTGCCCGCGAAGCGGACCTGGGCGACGCGACCCGATGTCCACGTCGACCGAATCGCGAGCGCCTGGCTGATCAAGCGGTTCATCGATCCCAAGGCGCGCTTCGTCTTCGCGCCCGCGGGCGAGGGAGCCATTCGCTTCGATACGTTCGAGGGTGAATACACGCACGAAGGCGACCGCTGCACGTTCGAAACGTTGCTCGGGCGTTTTGGTCTGGAGCGTGACCCCGCACTCCAGGCGATCGCCGAGCTGGTCCACGACCTCGACATGAAAGACGGGAAGTTTGGCCGCCCCGAGACGCCCGGATTCGGCCGGATGATCGCGGGAATCGTCAAACGCAACGCGCGCGATCAAGCGCGGCTCGACCGCGGCTTCGATCTCCTCAACGACCTTTACGAATCACTGCGGCCGTCCCCACCAGAGCGATCAGCGCAAAACTGAACCACTGGATCGCGTAGGACAAATGCGGGCCGTTGTCGAACGCCGGCGCGGGCCAGCGCCGCGGTAGGCCGCTCGAGGGATCCGGTCCCTCGAGTTGGATTACGAACGGCAAATAGCCCGTGACGCTGACATCGCCACGACCGCGCGGTGGAATCAATGCGATGCCGGAGACAGTTGCGGTATCCGTCTCGTGATACGCAGTGTGGTCGACGTGAAAGGCGTCAGGCGAGTAGACCCAACCGCGATCGACGAGCACGATCGCCCCGTCCTCCAGTCGCAGCGGGGTGATCAGCGCCACACCGGGAGTCCCCTCGAAGCTGCGCCCGGGCCACGTGTGCTCGGCGCCGAAATCGTAGCTGCCGGTCGCCTGCACGCGCCGGCCGCGCGCGCTGTCGGCGGTGAGTCCACGATGGACATCGAGTGGCGGGAGTGCGAGCCGCGCTTCGGCTGCCGCGTTGCGTGCCCGCCGCGCGGCAAGGCGACGGAGCTGCCAGATCCCGGCGCTGACACAGCCCGCCGCAATGACGACGGCCAGAACCGCGAGTTTTACATCGCGACGCTGCACAACGCCAGTTTTTCCGCGCGCGAGAGACGGCGCAGTGCCGCTTCCCGTTTGAGCGCGCTCGCGCGATCGGAGACTGCTTCTCGATAGGCGAGCTGCACGGGACGGCGCGAACGCGTATATGCACTCGCGGTGCCGCGCCGGTGGGACTCGAGACGCCGCGCCAGATCGTTCGTGACGCCGGCGTACAAGGAGCCGTCGCCACAGCGCAGCAGATACACCACCCAGCCCGTGCGACCGCTCAGACCAGTTTGACCTGCAGCGTGATTTCGACGTTGCCCTGCAGCGCCTTCGACACCGGGCAGTTCTTCTTCGCGTCCTCGGCGGCGCGCTGGAACCCCGCTTGATCGATGCCGTCGACTTTGCCACGCACGTCGAGCGCGCTGCGCGTGACCTTGGCCGCGCCGTCGACCGTTTCGATCGTCACGGCAGCCCGTGTTTCGATCCGGGTGACCGGGTGACCGGCCTTCTCGAGGCCGGCGGACAAGGCCATGCTGAAGCACCCGGCATGGGCGGCGGCGATCAGCTCTTCGGGATTGCTGCCTTTCTTGCCCTCGAACCGCGTGCCGAAGCTGAACGCCCCGCTGAAGACTCCGCTCTGTCCCTTGAACGTTCCCTTTCCTTCTTTGAGCTTGCCTTCCCACGTCGCCACGGCATTACTGGTCGACATCGTCCCGGTCCTGGATGAAGGTGAAGTGAAGTTGAATGGGGAATCTGGCGAGACGTCGCTTCGTTCGCTACGCTTGGAGACCAGAGTCTTCGGAGCTAATGCCGATGCCGACAAAGAAACGTCCCAAGCGCAAGTCCACTCCCAAGGACCGCCCGCGGCCCCGGCGCCAACCGGAAACGCTGCGACTCCGCAAGCTGACGCCGTCGTTCACCGCCAGCGATTTGCCGCGCAGCATCGCCTTCTATCGAGACGTGCTCGGCTTCGTCATCGGGGAGGAGTGGCGTGAGAACGGAGAGCTCGCCGGCTGCGAAATCCACGCGGGCGCAGTGACCTTCATGCTCGGGCAGGACGACTTCAAGAAGGGTCGCGACCGACAAAAGGGACTCGGGACCCGCGTGTGGTGTCACACGGCGCAAGACCTCGATCGCCTCGCCGCTGAAATCAAAGCGCGCGGCGGCGTGCTCGATCAGGAGCCTCAGGACATGCCGTGGGGCGATCGGATCTTCATGATCAGCGATCCCGACGGCTTCAAGTTGAGCTTCGTCCAGGCGCGTTGAGCATCTCGCCGGCCGCGCTGCGCGTGCTGCGCGCTGTCGCCGCGGCGCTCGTGCCGGACGGCGGCGCTGATCTGGGCGATCGCGTCGCGCAGAAGATCGACGCCCTTCCCCGCCCCGCCGACCGCGCCGAGCTCAATCTGCTGCTCCGGCTGCTCGACGTCGCATTCGTGAATCTGCTCCTCAGCGGCATTCCCAAAGCGTTTACAGGGATGTCCGCCGACGAGCGCGAGCGGTGCCTGCGCGGCTGGGCGCTGAGCCGCGTGCCGCAGCGGCGTAAGGCATTTCAGGCGCTCAAGCGCCTTACGACGGTGACGCACTACACGACCCCCGGCGTCGCGCGCGCCATCGGCTATCCCGGCCCGCTCGGTCCGCCTCCCGACAAGCCAAAACCGATTCGCCCATTGGCCGTCACCAAAGACACCGCGCTGACCTGCGACGTCGTCGTGATCGGTTCGGGCGCGGGCGGTGCCGTGGTCGCTGCGGAGCTCGTGGCGGCCGGCAAAGACGTCCTGATTCTGGAGAAAGGCGGTTATCGCAATGAGGCGGACTTCACGCACCAGGAGAGCGACGCGCTGACCACGATGTACGATGCCGCTGGTCTGCTCGCGACGCGCGATCTGGGACTCGTGGTGCTCCAGGGTTCCACACTGGGCGGCGGCACGGTGATCAACTATACGACGAGCTTTCACACGCCCGAGCCGGTACGTCGCGAGTGGGCGGTCGATCACCGCCTCCCACATTTCGAAAGCGCCGAGTTCACTCGCTCGCTCGATGCGGTTGCGCACCGGCTCGGCGTCAACACGGAACAAGCGAAGCCATCGGGCCGCGACCAGATCCTGATTCGCGGCCTGGAGCAGCTGGGCTGGCATCACGGCGTGCTGCCGCGTGACGTGCGCGGCTGCTCACAGGACGACTCGTGCGGCTACTGCGGCATGGGCTGCCGGCGCGGCGCCAAACAGTCGACGCTGATCACCTATCTCCAGGACGCGGCCGCGCGTGGCGCGCGGGTAGTCGTGAACTGCGACGTGCGTCGCGTGTTGTTGGAGCGAGGGACGGCAAGCGGTGTCGAAGCGCGAGTCGACAACCACACCGTCACGGTTCGCGCCCGCGCCGTAGTCGTCGCGGCAGGCTCGATCCACTCACCGGCGCTGCTGTTGCGATCGGGTGTCGCGCTTCCGGCCCTCGGGCGCCATTTGGCGCTCCATCCCGCGACCGCGGTGCTCGCCGATATGGATGAAGCGGTGCGGCCATGGACCGGAACGGTGCAGGCGCATTACTCCGATCAATTCGCCGATCTCGATGCCGGCTACGGCTTCAAATTCGAGACGGCGCCGGTGCATCCGTCGCTGCAAGCGCTGGCCGCGCCCTGGGAATCGGCTGCCGGCCATCGCGACCGGATGGCGAAACTCGCATCGACGGGGCTGGTCGGCATCCTGCTCCGCGATCGCTTTGGGGGCCGTGTGACCGTGGACCGTGATGGCGCAGCCGTCATCGACTATCGTCTGTCGCGCTACGACCGCGCGCACCTGCGTCGCGCCATTGCCGCGGGTGCCGAAATGCTCGAGGCGGCAGGCGCGCGGGAGATTTGGCTGCCGCTCGCGCGCTCGGTGACCTACAGGCCCGGCAGGCCCAACGCGCGCGAGGATTGGATGCGGCGGGTGGATGCGGCGGGCTGGGGACCGAACGAGCTCTTGCTGGTGACATTCCACCAGATGGCGTCGTGCCGCATGGGATCGACCGCAGCCACATCGGTGGTGGATGCGGAACACCGGGTTTGGGGTATACGAGGCTTGTACGTTGCCGACGCGAGCACGTTCCCTAGCGCGTCCGGCGTGAATCCCATGCTCACGGTGATGGCCATTGCGCATCGCGCCGCAGGTGTGATCGCGACTCATTAGGAGAACCGCATGCTCATTTTGCTGTTCGCGCTGCAACAGTCCGTCGCAGATTCATCACCGTTCCGCCAGCTCACTTTGCCCTCCGCCACCCCCGAACGCGCGGCATCGGGCGCTCCGGGACCTCACTACTGGCAGCAGCGCGCGGACTATACGCTCGAGGCGACGCTCGACACCGCGACGAATGTGCTGCGCGGCTCGGGCCACATCTATTACGTCAACCGTTCTCCTGAAACGCTCGACATCGTGTGGGTGCAGCTCGATCAGAACCTGTTCGCCCCCAACTCGGTCGCAAATCTCTTGAACCAGCCGCCGCTCGTCTTTGCCGGCGGCATCGTGTTCGACTTCGGCAGTAGAGGCATCGCCGGCGGGATCACGATCGACCGCTTCGCCGCCGCCGGCCGATCCCTCACCACCAAGGTCTTCGGGACGATGATGCGCGTGGAGCTGCCGCACCCGCTCGCCCCCCAAGGCGCCATCACATTCGATATCGCGTGGCATTTCCCGGTTCCGCCCTATGGCGCCGGTCGCATGGGACGCGTGGGCTCGCGATTCTACGAGCTGGGCCAGTGGTATCCGCGCATGGCGGTGTACGACGACGTGCACGGCTGGAATACGTTGCCCTACCTCGGCGCGGGCGAGTTCTACCTCGAGTTCGGCGATTTCGATGTCACGCTCACCGTGCCGGCCGGATTCGTGGTGACGGCGACCGGCGCGCTCGCGAACCCCTCGGTCGTGCGCACCGCGCAGGAACGGGCGCGACTCGCGCGCGCGTTCACGTCACCCGGACAGACGGTGCAGGTCATCACGCGCCAGGAAGCGATCACGAATGCCACGCGGCGCGTGGCGGGCACGCGCACATGGCGGTTCACGGCGAGTGGGGTGCGCGATTTCGCGTGGGCCGCGGGCTCCGGGCTGCGCTGGGATGCGAGCACGTGGGACGGGATTCTCGTCCAGACGTTCTATCACGCCGACGCGGCGCCATGGGAAGAAGCAAACACCATGCTGCGCGCCACCGTCAAACATTTCTCCGAAACTCTCGGCCAGTATCCGTGGCCGCAGATCTCGGCGGTCGAAGGGCTCATCGAGGGAATGGAATACCCGATGGTCATTTACTGTCCTTCGCTTCAGAAGCGGGAGGATCAGTACTGGGTACTGATGCACGAGCTCGGACATCAGTGGTTCCCCATGCAGGTCGGCTCGGACGAACGCCGCTATCCGTGGATGGACGAGGGCTTCAACACCTTCGCCGATTACGGCGCCGCCGAGGCGTTCTTCAAGGGGACGGCATACGGCGACACGGTGCGGCGCGAGCTGCTCGGCGCGTACAACGCGAGCGCGATCCCGGGCAGCGAACAACCCATGATCACGAAGCCGGACGAGGTGCGGCAGCTGTATTGGACGGCCTATCAGAAACCCGCGCTCATGCTCTCGATCCTCCGCGATGCCGTGCTGGGCCGCGACGAATTCGACCGCGCGTTCCGCGAATACGTGCGCCGCTGGAAGGGCAAACACCCCCAGCCGGCCGATTTCTTCCGCACGATGAGCAATGAGACGGGGCGCGATCTCGACTGGTTCTGGCGGGGCTGGATCTATACAACCGCGCGACTCGATCAAGCGGTCGACTCCGTGCGCACGGCCGGAGACAGCACCTTCCTGTATCTATCGAGTCGCGGTCAGATGATTTTGCCGGTGACGCTGGAGCTGCGCTACGACGACGGCACGACCGAGACTCGGAATCTGCCCGTCGAGATGTGGGATCTGGGAAATCGATTTACGTATCGGTTGGCGACCACAAAACGCCTGGCGAGCGCAACGATCGATCCGAAGCGAATCTATCCGGACATCGCGCGGGAGAATAATTCCTGGAAACGGTAATGCGATCTTTGCGTAGGGGCGCAGCATGCCGCCCCTCCCCCCACCTAGTCAATGGATCGCGGCACCATCAATGGATACCGGCACCACTGAATTGCTTGACCAGATCCGATAGCACCGCTTTCGCATCGCCGAACAGCATCCACGTGTTGTCCTGGACGTAGAGTTCGTTGTCGATGCCGGCGAATCCGGGATTCTTGCTGCGTTTCACCGCGAGCACCGTCTTCGCCTTGTCGGCGTCGATGATCGGCATGCCGTAGATCGGGGTGCTCTTGGCGTAGCGTGCGGCGGGATTCACGACGTCGTTCGCACCCAGCACGAGCGCCACGTCGGTCTGCGGCATCTCCGGATTGATATCGTCCATCTCCACCAGCGCCGAGTACGGAATATTGGCCTCGGCGAGGAGGACATTCATGTGGCCGGGCATGCGGCCCGCCACCGGGTGGATCGCGAACTTGACGTTGATGCCGCGCTTGGTGAGCGCGTCGTAGAGCTCGGCGACCTTGTGTTGCGCCTGCGCGACCGCCATGCCGTAGCCGGGGATGATCACCACGTGCTGCGCCTGCTCGAGCAGCTGAGCGGCCCCCTCCACCGTTTCCTGCTTCCAGACTTTCTGCTCGCCGGCGGCGAGCGCGGGCTGTGCCTTCCCGAAGGCGCCGAACAAGACGTTCGTGAACGAGCGGTTCATCGCCCGGCACATGATGATCGAGAGGATCAAACCGCTCGAGCCGTCCAGCGCGCCGGCCGTGACGAGCAGCTTGCTGTTGAGCACGAATCCCATCGCCACTGCCGACAGGCCCGCGTAGGCGTTGAGAATCGAGATCACGGTCGGCATGTCCGCGCCGCCGATCGGAATGATCAAGAGCACGCCGAAGATCAGCGCGAGCGCCGCGATCGCGAAGAACGCGTCGCGCGACCACGCTTCGCCGGGATGCAGCACGAGGGCGACCCCGAGCCCGACCGCAATCGCCAGCACGCCGATGTTCACGAAATTCTGCCCGGGATAGGTGACCGGCCGCTGCGGGATCCACTTCACTTCCTGCAGTTTGCCGGCGGCCATCAAGCTGCCCGTGAATGTCAGGAAGCCGAGAATCACTTCGGCGGCCAGCGCGCCCATGCGGAAATGCGTCATCTCCGCCGCGGCGGCCGTGCCGCGCTCGCCGAGCCACAGAAAGTACTCCGCGCCGCCGACCAGCCCGGCGGCGAGACCGCCGAATGCGTGCGACAGGGCGGTTCGCTGCGGCACGGCGGTGAGCGGCACGAGCGACAGCGGCACACCGACGATGAATCCCGCGACGATCGCGACAATGATCCAGCCATGATGGATGATCTGCGGTTGGATCCACGTCGCGACGACGGCAACCGTCATCCCGATGACGCCGGCGTAGACGCCGCGCCGCGCCGTCTTGGGATCGTTCATCCAATTCAGCGCGAAGATGAACAGCACGGTCGCCAGAATGGCGGACAGCTCGCTGATGGCTTGCATCAGCGCTTCTTGAACATCTTGAGCATGCGGTCGGTGATCAGAAAGCCGCTGACGATGTTCGTCATCGACGCGAAGAGTGCCACGGCGCCGAGAATGCGAATGCCGACCGGATGGTCGGCACCGGTGACGACGAGCGAGCCGACGACGGCAATCGCCGAGATCGCGTTGGTGATCGACATGAGCGGCGTGTGCAGCAGCCGCGACACGCGGCGGATGACGCCCAGGCCAATGAACGTCGCCAGGATGAACACGAACAGCATCGATCCGAAGTCGGAAGTCATGAGCGGCGCACCTCACCGGCGTGGGTCACACACGTTTCGCGGATGATTTGATCCTCAAAGTCGAGCCGCAACTTGCCGTCCTGGACGATGTGGCCGAGGAAAGCCACGACGTTCTTGGCGTACATCTGGCTGGCGTGCAGCGGCACCGTGCTCGCGAGATTCAGCGGCCCGAGAATGGACACGCCGTTGCGCACGATCTCGGCGCCCGCCTGCGTCAACTCACAATTGCCGCCCGTCTCGGCCGCGAGATCGACGATCACCGAGCCGGGCTTCATGCCCTGCACCGCGGCCGTCGTCAGAAGAATCGGCGCTTTCTTGCCCGGGATTGCCGCCGTCGAGATGACGATATCGGCATCCTTCGCCGCGTTGGCGAGAAACGCGAGCTCTTTGCGGTGCGTCTCCTCGGACAGCTCCTTGGCGTAGCCGCCGGCGGTCTCGGCGTGCTCCGCTATCGCCATCTCGAGGAACATCGCGCCGAGACTTTGCACCTGCTCCTTCACGGCGGGCCGCACGTCGAACGCCGAGACGATCGCGCCGAGGCGGCGGGCGGTCGCGATCGCCTGCAGACCGGCAACGCCGGCCCCGAGCACGAGGACACGCGCAGCGGGGAGCGTGCCGGCCGCGGTGACGAGCATCGGAAAGAGCCGCCCGGCAGTCGATGCCGCCAGCAAGACCGCCTTGTAGCCCGCGACCGTCGCCTGCGACGACAGAACATCCATCGGCTGCGCGCGCGTGATGCGCGGCAGCAAGACGAGCGTGAACGCCGTCAGCTTGCGTTGCGCCAGGGCCCGCAGCGTTTCAGGGACGGGCTGAAAGAAGGCGACGAGCGCGCAGCCTTCGCGGTACTGCGCGAGCTCGCCGGGCGCGGGGGCTTGCACCTGGGCGACGAGATCGGCCTGGCCGAGCACTGCTGTCCGGTCGCCGATCTTCGCTCCGACCGCGCTGTAGGCCTCATCCGGAAAAAACGCGGCCTGTCCTGCGCCGCGTTCGATAACGATCTCGTAGCCGCCTTTGACCAGGCGGCCGACCACGTCCGGCGTTAAAGCGACCCGTCGCTCGTTGGGAGCGATCTCCTTCGGCACTCCGAGTTTCATGGGGTTCTGGAGTCCGGCGCCGGGAGTGAGGGGCGGCTCTTGGATCCCGGCTCCAGGCTCCGCTGCTGCGCGAGCATCCGTTCCGCGAAGTCGACGCGCTCGGCCAGGTCGTTGAACTGCTGACGCAGGCCGTCGAGCTCCTCTTCCAGTACGGCGACGCGTTGCTCGGCACGGCCGAGCCCGCGCTCTATCGTCGGATAGGTGATCCCTGCCACGCCCCAGTTTCGCACCGGCAAATCCTCGGCGTCACGGAACTCGCCTGCGGCGATCAGGACGAGATCGTAGAGATACCAAATGCCCAGTCCGCCGAGCGTCAGAATCATGGCAACGGCGCTCTTGGGCTTGTCGACGTAAAACCGGTGCAGACCAAAAATGCCGCCGAAAAAACTCAGCCCGAGCGCGACACCGCGTGATCGCTTGGACACCTCGGGCTCAACGACCGGCTCCGGGGCGATTTCGTCTGCATCGTCGCCGTACGCATCGGGAAGCGTCATGCCCGATACTATCGGCCGCTGTCCGGGGCTGCAAGCAACGCCAGTCGCTGCCGCTCGTCGTCGTAGGTCACGACGACAATCGCTCCCGACTAGAGTGTCACGGTCGAATCGAGAGTGAGACGGCGCGGCGTTTCGCGCAAGGTCTGCGATTCGCGATTATCGAATTCTTCATCCGCGTTTCCAGCGTTCTTGTCGGTACCCACCTCCTCGCGCGCGAACCGGACGGACAGGCGGTGCGAGCCTCGCGCCACGGCTACGCTGGATTCGCGAGCAGGGCGCGCAGCGCCGGCTCGAGCTCCCGGCAGGCAAATCCGAAACCCGACGACAGCAGGCGAGCAGGCAGTACGCGTTGCCCGCTAGTCAACATCGCGGCGCCTTCGGTACCGAACGCCATGCGCAGCGCGAATGCCGGAACCGTCACCACCGCCGGACGCCCGAGCACCTTGCCGAGGGTCTTGGCGAAGTCCCGGTTCTTGACCGGCGCGGGGGCTGTCAGGTTGACGGGCCCGACGAACCGCACGTTGTCGAGGAGATACAACATCGCGTTGACGATGTCGTCGAGCGCGATCCAGCTGACGTACTGATTGCCGCTGCCGATCGGCCCGCCCAGTCCGATGCGGAATGCGGGCAACATTTTGGCGAGCGCACCGCCGCGGGTGGTGAGCACCACGCCGATCCGCATGTTGACGACGCGGATGCCCGCGCGCGCAGCGGCGCCGGTCGCCGCCTCCCAGTCGCGCGCCACATGCGCGAGAAAGTCCTCACCGGCCGCGCTCTGCTCATTGAGCGTCTCGTCCCCGCGGTCGCCATAGTAGCCGATTGCCGACGCGGCGAGCAGCGCCGCGGGGCGCGCGCGTAACCCGGCGAGCGCGTCGCAGAGCAAGCGCGTGCCGGTGACGCGACTGTCGTGGATGCGCTGCTTCTTTGCGGGTGACCAACGCCCAAACACGTTTTCGCCCGCCAGGTGGATGACGGCGTCCACGCCTTCCAGCCCGGCGCGATCGATCGTCCCACGCTCCGGATCCCACGCGAGCGCGTGTTCACCGGCCGCTGGTCTGCGCCGTACGAGTGGCACCACTTCGTGGCCACGCCGTGCGAGCGCTTGCAGCAGCGGGGTGCCGATCAGGCCGGTCGACCCGCTCACAACGATTTTCATTCGGGAAGAATCGCTTCAGCCTCGATTTCGACGAGCATCGTTGGGTCGACGAGCCGCGTGACCGCTACGAGGGTCGCGGCGGGCCGGATGTCGCGGAACACCTCTCCGTGCGCCCGTCCGACCGCCTGCCAGTGCTCGATGTTGGTCACGTACATCCGGGTGCGGACGACGTCGCTGAACGCCGCGCCCGCCTGCTCGAGCGCCCGGCCGATGTTATGCAAGGCCTGGACCGCCTGGGCGTAGGGATCGCCGGCGCCGACGATCTTGCCGCTTGCATCGGTTGCCGTCGTCCCGGCGACATGGATGACGCGACCCACTCGCACCGCCCGCGAGTAGCCGACGACCGGCTCCCACGGCGCGCCGCTCGCGATATTGCGGCGCGTCATCGCCCTTCGAAACCGGGAACTGGCGGTGGTGCGGCGTTCCACGTGACGTGGGAGGGGGCGCCGGTAGACCGGGCATCCGCGATGCGCTCGTCTGTCGCCCGGATGATCTCCTCCACGGCATGCGGAGGATTGAGGAAGGTCACGCCCCCGATCGCCGGCGTGCCGGCGCGGCCGTCGCTGGTCCGCAGATCGGCGAGGCCGGCGCGGAGCTTGTCGAGCACGATGCGCGCCGAGGCGGCGGACGTCTCCGGCAGCAACGCGATCAACTCGTCCCGGCCGAGCCTGGCGACGAGATCGGTCGCCCGCAGGGCGCCCCGCAGGACGGTGGCGGCGCCGCGGACCAGCTCGTCCCCCACGCGCGAGCCGAGATCGACGACGGCCACGCTGAAGGGGTGCTGGTAGCGGCGGGCGCGCTCGATTTCCGCGCCGGCGGCTTCACGGAAGGCGCGGGCGTTCCGGACGCCGGTCAGGTCGTCGACGCGGGCAAGCCGTTGCTCGCGGGCGAGGGAGCGGCGGAACGCCAGGATGGCCCAGGTGAGCCCACCGATGGCGATGAGGGCGATGATGATGATAGGGAGGCAGTTGCGCACCCCGAATACTATGCGCTAGGACGGACTTTTGGCCACCGGAACCCCCTATGAGCGGTGCCGCCCACTCGCAAGCGCCGCCCAACAGGCGAGATTTCAGGCAATCAATTCACACGAGGGACCTATGAGCGAGAAGGACGCTTTTCTGACCGCTTGGGACCGCGAAACCGCAACCACTATGAAAGTGCTGCGCGCCTTTCCGACCGGAAAAGAAGCATTGAAGCCGCACGACACCTGTCGTACCGCGAAAGAGCTCGCCTGGACGTTTGCCTTCGAAGGAGCGGCTGCGAGCCAGGCCGTCCAGGGCGAGTTCTCGTTTCCGCCCAAAAACATGCCGGCTATGCCCGACTCGTGGAACGGCGTCGTCTCGGAGGTCGAGCGGACGTTCAAGCGGATGTCGGACGCGGTGCGAAAGAGCGACGATCGCCAGCTCAACTCGACGATCAAGTTCTATACAGCGCCAAAACAACTGGGCGATGTCCGGCGACAGGATTTTCTGTGGATGATGCTGAACGACATGATCCATCACCGCGGCCAATTCTCCGTCTATCTCCGGATGGCCGGCGGCAAGGTGCCATCGATCTACGGCCCGTCCAAGGACGAACCCTGGCAATGAGAGTTTGAGAGCACAAATCGGATAGCCGCCGCGTGGCTCCTCCGACTAAGTTGGTCGCCATGAGTCCGACCGAGCGGTGGCAGGCCGTCCTCGCCAGAGATCGTCGCTGCGACGGGGCATTCGTGTATGCCGTACGCTCGACCGGGATCTACTGCCGGCCCTCGTGCGCGAGCCGGCGTCCCCGGAGAACGCAGGTGACCTTCTTCCCCATCCCCGAAGCGGCGGAGCGCGCAGGGTACCGCGCGTGCCGCCGGTGCCGTCCCGCCGACGTCAACCGCGGCGATCCCGCCGTCGCGCTGGTCCGCGATGCCGCGCGCGCGATCGCGGCGGGCCAAAAACCGCAGGGCGACCCGCACCGGCTCGCGCGCGCGTTCAAACGCATTCTCGGCATTACGCCCCGCGCCTACGCGGAGACCCGCAGAGTGAGCCGCTTCAAACAGGAATTGAAACAGAGGAAACAGGTGAGTCCCGCTCTCTACGAAGCCGGTTACGGCTCCTCGAGCCGGGTGTACGAGCGTACCGACGCACAGCTCGGTATGACGCCCGCGACATATGCCCGCGGCGGCGAGGGCGTCGGCCTCGCGTACGTCACCGTGCCCACCTCACTCGGACGACTGCTCGTCGCGGCAACCGAGCGCGGCGTGTGCCGCGTGGCGCTCGCCGACAACGCGGGCGTCCTCGAGCAGGATCTGCTCGCCGAATTTCCGGCGGCGCGCGTCGTCGCGGACAAGAGCGGCAAGCTGTACGGCTGGGTCACGGCGATCCTGGCATACCTCGCGGGCCACGAGCCCGACCTCGATCTGCCCCTCGACATCCGGGCGACGGCGTTCCAACGACGGGTATGGCAGGAGTTGCGGAGCATTCCATTCGGCCAGACGCGGACGTACGCCGAGGTCGCGAAACGGATTGGCAAGCCGAAGGCAACGCGAGCGGTCGCGAATGCGTGCGCGTCAAATCCCGTCGCGCTCGTGATTCCCTGCCACCGCGTCGTCCGGGAGAACGGAGAGCTCGGCGGCTATCGCTGGGGTGTCGACCGCAAACGATCGCTTCTCGAAAAGGAAGCGATCACATCTCCTTGACGCCCAACGCCTCGTAAACCCGGCCGCGCTCGTACTGCGATCCAAGCGACTGGGCATCGGCTTTGACCGCCGCGCGGATCGTGTCATCCATCTTCACCTTCTGTATCACCGCGACGAGGACCTCCGCCAGTTCGTGGTCGGCGTGGATGTTCTTGGCCGATTCGAGCACGGCGAGCGCCACGGGGCGAGACATGTCGCCATGCTGGACGACGCTCAACAACGTCCGGCCATGCTCGTAATCAGAATTGAGCGTGTTCGCGGCGGCGAAGAAGGCCGGGCGGAGCGCATCGTCCAGGACGTAGGAGCCGCTGACTTCCGTGAGGAGCTCCGCGAGATCAAAGTTCGAGTGGATCGTCTTCGCCGACGCGAGCACGTCGGCGAGCATCGCCGGTGTCATGCCCTCGCGTTTCACGACCGCTTCGAGCACGCGGCGGTGCTCGTAATCGGAGCCGATCTTGTTCGCGGCCCGGAAATAAGCGGGGCGCATCGCTTCGTCGATCGGGCGCGCCGTATTGAGCTCGATGAGCAGCTCCGCCAGCTCGTAATCGGAATTCATCTCGCCGGCGGCATCGAGCATCGCGCTCTCCATGGCAGGCGTGAGGCCCGGCCGGGCCAGCGCCACCTTGAGGACGCGATGACGCTCGTAGTCGGAGTCGATCTTCTTGGCGGCCTGGACGAAG
>DATGEQ010000100.1:0-10394 GCA_035309945.1 Gemmatimonadales bacterium | reverse complement strand
CGTGTTCGGCGAGTGGGCCTACGTGGATTGGGAGGCGGCGGGAAGCTCGGCTGCGACGATGACCTGGCACTCGCTGCCGGAAGGACTGCGGCTGCCGCCCGTCCTCGAAGAGCTCGGCGAGAATCTGCTGCGCGCCTGCCCGCAGCACGGCATTCTGTTCACCGCCGGCGACGTCGACACCCAGGCCGCATGGTACCTGCGATTTTCGCGGGGCCTGCGGCCCGACCTGACGATCGTGCCGTTCGACCGTTGGCGCGGCGACAGTGTGCTGCGTGGACGCCTGCTGCGCGAGCTGAAGACGCGCGATGCGTCGATCCAGGGGCTCAGTCGATCGCACCCGATCTGCGCGAGCATGGCATTCGAGCACCCGCCGGACGAGCGCACCGTGAAGTGGAACAGACGGCCGCTCGTCTGGGTGATCGGGAAGGAAACGAAGGCGGACCGTGTCTCGCCCGAAGACTTCGTGTTCGCCGCGTTGCGCCAGGCGGTGGACGAGCATGAAACGTGGACTGCTCCCGCGGTCGCCGTGTACCGGCGCGCCGCCGCAAACTTCGGCGCGCTCTGCAAGGCCTTCGACACGTTCGGATTGGATGACCAGGTCGGATGTCGGTGATTAAGCGCGTCCTCGTCGCGAACCGGGGGGAAATCGCGGTTCGCGTGATTCGCGCGTGTCACGAAGAGAGCCTCGAGGCGGTCGCGGTCTACTCTGAGCCCGATCGCCTCGCACTACACGTCCGCCATGCCGATGCGGCCGTGCGCCTCGGCGCCGCGCCGTCGAGCGAATCGTACCTCAACATCCCGAAGTTGATCGCGGCAGCCAAGGACAGCGGTTGCCAGGCAGTACATCCCGGCTACGGCTTCCTCTCCGAGCGCGCCGCCTTTGCCGAGGCATGCGTCGACGCCGGGCTGATTTTCGTCGGGCCGCCAGCGTCGGCCATTCGCGCCATGGGGGACAAGACGGAGGCGCGGCGCCGGATGCAGGCCGCGGGCGTACCCGTCGTGCCTGGAACCAGCACGCCGCTGCGTGACTCCAATGAGGCCCGAAAAGAGGCGAAGCGGCTCGGCTACCCGGTGTTGCTGAAGGCCGCGGCGGGTGGCGGCGGCAAAGGGATGCGCCTGGTCGGCAATGACGGCGAAGTCGAAAGCGCGTTCCAGGCGGCGCGCCGCGAGGCGCATAAGGCGTTCGGCGACGGCAGCATCTACGTCGAGAAGCACCTGGAGCGCCCGCGGCACATCGAGATTCAGATCCTGGCGGACGGGCACGGGCGGGTCGTTGCTCTTGGAGAACGCGAGTGCAGCATCCAGCGCCGGCACCAGAAGTTGATCGAGGAGTCGCCCTCCGTCGCGGTGTCGCCCGCGCTGCGGCGGCGGTTATCCGAGGCGGCCGTGGCAGCGGCGGGGGCGGTGGGCTATTTGAGCGCCGGCACCATCGAGTTCCTGTTGACGCCGGCCGGCGAGTTCTATTTCCTCGAAATGAACACACGCATCCAGGTCGAGCACCCTGTGACCGAGCTCGTCTATGGGGTCGACCTGGTACGCGAGCAGCTGCGCATCGCAGCCGGCCAGGCGATGCGCGTGCACGGCGCGTCGTGGCCCGGGGGCGGCGGGCAGCTGCACCCGCGCGGTCACGCCATCGAATGCCGTATCACCGCCGAAGATCCGTTCAACGACTTTCTGCCGGCCACCGGCGTGCTCCAATATCTGCGCGTACCCAGCGGGCCCGGGGTGCGCTGGGACGCCGGCGTCGAGGCGGGCAATGAGGTCACGCTGTTCTACGACCCGCTGCTCGCCAAGCTGATCGCGTGGGGTGAGACGCGCGAGGCCGCGATCCAGCGCATGCGGCGGGCACTGAGCGAGCTCGTGATCGTGGGATTGCCGACGAGCCAGCCGTTTCACCTCCGCGTGATGGACGACGCCGAATTCCTGAAGGGCGATATCGACATCACGTATCTGGAGCGCGCGGGCGCGCGCGTATTGGCAGCGCCCCCGAGCCCGGGCTTGGACCGCGCGTTGGCCGTCGCCGCGGCACTGCTGGCCGATCAGGCGCATGACCGATCGTTGCCGAGCAGTGTGACCGCCCGATCGCAGCAAGCGAGCAGCTGGACTCAGGCCGCACGCCTCGAAGCTCTGCGCGATGGTCTCGAGTGAACGAGATCGTGACGATTACCGGAGTCGCGGTAGGCGGGGATGGGGTCGGGCGGCTGAGCGACGGCCGCGTTGTGTTCGTCCCACGCACCGCGCCCGGTGACCGGATTCGGCTTCGCGAAGGCTCGTTGCAGCGACATCGCAACTTCGCGCGCGCCGAGGCGGGCGAGATCGTCGAAGCCGCAGGCAGCCGCGTCGCCCCGCCTTGCCCGCATTACGTGCACGATCACTGCGGCGGCTGCCAGCTGCAGCATGTCGCGTACGAGAGCCAGCTCGCAGCCAAGCGCGCGATCGTCGGCGACACGCTGCGGCGGATCGGCAAGTTGGATCTGCCGGATCCAGAGATCATCGAAGCGCTCGATGAGTGGCGGTATCGCGCGAAAATTTCTATGGCGTCAAAACCAACGGGCGGACGGACCGGCGGCCTGACGGTCGGTTTACATCCCTATGACCGACCAAACTTCGTGTTCCCTCTCGCCGATTGTCACATCACGGATTTCCGACTGATGGCGCTATGGCGCGAGCTGCGCGGACGCCTCGATATGCTGCCCGCGCCGCTCACTCGCCTCACGCTCCGGCTCGACCGCGAAGCGCGCCGGCACGTCATCGCGGAGTCGGCCGGCGAGCCGTGGCTCAATGCCGACGAGCTGCGACAGGCGCTGCACGGGCATGTCGAAGGGGAGATCGTCTGTTGGTGGGAACCGGTGGACGGCGCGGCCCGCGTCGTGGCGGGACCCGCAACGGGATTCCCAGCGACGGCATTCGAGCAGGTGAATCCGGGAATGGGTATGGTTACGCGTCGCTGGGCGGTCGAGCAGTTGGGCGACGTGCGCGGGCAGACGGTATGGGATCTCTACGGCGGCATCGGCGACACCGCCGCGCTGCTGGTCGAAGGCGGCGCAGAGGTGGTGAGCGTCGACGTCGATGAGAAAGCCGTGACGTGGGGACGGGTGCGGCTCCCAGCGGCGCGATTCATCGCCGCTCGCGCGGAGGACATTCTGCCGAGTCTTCCGCCGCCGCACGCGGTCGTGGTGAATCCGCCGCGCGCCGGACTCCACTGGGATGTGTCGCTGAAGCTGACATCAAACCCCGTGGCCAGACTCGTCTACATCTCCTGCGATCCGGCGACGCTCGCCCGCGATCTGAGCCGGCTCAACGTGAACTACGAGGTGAAGGCGGTACGCGCGTTCGATCTGTTTCCGCAAACCGCCCACGTCGAAACTGTCGCGGTGTTGGAAGCGGCATGAAGTATCACGTCACCATTCGCGCCAAGACGTACGTCATCGACGTGGAGGGCGGCTCGGTGACGATCGACGGCGAGCGCGTCGAAGCCCACGCCGCGGCCATAGGGGGCGCACCCCTCATCCACCTCCTCCTCGGCAGGGAGTCCTGGACTGTCGCGTACCAGCACATCGATGGGGGGCGTTGGGCACTCGGCGCCGGGGGTGAGCGGATGGAAGTCGAAGTGCAAGACGACCGATCGAAGCAAATCGAGGACTTGGCCGGCAGGGGGCGGAAGGAGGCGGCAGGAGGCGTCATAAAGGCTCCAATGCCGGGGCTGGTCGTCCGCGTTGAAGTC
The DNA here is from genome assembly GCA_035309945.1 of Gemmatimonadales bacterium. Lineage (GTDB taxonomy): Bacteria > Gemmatimonadota > Gemmatimonadetes > Gemmatimonadales > GWC2-71-9 > 20CM-2-65-7. Next base: position 6,670 of record DATGEQ010000100.1, on the reverse strand, counting down.
CGTCCGGGCCAAGTCGTCGACGGCGGGGATGGTCTCGTGGTGGTCGAAGCGATGAAGATGGAGAACGAGCTCCGGGCGTCGCACCGGGGCGTAGTCGAGCAAATTCATGTGAAGGCCGGCGATCGGGTCGAAAAAGGTGCGCCGCTCGTGACGCTCTCCGGTGAGTCCTCGCAACCCTCAAGTTGACAGAGCCTTACGCCCTCGTTAGAGTTCGCGTCTGCCAAATTCCAGGGCTTGAGGTGCATGAAGACGTACACGTTGAAGCCGCAGGACATCGAGCGTCGCTGGTGGTTGGTCGACGCGGCTGGACAGCCGCTCGGCCGGCTCGCGAGCCGCATCGCGCAGATCCTGCGCGGCAAACATAAGCCGACGTTCACGCCGTACGTCAACGGCGGAGATTTCGTCGTCGTGATCAACGCCGAGCGCGTGCAGTTGACCGGTCGCAAGATCGAGCAGAAGCGCTACTTCCGGCACACGGGGTACATGGGACACGAACGGTTTACGCCGGTATCGAAAGTGATCGGCAAGCATCCCGAGCGCGTCATCGAGAAGGCGGTCTGGGGCATGTTGCCCAAGACCACACTCTCGCGACAGCACGTGAAGCAGATGCTCAAGGTCTACGCTGGCCCCGAGCATCCGCACGCGGCGCAGCAGCCGCAGCCGCTCGCGGAGGTCAAATGAGCTCAGGCATAGCGCCGGAACTGCGCTGGCACGCGATCGGGCGGCGCAAGCTGGGAATCGCGCGCGTGTATCTGACGCCAGGATCGGGAAAATGGAGCATCAACGGGCGGACGCTGGGTGACTATTTCCCCCGGCCGTCACTCGTGTCGCATATCCAGCAGCCGTTCACGGTGACCGACACGCTCGGCGCGTTCGACGTGAAGGCGCGGGTGGTCGGCGGTGGACTCACGGGCCAGGCGGGCGCGCTCCGGCTCGGCATCGCGCGCGCTTTGGTGCTCGCGGATGATCGCCATCGCAAGAAATTGCGTGAGCAAGGGCTGCTCACGCGCGATCCACGTGCCGTGGAGCGCAAGAAGCCCGGTCGTGCTGGCGCGCGGAAGCGCTTCCAGTTCAGCAAACGGTAAACGCTTTCAAAATACTCACGCCGCTTGATCTCGTTCTGGGTCCCTCCGGGGTTGAGCGAGAGATGAGAGCGGCGGCGGAAACAACCCAAAGAAAGGGATAGGGAAGTGCCTCAGCCTCAGTTGCAGGAATTGTTGGAAGCAGGTGTCCATTTCGGCCACCAGACCCGCCGCTGGAATCCGAAGATGCGGCGGTTCATCTTCGCCGAACGCTCCGGCATCTACATCATCGATCTGCAGAAGACGATGCGGCAGCTCGAGACGGCGCAGGAGTTGCTCCGCAACGTCGTCCTCAAGGGCGAGGGCGTGCTGTTCGTCTGCACCAAGAAGCAGCTCAAGGGCATTCTGGAGGCCGAAGCGAAGCGCTGTAGCGCGTTCTACGTGACGGAGCGCTGGCTCGGCGGCACGCTGACGAACTTCCAGACGATCAAGAAGCAGATCAAGCGGCTCAAAGAGCTGGAGCAGGGCGCGGCGGACGGCGATTTCACGAACTACACGAAGAAAGAGCAGCTGCTGTTCGATCGCGAGCGCTCGAAGCTCGACAAGAACCTCGCGGGCATCAAGAATCTCGGCCGCCTTCCGGGCGCGCTGTTCGTGGTGGACGCAAAGAAGGAGCGCATCGCCGTCGCGGAGGCGAACAAGCTCGGCATTCCGGTCGTCGCCATCGTGGACACGAACGCCGATCCGGATTTGATCACGGTGCCGATCCCCGGTAACGACGACGCGATTCGCGCGGTCTCGTTGATCACCAATGCGGTGTCGGACGTGATCGCCGAAGCGCGGCGCCAGATGCCGCTGCGGGAGGCCGCCGCGAGTGAAGAGGGCGAGGGCACGACCTATTCGACCGAGACGGGCGAAGCGGACGTGGACGGCGATCGCAAGAAACGGCCGGCCCGGCGCAAGCGGCGGCCGAAGCCCGAAGCGATCGCGGCCCGGATGAAAACGGAAGAAGCGCCTCCCCCGGCGGAACCCGTGAGCGGGGGCGGGGCGTAACAACTCTGGTAGCTGCACAACCGACCGCCGCCCCCGGCGCTACGGCGCGAGGGCGGCGTTTTTATGAGGAAGTGAAAGGACCCATGACGACAGTGAACGAGATTTCGGCAAAGCAGGTCGCGGAGCTGCGCGCCAAGACGGGCGCCGGCATGATGGACTGCAAGAAGGCGCTCGAGGAGGCGGGCGGCGATGCGAGGAAGGCGGAAGAGGTTCTACGCGTCAAGTACGCCGCGCGTGCCGAGAAGCGCTCCGACCGTGCCGCGGGGCAGGGGGTCATCGAGATCTACCTCCACTTCAACGGCAAGGTCGCGACCATGGTCGAGCTCAACTCCGAGACCGACTTTGTCGCGAACACGCCCGAGTTCCATCAGCTCGCCAAGGACATCGCGCTGCACGTCGCTTCGGCCAAGCCGATCGCGGTGCGGGTCGAGGATGTGCCGGCGGAGGTGGTGGAGCGCGAGCGCCGCGTCTACCGGGCGCAGGTGGCTGAAGAGAAGAAGCCCGATGCGGTCAAGGAGAAGATCGTCGAAGGCAAGCTCAAGAAGTTCTATCAAGACAACGTCCTGCTCGAGCAGCCATTCGTGAAGGACGACAAGTTGACGGTCGGCGACCTCGTGAAGGCCATGTCGGGCAAGACGGGAGAGAAAGTCGAAGTCCGCCGGTTCGCCCGCTTCGAGCTCGGAGGCAACTAAGTGGCGAAGGGGGGGCTCGCCTACACGCGCGCGCTGCTCAAGTTGTCGGGAGAAGCGTTCGCAGGTGGGCGAGCTTCCGGGATCGATTTCGGCGTCATCGAGCGGTTGTCGGATGAATTGAAGGCGGTCGCCGCCACGGGCGTGCAGCTCGGTCTCGTGGTCGGCGGGGGCAACATTTTACGCGGCACCACGGCCAGTGCACAGGGCATGGATCGCGTCTCGGCCGACTACATGGGGATGCTCGCCACGATCATCAACGCGCTCGCGCTGCAGGACATTCTCGAGAAGAAGGGTGTGGACACCCGTGTGATGACCGCGATCCGCATGGAAGAGCTGGCCGAGCCCTATATTCGGCGACGCGCCGTACGCCATCTCGACAAGGGACGGTTCGTGATCTTTGCCGGCGGCACGGGGAACCCGTACTTCTCGACCGACACCGCGGCGGTGCTCCGCGCGCTGGAGATCGAAGCGCAGGTGATCCTCAAAGCGACGAACGTCGATGGCGTGTACACCGAGGATCCCAAGAAGAATCCGCGGGCGAAGTTTCTGCCCTCGCTGACGTTTCAGGAAGCGCTGGTGAACGGCTATGCCGTGATGGACGCCAATGCCTTCGGATTGTGCAAAGAGAACAAGCTGCCCATCGTGGTGTTCAACATCAACCAGCCCGGCGCGACGGCCAGGGTCCTGGCCGGTGAGCGCGTCGGCACGATCGTCCAATGACTCCCGCTCCCTCTCCGACGCTGAGTGATCACGTCAAGCATGGCAAGCAGCTCATGGACAAGGCGGTCGAAGCGGTGAAGCGCGAATTCTCCACCGTGCGCACCGGCAAAGCGACGACGTCATTGCTCGATCTCGTCCGCGTCGAGGCGTATGGGAATGAGATGCCGCTGACCCAGGTCGCGAGCGTGGCCGCGCCCGAGCCGAAGCTGCTGACGGTGCAGCCCTGGGACAAAAGCCTGTTGAAGGCAGTGGAAAAGGGAATTCTCGCCTCGGATCTCGGGCTCACGCCGTCCAACGACGGCAACATCATCCGGATTCCGCTGCCGCCTCTGACGGAAGAACGCCGCAAAGAGCTCGTCAAAGTGGTGCACAAATTCGCGGAAGAAGGCCGCGTCGCGATCCGTCACGCCCGCACCGATACGATGAACAAGATCAAGAAAACGGAGCACGTTTCGTCGGACGATCAAAAGCACGCGGACAAAGAGGTGCAGAAGCTGCACGACGATCATCTCAAAGCGGTCGACGCGGCGGTGAAGGCCAAAGAAGCCGAGATCATGGAAGTCTGATGCACCCGCTCCCGCTTCCCGGTCCCATTCCGCGACACGTCGCGATCATCATGGACGGCAACGGTCGCTGGGCGGCCGAGCGGCATTTGCCGCGGCCGTTCGGTCACCGGGCGGGGATGAAGGCGGTCCGTGAGGCGGTCGAGGGCGCGATCGACTGCGGCGTCGAAGTGCTGACGTTGTTCGCGTTCTCCGATGAGAACTGGAGCCGACCGTTGCCGGAAATCTCGGCCCTCATGGACCTGCTCGAAGAGTACATCGCCAGAGAGGTGGCGGACCTGAAGGGGCAGGGGGTGCGCGTGCACGTGCTCGGCGATCGCGGCCGGCTGACACCCGGCGGGCGCGCGGCGGTGGAGCGGGTGGAGCGCGAGACGTCCGGAGGCGAGAAGCTTTCGCTCAATCTCTGCATCTCGTACTCGTCGCGCGGCGAGATTGCGCGCGCCGCTCGGCTGCTCGCCGAAGAGGTCCTGAAGGGTACGCTGAAGCTCGAGGACATCGACGAGGAAGCCATCCGGGCCAAGCTGTACACCGCGCCCTGGGGCGATCCCGACCTGTTGATCCGGACGTCGGGCGAGCAACGTCTGTCAAACTTTCTGCTGTGGCAGCTCGCGTATACGGAGCTGTACATCACGCCGGTCTTGTGGCCGGACTTCAACCGTCGCACGCTGCGCGATGCGATCCTCGATTACCAGCGGCGCGAGCGGCGGTTCGGTAAAGTCACCGCGTCCTGATGCCCGTTTCCCACAATCTACTGCAGCGCATCATCGTGGCGGTCATTGCCATCCCGATGGTCGTCGGCATCATCTGGCTCGGCGGCTGGGTGCTGGCGGCGGTGCTGGCGGTGCTGGGCGTGCTGGGCGCGCGGGAGATCTACGATTTCGGACGCCGCCAGGGCATCGAGGCGCTGGATCGCACCGGGTGGCTGGCGGCGGCGGCGATTCCGTTCCTCGCCTACTCTGCCAACGCGCCCGTGTTCTTGCTCGGCGCCGCCTGGCTCATGATCGCGCTCGCGCTCGCGATGGCCCGGCGGGGACCAACCGGACGGCCGCTGACCAGCGTATCGATCACGTTGTTCGGCTGCGTCTACGCGTCGGGCATGCTGGCGTTTTTGATCGCCATCCGCCACGGCGCCGCGGCGCCAGCCCGCCCGTTCGCGTACGTGCTCCTCACGCTGTTTCCTCTCGTCATCACCTGGATCGGCGATACGACAGCCATGGCGGTCGGCGCGGCGGTGGGCGGCCCGAAACTCGCTCCTGTGCTCTCGCCCAAGAAAACGCAGGCGGGAGCGATCGGCGGTGCGTTGGGCGGGGTGATCGCGGCACTCGCCATCGGCAAATTCGTACTGAACCGGCAGGACTGGGGGGGATGGAGCTTCAGCGTCGGCCAGCTGTTGCTGTTTGGCCTCGCCGTCTCCATTGTCGGTCAGATCGGTGATGTTGCCGAATCCCTGTTCAAGCGGGAAGCGGGGCTGAAGGACTCATCGTCGCTCATCCCCGGACACGGCGGCGTACTCGACCGGCTCGACTCGTTGTACTTCGTGATTCCTACGGCGGCGGGATTGTATCGCATGTTCGGAGTGCTATGAGCGTTGGCGTCGCGGTCCTCGGCTCGACCGGGTCGATTGGCCGTTCCACTCTCCAGGTCCTGGCGAGACAACGAGAGCGATTCCGGGTCGTGGCCATCACTGGGCACTCGAACAAGGATCTGCTGGCACGGCAGGCCCAGGAGTGGAAGCCGGCGTTTGTGGGCCTGGTGAATGGGGGGAGAGGGGAGAAGGGAGACGTACGCGACGGTGCGAGGAGAGGGACGGAGTGCCTGGTCGAGGCCGCCACGCATCCTGATGTGCGCATCGTCGTCAACGGGATTGTCGGCGCGGCGGGGCTCGAGGCGACGCTCGCGGCGTTGCGCGCGGGAAAGCGCGTTGCGCTCGCCAATAAAGAGACTCTGGTCATGGCCGGCGAACTGGTGGCGCAGGCGGCCAAAGAAGGCGGCGGAGAAATCGTCCCGGTCGATTCCGAGCACAGCGCGGTCCTGCAGTGCGTGACGGGTCGCCGCCCGACCGAGCTCGCCCGCCTCATTCTGACTGCTTCCGGCGGTCCTTTCCGTACCTGGGGTCCGGAACGCGTTTCGAAGGCCACCGTCGCCGAAGCGCTCAAGCATCCGACGTGGACGATGGGCAAGAAGATCACGGTCGATTCCGCGACGCTCGTGAACAAGGCGCTCGAGGTAATCGAGGCTCAGTTCCTGTTCGACGTCGAGTATGAGAAAATCGATGTCGTCATACATCCGCAGTCGGTGATCCATGGTTTTGCGGAGTTCGTGGATGGCTCGGTATTGGCGCAGGTCGGGTTCCCCACCATGGAGCTGCCGATTCTCTACGCGCTGACCTATCCGGAACGCGTGCCGGATCAGGGCGTGCGCCGCTTCGATCCCGTGGCGGCGGGGACGCTCACCTTCGAAGCGCTGCAACCCGATCGCTTCCCCGCATACGTGATCGGTCGCGAGGCCGCGCGCCTCGGCGGTACGGCGCCGGCCCGTTTCAACGCGGCCAACGAAGTCGCCGTGCAGCTGTTCTTGGAGGAGCGCGTCCCCTTCGGACGTATCGCGGAAATTATCGAGC
>DATGEQ010000099.1:0-19990 GCA_035309945.1 Gemmatimonadales bacterium | reverse complement strand
AAGCTGCCCGACCAGCATCGTGAACGGCTCGATGTAGCGGGCGATTCGCAACGGACCGGCATCGATTGGATCAAATCCGGCGTCGTTGATGGGCACCGTGCCGAAGGCCGAGACGACCCCGGCCTTCGGCGCTTTCAGCTCCTCGGCGCCGGACGAGGTATGCGCGACTACGAGATCCGTGTCGTCGGCATTCATCGGCAATGAGCACGTCACGATCGTCGCGCCCGCTTGCCCGCGTCGCGCGCGAGCTTCTGACGTTTCTTCGTGTCGCGCGAGTAGCTGAACACGACGTCATGGCCGGCACGCGCCCAGATGATGCCGAGCTTGCTGCCCATGCGGCCCGAGCCCAGGATGCCGATGCGCATCGTCAGATCCCCGTCATGCGTTCGAGCCGTTCGGGATAGCGCGCGCCTTCGATGTGAATCCGTGACGCGGCGCGATCGATCTCCGTCAAGTTGTCCGCTGTCAGCTCGACGCGCGTCGCGCCGATGTTCTCGTCCAGCCGCTCGAGCTTGCGTGTGCCCGGAATCGGCACGATCCATGGTTTCTGCGCGAGCAACCAGGCGAGCGCGAGCTGCGCCGGCGTCGCGTGCTTTGTTTTGCCGATCCTGGCGAGCAGATCGACCAGCGCCTGATTCGCCTTCCGCGCTTCCGGCGTGAAGCGCGGAATCGTGTTGCGGATATCGGTGCCGGTGAACGTCGTCGTCGCGTCGATCGTACCGGTCAAGAACCCTTTGCCGAGCGGGCTGAACGGCACGAAGCCGATGCCGAGCGTCTCGAGAGTAGGGATCAGGTCCGTTTCGGGCCGCCGAAACCAGAGCGAGTATTCGCTTTGTACCGCGGCCACGGGCTGCACGGCGTGCGCGCGCCGGATCGTCTGCACACCGGCTTCCGACAGCCCGAAGTACTTCACCTTTCCCGCCTGGATCAGGTCCTTGACAGCCCCCGCAACGTCCTCGATCGGCACGTTCGGATCGACGCGATGCTGATAGAAGAGATCGATCGCCTCGACGTTCAGTCGCTGCAATGACGCGTCCGCGACCTGCTTGATGTGTTCCGGCCGGCTGTCGAGTGCCGGCGCGCCGCCGACGCCGCGCGGATCGTACTTGGGATCGAGGTTGAATCCGAACTTGGTTGCGATCACGACGTTGTCGCGGAACGGGGCGAGCGCTTCGCCGACGAGCGCTTCGTTGGTATAGGGCCCGTAAACTTCCGCGGTATCGAAAAACGTGACGCCGCGCTCGACCGCCGCGTGTATCAGTGCGATCATGTCTTGCTTGGGCGGAAACGGCGCGTACGAGAAGGTCATCCCCATGCAGCCGAGGCCCAGCGCGGAGACTTCGAGGTTTTTGCCGAGTTTGCGCGTTTGCATTGTGATCCCCCTCACGAATTAAGCACACGGCCCGGTGGTTGGTGGCCTCCGTCACGCCGCCCGCTCGTACCGCCCGCGATTTTGGCGCTGCTGCTCAGAGCAAAGCCGTCGAAAGGCGGCGACGCAGAGCCACGGGGCTACGGCGGTAGGGCCGCCTTGCTCGCCGGGCCGCCAGCATGGATGCTGACGGCTTTTTTATTTCCGGGAGGATACCATGAATTTCCGATTCAAGCTGTCGCGGCGCCTCGCGCGGATAAAGCCCGTTGCCGTGTTCACCGGCACCCTGATCCTTGGCTGCAATCTCTCGAGCGGCCCGGTCGTCGATCGCATCGAATCCATCAGCGTCGCGCCCATCCGCATCGCCCTCATGCCGTACCAAACCGCTCCGCTCACGGTTGTCGCCGTCTCCGGACACGGCGATAGCACCGCGGCCATGTCGCTGCAGTGGTCGACCACGGGTGGAACGATCAGCAACAACGGCATCGTCAAGGGCGTCGACTACATCACCTACACGGCGCCCGCGCAGGCCGGCAACTACCTGCTCGTCGTGACGACCTCCTACGGCACGCCCGCGGACACCGCCCGCATCGGCGTCACGGTTACCGCCGTCCCCGTGAACACGGTTGCCGTGGCCCCCAGTAGCGTCACCCTCGCGCTCAGCGACACCACGACGCTCCGCGCCACCCTCACCGACTCGACGGGGAGCGCGCTGTTTGGTCGCGCGATCACGTGGACCTCGAGCAACGACACCGTGGCCTCGGTTCTGGCGACGGGGTTTGTGCGGGCAATGGGAGTGGGGACGGCGACGATCACGGCCAGCGTCGAAGGGCACAGCGGCACCGCGACCGTCACGGTCACACCGTGAGGGTGCGCTAGCGCAAGAAGCGTTCAGCCAGCTGTTCGAGCCGCTCGTTCCCCTCAGCGCGGGCCTGCACCAGGATGCGCTCGACGAGCGGCTTCAGCTTCGGTTCACCCCACCGATATCCCGTCGCCAGCTCTGCGCTGTACGAATCGCCGACGTTGGCGCCCTCCAGCAGCGCCATGGCGGCCGCCGAGTCATAGCCAGGATCGGTACGCGGCGGCAGATTGTAGTGACGTTCCGGCCCGCCGGGATCCTCTTTAACGAATGCGCGCGACATGTGTGCAAACTCCGAGGAGAACACACGTACGTTACCTCCGGCGTGACCCTGACTCCAAGCTCCCGGCTCCTGCTGCTCCTGGCATTCGCGGCCTGTAGCGGCGCACCCTCAGGCCCGTTGCAGCCGCCCCCCGGGCCCGGTACCATGCACGTCCAGATCACAGGCCACGTGACGCACGACAGCACCTGGTCTGCATTCGGCGAGTTCCGTGACGTGCTGGCCACCGATTCAGGCGACCTTTCGTTGCTCGGCGGTCAAAGTTTGACGTCGAATCGGCTGCTGAACGTCGTTTTCCCTGGTCGGCTCGATACGGGTTCGTTCGCCCTGGGGCGTTATGTCTACGGCACGATCCCCAATTATCCCGCAGCGGCCGTGGTCATGGACACATCGTTCTATGCCAGCGTGCCGGGGGGAGTCATCAACATTTCTGAGGCCGATTACCCGCCACGCCCCGGCCTGGAGCCCGGGCTATTGAAGGGCGCGCTTATTTTCCACGCGGTGCGATTGAGCCCCCGTCCCGGCGGCGTACTGCTCGAGACGGGCGACACGATCACGTTCAGTGCGAACTTTGCGGCACACTGGTTTCACTACCTGCAGCCCAACGTCTCCGTCATCCTCTCCGGAGGCGGACCGTTGCTCGGCTCTTCGCTCGTGTCGCTCGGACAGTCCGCCGATGACGATCATGGTGGCCGCTTCGTCTCGTGGGAATCGGATTTTGACGCCCTGGCCGGGCAGGGCTTTCCGTATGAAGTCTCCCAGGAGTTCCGGCTTGCCGCTCCCGCGATTGGGACGTTTCCGCTGGCACCGGTGACCCCACGCATGTACGCCGATCCCACGCAGTGGCCGGCGGCCTACTCGGCGCTCTACTACCGCGACGATCCGCGCGTCGCGTTATCAGCCGGGGGAACGCTGAATGTCACGAAGTTCATCGCGCCGACGGAGGCGTACTACGGCGAGATTCACGGTACGCTCGACGCGCCGCTCGCGCTGTGGGCCAATGACACGACGGTCACTGCCGACACGGTGCGCGTGTCGGCGACGTTCGCGATTCAGCTGTGGCCGCTCGGCGGGATTCCGACGACGCAGCGATTCCCGTCGACCACCCGGAAACTCGGGAATTAGTCGGGTGCGGAAGGGAGGGGCGCAGCATGCGGCGCCCCCGACACGCTGTTACGACGGCGGAATCGTCATCTCGATCTGGTCCCCCGGCGTGACCGTGATCATCTCGGTACGTTCGTTTTGCCCGCCGATCGGATGCAGTAGGAACCGCACCTGCGGTGAGAGTCTCACGATGTCGTCGGGAATCGTGAGCACGTCAGTCGAGTTTCCTCTCACCGTCCCAAGCCGCGTGCGCGTGCCGGAGCCGAGCACATAGACGTCCAAGTCGTCGATGCTCTCATTCTGCACTTTCACCGTGGTCGTCACCGTTTGGCTTTGCGTCGTCGCTTTGGTCCCGCCTTCCGATTGCGGCGCCGGCCGCGCCGGTTTGTTCGCGTAGCCACCGCTGCATGCGGCGAGAAGAACGGCGATGGAGACAAGGCTGCCTTTCATGGGTTCTCCATGTTTGGGTTCCGCGTCGTTCCTACACCGGCGAACCGCAGTATCTTCTCGTCCTCATGAAACCGATCTCGCTCCTCATCCTCTCGGCGTTGGCGGGTACGTCCGTCGCGCCGGCACCAAGCCAGGCTCAGCAATCGTTCACGCTCGAACAGGTCATGAGCGCGCCCTTTCCGGAGAACCTCGTGGCCGCACCCGCCGGCGGGGCGGTCGCGTGGGTGTTCAACGACAAAGGTGCGCGCAACATCTGGGTAGCCGCGCCGCCCGACTATCGTGGTCGAGCCATCACGAGCTATCCGGACGACGACGGGCAGGAGATCGGCGAGCTGCGGTGGACGCCTGACGCGAAGTCGGTCGTGTACGTACGCGGCGGCGGCAAGAACGATCGCGGCGAATACCCCAATCCTCGGAGCCTGACGAGCGGCGTTACCCAGGACGTGTGGGTCGCCGGACTCAGGGGCGCTGCGCCCCGGCGCTTGGGCGAAGGTTCTGGTCCAGCCGTCTCACCAACCGGCGATCGCGTCGCGTTCGTTCAGGGGCGGCAGGTGTGGTGGGCATCGTTGACCGACACGAGCGCCGCCACGCAACTGATTCACGCGCGTGGCTCCGCCGGCTCGCTGCGGTGGTCGCCCGACGGCAGCAAGCTTGCCTTCATCAGCGACCGCGGCGATCACGCGTTTGTCGCGATCTACGATGTTGCGACGAAGTCGCTTCGCTTCTTGGATCCCAGCACCGATAACGATGGCGAGCCGGCGTGGTCGCCCGACGGTACGCGCGTCGCGTTCATACGGATTCCCGCCGGCGTCGGCGCGCTCCCGTTCACGCCACAGCGCACGGCGCAACCCTGGTCCATTCGGGTGGCCCGTGCGACGACGGGCGTTGGACAGCAAGTCTGGATCGCCGACACGGGCAAGGGCAGCGCGTTCCGTGAAGTCACCGCTGCCAATCAGATCGCGTGGGTCGGGGCCGGCGAACGCATCGTGTTTCCCTGGGAGAAGGATGGATGGACGCATCTCTACAGCATCCCGGTGCAGGGGGGAGGCGGTGCGGCGACGCTGCTCACCCCCGGCGCGTTCGAGGTCGAGGATGTCAGCCCGAACGCGACAGGTACGCAGGTGTTCTTCAGCTCCAATCAGGGCGACATCGATCGCCGGCACGTGTGGCGCGTCGCGCCCGCGGGCGGCGCACCGGTTGCGGTGACGAAGGGAACACAGCTCGAATGGGCGCCCGCCCCGACCAGTGACGGCAACGTCGCATTCATCCACGCGGATGGGAAGAACCCGCCGCGTCCCGCGATCATGGCCGGCAGCGCCGCGGCGAAGGATCTCGCGCCGGTACCCGGCGGATTTCCGGTCGCCGCGCTGGTCGACCCGCAGCAAGTGATCTTCTCATCTACCGACGGCTTGGCGATTCACGCACAGCTGTTTCTGCCGGCCGACATCAGGACAGGGGAGAAACGGCCGGCCGTGATCTTTTTCCACGGCGGCTCGCGGCGGCAGATGCTGCTGGGTTGGCACTACTTCTATTACTACCGCAATGCCTACGCGCTGAATCAGTACCTCGTGAGCCGCGGATTCGTGGTGTTGTCGGTGAATTACCGGAGCGGCATTGGCTATGGCATGGAATTCCGGGAGCCGCTGCATTATGGCGCGCAGGGCGCGAGCGAATTCCGGGATGTCCTGGCGGCGGGTCTCTATCTGCGCGGGCGCGCCGATGTCGATCCACAACGGATCGGCCTCTGGGGCGGCTCCTACGGCGGATTTCTCACCGCGATGGGGCTCGCGAAGGCGTCCGATCTGTTCGCGGCGGGCGTCGATCTGCACGGCGTGCACGACTGGAATATCGAGATCCAGAACTGGGTGCCGAGCTACGACCCGGAGAAGCAGGCGGACGCCGCGAAGCTCGCGCGTGCGTCATCGCCGATCGCGTATGTGGACGACTGGCGCTCGCCCGTCCTGCTGATTCAAGGCGACGACGACCGCAACGTGCAGTTCAGTCAGACGGTGCAGCTCACGACCGCGCTGCGCGCCCGGCACGTCGCGGTGGAGCAGCTCGTTTTCCCCGACGACATCCACGATTTCTTGCTGCACGCCGACTGGTTGCGGGCCTACACGGCGGCGGCAGATTTTCTGCAACGCAAATTGGGCAGCCACTAACGGAGGAAACGTGCGCAAATCACTCCTGCTCTCCATCAGCGTCTTCTGTGCCTCGTCGCTCGGCGCGCAGCAACCGGCGCCGCAAACCAAGCTCTCCGTGCACTGGGAGGAATTGACCGCCGCCGATTTCAAGGACGGCATCGCGCGCGCGCAGGGCACGTGCCTGTTGCCCTTCGGCATTCTCGAGAAACACGGGCCACATCTGCCGCTGGGGAACGATCTCCTCAACGTCCGCTACGTCGCGCTCAATGCCGCCCAACAGGAATACGCGGTCGTCTTTCCCGAGTACTACTTCGGCCAGATCTTCGAGGCGAAACATCAGCCCGGGACCGTTGCCTACAGCCGCGGACTCGAATTCCAGCTGCTCCAGGAGACGACCGACGAGATGGCGCGCAACGGATGCAAGAAGATCATCATCGTGAATGGGCACGGCGGCAACAACAGCCTGTTGCCCTATTTCGCGCAGTCGCAGCTCGAGTCGCCGCACGATTATGTCGTCTACGTCCTCGGCATCGCGCGCGGGATGGCGGGGCAGGGACCGGCGCACAAATCGAATCCCGCGACCGACATGCACGCCGGCGAGAGCGAGACGTCCATGAGTATGGTCGCGCGGCCCGATCTCGTGCACCTCGATCGAGCGACGCAGGAATCGGGCGCCGATCAGGCGCGCTTGAAGGATCTGCCAGAAGATCTCTATACCGGCATCTGGTGGTACGCGCGTTTCCCGAATCATTACGCCGGCGAAGGCGCCGCCGCCACCAAGGAGCTCGGCGAATTCGAGGCGAAGACGTGGATCGCCGCCATCGTGCAGGCCATCAAAGCCGTGAAGGCCGATCAGGAAAGCCTACGGCTGCAGAACGAGTTCTACGAGCGCAGCAAGGATCCGCTGAAGACGCCGCAATAACTAGCGCGACTCGGCCGCCTTCAACCCCAACGCGCCGTTCAACCAGCGCACGAGAGGAAGGAGCTTCGCGAAGTCGTCTTGCAGCAGTGCCGCGAGCCTGGGACTGGTGATTTGGTTGTCGCTCAGATCGCGGCCGGAGACGAACGATTGGAACTTGAGCCAGCGGGCCGCGGGGTGCTGCTCGTCGTAGCCCCGCGGCATACGCTTCAGGCAGTGCTCCTCGTCCAGTCCTCCGAAACGCCGCACGAAACCGGGATGCTTTACGATGCGCTCGAACCCGCGCGGGTCTGCGACGATCGCATCACGCAGCTTGCCGAGCAGCGGGCGCGGCGGCATCCAGATACCGGCGCCGGTGAACGAGTTCCCGGGCTGGAGGTGAAAGTAGAAACCCGCCCCGCCGCCCTCAGCGCTGTCGCCTACGCGCGGATCGGCATCGCGATGCCAGAACCAGCAGCCGGCATTCGTCTTGTACGGCGACTTGTCCTTGGAGAACCGCACGTCGCGATAAATCCGGAACATGGACCGCTTGGGATGTCCCATGATTTCGGGCGCGAAGCGCGCGAGCCGCACGTCGATCTCTTCGATCAACTCGCGCATCGGAGCAACAACGTCCTGCTCGTAAGCCGCGCGGTGGGCCTCGAACCACGGCTTCTTGTTGTTGCGCGCGAGGCCGCGAAAGAAGACAAGCGTGGCGGACGTGAAAGCCATCGGTTCAGCCGAGCAACCGATCGATTCTCTGGCTCACGTCATGCAGATACGCCGCGTCACCGCCGTCCAATTCGGCGATCACGCTGCCGCTGTAGCCGATGTCCGTGAACGCGGCTTTCACCGCCGGCCAATCCACGTCGCCGTCGCCGAGATTCACCCAGGAGTAGCCGCCTTCTTTCCGCTTGAAGTCCTTGAGATGGACTTTGACGATTCGCTTGCCGAGCGTGCGGATCCAGTCCTGCGGATAGCCGTAGAGAACGACATTGCCGACGTCGAACCACGCTTGCACCCAAGGGCTGTGGAATTCGTCGATGTATTGCGCCATCTCGAGTGGGCTGAGCAAGAACCTGTTCCACACCTCCTCGATCGCGATGACGACCTTCAGCTCCCCCGCGAGCGGGAGGAGTTTCTTGATCTGCGCCTGCGACCGCGTCCACGCATCGCGGTACGACGTCGACGCATTCACCACCGCGGGCACGAGCAGCACCGTGTCCGCGCCCCACAGCTTCGCGTTGCGCAGCGACGTGCGCATGCCCGCCAGACTCTTCTCTACGACCGCGGGATCGCTCGACGACAGCGGATATTGCCAGTGATCGACGTTCATCACCGAGTCGATGCGCACTCCCGCCGCGTCGGCCGCCTGCTTCATCGCGGCCGCCTTCGTCTCGTCCGGCTCGGTCAGCGCCTGCACGACCGCAAAGCCCGAGTCGCGGACAAGCTTGAACTTTTCGGCGTAGCTGGCGTCGCCGGTCACCATGTCGAACACGAGACCCTTCTTGATCGTCGGAGCCGGGGGCGCAGCAGTCGTGAATTTCAGCACCGAGCCTGCGGCGACCGCTGACACGGTCTTCACGAAGTCTCGACGCGTCGTGGCCATGGGCTCAGCTCAGCTTGTTGAGGTCGAGCCCGGAATGCCAGACTTCCGTCGACTTCAGTAACTCATCCCACGTGACCTGATGGCCCGAGTACGCCGCCGTCCGCGCCATCATGCACGACAGCGCCGACTCGGCGCCCTTGTCGGCCTGGTTGTGGAAGTTCCCGCTCGTGATGCTTGCGATGAACGCTTTCTTCTTTTCGGCGTCCGCCTGATCGAGGTTCGATTTGAACTTGCCGGTCACCGAAAACGCTGCCTGCTGGCCCTCTTCGTTCACAAGCGGCGCCTGCCACGGGTCGTCGCCCCAGATGCCGAGGGGGCCCGTGTAGGGGGAGATCGACGTGCCCTTCGTGCCGAAGAAGCGCTCGCTGACGTCCCACCAACCTTTGGCGAACTGCGTCGAGCTGAACGTGACCTTCACGTTGTTCGGATAATGGAAGACGGCGTTGTAATTGCCGTAGCAATCGCCGTCGCCGGCGGGGCGGCCTTGCCGTCCGCCGGTCGCCGCTACGCGCAACGGATGGCCCTGCAGGACCCAGTTGCAGATGTCGATCACGTGAATGTTCTGCTCGACGATGATGTCGCCCGAAAGCACGCGGTCGTGCACCCAGTTCCGCAGCCGTCGCTCGGCCGGCGACGCGTTGGGCCATGGCGGCCGATCGATGTAGCCGGTGAGATAATAGGCTTCCCCGCACACGATGTCGCCGAGCGCGCCGTCGTGGATGCGGCGGACCATCTCGACGAAGGGCGGGCAATCGCGAATCTGGAACCCGACGTCGAGCGACAGTTTGCCCTGCGCGCGCTTGCCGATTGCCATGACGTGCTTCGCGCCCGGGACATCGATCGCGACGGGCTTTTCGAGGTAGACGTGCTTGCCGCCGCTGACGACCGCTTCGAGATGGTGCGGATGGAAGAAGGGCGGCGTCGCGACGACGATCGCATCGACCTCTTTCGAGCTGGCGATCTGCTCGTACGCGTGCGGCCCGACGAACAGCTGCGACGCGTCCAGTGCCGTAAAACCCTTTGCCAGTTGCACCTGATCGAAGTGGGCGTGTGCCAGGTCGAGCTGGTCCTGGAACAAGTCGGCGAGCGCGACGACGCGAGCGCCGCCGGTGTCGACGAGATTCTGCGCGTCTTCGGTGCCGCGGCCACCGCACCCCAGCAGGCCGACGCGGATATCGGAATTGGCGCGCGTGCCGCGCACCAGCTCCGGCTTGATGAACATCGCCGCGGCGGCGGAAGCGGTGACACCCAGGAATGTCCGGCGATCGACGTCCGACATACGGTCCTCCTTAGCCGTGACGCGGCGTGATCCGTGCCATCACCACGCCGTGCGCGGGAACGGTTGCACTGAAGTGGTCGTCAAAAGTGCCGAGATCGGTGTGCGTCCACAGATCGCGCACGGTAGCGGCGCCGCGGATGCGGAGCGACCACCAGGGCGCGCTGATGGCGGTCTGCAGGGCGGAGCGGTTCAGCAGCACGACGGCGCGCGAGCTGTCGGCGAGCAGCTTCGACCAGACCTGGAGATCGGGGCCCGGCTCTTCGACGATCATGCCCTGTACGCCGAGAGAGTCCTGATCCACCGCGATGACTTCCTTGTTGGTCAGGATGTCGCGCGTCGCCGCGCTCATCGTGCGGACGTCGTTGCCGGCCATGAGCGGCGCGGCCATGATCGCCCACAGGCTGAAGTGCGCGCGGTATTCGTCGTCCGTCATGCCACCGTTGCCGACCTCCAGCATATCCGGATCGTTCCAGCCGCCGGGGCTCGCCGATTGCGCATACTGCGTGTTGAGATCGACTCTGCTGATCATGCTCGCCCAGTAGTCGCCGATGTCGCCGGTGGTACGCCAGAGGTTGCCCGTCTTCGGCCCCCACGTCCACGGACGATTCGAGCCCCACTCGCAGATACTGAAGACGATCGGCCGGCCGGATTTCGCGAGCGCGTCGCGGAATTTCGCGTACTGCGTCGGCGCGTCGAGTCCTTGCGCATTGCACCAGTCTTCTTTGACATAGTCCACGCCCCATTCGGCGTAGGTGCGCGCGTCGATCTCCTCGGAGCCGTAGGTGCCGGGCCGGCCCTGGCAGGTCTTCCGTCCCGCGTCGGTGTAGAGACCGAACTTGAGCCCCTTGGAGTGCACGTAGTCGGCGAGCGGCTTCATCCCGCCGGGGAACCGCACCGAGTCCGCGACGATCTTCCCCGCGCGGTCACGCGCGACCTGCCAGCAATCGTCGATCACGACGTAGCGATAGCCGGCATCGCGCATGCCGCTCGCGACGATCGCGTCGGCCGTCTCCTTGATGAGCTGCGCGCTGACGTCGCAGCCGAAATGATTCCAGCTGTTCCAGCCCATCGGCGGCGTGCGCGCGAGTCCGTTGTCTACAGGACGCAGGCCGAGTAATAGCGCGCTACCCAGCAAGGCCAGTCGCATATTCATCAGAAAACCACCGTCTGAATGGAGTGGGGAGGCGTGTGGACGGTGACTGCCGCATTCCCGACGCGCAGATGATAGTCACCGGCATGGCTCGTCTCATTCATGACCACGACCGCAACACTGCCGTCCGGATTCACGAACCCCGTCGCCAGCAGCATGCTGCGACTCGGCGCGACCGCGATGCGTCTGGCGCCGGGCCGAATGAATTTCGCAAAGTGTCCGATGTAATAGTAGGAGTTGGTGTAGATGAGCCGGCCGGTGCGGGTATCGGCGTGAATCGGCGCGAAGCAGTAGTTGCCGACGTGGTTCGGGCCGCCCGTTTCGTCGAGCAGAATGTTCCAGTCGGTCCAGCCTTCGGCGCCGGAATTGAAGTCGTGGATCATGGAGCGGCCGTACGCCTCGCCCAGGCTCCAGCGCCCGTACGCCGTCGAGTCGAAGTTCGCCGGCGTGCCTTCGGTGAAGATGATGTGTTTGTTCGGATAGAGCCGGTTCACGAGCGCGACGTTGTCGTACATCTGCGTCCCGCCCGACCAGCTCTCGTACCAATGGAACCCGATTCCCCACGCGTACTGCGCGGCCTTCGGATCGTCGAAGATCGTCTGCGCGCGCTGGACGATGAGATCACGGTTGTGGTCCCAGACGATGATGTTGACGTCTTTGAGGCCGCGCCGCCGCATCACGGGGCCGAGATAGTCGCGCAAGAAGTCGCGCTCGGCTTCGGGCTGATAGATGCACGACTCCCAGGTCTGCGTGGCCATCGGCTCGTTCTGGATCGTGATGCCCCAAATCGGCACGCCGGCCTTGCGATAGCTCTCGATGAACTTCGTGTAGTAGAGCGCCCACGCCGCGCGGAACTCAGGTCTCAGATGCCCGCCGTGCAGCATGTCGTTGTTGTCCTTCATGTACGCCGGCGGACTCCAGGGACTCGCGAACAACTTCAGGCGGTTGCCGCTCGTCGCCATCGCGCGCTTGATCAGCGGAATCTTGAATCGGAGATCGGGCGCGATGTTGAAGGAGCTGAGATCCTTGTCGCCTTCGGTGACGTACGTGTAGCTCGCGCTCGAGAAGTCACAGCTATTGAGGTTGGTTCTGCCGAGGGTGTAGCCAATGCCGCGGTCGGGGCTATAGTAGGCGGTCATGACCTCGTCTTGCCGCGCGGCGGGCAGCTTGGCGAAGGTCTCGGCCGCCGCGTCGGTGAGCGCACCGCCGATGCCGATCAGCGTCTGAAAGGTCCGCCGCGGCTCGACAAAGACGTAGATCTGGCCCTCGGAGATCGGCTCGACGTCCTTGAACACGAGCGTATCGGGCGACAGTCGCTCGCTCGTGCTGTCGGCGGTCGTGTACACGATCGCGCGCTTTCCGAGCACAGTTTGTCTGAGGCGCGCTTCGACGGCGGGGGCGGGACGCTGTTGCGCGGCGAGCGACGTGAGGAACAGCACGGAAGTCAGGAACACGATCCAAGTCTCCCGGATGAGTGGGGATAACTTACCTCGCATCGTTGTTCATGGCAGCGAGGCGCGCCGCGCGACCTCGAGGCCCGAAATGCAGGCCGAAAGCCACAACACCCCGGCGCCAAACCCTCCAATCACGTCGCTGAAATAATGAACGCCGAGATACAGCCGGCTGAATCCGATGGCCAGGACGAGAACGGTCGCGGCAATCACAATCGCCGTTCGATGGTTCTTGCCCGTCGGCAGGTACGCGATCACCAGATATGCGAGCATGCCGTACCCGATCAGCGAGCCCATCGCGTGGCCGCTCGGAAAGCTCCAGCTTTCCGAAGAGAGAATGGCGGAATGCACGGGCCTCGGCCGGTGGATCGCGGTCTTGAGCGCCTGATTCAAGACTCCGGCCCCCAGGTACGCCGTGAGCCACCCCTCGAGCAGCAGCCACGCCCTCCGAATCGCGAGCAGCAGCGCGACGAGCAGGCCGAGTGCGCTCAGCGTGATCCCCGTCCCCAGCCGGCTCACGTCAACGGCGATCGCGTGACCGGTGGGCGTGGCATGCGCCTGAAGCCAATTGAGCAACGACAAGTCGAATACGGTTATTGGATCGTGGTGAATGACGTCTTCAGTGATCGCGGCGAAGATCCAGAGGCCGATCAGGCTGATCGCGAGCCCGATGGTGAGGTGCAGGCCGAGGTATTCGCCGCGCGCGAAGCGACGAGCGATGAACGTCCAGACGCCGGGATAGCGCGCCTTGAGCCGCTGCATGGCGCGTGTCGCGATGAAGCGTTGCCAGCCCCGGCTGATGCCGGCAAGCAGCCGGCTGCGGTTCGCTGCGAACCAGCGCGCCGCCAGCACGAGCGCGACCGTAAGCGCGAGGAGGAGGGCGGCGGCGAGAAGGGCGTAGTGGATGGGATCTCTCTCTTAGAGAGCGTAAATCAAGCCGATCCCACCCGGTCTGGCGAATGCGAACCGCAGGCGCTGGTGCCGTGATTGCGCCCTGGCATGGAGCCACGGCACGGCGATTCCGGTAGCTGAGCCCATGAGCGCCCCGACGATCACGTCGCTCGGGAAATGGCGTCCATCTGCCACGCGCTCGATCGCGACGCTCGTTCCGACCACGCTCGTCACGACCCACGGCCACACCTTTTCCCCGTAGCGCAATCGCATCGTCATTGCAGTGGCCACGAGCCCCGCAAACACGAGCGAGGTGTGCCCGGAGTAGAATGATCGATAACCGCCCGGTTGGTTGATGAGGTTGGGATCGCCTGCATAGGTGCGGGGCAGAGGACGTTGCACGATGTACTTCGCCGCGGTGACCAGCGCGCCGTTGACGACGAGCGTCTCGGTGAACACTTCGGCATCGGCTGCCCAGACGTCATTGACGCCGATATCGACCGCGTCGAGCACGAGCGGCAGCACCATGACGGCGCCGGCAGTCGCGTCGCTCAAGCGACGCGCGCCGGGATTTTCATTGCCGATCGCGCCGCGATCGAAACCGTTCACCTCCTGGGGATTGCACGGACAGCGCGGCGTGATGAGCCGGCCCGCGAGCGCGTACGGCACGACGATGCCCAGGGTGGAGATGAGTGTGACGGGAGCATCTGCCGCGAGCGACAGGCGATAGACCGACCGCGGGCGCAGGCTGTCGGACTGCGCCGTGATCCCCAGAGCCACGAGGAGGAGCAACATGCTTCCGAGTGTTACCCGGCTACTGTGACTACGTGCTACGCTGGCCGAGCTGCTGGCTCGCGCGCGCCGCGCGGGCTGCACCCGAGCGGCGCGGCATCTGCAAGCGAACGGCGCCTTTACCGATTGAGCCAGTACGACAGCTTCACGAGAAACAGGTTGTCCGGCCGCAGGTTGAAGAGATCATTCAGGTCACCGCTGAAGCCGCGTGTGCCTTCGAGTCCTTCCGATCCCTGGCGTCCCTGGCTCCACACCACGAACAGCGCCGATCCCGGCCGATATTCCCAGCGGAAGACGACGTTCGAGCGGAACTGCTTGTAGTTGAAGCCGCCGATGGTGTTCGTGTACGCCGTGTCGTTGTACGCCTGATAGCGGCTGTTGTAATCCGCCGCGCGCGGATTGCTCGAGAGCTCCCGCACGTTGCTGTACGTCCCCTTCGAAATGAACGGCTGGGCATAAACCTGCAGCGTCATGTTGGCGCTGAACGGATAGGTCAAGCGCGCCGTCAGCGCGAGTTGCTTCTGCTCGAGATGGCCGAAGAGGTAGTGATTGACGTTGCTCGAGTCCGTATTCGTGCCGAGCGGCTGAATGTCATTGGTCCGGCGCGTGTAGCTCGGCGACAGCGCTGCCGTCACCCGCGCCGCGATCTTAAAGTCGATCTCCGGCGAAAAGTTGAAGCTGTGCGACCGGCCGCCGTCGCCGCGGAACCAGTTGAACCAGATGTAGGGCACGATTGCCTTGCGATCGTCGCCGTTGATACCGAGCCAGGGCGAAATGTAGGAATTCTGCCGCACGGACGGCCCGCCGCGCGCGCACGAGTAGCAATACGTCGTGCCGAGCTGGCCGACGGTTCCCCCGAAGTGCAGCGACCAGGTGTTGCGGAACGTGGTATGCGTGTTCGTGTTGAACGCGCGCTCTTCGGGAAGCCCATCGGTCGTCCAGTATTGCCACCAGTTGAAGTTCCACTGGAAGCGATTGTACAGCTTGCGGGTGTGGCGGTCGAAATAACCTGCCCACGTGCTCCACGCGATCTGATCGGCGCGCTGGAGATATCCCAGGTCATTGATCTCGAGGCCCGGCGAGCGGCGCTCGAAATTCGACTGGAAGAGCAGGTGATTGCCGCCGACCTTGCCGAACTGTAGCGCTTCGGCGTCGCCGGAGAGAGTCGTCCGGGTGGAATCGAACCGCATCGCGTCGGGCCGCTGATAGTAGTGCGTCGCGTCACGCTGCGTCGCCGCGATCGCCTGCGGACTGCCCGCGACTCGGCTGTAATCGAACGATCCCGACAGCTCGTAGCGCCCGCCGGGGAAACGATGGCGAAAGTCGGCCGCCGCGACGTAGGCGCTGCTGTGCAGGTACGGAGCGCTCCACGAGTCGAGACTGCGATTCACCGCGGTGATGATCCCGCCGATGCTCGATTCGCCCTTGCGCAGGTCCTGCCGCAGCCGCAGCACGCCGTAATTCGTTGCCGGCTCGATTGTGACGCCGCCAACCCCGGTTTCGTGCTGCGTTACCGCATCCAGCGCGCCGATCGTCAAGCCGCCGGGTGTCCGTCCCGTGAGCTTGCCGGCGCCGAGAATCGTCGTGAACGCGGACGATGTCGTGTCGTTGTAGGTGCCCGCCAGCTCCGGCGCGCGGCCAATGCGCCGCGAGTAGACGAGTCCCTCACCCGTACTGCAATCGTTGACGGCCGTGCAGTTGACGTTGAACTGGAACGTGCCGGCGCCCTGCACGAAGAACGGCCGTTTCTCCTGGAAAAACGTCTCGAAGGCCGAGAGGTTGAGCACGCCGGGATCGGCCTCGACCTGACCGAAGTCGGGGTTGATGGTCGCGTCGAGCTTCAGGTTCGAGGCGACCAGGTACTTCAAATCACCGCCAACGGTGATGTCCTGCTGGCGGCCGATGCCCGTGCTGGTGAAGTGCGACTGATTCTTGGTGACGAGGTAAGGGGCCGCCTCGAGCCGCCGCGGCGCCTGAAGATTGTCGAGTCCGTCGATCTCCCCGAATTGCGACACGAAGCCGGCCTGCGACTGCCGGAACAGCGGCCAGCTCACCCGCTGCGAATAGCGATAGATGTCGCGGTCGACCGTGAACCCGAAGGTGTGACTGCGCTGGCGGCCGTACGGCAGCTGCGACAATGGAATCCGGAACTCGGCCGTCCAGCCCAACGAGTCGATGCGCGTGGCGACGTCCCACACGGCGTCCCAGGCGAAGTCCTCATTGCCGTCGTTATAGATCTGCGCGTCCAGCTTCACCCCCGACGGATTCACCCCGAACTCGAAGCCGTTACGGCGGTCGTGATAGGAGTCGAGAAACAGCCAGATCATGTCGCTGGGGGTGAAGTAATCGCGGCGGGCGAGAACCGTGATGATGCTGTCGGGGTGAGGATCGAACGCCCGGACGAAGACGTACAGGTTCGCGGCGTCATAGGCGACCTTCGCTTCGGTCGGGAGCTTTGGCGGGCCGCCCTCGGAGGGCCGCCATTCCTGGAACTGCGTAATGGGCGTCGCTTCGCGCCACACCGCGTCGTCGTCGCGACCGTCGATGACGGGCGCCTGCGTGGCGTGTGTCGCGATGACGCTTTTGCCTTCCACCGGCGCCGAATCGGCGGCCCGGCGTGACGGAGTACGGTCGGCAATCGGGGCCTGACCTACAAGTGTGACGGCGGCGAGGAGTGGCAGTCCAAACAGCATGCAGTTGTCCGAGGTGGTTTCATCGTTTGATGACGCAACCCCGAAAATGGTTGTTTCACCGATTACCCCAAAAAACAGACCGGCTCCTGATTCAGGAGCCGGAAATCTGGATAGGGGAGCCCGCGGAGGTATTAGGGTTTTGTCAGGGATCTAACTCCAGCAGGGCAAACGTCCCGGGCAGGATGGTCGGCCGGGGGCGAGGGCGGTCGGCCGTGGGCGCCGGAGGAGGGCCGAAATCGGCGGTGACGGTAAAGACGCGATGCGTCTTTTCGTCGATCTCCATGGTGCGCGCTCCCCGTTTGGTCGCGACGTTCCCAACGACCGTGAACTTGGTAGGCGAGTCCTCGCGGATCACGGTGAGCGTGCCGTCGCCGTTCGAGGCGAATGCGAGCTGCGTGCCGGGATCAAAACGGCAGGCATCTATTCCCTGGCCGATCGGCACCGCGGCTACGACCTTTCCCGTCGTCGCATCGGAAATGGCCATCACCTGATTGTGGCAGCCGCTGAACAGCAGGTGATGCGCGCGATCGATGGCGAGGCCGGACGGAGACTGGCACGGCGCGAGCGACCAGCGACGCGTCACCTTCATCGCCACGGCATCGATCTCTTCGACCATGCTCGAGTCTTCGAGATTGACGTATACCTTGCCGTCGCCGCTCGACACACCGAACTCGGGTCCACCGCCCAACGGGATGTTGCCGATACGCTGGCCGGACGCGGCGTCGATCACACTGGATGAATTCGCGTCACCGTTGAACGTGAAAATGTGCTTGGTCGCCGGATCGAAGATGATGGCGTCGGCGTCCACCGCGGCGGTCGTGCGGCCCAGCACCTGCAGGCTCTTCAAGTCGAACACGATGACGCTGCTGTCTCCGCCCGAGGTCGCGAAGCCTTTCCCGGTGGCATAGCTGAACGCCACGCCATGCGCGCGGTTCAATCCCGGGATCTCGGCGAGGACCTTGCCCGATTCGGGATCGATGACCATCACGCGGTTCTGCCGGGCAACGAACAGCCGGTGGCCGACGGTGTCGAGCGCGATGTAGTCCCACCCGCCATCGCCGCCGAGCGTGGACGTTTTGGCGACGTGATACGATTGCGCGCTGGCGGCAACGATCGGCGCGCTGAGCAGGAGCAGAGGACGCCACATGGTTTTGATTAGCTGGATCATAGGATATCCCGAGTAAGGGGTAGGGGCGCAGCATGCTGCGCCCCTACGTTTCGTTTAACGCGCCAAGTCCCTCACCACGCCCGCGAGCATTCGCACCTTCGCCGCATCGGCGGAGCCTGTCGCGTCGCGGTCGAGCTGGGTCGCGAGCGACGTGAGCGAGCTCTTGCGCCGCGCATCGGTCGCGTGCTCGGCGCTGGCGAGTAGAGTACGCACGGCGCCCAACCGATCGCTCGTCAGGCCTTTGGACCGCTCGAGCTGATCCACGTACGCGCGCGCCACGACGAAACTCGCGGGCCAGACGAGCCGCTGCTGATCCTGCACGTTCTGATACGGCAGCTTCACGAGCTTCGCGGCGTCGATCTCGTTCTGCGTGAGCTGCGCGCTCGGCTGCAGCTCCAGCACGTCCAGCCCGCGCATGATCTCGGTGCTGTAGATGTAGCCGTTGTACCAGTACGCCGACCAGCTGCCGGCGATCTCGAGCTTCGTCGAATCCATCGGACCGCGATCGAAGTAGGCGATCTCCGTGGGATGCGCCGGATCGCTGAAGTCGAACACCGAGACGCCGCCCTGATACCAGCCTTGCACCATGATGTCGCGACCGGGCACAGGGATCAGGTTGCCGTTGTGCGCGACGCAATTCTCCGTCGTCGTCTGCTGCGCGGGCATCTTGTAGTATCCCTGGAATTTCAGCGCGTGCCTGCCCTCGACCGTGAAGATCGCATCCGCGCCCCACTCGGGCCGGTCGGTTGCGCGGCAGCGCGGCGCGATCCCGCCGCCCCATTCGTCCGTGAAGATCACCTTGCTCGCGTCGTTGTTGAACGTCGCGGAGTGCCAGTAGGCGAAGTTCGAATCCGACGCCGCCGCCAGTCGCACCGGATGCGCCGGATCCCGGATGTCGAGGAGCAAGCCGTAGCCGGCGCAGGCGCCGCCGGCGAGCCCAAACTCCGGATACACCGTGATGTCGTGGCACTGGTCGGGTCCGTGGCGAACGCCGCCGGGCCCCATCGGCGCGAGAAACTCCGCGTCGATGATGCCCTGAATCGAGCCGCGCAGCGCCGCGCTATCGGCTCCGTTCGCCGCCGTACGACCATTGCTCCGGGCGATGCTGTCGAGCATCGGCTGCACGAACGGCGGCGGCAGCACGACCGGCAGTCCCTGGAACTTGACGACGAACGCTCCCTTGGCCGACGCGGAATCGGCGAAGCGGGCGGCGGCCGCGGAATCGGTGGGCGTAGCCCCGTGCGTTGGCGGCGCAACGAGCGCCTCGAAGATGCGCGGGCGGCTCACGATAGCCGCCTGCTCGGGATGCGCGACCGGCACGCGAATGATGTCGATGCGGAAGCGCGCGGAGGCCGTGTCTTGCTCGGGGAGGGCGGCGGAGCAACCAGCCAGCTCCTCGGCCGGACGAACCGGCGCTTGACCCGACACATAGACGTAGACGACGCTCGAGTCTTTCGGATCGGTGACGAGGGTGTGCGTGTGTGAGCCGCGGCACGTCTGGACGTTGGCCACGATCTTCGGATGCGCGGCATCACTGATGTCGATGACGCGCACGCCGCGAAACCGCTGCGGGCTCGCCTGTCCGGACACGCCTTCTTTCCCGCAGTCGACCCGCCCGTTCAGCGACTCACCCGAGAGGAACAGCAGGTTCTTGTAGACCGACACGTCGTTTTGCTGCTCAGGGCAGCTCTCGGCATGGATGAGTTTGGGGTGGAATGGATCGGCCACGTCCCACAGCGAAAAGCCCTGGAAATTTCCCTGGATGAGCGTGGAGCCCTTGAACGCCAGGTCGGAGTTCATGTAATCGAAGTCCCCGGGCTGCGCCGGGATGAATTCGGGCGTCGGCTTGCTCG
>DATGEQ010000098.1:0-21119 GCA_035309945.1 Gemmatimonadales bacterium | reverse complement strand
TGGTGCGCGACGGCATGCGGCCGGGGCAGGCGCTGCTCGCGGCCACGTCAGTCGACGCCAAAATTCTTGGCATGGAGTCGCAGATTGGGCGCATCGTGTCCGGACTGAAGGCTGACATTGTCGCCGTCAGCGGCGATCCGACGCAGGATATCGCGGCGGTGGAGCGCGTGAAGTTTGTGATGAAGAACGGGGTCATCTATCGCAAACCGTAACCGTCTTTCCTCGTCGCTTTTGAAAAAAGAAAAAGAGGGATATGATTACGGCGCCGCCGTCGCAACCTTCTTCCCGAGAGTTGAGCCAATGATCGCAGGGACGTCCGTTTCACGCCGAGTCACCGGCATCATGCTGTTGTTCGCCCTCGTCGCTTTCACCACACCAGCCGCCGGCCCCGTGCCGGCCGCGCTCCTCGCCGGCCTCTCCTGGCGCAACCTCGGTCCCTTCCGCGCGGGGCGCGTGTCCGCCGTGGCGGGCGCCGTCGGGGCGGGCCAAGCCGGCGTGTTCTACGCCGGCTTTCCGCTCGGCGGCGTCTGGAAAACGACGAGCGCGGGCGAGACGTGGTATCCCGTGTTCGACTCGGTGAAAGAGGTCTCGTCCGTGGGCGCGATCGCCGTCGCACCGTCGAACCCCGACGTCGTCTACGTCGGCATGGGCGACCTGATCACGGGCGGCGGCATCAACGAGGGGAACGGCGTCTACAAGTCGACCGACGCGGGACGCACGTGGCAGCACCTCGGACTCGAGGCGACCAAGCAGATCCCCTCGATCCTGGTCGATCCGAAGAATCCCGACCTCGTGTTGCTCGCCGCGCAGGGCGACGTGCACAAGAAGAGCGACACGCGCGGCGTCTATCGCTCGACCGACGGCGGCCGCACGTGGACCAAGACGCTCTACGTCGACGACTCGACCGGCGCGCAGAAGATCACCTGGGCCGACGATCATCCCGACGTCTTACTCGCGACCACGGTGCGCCACTGGGTTCCCGCGCCTTCAGGTCCGGCGCGCTTTATTGCCGGCGGCTTTGGCGGCCCCGGCGGAGGGGGCGGTGCGACACAGACGCATCTCTTCAAGTCGACCGACGAAGGCGTGACCTGGAAAGAAATCTCCGGCGGCGGCTTGCCGCGCCTCAACGGCCGCACGTCGATCGCAGTCGCGCAGAACACGAACGCGCAGCGGATGTTCTTGATCCAGAACTCCGGCCTGTACCGCTCGGACGACGGCGGCGCGACGTGGCGGCAGATGGACTCGACCGACACGCGCATCCGCAACGGCCAGGGCGGCTACAACTGCGGCGTCTACGTCGACCCGAAGAACCCCGACATCGTCTACACCGTCAACACCGCGAGCTACAAGTCCACCGACGGCGGCAACACGTTCACCGGCTTCAAGGGCGCGCCGGGCGGTGACGATCCGCAGCAGATGTGGATCGATCCGACCAACGGCCAGCGCATGGAGTTCGGCTACGATCAGGGCGCCATCGTCTCGCTCGACGGCGGCGCGAACTGGAGCTCGTGGTACAATCAGTCGACCGAGCAGGTCTATCACATCGCCGTCGACAACTCGTATCCCGCGTGGGTCTACGCGTCGCAGCAAGATGCCGGCGCCATTCGCACTCGGCTGCGCGGCAATCTCGGCGCCATCACGCCACTCGACTGGAGCCCCGAGCCGGGCTGGGAATGGGGTACCGAAGCGCCCGATCCCACGAACACCAACATCGTCTACGCGTCTGGCGTCGGCATCTTCAAGATCAGCTATCCGAGTGAGCAGTGGATCGATGTGAGCCCCCAGCTCGATCCCGCGCTGCACGCGCGCAGCTCGGTGTCGCAGCCGATCGCATTTGCGCCGTGGAATCCGCGCGAGCTGGTCGCGGGCTTCCAGTTCGTGATGACATCGGTCGATGGCGGCGTGCACTGGACCAAGATCTCGCCCGACCTGGGCTTTCCCAAAGACACGGTGCCCACGCCCGACAGCTTGCGCGGCAAGCCGGGGCTGCTCGCGGGCGGCACGATTCAGTCGCTCGCGATGTCGCCGCTGAAGCGCGAGATCTGGGTCGGCACGAACAACGGCCTCATCAAGCTCACGCAGGATGAGGGCAAGACGTGGACCGACGTGAGCATCGGGAACATGCCGGGCGTCGCGGGCCGCGCGGACATGTTGGCGCTCGAGGCGTCGCACTTCGACCCGGCTGAGGCGTACGTCGTGTTCTCCTTGCACACGTCGGGCGACTACACGCCGTACATCTATCGCACGCGCGACTACGGGAAATCATGGACGCTGATCACCGCCGGTCTCGCGACGGGGCAGCCGAGTGGGTCGTTTGCGCGCGTGCTGCGCGAGGACCCGAAGACGCGCGGGCTGTTGTTCGCGGGCACGGAGAGCGGGATGTACGTCTCGTTCGACGACGGCGACCGCTGGCAGCCATTGCAGCTCAACCTGCCTAACACAAGTTGCCGCGATCTCGTGATCCACGGCAACGACCTGGTGCTGGGGACGTATGGCCGCGGCATCTGGGTGATCGACGACATCTCGCCGCTCAGGCAGATGGCGCAATACCTGGGGACTGAGCCGGCGCGGCTGTTCGTGCCCGGCGACGCGATTCGCGTGCGCCGCAATGTCGGCAACGACACGCCGTTCCCGCCCGAGGTGCCGCACGCGCTGAATCCGCCGGACGGCGCGATCATCTATTACACACTCGCGGCCAAGCCCGCGGGCGCCGTCACGCTCGAAGTGCTCGATCCCTCGGGCGCGGTGCTGCGACACATGACGAGCGGTCCGGTCGAGCCGGTGAAGGAAGCGGCGCAGCCGCCCGAGCCGAACTTCTGGATCGCGCCGCCGTTCCAGCTGCCGGCGAATGCCGGAGGCAATCGCACGAACTGGGATCTCCGGACCGACGCGCCGCCCTCGTTCACGCACACGTTCGAGATCAACGCCAATCCCGGGCTCACGCCGCCGTCGCCTTTGGGGCCGCTCGTGCCGCCGGGCGCATACACGTTGCGGCTCACCGTGGACGGCAAGGCGTACACGCAGCCGGTCACGGTGGTGAACGATCCGCGCTCGCCGGCGACGGTCGCCGACGTGCGCGCGCAGTATGCGCTCGAGATGCGCGTCGTTGCCGCGATGCAGGCGTCGTGGGACGGCTATCAGGAGGTCGAAGCCGCGCGCGCGGGCGCGTCGAAGGAACTCGATTCGACGCTGGTCGCGGTGGGTGGCGATCCTTCTGGTCGCTTCGGCCGCTTCGGTGGAGGCGGCGGATTCCGGCCGGGCGGCCCGCCGCCGCCGACGTTCGTGGGAGTCAACGAGACGCTGCGCGGCATGTTGAACGGATTCGAGACTGGCGATCTTGCGCCGACGCCAGCGATGCTGGCGGAGTACGCGGACGCGTGCAAGGATCTCGCGAAGGCGGCGACGACGTTCAACGCGTTGGTAGCGCAGAATCATCTCAAACAGGCGGCGCTCGCGGCGCCGCAGTGCCCGGCGTCGCAATGACCGGGTGCGGAGATGTTCCGTTAGGCGAGTGATGATCGGGTAGGGGCGCAGCATGCTGCGCCCCTACACAACCGCCGCATTGCCATGTCCCACCCGCACTGCAAATTGGGAAGATGCCGCACCGCCTGTCCAAATCTCGCTACACCTCCGGCGTGCAATGCCACAAGCTGCTGTGGTGGAAAGTCCACGAGCCCGGCGCCGTTGAGCTGCAGCCCGATAAAGTCCTGAGAGACCGGTTCGATCAAGGGCGGCAGGTTGGCGAGCTCGCGCGCACGCACTTTCCCGGCGGTGTGCTCATTCCCGATCCGCACAAAGACACGGAACAGAGCGTCGCACTCACGCGCAAGCTGCTCGACGAGCGCGCGCCCGCGATTTTCGAGGCGAGCTTTCTCGCCGACAACACATTCGTCGCCGTCGACGTCCTCACGCCCACCGACGGCGGCTTCCACCTCACCGAGGTGAAGCAATCGTCGTCGCAGAAAGAGGAGCATTTGCCGGACGTCGCGGTGCAGATGCACGTACTGAAGGCGTCGGGGGTCAGGATCACGGGCGCGGATGTGATGCATCTGAACAAGGAATGCCACTATCCCGATCTCACCAATCTTTTCGAGCGTACCGACGTCACGGCGGCGGTGGAGCCGCTCCTGAATAAAGTCGGCTGGGAAATCGACGCGCAGCTCGCGATGCTCGCTGGCCCGCTGCCCGAGGTCGCGATCGGATTACAGTGCCACGAGCCCTACAAATGTCCGTTCATGGAGCGGTGCTGGCCGCAGGATCCCGATCATATCATGCGGCTCTACAGCATCGGGCCGAAACGCGGCGCCGACTTTCTGGCGACCGGCGTGAGCCGCATTTCCGCGCTGCCCGCGACGCAGAAGCTGAACGTCACGCAGAAGCGTCAGATCCGCGCGATGCGGGAGCAGCGCATAATCGTCGAGCCGGGGCTCGGCAAGGCGCTCGAGCCCCTCGACTGCAAGCTCGGATTTCTCGACTTCGAGACGATTCAGCGCGCGGTGCCGGTCTGGCCCGGCATGGCGCCGCACGAGCAGGCTCCCGCGCAGTTCAGCTATCACGAAGCCAACGGCGACGGCACGTACGCGCACGCCGAGTTTCTCGCCGAGGGGCCGAAGGACTGCCGGCCGGACCTGGTGCGGCACATGGTGGAGGTGACGAAGCGCGCCGAGAAGATCGTGACGTACTCGCATTTCGAGAAGAACAAGATCAGAGCGCTGCAACAGGCGGTGCCCGAGCTCGGGCCCGAGCTCGAGGCGCTCGAGCACAAGCTCGTGGACTTGCTGCCGATCGTGCGCGAGAACGTCTACCACCCCGACTTCTTCGGCAGCTTCAGTCTCAAGTACGTGTTGACGCCGCTCGTGCCGGATCTGACGTATGACGATCTCGTCATCGTCGATGGGCTCGTGGCGAGTGTGGAGATTGCGCGCTTGCTGTTTGTGGCGGGAAAAATTCCCAAAGCAGAACACGATCGCGTTCGCAAAGACCTGCTCAATTATTGCGAACGCGATACGTGGGCGATGGTGCGGGTGCTGGAAAAATTGAGAGAGTTGGCAGGCGGAGCGTTTGGTGGGTAGGGGCGCAACATACGCATGGCACCTCTCCGCGGATGACGGTACGTTGGACCTGTGACGCAATCCCCTGGCATAAGCATGCAGCCGGGTGCGGATCCGCGCAGCGGCAGCGGCCGCCTGTTTTACTGGTCGCTGACATCCGCGCTGGCTGGTTTCCTGTTCGGCTTCGACACGGTCGTGATCTCGGGGGCCGAACAGACAATCCAACGATTGTGGAGTCTGAGCCCCGGCATGCACGGCATCGCGATGGGCGCCGCGCTCTACGGCACGGTGCTCGGCTCCGTCGTGGGATCGTGGCCCGCGGATCGATTCGGCCGCAGGCCCACGCTGCTCGCGATCGGGGTGTTGTTTCTCGCGTCGGCGATCGGGAGCGCACTGGCGCCAAACGTCGCCTGGTTCATTGCCGCGCGCCTTGTCGGCGGCCTCGGCATCGGGATCAGCACGGTCGCGGCGCCGATGTACATCGCGGAGATCGCGCCCCCCGCACGACGCGGCCGGCTCGCGGCGATGTTTCAGTTCAACATCGTGCTCGGCATCGTGATCGCGTTCGCGTCGAACGCTGTGATTCTGCGGATCGCGAGCAGAGCCGATGCGTGGCGCTGGATGCTGGGCGTGGCTGCGCTCCCGTCTCTCATCTACACAGTGATGTGTTTTGGTCTTCCGGAAAGCCCGCGCTGGCTGGCAGGTCTGCGAGACGATCGTTCGGCCGAGCGGTTCTGGACGTGGCGGCTGCGCCTGCCGATCGCGCTCGCGTTCCTGGTCGCGTTCTTCAATCAGCTGTCGGGCATCAACGCCATTCTCTATTTTGCGCCGCGGATCTTCGCGCTCACGGGACTGGGCGAGCAGGCGGCGTTGCTACAGTCGGTGGGCATCGGCATCACGAACCTCATCTTCACGTTCGTCGGCCTGTGGCTCATCGATCGGCTCGGCCGGCGCACGCTGCTGCTCATCGGCTCAATCGGCTACATCGTCTCGCTCGGTACATGCGCGTGGGCGTTCTATACGCATCACGAAGCTATCGTCCCGGCGTGCATTTTCGCGTTCATCGCGGCGCATGCCGTCGGGCAGGGCACGGTGATCTGGGTGCTCATCTCCGAGATCTTCCCGAACCGCTACCGCGCGGCGGGCCAGTCGCTCGGCAGCGCGACGCATTGGGTATTCGCCGCGCTGCTCACGAGCGTGTTTCCGCTCATGGTCAGCGCTTTTCATCCGGGGACCATCTTCCTGTTCTTCTGCGGCATGATGGCACTGCAGCTCGTGTGGGTGCTGACGATGGTGCCGGAGACGAAAGGCGTTCCGCTCGAGGAGATCCAACGGCGCCTCGGCCTCTGATCGTCGGGGCCGGCGAAGTGCTCTGGGATGTTTTCCCGGACGGCGATCACTTCGGTGGCGCGCCCGCGAATGTCGCCGTGCACGCCGCGGCGCTCGGCGCCGAGGCGGCGATGGTGAGCGCGGTGGGTCGGGATGCGCGCGGGGATGCCGCCCTGCAACGGCTCGCGGCAGCCGGTGTGGACCGCAGCGCGATCACACGTCTCTCCGATCATCCCACGGGCATCGTGCGTGTGCGCGTCGATGCCGCGGGACTGCCGAGTTATGAGATCGCGCCGGGAAGCGCGTGGGACGCTATCCCGTGGTCGAACGCGGTGGAGGCTCTCGCGGCGCGGGCAGATGCGATCTGTTTCGGCACGCTCGCGCAGCGGTCGGCGATTTCACGCGCGACGATCCGGCGAACCGTCGCCGCCACGCCTCAGACCGCGTGGCGGCTTTTCGACGTGAATCTGCGGCAGACCTATTACGACGCCGAGATCGTGGCCCAGTCGCTCGCGTTGGCGAACGCGGTGAAGCTGAATGGGGAGGAGCTGCCGGTGGTTGCGCGGCTGTGCGGATTGGGGAATGCGGCTCCAATAGATCAGCTGCGCGCGCTGTGTGAGCGGTTCGGGCTGCGGCTCGCGGCGCTGACGCGCGGCGAATGCGGGTCGCTGCTCGTCAGCGCGCAGGGCGTGTGGGAAACTCCCGCGCCGCCGACTGAAGTCGTGGATACCGTCGGTGCGGGCGATGCGTTCACGGCGGCGTTGCTCGTGGGAATTCTGGGCGGCGATTCCCTGGATCAGGTGAATCGCCGAGCGAACGCGGTGGCGGCGTACGTGTGCTCGCAGCCGGGAGCGACACCGCCGCTCCCGGATCGATCATATGGAGTGGGGTAGAGGGGACACCCCTACAGTCCCATCACCGGGTCCTGCTTCAATGACTGATCGCGAAGAACCATGCCCCGATGATCGGTCCCCGCGGCGGCCGTCGGCCCGGCGCGGGCGGCGGCGTGCCCGGAGGAAGCGGCCCGTACTCGGGCTGGAATAAGTACGCCATGTGCCGGACGGGATCGACCGCGATCGTCTTGGCGCCGCGCATCGTGGGCACCGTTGCTACGACCGTGTATTTGTCGGGCGAATCTTCGTGCGCGACCGTGACGTTGCTGTCGCGGCCGGCGGGAATGTAGATCAGCTTCTCGCTCGGATCGAAGCCCAGCGCATCCACGCCCTCACCGTTCGCGATTGTGGCCACGACTTTGCCGGTCGTTGCATCGACAACCACTGAAGTCCTGCCACACCCTGAGAAAATCCGGTTGGTGGCGCGGTCGTACGCGATGCCGGTCGGGCCTTCGCACGGCGCGAGCGGCCATGACGCGAGCACTTTCATCGTCGCGACGTCGATCACCTGAATCGTGCTCTTGCCCTCGTTGTTGACGAAGAGCTTGCCCCTGCCGTCGCTCGCGGCGCCTTCGGGGCCGTTATCCTCGAGCTCCGCGGTGCCGACGCTGTCGCCGGTCTTGGCGTCGAGCGCGACTGCGGTGCCGATCGGGCGACTGTGATTGGTGAGAATGATGCGGTCTGAGAAGTCGTCGTACATGATGCCGTCGAGCCCGCCCGTCGTGACTTTGATCCGCCGCAAGACCGCGAGCGTCTTGAGGTCGAACATCTCGACCGTCGAATCGCCGGCGCTGGTGATGAAGCCGTGATTCGACTTCGGCGCGAGCGCGATGCCGTGGTTGCGCGGTGTGTCGGGAATGTCGCCGAGGACTTTGCCGGTCGCGCCGTCGATGACTATGACGTGCGTGCTGCGCGAGACGAACACTCGGCCGGTGCCGGGCTCGGCGGTCAGGTAGTCGGTGCCGCCCTCGCCGCCGATCGAATATTTCTGGACTGTGAATTGTTGTGCGGCGGCTGCGGTGGCAAACCCAATGCTTACCAACAACACGGCAGATGCGTGCCTAACCATATGGTCCTCGATTGGGGTGGGATAATGCAGGGGCGCAGCATGCCGCGCCCCTACCTATCATTCAACGCGTCGGTGATCTTCCGGACTTTGTTCGCCTCTGTCACGCTGAAGTGAATCTCTCCTACGCCGCTGACGCGCACCAGGTGGGCGACGTTGTCCGCGGTGATGCCGCCGCCGGCCAGAATCTCGATGCGCCCCTTGGCCTGCGTCACCAGGCGTTCGATGCGCTC
Organism: Gemmatimonadales bacterium; assembly: GCA_035309945.1. Taxonomy (GTDB): domain Bacteria; phylum Gemmatimonadota; class Gemmatimonadetes; order Gemmatimonadales; family GWC2-71-9; genus 20CM-2-65-7. The sequence continues at coordinate 12,547 of DATGEQ010000098.1, read as the reverse complement.
CGCGCCGTCGCTGGCGGTGCGCGCGCCGCCGGACGTCAGCACGCGATTGACGCCGAGCCGAATCAGGGACTCGAGCGCGGCGCCCAGCTCGAGACAGTCGTCAAATGCGCGATGAAACGTGAATGGCAACGGGCGAGCCGCTTCGAGCAATCCGAGCGTGCGGCCCTCGGCAATGCGCCGGCCGTCGGTGAGCTCGCCGGCGACGATGCCCTGCGCGCCGGCGTTCTTCACACGGCGGATCTGCTGCAGGATTGTGTCATGCTCGGCCTCGGTGTAGACGAAATCGCCGGTCCGCGGCCGCACCAGCACGAACACGGGAATCGTGACCTTGTGGCGGCATTCGAGGATCAGGTCGAGGGCGGGCGTGGTGCCGCCATGCGCGAGGTCGGCGCAGAGCTCGACGCGCTGCGCGCCACCCTCGGCCGCCGCGAGCGCGGCGTCGACGGATTCAACCGCGGCTTCGATCAGCAAGCTCATCCAGGAAAGGTGCCTGTCCGGCGAGGATCTTGTGCCGGGCCTCGGGGATCGCAAACCATCCGCCGCGGTCGATCTCCGGATACGCTCGGCCCTTGAAGGTAAATGTGTTGCTCCGGATACGTGACGGATCGCAATCCATCTGGAGCGCCCAGGCATGCACAATCTTCCCGCTCTCCTGTTTGAGCGGCGTGAGCGGGATGACATCGCCTTCGGCCACCAGGCCGGTTTCTTCGGTGAACTCGCGCTTGGCAGCCGCGAGCGGTTCCTCGCTCGGCTCGAACTCGCCCTTGGGGATGGACCAGGCGCCTTGATCCTTATTTGCCCAGAACGGCCCGCCGGGGTGCACCAGGAAAACCTCCAGCTCACCCCGAGTCCGACGATATAGAAGAAGTCCAGCACTCGTTTTCATGTCCGCCTTAAGCTCGCCTCGCTAGGCTGGCTTGAGAACCGATCAAGGAGCTCCCAATGCGCATTTCGTGACCTACACCGCCGGTCTAGCGTACCGCTTTACGCTCTAAGATCGCGCGGCACGGCGCGCCGTCCGCGGCCACGACTTTGAGCGGCAGGCAATACAGATTGTAATCCCCGGGCTCGATCCGCCGCAGATCGAGCCCTTCGATGATCACGACACTCGCGCCCAGCAACGCATGATGCGCGTGGTAGTCGCGCGAGTGAAATTGCTCGATCGATAGGTAGTCGATGCCCACCAGGCGCACGCTGTTGGCAACCAGCCAGTCGGCCGCGTCGGGCTCCAGGTAGACGAAATCTTTCTGAAAGCCTTGTTTGTCCCATAGCTTGCCGTTGCGTGTCTGCAGCAGAATTCGTGCGACGCCGCGATGCGGCTCGAGATGCTGACGCTTCACTGAAACGTCGTCGTCGATGTGGACGACGCGCGCGGGGCCGCAGAGCGCGTCGAGCGACAGCGTGTCGATGGTCGCGCCGCCTTCGATGAAGTGCCGCGGCGCGTCCACGTGCGTTCCGGTGTGCGATCCCAGCGACAGCTTGGTGACATTGGCGGGGTCGCCATCCGCAATGCGCGACAGCGAGCTTAATTCGGGTCCCGGCTCGTCGGGCCAGACCGGCATGCCGCGGGTGAGCGGCACGGTGACGTCGAAGAACGAAGCCATCGCTGTGGGGTCCCTTTAGTATGCGCGCTGCAATCGTTACACCGGGGAAAACGCGTTCGTTGCATGTCGCCGACGTGCCGGCTCCCGTGCGCAAGCCGGACGAGGCGCTCGTGCGCGTGCTCGCGGTCGGTATCGACGGCACGGACCGCGACATAGACGCTGGCCTCTACGGCGAAGCGCCGCCAGGCTCGGACTTTTTGATCGATGGCCACGAGTCGCTGGGCGAGGTCGTCGAAGGGCCGGGAAAGGGCGACCTCGTGGTCGCGACGGTGCGGCGGCCCTGTCCCGAGCGCTGCGTCGCATGCTCCACAGGAACCGTCGACTTCTGCCGCTCCGGCAATTACGAGGAGCGCGGCATCCGCCGGCGCCACGGCTATCTCGCCGAGTTTTACGCCGAGTCGCCCGAATACTTGATCAAGGTTCCGAAGGAGCTGCGGAAGATCGCGGTGTTGTCGGAGCCGATGTCGGTCGTGCAGAAGGCGTTTCGACAGATCTATCGGATCCAGGAACGCCTCCGGTGGCAGCCGAAACGGTTGCTCATCACCGGAGCCGGCGGGATTGGCACGCTCGCTGCGTGCGTTGGCCGATTGAAGGGACTGGACGTCGTCACGTACTCGCGCGGTCCGTCGAGCGGCGCCGATCACGGCATTCGCGGCACGTTGGGCGTCACGTACGTCAGCTCGGACAATCGCCCGCTCAAAGATGTCGGCTTGTTCGACATGGTGATCGAAGCCACCGGGTTCAGTCCACTCGCTTGGCAGGCGGCTGAGGTTCTCGACATCAACGGTATTCTCTGCATGCTGAGCGTCACGGGCGGCAAGAAGCACATCGACATCGCGTCCGACTTCCTCAACGACAAATTCGTGCTCGGCAACCGGCTGATGTTCGGCAGCGTCAATGCCGCCAAAGAGGATTTCGCGCAGGGCTTGCGCGACTTCGCCGAGCTCGAGCGCCGGTGGCCGGGGATGATGGATCGATTCATCACGCGCCGGTTGCCGCTGGAAAAGATTCGTACCGGACTGGACGAGCGGCCGCCGGACGATCTCAAGACCATCATTGAGCTCTGATTACACACCGATCGCGGATTACGGCGCGATCGGCAAGCTCCGCTCGGTCCCCAAGACCGGCGAGTTCCTCGGCAATTTCCCGCAGGCGTTCACGCACACCGGTTTTGTGAATGCGGCGGTGTATCTCTCGCACGCGCAGGGCGGGCGGCCGGCGGCGCGAGCGCCGATGGGCACGGAAGAGCACCGCCAGGAAGCCGGTCACGCGTAGATTTGCGGCGTGCTTCTCAACGCGCTGGTCACCACCTCCAACCAAGTCGCCGCGACGTCCGGCCGGCTCGCGAAAATCAAACTCCTCGCGGATCTGTTGAAGCAAGCGGGCCCCGATGAGATCGCGCTGGTGATCGCCTATCTCTCGGGGAGGATTCGACAAGCGAAGGTGGGCGTAGGGTGGGCGACTCTCCAAGCCGCTAAGGTCAAAGGTGCTGCCACACCCAAGCTCGAGATTCTGGATGTCGATGCCACGCTCGAGCGAATCGGCGGTACATCGGGGAAGGGCTCAGCGGGCGAAAAACAGAAGCTACTGAGCGAGCTGTTCTTGCAGGCTACTAAGGAGGAGCAAGACTTCTTGGTCAGGTTACTCACGGGAGAGCTGCGGCAAGGGGCGCTCGAAGGGATCATGATCGAGGCGCTCGCCAAGGCGCGCGATCTCCCGGCGGACGAGGTGCGACGGGCGGTGATGCTGGCCGGTGATGTGAGGAGTGTCGCGACAGGCGATCTCAAGAGTTTCAAGATCGAGCTGTTTCGGCCGCTCAAGCCGATGCTTGCGAAGACGGCCGAGAATGTCGCGGAGGCGTTGGAAGAGCTGGGGCCTGCGGCTTTTGAGTACAAGCTCGACGGCATTCGCATTCAGGTGCACAAAAAACGCGATGAGGTGCGAATCTACTCGCGAATTCTCAACGACATCACGGCCGAGCTGCCCGCCGTCTGCGACATTTCACGAATTCTTGAAATGTCCGAATGCATCCTCGATGGCGAAGCCGTCGTTTTATCGGCTGACAAACGGCCGGTGCTATTCCAGCAAACGATGAAGGGCTTGGGGGGCGGCGTGCCCTTCTTCTTTGATATCCTCTATCTGAACGGTACGTCGCTCCTCGATCAGCCCTACGCCACGCGCTCCAAAATCCTGGCCGAGCATGTCCCGGAGGCGCATCGGCCGCCGCGGTTGATCACGGGCGAAATGACACAGGCGCAGGACTTCTTCGATGCAGCGATCGCCGCCGGCCAGGAAGGCCTGATGGCGAAAGGGCTCGACTCCACGTACGAGGCTGGGCGGAGAGGTGGGGCGTGGTTCAAGGTCAAAAAGGCCAACACGCTCGATCTCGTTATCCTGGCCGTCGAGTGGGGCCATGGTCGTCGCCAGGGCTGGCTGTCGAATCTGCACCTCGGCGCCCGCGATCCCAAGAACGGCGGGTTCGTGATGTTGGGAAAGACCTTCAAGGGACTGACGGACGAAATGCTCAAATGGCAAACGCGCAAACTGCAGGAGCTCAAGGTCCGTGAGGTTGGCCACGTTGTCGAGGTAAAGCCCGAGCTGGTCGTGGAAATCGCGTTCAATGGCATGCAGGACAGTCCACGTTATCCGGGAGGTCTGGCGCTGCGCTTTGCGCGCGTCGTCCGCTATCGCGAAGATAAGAGGCCCGAAGATGCCGACACGATCGACACTGTACGCAAGCTTCATCGCGGCGATCATCCTGGTCCAGTACCGGCGTCGTCACCGTCCCGTGGCGCGAGGGCGTGAGCTGTGCTCGGCGCTCCTGCGATTGCAGTGGGGAACGACGATCGTGCCGCTGAAGATCAAGGTGCGAGCGCGTCAAGCGGCTGATCAAGTCCGGCCGTATGACGAAGCACGGCCTTGTCGCAATCGCGCACACGGGATCGGCTGGATTGACGCGGCGCGCTACCGCAGGGAAGTATTCGAGCAGCGGCTCCGGTACTTCCTCAAGATGACGGCCCAAAACAAACGCTTCGGGATGGTCCAATGATGCCACTGATCCTGGTTCTCGCCGTCACGATGCAAACGACCGACATCGAGCGTGAGGCCGCGGCGACCATTCTCCACCGTATCGATTCCGTCGAAGCGCGGCTGAAACCGACTGAGACGGCGCAACGCCTCGCCAATCGCAGCGATGCGGCGCGCGACCGCGTGCTCGCGGGAGTCGCGACGTACTGGAATGGCCAGTTGCAGGGAGTCTCGGACTGGATCGGCCATCATCCCGAGGTCGGCTGGCACGAATTTCAGGCGGTCGACACGCTCACCAGGCTGCTGCGCAGCTACGGTTTTCAGATCGATACCAACGTCGCGGGTATGCCGACGGCATTCGTCGCGCGCTGGACCTCGCCCGCCGGCGCGAATGGTCCCACGCTCGGATTGATCGCCGAATATGACGCGCTCCGCGGCACGCAGGGCGACTTTCACGGCGATCAGCACAACGCGCAGAGCCCTGTGGCCTTCGCGGCCGCGCGCGCGCTGATCGACTACATGACCCAGGCAAAGGTGGGGGGCCGAGTCGTCATTTATGGCACGCCGGCGGAAGAGGTCGATCCGCCCGCCAAGGCGATCATGTACAAGGCCGGCGTCTTCAAGGGCGCCGATATCCTGGTGCGCAGTCATTCGTCGACCGAGACGCGACGCGACCGGCCGGGCTTCGGCGTCTGCTGTCTCAACATCGACGCGGTGAAGTACACGTTCACGGGCCGCCCGGCGCATCAGCTGACCGCCTGGAACGGCCGCAACGCGCTCGAAGCGGCGGTGCAGTTCTACTCGGCGGTCGATCATCTGCGCTCGACGTGGCGCCCGGAGCACCGGGTGCAAGGCGTGATTCCGGAAGGCGGGATTGCGCCGAACGTGGTGCCCGATCACACAGTCGTCGACTACTTCATTCGCTTTCCGGACGAGGTCTATCTCGAGCACATCGCGCGCATGATGGACGACGCCGCGAAAGGCGCGGCCGAGATGACCGACACGCAGGTTGCGATCACGCGCTATGGCGAGTACCGCGACGGCGTCACCGACGCCACGCTCGAGGAGCTCTTCTTTGCCTACGCCAAGAAACTCGGCGCCGCCGGGATCGAGGAGGAGAAAGGCAGGCCCGCGGGCTACGAGGAGACGGGATGGGTGAGTCGCGAGATTCCGGGCGTCGGGATAACCACGAAGAGCTCGAACTTCGCGAACCACACCTATGGCATGCGGGACGACAATTTCATCGACATCGGCCACAAAGCGTTCTTGATCGACGCGCAAATTGAAGCTGCGGTGCTCTTCGACTTTCTGACCCACCCGGAATTCCGTGCCGCGGTCAACGAAGAGCAGAAGACATTGGCGGGACTGCAGGGCGAGTATCTCAACGCGCTGCGGCGCGTCTATGCGCCGGAAATCGGCGCCGACACGGCGTTATCCAAGCAGAGCCGGGCGGAGATTCGGATCCCGGAGGTCAAGCGGCCGTAGTCGCATCTCCTCGAGCAGCGTGGTGCCGCCGGTGTCGTTGCCGCGCCGCCGCGCGACGCGGGTGAGGACGAGCCGGTCGCGCGCGCGCGTCATGCCCACATACAGCAGCCGGCGCGCCTCCTCGATCTCCTCCTGGCTCGGCTTCACCCCCAGAATCTCGTAATCCTCGACGCCAAGCACGTACACGCGCGAGAACTCGAGCCCTTTGGTCGAGTGCAGCGTCAACAGGTTCACGCGATCGGGCGCGACGTCGACTCCTTCGGACGTCGACAGCGCTACGCGCTCGAGCAGCAGATCGATGCTTTCTTCCAGTGTCCCTTCGCTCACTAATGCATTGAGTCGCGCGACCGCAGTGGCGTAGCGCTGCGCCGGATCGCGCTGGGCGCGCAGCCTGGTCAGCAGTGCGCGGCCGCCGAGTTTCTCGATGACCTGCTCCAGCGTGGGTGCATCGTCGCTGCGTGAGGCCGCGTAGAATTCCAGCGCATCGCTGTATCGCCCCAGGGTGCGATACCGGGACAAGTTGAACAGCAACTCCGACTCGGGGCTCCTGACTCCCGGCTCCAGGGCAAGCGCGAGTCCGAGATGATCCAGCACGTTGCTCAGCACCGCTTTTCGCGCTCGCGCGGCGCGGAGTTTTTGGAGCTCGCGATAGACGTGCGCCAGCGTGATCGCGTCATCGAGCGCGTGGTGCGCGCGGCCGCAGTCGATCCCGAAGCGATGCGCGATGTCTTCTTGCTTGGGACTGTCCTGCGAGAGCGAGCGCACGAGCGGATAGGTGTCGTAGAAGACCAGCGTCGCGACGCCGTCCCGGCCGGCGGCCAGGCGGCGCAGTACCGGGACGTCGAACTTCATGCCGTTGTGGGCGATGAGAACATCCTCACCGACGAACGCCCTGAACCGCGCGAATACCTCGCCGAACGGCGCAGCACGTTCAACGTCGGCGTCGGTGTACCCATGCACAGCCGAAGCTTTGGGCGAGATGGGCTTGTACGGATTCACCATGGCATGAAAGCGATCGACGATTTCGCCGTTCACGACGCGCGCCGCGCCGATCTCTACGACGCCACAGGTATCGGCGTCGTTGTCGGTGGTCTCGAAATCGAACGTCACGTAGCGATCGAGCGCCGTCTCGAGCTTTTCGGCATCGAGCAGCTGGAGCGCCTTGAAGACCGTTAGCGCATCCGCACTGACGCGCGTCGTGCGTGGTGCGTCGTGCGTGGCGCCGCTCGGCACACGCCGGATACCGGCTGCCACCAGCATCCCGCGAATGGCGACCTCGACACCGCCCCGCGGCGTAACGGCTATGGAGTCGTCCTTCGCCAACGCGCGGCGCAACTGCGCCGCGAGGGCGACGGCAGCTGGGTTGTCAGCGGGATCGCTGAGCTCGTCGTGCCGCTCCTCGAGCTTGTTGCGATACGGGCCGACGGTCTGCGACAAAATTTCTTCGATCACCGCGGGCAGCGTGCCGTGCGCGTGGGGCAGTGCACGCAGGTTCTCGAGCTGATAAATGAGGCGCCACAGCTTGCGCGTGTCGGGATCTTTCGCGGGACGTCGCTCGGCCAGCGCCCGCGCCGCGATCAGGAAGTCGCTGTTCTGGCTCAGCGCCGCCTCGACTTCCTGGAGGAAATGGGGCGACAGCACGCATCTGGCGAAGGTGTGCATCGCGGCCGGATCGTCGGGATGGCGCACCACCCGCAGCGCCGCAACGACGTAGCCGATGACTTCGTCCTCGATCAACGACCGCCCGCGCGCGAGCCGGCACGGAATGCCGGCGCGCAGCAGCCGGCCCTCGATGTGCTCGCCGACGCGGTGCTTGCGATAGAGGATCGCGTAATCCCCCCACGAGAGACCTGCGGCCGTGCGATCGTTACGGATGTCCTCGAGCAGCCAGGTCGCCTCGTCGTGCTCGTCCTTGAAGCCGAACGCCGCGACTTCGTGCGGCGATTCCTGGTCCGCGGTGAGCTGCTTCTGGAAGAGCTTGGGATTCTGTGCCAGCACGCGCCGTGCGGTCTCGAAAATCTGGCGCGAGCAGCGCCGGTTCTTGTCCAGAATGATCGGCTCGACGTCGTAATCACGCCGGAATCGCTCGAGCACCATCGGGTCCGCGCCGGTCCAGGCGAAGATGGACTGCTCGTCGTCGCCGACGGCGAAGAAGTTGCCGTGCGGCTCGACCAGTCGCTTGAGCAGGTCGTACTGCACGGCGTTGACGTCTTGAAACTCGTCGACCAGCACGTAGTCCCACCGTTCGGCCACCCGGCTCGCGAGCGGCTCGGCACGCGTGATGAGCTCGTCGAAGTCCACCATGTTGCGGGCCCTGAGCCAGGAGACGTACTCGCGAAACAGCCGCGCGTCCCCCTCGGTCAGGCGGTAGCCTTGGAAGCGGTGGCGGCTGAACAGGGTGAGCAGCTGGCCGCGCCTATCGAGCGGCACGTTGAGGCGGCCGAGGATCACGCGTTGATAGGGCTCGTCCGCGACACCGAACCCGCGCTTCAGTCCCGCGTCTTCCACGAACTCACGCAGGATGGCAAGACAGAACGCATGGATAGTCCCTCTTTGTACGTCGTGCGTGAGTCTGCGAGCAAGTTCTTCGGCGGCGCGATTGGTGAACGTGACGGCACAGATGCGCTGCGGCGCGATTCCGCCGGCGATGACGTGCTCGATGCGTGAGATGAGGCAGAAGGTTTTGCCGGCGCCAGGGCCCGCCACCACCAGGACCGGGCCGAGCGGCGCGTCGATTGCGCGTCGTTGCTGCGGCAGGGGAGTGAACGACATCAGCCTAATATTTGAAGAATACCAATGAAACCACAACGAATAGTGGCAGCAGAATGCCAACACTGTACGCCAAGTAGGCAACGAACGACGGCATCTTCACGCCGTTCTCTTCGGCTATCGCCTTGACCATGAAGTTCGGCGCGTTGCCGATGTAGGTTGTGGCGCCCATGAATACCGCGCCAGTCGAGATCGCGGCGAGAATTTTCGCCCCGGCCGGGTGCAGCGCCAGCGCGCCGATGTATTGGCCGTGCGGCGCGATGTCGTACAGTCCCGCCGCGCTCGCCGCGTACGCCAGGTACGTCGGCGCATTGTCCAGCACGCTCGAGAGCGCACCGGCTGCCCAGAAGAAATGCGCGGGTTGGCGCAGCGCGAAATCAGGGCGTTGGGCCCATGCGTTGAGCATTTCGAGCACCGGCGCCATCGTCGCGAAGATCGCCGCAAACAGCACGGCGACTTCGATGATCGGGCCGAACGTGAAGGCGTTCTTTGCCCGCCGGTCTGCCGAGCCGGCGAAGTAGCCCACCAGCGCCAGGCCGACGATGACGAGCAGCGGGGCCGAAACGATGATGCTGACGATCACCCCGAGCAGCACCAGCACCTCGACCGCGCCGCGGATGCGCAGCGGCTCGTGCACCAACACCGCTTCGTGCTGCGAGCCCGGCAGCTCCTTTTCGTCCTTATCCAACGCCCATTCGTCCATGAAGTTGAAGAGCAATAGCAGGATGCCGTTCACCACCAGCCACTGCGGCCAGAGATGCAGCGTCCACTGGAACGGGACGCCCTTGAGGTAGCCCAGCAGGAGCGGCGGATCGCCGATGGGTGTGAGGAGACCGGCGCAGTTGGCGACGATGAAGATGCAGAAGACGACGATGTGCGCGACCCGCTTGCGCCGTTTGTTGGCACGCAGCAGCGGGCGGATAAGCAGCACCGACGCACCGGTGGTGCCGAGCAGATTGGCCAGCACGGCGCCGATGCCGAGCAAGCCGGTGTTGACGAGCGGCGTGCCGGCCAGGGAGCCCTGGATATGGATTCCGCCCGCGATCACGAAGAGCGCGCCGATGACAACGATGAAGGCGACGTATTCCTCGATCTTCTCAATCAACAGGTCGGGCGCCCGGAACCCGAGGTACAGGACGATCGGCGCGGAAATCAGCGCGACGACGATGGCCTTGTGGTGGTGGTGCTCCCACCACCTCGGCATCGCGAGTGGCGCGAGCGCGATGACCAACAGCAGCACGACGAACGGCAGGCCGGTGACGAGCGGGAAGTGGGCGGCGGGCATAAGTTGGGGCTCATGCTGCTGCTGATGCTCGCGCTTGCGCAAGGGGTCGAACTCCAGCCCGGCATGGTGATCACGCAGTCCGTCCGCGTCATCCCGAAGGTGTATCGGCTATCCGGCCCCCCGATCGTCGTACGCGGCGACGACGTCACGATCGATTTTCGCGGCGCGACGCTCCAGGGCGCCGACCCCCAGGCCGACCCCGATCTGGCGCGCGATACGGCGCTCGTGATAGACGGCGGCAGCAACATCCGCATCGTCAAAGCAACGATTCACGGCTACAAGATCGGCATCCTGGCTCGCGGCACACGCCGGCTCACGCTCGAGAACAACGATTTGAGCCGCAACTGGAAGCCGCGGCTCTTTAGTCTCGTCGAGCACGAGAGTCTCGTCGACTGGCTGTCGTTTCACCATAACGAGCGGAACGAATGGCTGCGGTTCGGCGCGGCGATCTATTTGCAGGATGTCACAGGTGCCGAGGTGCGCAATAACGTCGCGACAGGCGGCATGAACGGTCTCTTGCTCGTTCGCTGCGACGGGGTGATGGTCAAAGACAACAACTTCTCGTTCAACTCTGGCCTGGGAATTGGGCTCTACCGGTCTTCCGACGACACGATCATCCACGATCGGCTCGATTACAACGTCCGCGGCTACAGCCACACGTTCTACACGCGCGGGCAAGACTCGGCGGATCTGCTGCTCTACGAGCAGAGCTCGCGCAACGTCGTCGCGTTCAACTCCATGACGCACGGTGGCGACGGAATCTTTCTCTGGGCCGGCCAGACGACGATGGACTCCGGGCGTGGCGGCGCGAACGACAATCTCTTGTACGGCAACGACGTCAGCTATTCGACCGCCAATGGCGTCGAGGCGACATTCTCTCGCAATGAGATCATCGCCAACAAGGCGTGGGGAAACGAGTACGGCATCTGGGGTGGCTACAGCTACGAAACCGAAATACTCGGCAACGATTTTCGGGACAATCGCACGGGGGTCGCGATCGAGCATGGGCAGGAAAACGTGATCGCGTACAATCGGTTCGATCGCGATTCGACGGCAATCAGGCTATGGGCCGATTCGATCGAGCCGTCGGATTGGCGTTATCCCAAGTACCACGACACGAAGAGCCGCGATTATCGCATCAAGGACAACAGTTATCTCGGCAATCACACGGTGTTGAGCGTGCGAAATACGACTGGCCTGGACACCGTCACATCCGCACCGTCCCTGCCGCCGCGGCTATTTCCGGGCGTGCAACGTCCGAGCACGCCGCTGGCCGAGCGGGATCGATCGGCGATCGTGGTGGACGAGTGGGGGCCATACGACTGGGAGTCGCCGAAACTCTGGCCGCTCGATTCGACGCGGGCAACTCCTTTGCGACTCGTGGCGCTAGGTCCTGCCGGGGAGCACTGGAGTCTCGCGTCGAAGCGCGGTGTGGCTACCCTGTCCCGGGTCGCGGGCCGCACCGGCGACACGATCGCCGTCACGCCATCTGTCGCCGGGGATTGGGAGATCGTGCTCGAGTCGGAGGGCCAGCGGTTCGGCTACGGGCGGTTCGAGCCTCCGGTCTCATGGTCCGTCAAGTTCTCCGTCGATTCGGTGCGCACGTTGCCGCGTCTGGATTTCATGTGGTATCGGCCGCCACCGGCGTTTGCCTTCTTGCCGCAGAAGGACTGGTCACTTCAGGCAACCGGAACGGTGACGTTGGAACCCGGGATTTACTCGCTCCGGACAATCAGCGACGATGCGATTCGCGTGTGGATCGATGGCGCGCTCGCGATCGACGACTGGACGCCGCACGAATCGCAGGTCGATTATGCCCCGCTGGGCGGCGGCAAGCACGACGTCCGTGTCGAGTACCGGCAGGTGGATGGCTGGGTGGAGTTGCGGGTCGAGATTGTGCGCGGCTCAGCGCGCAGCGCCGGGTCGCCGGGACCACACTAGCGCGGCTATCAACGAGCCGAGCGCATGGTCGAAGATCCGCCGAACTGTGACGTTTTGTGCGGCTTCGGGAGCCAGGCGCAGGATCGCCACCCGGCCGAAGACCTCACACTCGGAACACCGTTGCGCGCCACGAGTACGACCCTCGTGTCATGCTAAAACTCAGGCGCCAACCGCCGGAAAGGTCGCTTGCCACGACCACTTCGGCATGCTGATTCAGGAAGCGCGCCTCCACTTCATTATCGTAATCGACGAAGTCCGGATGGCGGGTCTCGATACCATCGACATCCAGAACATATTGGCCAATCACAACATCGATCTCAACGATGCGATCCGTCCCGACATGGGGAGCGGCTTGACGAGCTGCTGCGCATGCATGCAAATCCCAGGTAGGTGAAAGAACGAGTCATCATCGCAGGGGCGGGGCCGATCGGCCTCG
>DATGEQ010000097.1:0-12513 GCA_035309945.1 Gemmatimonadales bacterium | reverse complement strand
TGCGCGGCTACGGCGGCAACGCCGAGAGCGGCGACGCGTTCTGGCGCGCGCGCCTCGAGCTGGCGAATCGTTGGCCCGCGGCCCGCGGCGTTCTCTTCGTCGACGTCGGGCACGCGGGCCCGCGCGAACAGCTGTCGTTGTCGCGACCGCTCACCGGCGTCGGCATCGGCGCGAGCTTCCTCGATGGTCTGCTGCGTTTCGATCTCACGCGCGCGACGCGCGCGCCCACGGGCTGGCGGCTGGATTTCTACACCGACGCCGCACTCTGATTTGCGCCTGAGGTCCTCGCCCGCCATCCTTGTCGCGCGATGCCATCGACTGCTGCTCAAACCGCGGATCTCAAACGAGAGTTAGGTCTCTTCGACGCCACGATGATCAACGTGGGAACGATGATCGCCACCGCGATCTTCATCGTTCCCGCCGAGGTCGCCGCCGCGGTCCACGGATCCGCGCTGACGATTCTCGTCTGGGTCGTCGGCGGCGCCGTCTCGCTGCTCGGCGCGCTCTGCGTCGCGGAGCTCGGCGCCGCGTATCCCGTCGCGGGCGGGCAGTACGCCTATCTCGGCGAGGCGTACGGGACGCTTTGGGGATTTCTCTACGGGTGGACCGCGCTGCTCGTCATCAATCCCGCATCCATCGCGGCGATCGCGGTCGGTTTCGCGCGGTACCTCGGCTTCTTTGTGCCGCTGTCCGAAGTCTGGATCCGCGTCACCGCGATTCTGTCGGTCTTCGCGCTCACGGCGCTCAATTACCGCGGCGTCCGTCTCGGCGCCACGACGCAAAACGTTCTGACGTCGCTCAAGATCGGCGCACTCGCGCTGCTGATTCTAACGGCCTTCATCTTGCCCGGCGGATCATTCAGCAACCTCGCGCCGCTCTGGCCGCAGGAATCGTGGCGCACTCTGATCGGTCCGTTCGGGCTTGCGATGGTGGCGGTCTTGTGGGCGTACGACGGCTGGATCGAGACGACGTACGTGGGCAGCGAGATCAAGGATCCCGGGCGCATCCTGCCGCGCTCGATTATCCTCTCGACGCTTCTCGTGATCGCGCTGTACGTCCTGTCGAGCGTCGCTTACTCGTACGTGCTGTCGCCGAGTCACATGGCGACGTCGAAGCTGGTCGCATCGGACGCGGTGCAGCGCACGCTCGGCCCGTCCGGCGCGGGACTCGTTGCCGCCGCGATCCTGATTTCGGCGCTCGGCGCGAACAACGGCATCATTCTCACGTCCGCGCGCATCCCGTACGCAATGGCGCGTCAGGGCCTGTTCTTCCGCGCGCAGGGGTACGTGCATCCGCGCTATGCGACGCCGACCGTCGCTCTCGTGACCCAGGCCGTGATCTCGTCGGTGCTCGCGGCCACCGGCACCTACGACGCGCTGTTCACCTACGTCGTGTTCGCGGAGTTCCTGTTTTATGCGCTCTCGGCCGGCGCCGTGCTGCGCCTGCGGCGCCGCGCGCCCGAGCTCGTGCGGCCTTACAAAGCGTGGGGTTATCCGTGGACGCCGATCGTTTTCATCCTGATCGCGGCGCTGGTCGTCGGTAACACGATCTGGAATACGCCGCGCGAATCGGCGGTGGGGGCTGGACTGATCGTGTTGGGGTTGCCGGGATACTGGTACTGGAAGAAACGGGCGTCGTGAGTCGTGCGTCGTGCGTCGGTTTCGATCCGACGCACGACGCACGACCTGCGATGCACGTCATTGCCGCCGGCCAGTGCCCGGCGGCCGATAGTCGATCAGTTCCGCCAATGCCGGCGGAATCCGCTGTCCCCACACGTCACGCCGCGGCACGGTGACGATTTGCGGCCGCGTTCCCGGCCCACCGTCGCGGCCGTCTTGTCCTTTCGCCCCGGGCGGTCCGGCGGCGCCGGTTGCGCCGGCCATGCACCGGTTGTCGCCGCCGGGAGTCGAGCCGCCCTTGCCGCCCGCGCCGCCCTTGCCGCCGGCGCCACCATCGCCTCCTTCACCTCCCGGTGTGCGCGCGTCCACGAGCCCTGCGAGGAACGGATCCTCCGCCGGCGCGATGATTGTGATCTGACCGCCGCGGCCGCCCGGGCCGCCGGCGCTGCCGTTGCCGCCCGCACCGCCCGGGCCGCCGGCTCCGGCCGGACAGCCGGACGATCCCGGTGTACCCGCGACGCCCGCAGCGCCATCGGCGCCGCGCTGGCCGCGCGAGCCGCGCGCTTCGATCACGAGCCAGTCCGACGGCGGCACAACGCGCGCGTCGGCGAGCACGTAGAATGGCGGCGCCTCCTCGACCTCGATCCCCGCGACGAGCAGACGGTCGTAGTACGGTGACTGCAGAATGCCGAGCCGCACGGTGACTTGTGGACCGCTCGCGCCCGCTCCCGCGCCCTGGAAGCCGAACGTATGCGGCAGGCAGCTGTACTCGGGCGTCAGGACGGCGGACGTCTTGATGCTCGGCCTGGCTTTGAGGGAAGCGCTGAGCCGGAAGCCGGTCATGACCGTCGCGAGCGGATCGTGCGACGCGCTCCAGCCGCCGCCTTCGAGCGGCGTGGCATCGGGACTCTCGAGATCGAGAAACACGACGTGCAGGCGCGGCGGATGGTCTTTGTCGTACTGGGTTTCGAACGGCACCAGCGAGCCGTCTTTCAGGACCGCGGTATAGGTCGCGCCGAACGATTCGCCGGGACAGGCGCTGGTGCTGGTGGACATCCGCAGCTCGCGGATCTGGTCGACGAGTCCGGGATCGGGTGCGAACGAAGGCGGCGGGCGCTTCGGCCCGCACGCCGCGACCAGAAACGTTCCCAGGACGACGACTCCGCTGACAGTCCGCAAGGGCCCTCCCCCAAAGTGGTCGGCCCAAATGTAGTATTTCACGGCGTGATTGGCCTCATCGAGACCATGCGAAGCTCACCGTACACGAGAGGCACCATGGCACTGTATCAGACGGGCGGGTACCGCGTGAAAGCAGCAGCCGTCGAGAAGGTCAAGAAGGCGATCGTCGAGTTCGTCGAGTACGTGAAGCAGAATGAGCCCGGCACCGAGATGTATCTGGCCTGGCAGGAGAAGGCGGACCCAACGCGGTTTTTGCATCTGTTCCGCTTCAAGGACGAGGCGGCGCAAAAGACGCATGGGGAGTCGGCGGCAGTCGCAAAGTTCGAGGCAGTGTACTCACCAGACCTGGTGGGTGGAGAGGTTGTCTTTACCGATTATGTGATGGTGTCTGGGAAGATGCCCCCGCACTGATTAGGTTACCTGCGGCGTCTGCTGCGCCTGCTGCGTCTGTTACTCGGTCGTATGGTGGCTGTAGCTCAATTGGTTAGAGCGCCGGACTGTGGCTCCGGAGGTTGCGGGTTCAATCCCCGTCAGCCACCCCTCTTCAAGTTGCAAGTTGCGCAGACGGCGAAGTTGCAAGGGAGAGTTGCGCAGACGGCGAAGCTGCAAGCGGCTCCAAGTCCCACCTGCAGTCGCGAGGACAATCTGAGCGAGAATCATATCATTCGAGTGCAGCATCTTGTGCGCTCGTTCGGGACCTTGATCGCTGTCAACGACGTCTCCTTCGACGTGCACAAGGGTGAGACGTTCGCGTTTCTCGGCCCAAACGGCGCCGGGAAGACGACCACGATCAAGATGCTCACGACGGTGCTGCGGCCGACCAGTGGCACGCTCGAGCTCGACGGCTTGGATCCGGTGGTTCAGCCGACTCAGGTCCGCACGCGGTTCGGCGTCGTGTTCCAGGACCCGAGCCTCGACAGCGAGCTGACGGCGTGGGAAAACGTCGACATCCACGGCGTGCTCTATCATGTGCCGCGGCGCGTGCGCCACGAGCGCGGCGAGACGCTGCTCAAGTTGTTCGAACTGTGGGACCGGCGGAACGATCTCGTGAAGACGTTCTCCGGCGGCATGCGGCGCCGTCTGGAAATCGCGCGCGGGCTGCTTCATACGCCCAAGGTGCTGTTTCTCGACGAGCCGACGCAGGGGCTCGATCCACAGAGCCGCAATCAGATGTGGACGATCGTGAAGAATCTCAACGCGACCGAGGGCGTGACGGTCTTTCTCACGACGCACTACATGGACGAAGCCGATCGCGTGGCCGATCGCATCGCTATCATCGACCACGGCAAGATCGTAGCGACAGGTTCGTCGGCCGAGCTCAAACAACAGACCGGTACCGAGTCGCTGGAAGCCGCCTTTCTGAAGCTCACCGGCACCTCGATCCGCGATGAAGAGTTCAGCGCGCAGGATCGGATGCGACAGATCTCGCGCGTGTGGAGGAGATAGGATGAACGTCATCTACATCCTGTGGCTCCGCGAAGTGAAAAAATATCTGCGCTCGCGCGCGCAGATTGTCGCATCACTCGGCACGCCGCTCATGTACCTCGCCGTGCTCGGCTTCGGCCTCGGCCCCGTGTTTCGCAAAGCGGGGCAGGGCAGCTACCTGCAGTTCATGGCGCCCGGCGTGATCGGCATGACCGTGCTGTTCACGGCGATGTTTTCAGGGATCGCGATGCTGTGGGACCGCCAGTTCGGCTTCCTCAAGGAGACGTTGGTCGCCCCGGTGCCGCGCGTGCAAATCATGATCGGCCGCACGCTCGGCGGCGCGACCGTCGCGGTGATTCAGGGCGCCATCATCTTCGCGGTCACGCTGATCGCGGGATTCCGGCCCGCGAGCGTCGTCGCGGTGCCCATCGCATTTCTGATCATCGCGCTGATCGCGGTCGTGTTCTCGGCGCTCGCCACCGCGATCGGATCGAGTATCAAGGAAATGCAGGGCTTCCAGATGGTCATGAATTTCCTGGTGATGCCGCTGTGGTTCTTGTCGGGCGCGCTGTACCCGCTGGAAGGACTGCCCGCGGTGCTGGCGGCATTCACACGCGTTGACCCGCTCACCTATGGCATCGACGGCGTGCGCGGCACGATGATTGGCGCCGCGCATTTCGGTGTGAGCTTCGATGTGGTCGTGCTGCTCGGCGTCGGGGTGGTGTTCGTCATCGCCGGGGCGTGGCGGTTTTCGAAGATCGAGGTGTAGCGCCGGAGCGCGACTACCTCTTCGTCCTCATCCCAGGTCTGATCTGGGGAGCGTCTTTCCTCTTTATTGCCGAAGGACGCGCGCGTCCGCGAACAACTTCATCATTCCCCCCATGGCGCTCCTGCTCGGTGTCATGGTGCGGGGTGAGCACGTGCCGCTCCTCGCGATCGCCGGCGCCGCAGTGTGTGTGACGGGGGCGTGGGTGATGCAGCGCGCCAGGGAAGCGGATACTATTCTCTCATGAACAAACTTGTCGTCGTACTCGCCTTCATCCCGGCCGCCCTCACCGCGCAATCAGACTCGACCACGGCCCCCGATCCCGTCGCCCAGCTCGTCGCGCGCCTCGACCTCGAGCGCTACAAAGCGACGATCAAGGGCCTCACGCAATTCGGCGACCGCCGCCAGGGCACGGACCGCAATCGCGCCGCGGTGAATTGGATCGAGACTCAGCTTAGGAGCTACGGGTGTGCCAATGTCTCGCGGCTGAAATACGACTATCAGCCCGCGGAGCCGCGGCCAGGTGGAGCCAACCGGCTCCCTCGAGATACGAGCCGAGCCTCGGGCGGCGGTCGCTACCGCGGCATTCGCGCGCACACCGGCGTCAACACCGATTCGCTCAGGCAGCCGGATGCAAAGCTGCGCGCGCTCGACACGCCGCCCTCCGTCGCGGGTGAGCGTGAAGAGGTGTACTGCACCAAGATCGGCACATCGCACGCGGACGAGATGTACATCGTCGGCGGCCACATGGACGGTATCGGCTGGGGCGAGGCGGCGAACGACGACGGCTCGGGCACCGCGCTCGTGATGGAGCTGGCGCGCGTCTTCTCGAGTCCCGACGTCCACACCGACCGCTCGATCCGCTTTGTGCTGTGGAACAACGAAGAGACCGGCCTCAACGGCTCACGCGCTTACGTCGAGCAACGCGCCCCGCTCCAGGGCACCAAGGACGAGCCCAAATGGCTCGGCATGATCCAGCACGACATGATGTTGTTCGATCACGGTATGCCGCGCGCCGACGGCACGCTCGCTCCCGAGCAGCGGCCGGAAGCGGACGTGAACATCGAGTTCCAGTCGAGCGCGAAGTTCGCGGACGGGGCGCAGGCGCTCGCCTGGGTGTTCGAGCGCGCCAACGAGAAGTACGCGACCGACTATCCGGCGTCCGTAGGCTCGCACATGACGAACACCGACTCGGCGCCGTTCCAGGATCTCGTGCCGGCGATCAGCCTGCGCGAGAGCGAGCGCGGCACGCAGATCGGGGCCGGTTGGGACCCGAACTGGCATCAGCCGACGGATGTGTACACGACCTATAACGACAAGGACTTTCGGCTCGGGCTGAATGCGGCGCAAACGACGCTGGCCGCGCTTGCGGGTTTAGTGGGAGCGACGATCAGGTGATGATGATGACGGGGGGTGGGGGGTCGGGCTGGCCCCCCCCCATTCCTTATCGTTATCGCTTCCCGATCTCGTATTCCTTCGGCGGCTCCGCGCCCATCAGGTTCCGCATGAAATAGTCCCAGCGCCGCCGCATCATGTACGCCGCCTCCTGCGCGTAGCCGTGCCGCGCGTTCGGCAGAATCAGCAGATCGAAATCCTTGTTGGCCTTGATCAGCGCATCGACGACGAGATAGGTGTTGTAGGGCGGCACATTGTCGTCCATGCTGCCGTGCGCGAGCAGCAGCTTGCCGCGCAAATTCGCGGCATGCGTCTCGTTGGCTTGCGCCGCGTAGTTGTCGCTCCCGTCAGTCTTGACCAGCAGGCCTTGATAGCGCTCGCCCCAATCGTCCTCGTAGTCGCGGTTGTCGTGGTTTCCGGACTCCGAGATGCCGACCTTGAACACGTCCGGATAGTTGAACATCGCGGCAGCGGTGGCGAACCCGCCGCCCGAGTGCCCCCAGATCCCGACGCGCGCCGTGTCGATCCAGCGATACCGGGCGCCGAGCTGGTGGATTGCGGCTACCTGGTCGGGGAGCGTGTTCTCTTCCATCTTGCCGTATGCCGCGTCGCGGAACGACTTCGGGCCGCCGCCGCGCGTTCCTTCACCATCGATCGCGATGACCACGAATCCCAGCTCGGCGAGCGCCTGATGATCGCCGCGCGCGGGCGTGAAGCTGCGCGAGCCCACGCTCCCACTCGGCATCGGGTAGATGTAGTCCACGAGCGGATACTTGGCGGTGGAGTCGAAGCGTGACGGCGTGAACATCAGCCCGTAGAGGTCGGTCTTGCCGTCGCGCGCTTTCACCGTGATCTCGGTCGGCGGATGCCAGCCGGCCGCCACGAGCCGCGAGATGTCGGCGCGCTCGAGCGGCACGGTCACGCGACCGTTCTTGTCGCGCAGCACGGTGACCGGCGGCGTGACGGGCGTGGAGTAGGAATCGATGAACGACGCGCCGTCCGGCGCCGCCGCGATCGCGTGATCGGCATCTTCGGGCGTGAGCAACGTCTGGCCACGCCCGTCGAACCCAACGCGATAGAGGAAGCGGTAGTAAGGGTTGCGGCCCTTCTCGATTCCCTGGCCGGTGAAATAGATCGTGCGCGCTCGTTCGTCGACGGACACGATCGATTCGACGTTGCCGTCGCCGCTCGTGATCTGATTCTTCAGTTTCCCGGTGGCGAGGTCGTACAGGTACAGGTGCACCCAGTCGTCGCGCTCCGACCACCAGATCAGCTCGTTCGAGTGCGGCAGCACGCGCCAGTTCTGCCCGATGCCGACCTCGCCGACCTGCGTTGCGGCGGTTTCCTCGAAGAGCGTGCGCACCGCGCCGCTGCGCGCGTCGGCCACGCGCACCCACGCGTGCTTGTGATCGCGCGAGCTCGAGACGAACGCGATCGACGAGCCATCGGGATACCAGAGGAGATCGCAGATTTTGCCGCCGCAGGCGACGTGGTCGCTCACCATCGAGCGATGCGCGTCGGGGGGCATCTGGAGCCGCACCACCTGTGGTGCGGCGCCGGAGAGATCGATCACGACGCGCTGGATCCGGAAGATCACGCTGTCTCCCGGCAGCGGGTATCGCCACGCCTGCAGCTCCGGCGCGCCGACCTGCGTGCGCACGAGATACATCATGCTCACGCCACGCCCGTCGTGCTGGAACGTGGCGATCCGGCGCGAATCGGGCGACCACGTGACGACCGGATCGTTGCTCTTCACCCACCCGGCGTTGTTGGTGCCGTAACCGAAGTCCTCGATGCCGTCCTTCGTGAGCTGCGTTTCGGCGCCGCTCGTCAGATCCGTGACCCACAGATTGTTGCCGCGAATGAACACCGCCTTCGTGCTGTCGGGCGACACGCTCGAATTGGGCGGCGGCGCGCGGTGCGCGCTGTCGGCCGTGCAGCGATAGGCGGTGAGATCGCAGCGCCAGCGCTTTCCGCTGTCGAAGACGAGCTGTCCAGCCGTCGACAAATCGAAAGAGAAAAACGGCAGACTGTCGGCTGTCACATGCCGCCCGATTGCTGCCGAGACCGCCTCGGCGAGCCGGGCATGATCGAACGCCGTCGTGCGCGTGCGGCGCCGCGGATCGACCATCACGAACTGCCATCCCTTGGCGCTCGATACGCGATACGCCGCGCGGCCATCGGCCAGCCAGGTCGGACGGCCCGCAACCCCGCTGACCAGCGGGAACGTCGCGGGGCCGAGGAAGCGCTCGGCGCGCGCGTAGTCGTCGGCGGTGAGGGCGCGGGTTTGCGCGAGCGCGGTGGAGGGCAGGGTGATGGCGAGCAAGGCGACGGCGATCCGCACTGAATGCTCCTTGATCGTAGGGTATGCTGAAGCTGCCCCAAAAAGCCGGATGTGACAACGGCGCTCTCAACCGAGAGCGCCGTTGCGATTTGCTCGTACCGCTGGTGGGTTAGAGCTTGACGACGTTCTGCGCCGCCGGGCCCTTTGCGCCCTGCACGACGTCGAACTCCACGCGCTGGCCTTCGGCGAGGGACTTGAAGCCCTGCTCCTGGATCGCGGTGTGATGCACGAAGCAGTCCTTGTCGCCGTTCTCGGGCGTGATGAAACCGAACCCCTTCGCGTCGTTGAACCACTTCACGGTACCGGTGATACGTGCCATAACTGGTGAAACTCCTGTAACGAAACTGTTCCGGCGTCGCGCGGTGTCACCACCATGGTGCGCCGCGAACTGTACTGCCGGCGCCGGTGAGCGATCCAGCAAAACACAAACGAGGATCCGGAGACGTGCCCCAGGTCCTCGTTGTCAGTCACTGGCTTACTCGCTCGGTGCGAATGATCACCAGCAGGGCTGTGAAAGTCAAGACGCGCTATCCCCGCCGCCATGCGGCGACTATCTCGCTGATCCCCTCCGCCGGTTCCGGCTGCGGTGCCTGCCACTCCACCGGCGATCCCGCCTCGAGCAGCAACTTGCCTACCGCGGCGAAATCTCGTCCCTCACGCCCCTGCCGCGATCCTTCCGCGGCCCACACGAGCGGCTGCCCATTGAACTCGCGATCGCGCACGTGCACCGACGCACCGTGCGCGAGCAGCACGCGCACCGCATCCGGCCACCCCTCCATCGCGGCTGAGTGCAAGACTGTCTTGCCGATTCCTGAATCGGGACGATTCGGGTCAAATCCCGCCGCCAGCATCGCCTCGAGTGCGCGTACGTCATTACGCTCGGCGGCCTGATGAAATGCGATGTAGTGATCGTCGGTGATTTCGTGCTTCAGTCCGGGATTCGTCGCGAGCAACGCCGCGGCCGCATTGCGATCGCCGCGGCTGCACGCCGAGACGAGTCGATCGACATCCGACAGCTCCGGCGATGCGCCGTGCGCCAACAGCCAATCGGCCACCGCGCGATTGCCGTTCAACTCGGCGACGGCGTAGGGCGTGCGCCCGTCGTTGCGGCGGCGCGAGATGTCGGCGCCGCGGGCGACCATTGCCTCCACTACCGGCACATCCCACGCGCGCGCCGCCACGTGCAGCGGCGTTTCACCGTTCTCGGCGAACACGGCGTTGGGATCGGCGCCGTGCGCGAGCAGCCAGAGCACACCGTCCGCCGTGCGACTCCAGTGCAGGATGGCATACAGCGCCGTCGAGCCGTCGGTGGCCCAGCGCTGATCGACGCTCGCGCCGTGCGCTAACAACGCCTCGAGCACCGGGATGTCGCCGGCGCTCGCCGCCATCGGGAGCGTGACGCCGTCGTTCGGATCGGCGCCCGCATCGAGCAGCACGTCGACGAGCGGCAGCGATTGCGCCTGGCGCGACGCGCCCCACAAGATCGGCCGGCGCACGTTGTGATGCAGCCACGGGAACTTCGTGTTCGGATCGACGCCGAGGGAGATCAGCCGGCGCGCGATGTCGGCGAGGCCGCTCGCCCCCACCACCGTGTAACAGACGTAGTGAATCGGTTCCCAGCCGCGCGGTCCGCCGGCCCTGGTCGCGAGTGACGGGTCTTTGTCGAGCCGAGCATTCGCGGCGGCGACGTCGCCGAGGACGAGCGCAGCGTAAAGATTCGCGGTTCTGATTTTTGGATGCAGCTCGAGGATGCGTCGCGCGCGATCGGGCCGGCCGTCGGTCGCTGCTTCGATGAACTCCGTCACCGCCGCGTCGAACTGAAGCGTGCGCGCTTCGACTTCTTCGCGCAGCTTGTTCCACGAGGCGAAGCCGTATTCGCGCGCGAGCCGCGTCTGCGCTTCATGCAGCGCTACGCGCGCCGATGCTTGAAGCTCTTTTGCCTGCCGTTTGAGTTGCTCGAGATCGGGATGCGGGGGGAGCTGCTTCGCTGCCATGGAGCCTCCATGCTGAGTGCCAGCGGTCCGCAAGCTGGCCAGCACGGAGCCAGAAAACAGTGATCAATTATCAATGATCAATGATCATTGTTCATTGAACATTGATCATTGGTCATTGATAGAGGGTGGACTCAGTCCTTCGCGCGGACCCGCGTGCGCCCCGAGCGCGAGCGAAGGATGCAAGAGGGCGCGGATGGCGTCAAGCGGAGTCATTAGCGGTGCCACCGCGCCGCCCGCGTACCCAAGCGTCCGTTTTGCGCGTACGTTCCGCGTATGATCTCCCACACCCTACTCGCAGCGCTCACACTAGCCCAGCACTTCCATCACCTTCCCGCGACGCCGAAAACGGTCGCCTATGGTTACTACAGCGCGACGGCGACGCCGGTGCTCCGCATCGCGTCTGGCGACACGGTCGAGGTCGAGACCCTCATCACCAATCGTCCCGATCGTCTCGAGGCCGCTGGTGTCGCGCCGGCCGATGTGCAGCAATCGTTGCGCGACATCGTCGCCCAGGTCACCGACAAGGGCCCCGGCGGTCACATCTTGACCGGACCGATCTACGTGCAGGGCGCCGATTCGGGGGACGTGCTCGAAGTGCGCATCCTCGGCATCGATCTCGCGATTCCGTACGGCTACAACGGCTGCGCCGGGTTTTTGCCGATCAACTGCGACAGCACGCATCGGACGCGGATCATCCCGCTCGACAAGAATCGGATGGTCGCGCATTGGGCGCCGGGCATGGACATCCCGCTGCATCCCTTCTTCGGCAGCATGGGCGTCGCGCCACCGAAGGATTCCGGTCGCGTGAGCAGCAACCCGCCCGGCATTCATGCCGGCAACATGGACGACAAAGAGCTGGTAGTGGGCACGACGCTGTTCATTCCGGTCCACACTGCCGGCGCGCTGTTCGAGATCGGCGACGGCCATGCCGCGCAAGGTGACGGTGAAGTCGATCAGACCGCGATCGAGACGTCGCTGGTCGGCCGGGTGCAGCTGATCGTGCGCAAGGACCTGCACCTCACCTGGCCGCGCGCCGAGACGCCGACGCATTTCATTGCGATGGGGATGGACAAGGACCTCACGAAGGCGACGCAGATCGCCGTGCAGAATGCGATCGACTTCGTCGCCGGCACGCTTGGCTGGTCGAGGATGGAGGCGTATCGACTCGTGAGCGTGGCGTGCGACGTGCGGGTGACGGAGTTAGTGGACGGCAACGTTGGGGTGCATGTGATGATACCGAAGGGCCTCCTCACCCGCTGATGCATCTCTCCATCACTGCGGTCGCAATGTGCGCCGTCGAGGGCATCAACTACTTTGCGGACACATTGCTGTTTGCCGGAGTCATTCTCGCTGTAGCGCGCGTCTCCTCACGGCCTGGCCTTGATGATCTTGACGTGCGTCGCGGCAGGGGATCCCACGTGCTCCGCGCAGGTGTAGCCGAGCGCCGGCAGGTCGAGTCCGGTGAAGAGGTGCTCCCCCGATCCGAGCAGGATCGGTGAGATCGCGACGTGCATTTCGTCGATGAGCCGCGCCGCCAAGAGTTGGCGAATCGTAGACACGCCGCCGCCGACCTGCACGTCCTTCCCGCCCGCGGCGTCGAGCGCTCGCTCGAGGGCGTCACGGATGCCGCTCGTGACGAAGTGAAATTCCGTGCCGCCGTCCATCACGATCTTCTCGCGCGGGTGGTGCGTGAGGACAAACACCGGCGCGTGAAAGGGGGGATCGTTGCCCCACCAGCCACGCCAACTCTCATCCGGCCAGGAGCCGCGCACGGGCCCAAACATATTGCGG
>DATGEQ010000096.1:0-30183 GCA_035309945.1 Gemmatimonadales bacterium | reverse complement strand
GTCGTTGCGCGAGCGCAGGCGTATGACGCCGAGCGGGAGCTGCCGTTTGCAGTGCTGGGCGAGCTCGTGAAGCAGTTGGCGATGCAGCGGGCGATTGGGAGCGCGGATCCGGAAGCGTTGAGTGAGCTGACGCGGATAAGTTCGGAGGTTGTGAAGCAATTTCCGGGAGTGCCTAAGCCGGTGGAATGGTCGCCCGAGTTGACGCCGCTAAGGATTGCGGATGCGTTCTCAAAGACCGTTACTGCTGCTGCCGCAGATAGTCCAGTTATGTTAGTAGTTGATGACGTCCACGCCGCGGACAATGCGAGCGTTGCAATCCTGCATTCAGTCGCCCGGAAACTCAGTGGCAGCCGAGTCCTTCTAGTCATCGCCGGGCGAACTAATGAACTGCGACTCTCAGGAGCGCCTTGGGCGTTGACCTCCGACCAAAGCATTGGGACACTTCGCTCGCTGGAGCTCGATGTATTGTCAACAGATGCTGCAGAACACTTGATCAAGCGCGTCGCCTCGTTAGTTAGCCTCTTCCCTCCAGTAGAGCGCATCCTTCGGGCCAGTGGAAGAAACCCCCTCGCTCTCGAGCTTATTACACGCGAATGGGCAGAACACGGAGACGGATCACTGTTGCGGGATCTCGAAGCTCTTGACACACAACCTGCGCCCGTAATTGGCATTCCCCGTGCTATCGGAGCAGTGTTCGATAGGCAAAGCCGTCGCTTGGAAGGCACAACTAGGGCGGCCCTCGACTTGGCAGCTGTTCTTGGGCGGCGCCTTACGGATATCAGTCTCTACTCGGCCATTGATCTATCTATGGGGGAGGCGGCGGAGGCACTATCGCGACTACAAGACGAAGGGTATCTGCGTGAGGTTAGCGGAGTTCTTGAGTTCCGCAATGAACTCATCCGTGCGCATGCGTACTACACTATAGCCGCAGCACCTAGACAACATCTGCACCGCAGAGTGGCACGACTGCTGGCAGAAACATCTACTCAAGATGACAAGACCGTATCGCTTGAAATAGCGTGGCATCATCTCCGTGGCAAAGATGTCTCTAGCGCTATCCCATTTGCCGTTGAAGGTGCAGAGGCGTTCTTGGCCGTAGGAGCTCCGCACGGTGCACAAGAGATCTTGGAGGCGATTCTCGCCGCAGATCAACAGTCAAAGCAATCCAGGGAACTTCGCTTATTACTAGCAAAGGCGCTGATGGATCAATCCAAGGGTGCGGCGGTCGTGCCAATCATTGAGCAACTGTCCGCGGAGAGGGACCTTGGAGTCCGAGAGCGCGCCGAACTAGCGATGCTGCGAGCAACTGCGGAGTTCCAGCTAAACCGTGAACCGGGAGAGCGCTACAGCGAAGCGGCAAGAGCCGCCCTGGAGGCTGCAAGAAGGACGCATGACGCAAGTCTCATCGCGAAGGCGTTATTCGAGTGCGCTCGCGCAGGTACGGAAGAAGGTCTCTCGGACCTGACACGCGCCGCAGAACAGGGAATTGATGCTCTCGGGGAAAGTTGTGACATCGCTGGGTTGCCAATGGCAATCCTTACGAAGGCCTTTTGTCGCTTCTCTCTTGGCGATCCCAATGAGGCACTTCAGCAACTCGAACGATACTTGCAATTGAGATCTGCAACGATAAACGCGGCGGAGCTGGCTTTTCTCCATTCGGGGATCGGAATCGCGAGCCATTTCCTAGGCCGAGTGAACGACTCGCTGCGTTCCCATACCACAGCATTGGAGCTCGCTCAAAGAGTAGGGGATGACGCGCGATGCTCCATTATCGCGGCGAACATATGCATGGTGCATATGAATAGAGGAGATTACGAAGAATCAGTTCGGTTTGGGAGGATGAGTGTGCGATATGGAGAAGCTTGTGGCAGTAGCGGACTGATGATCTCCTACACCAACCTTATTGATCCGTACATGCTTCTCCGCCAACAAGATGCCGCGGTCGAATGCCTTGAAAAAGCAAGAAATTGGTTGGGTCCTGAACGTCGGTGGAAGCTTCGCCTCACTTTTGTCACAGAGGCTGCGTCATTTGCTCTGGCGCGCGGGAATGTTGCCTTGGCCCTCGATCTCATTGGGCAGATGGAAAGCCTAGCGCGTGGACGCGAGGAATCCGTTTTGATGCCTGGGGCCTACTGGAAAATGCGCGTCTTCAAGATGGCTCATGTTGAACGAGCTGACGAGGCATACTCTACGCTACTCTCGCAGGCAGCCCGTTGGAAAAGTAGAGCCGTCTTCCATTACCTCGATATCCTCGCGGCGAAGGCTTGGCTTGAAGTCCGAATAAATGGCACGCTCAGTCCTGAGACAAGTCAGGACCTTCAACTTTTCGAACTGTTGGGCCTTCGAGGCCGACGACAGCTGCTGACACTGCAGGGTTTCTTGCCACCTTACCGAACCAATGACAAGACTGTCAACTCAGCAGGTATTGCGGGACGCGTGGGTTCCACGGCTGCAACGATCACCTGAAGACACGCACGCCTGAGGAGGCAGGCGCCCGTGGTGATCCTTATGTGTTGGATTCGAAGGGACCCGGCGCGGCGAATTTGACTGCCCGCGATCCCGATCTACCGGGTCGAGAGGGAGCGCTCATACTAGGAATTGTAGATGCCTCAGCGACCAATTGCGGACCAAGAAGACGTCGGATCCCTGGAGATCTTCTTACCAAGTCAACTAGTCTCGGATCAAATTGCCGACCTGCGTACCGGGTCATTTCTTCCAATGCTTTTGAAAACGTGAGAGCCTTTCTGTAAGGGCGATCGGTAGTCATCGCATCAAGTGTGTCCGCGACCATTATGATTCTTGCACCGATAGGGATGTCTTCCCCAGCCAGGCCATCCGGATACCCAGTCCCATCATAGTTCTCGTGATGATTACGGATGTCCGCCTGAACCTTTCCCCGGAACTCGGCGCTTGTGCTGGCAAGCTCAGCGCTTCGCACTGGATGTGCTTGCATGAGCATCCGTTCCTCGGGCGTGAGCCGCCCCTCCTTTCTCAGAAGCGGAGCAAATTCCTCGTAAATCTTCCCAACGTCATGCAGGAGAGCGGACGTGCCAATCTGATCAACTTGCTTAGTGGCTAGGCCCAGCTCTCGGGCAATCTGGCGCGCATACTCGGAAACTCGTAGGGAGTGACCAGATGTATATGGGTCGCGCGCTTCAATCGACTTTACCATCAATTCGAGTAGTTCTCTGTTCGACCGCTCTACTTGCAAGTTCATTTGGTACATATGGCGGATAAAAAACAGGGGCAAGACTAGCGCTGCCAATCCCACGATCTGGAATTGTATATAGAGAAACGCGAGGACGATTGCGAGAGTACTGGATACCAAGTCGTAGACAAGGGAGTTACCGGCAATCCTGTTTCTTGCTTCTCCAAGCGGAATGTCGGTTGTCAAGAACACCGCGAGGGAAACCGCCACTTGGTTCACGACAAAAAAAACCAGAACAAGTCCAGCGAATGCAACAAAGTTCACGTGAACTCTGTCAAAGCCGACATGACCTCCTAGCCTAGAATAAACAAGGCCCCCAAGCCCCACAAGCAGCATGTACTGGGCGGTATTGAAGGCCGCGCGAATCAGAGTCTTGCGCCGCACGACCAGCTGCGAGATCAAACCCGTTGCGCAGGCGATAACAACCGGCCAAGGTGGCTCGAAGAGTAGAACAGCAGCGAGGAAAGGGACAAAGACAACGGAAGAGCCTATCCCAGCGTTCGAAATTCGAGGCGAAGGTATAAAGGATGAGTCGCTAGCGACTCCAAGAACTGTGAAAGCAACTAGAGCATTCCAAAACGCGCGATCTGAGAGCGACGGCACATACCAGTCCATTACAGCCAGTACGCCGGCGGCGGCCGCGGCAACTACTATCAAAAGAATCCGAAAACTCGCTCGATCAAATTGCGGCTGCTTCTCTGGCACGTTTCGGATTCCTTTTTTGACTGCCGCGACGCCAAGAAGGAGAGGGACCCCATATCAACGCTAGATTTGTGAAATACCATCTGCGAAAAACAACTTCGCGACTGCCGTGAACAGAAAAGCGAGCAGTTGCAACATCGAGCGTCACCCCCTTAATGGGTCCAGCGAGTGATACGGCCTCGCCTAGGAGTGGCACGCCTCTCTATGGCATGCCCGACGCTCCGCTCGTCTACTGTTCGCTCTGCTCCGCTCTAGCTAGCGGTGACCAGGGGCCCCCTGTTTTCGGTTTGAACATCCATTCGCTACGCCACCATCCGCGCCTGCAACACACGCCGCATCGCCTCGATAACCACCCCCATCCCATCCACCTTGTTGACGATCGCCCGCACACCCATCACGCGTAGATCATTCTCGGCGCTCGCCGGCAATCCGCCCGTGACGATAATCACCGGCGCCGTGAGGCCCCGGCTCTCATCCTGCAACCGCTCCACCACCTGCACCGCATTCAGGTCCGGCAGCGCGTAATCGAGCACCACCAGGTCGGGACCCACACGGCCGATCTCGAGCAACCCGTCCACCCCCGTGCTCGCCTCGATCACGTCCATCTCCGGCGCCTCGCGCTGAATCGTCCGCACCAGCGCCTTCAGGTAACCGGGATCGTCCTCCACGATCACCACCACCATTCGCTCGCGCGCCGGCACCAATTCGCTCGGCACTGCCATTCCGTGGGCACGCAAAAACTCCGCGAGATCCGCCGACGCCACCCGCCGCCGACCCGTCGGCGTCCGATGCCCCTTCAAATGGCCCTGGTCGATCCAGCTCGCCACCGTCGCCGGCGTCACCTGCAACACGCGGGCGACACGCTGAGTCCCCCAATACCGCTTGGTCTTTGTGGTACTCACGAAACGGGAGATATCGCTAAAATCGAAAGTCCGCTAGATGGCATTAACCCCTACTGCTGAGTACCCGGGGGAGAGAATACCGAATGCAAGAGACGCTAAGAGGCAGAGCGCTAAGCGGTTGACAGCGCACTATTTACAGCTATTACCGCCGGGCGTCCACCCACCGGTTTGTGGCATCGAGCACGGCCAACACCGCGCTGCGCTCCGGCGACTCGCGGATTTCGGCCGTACCGGTCAACAACTGCGCCTCGCGACCGCCCAACCCGTGCACCGCGACCAGCACGAACTTGCGATCGAACGCGTCGATGATCTGCGCCCCCTCGAGCGCGATCGAGTTGTCGGGCAGGAGATCATCCAGGCAGGTCGCCGCCGCCCGCGCCGCCGCCTCCACCCGATTGCGCGTCGTGTCGGTCCCGACCTCCTCGGCCTGCGACTCTTTCTCGCCATAACTCAGCTTCACGCGCACCATCACGCGCTGCGGCCGCTCCGACGGCCGAACCTCGAGGTTCTTGAAGACGACGACGCGGCGCTTGGAGCGCTCGCTGATTGCCTCTTCCTGCAATGCCTCGATCGGCCGGACGTCCGCCGTCTGCGCCACGCTGATCTTGCGATGATCGATCTTGAAGCCGAGCTGCGCCATCAGCGCCGACTCGATGTTGCGGACCACCTGCTTGGGCTGCATGCCGCTCCTGGTGAGGACGTGCACCTCGCTCACCTCGCCGAGCGGCGTCACCACGACGCGCGCCGAAAGGACACCGGTGAGGGCCGTGATCAGGTTCTCGACCCGCTTCATCCCCCACGGATCGGGCGTATTGCCGCCGAGTGGCAAAGCGGGCTGATCCGGGTTCGGCGTCGGTTGCGACGTCATGCGGTCTCCTCCCCCCCTCCATCCCCTGCGGTTGCCACCTGGTTGCGGCCCGCGGCTTTGGCGCGATACAGCGCGCGATCGGCCGCGACCAACACGTCCTCGTCCTTCTTGTCTTTGTCCGACCCGCCCCCGCGATACTCGGCGACCCCGATGCTGGCGGTCACGAGTCCCGTCGGGTAGCCCATGCCGACGCCCACCTCTTCGATCGAGCCGCGCACCTTCTCGGCCACGCCGAGGGCCCCCTCTACGCCCGTCCCTACCAATACCACAACGAACTCGTCGCCGCCATACCGGCCCGCCAGGTCGGTCGACCGGATGTGGGCGCTGCAGCGCTTGGCGGTCTCGCGCAGCACGGCGTTGCCGGCCTCGTGGCCGAAGCTGTCGTTGACCTGCTTGAAGTTGTCGAGATCGATGAACAGCACGGCAAAATGGTCGGCGCCGCGGTGGCAGCGTGCGACCTCATTGGCCAGCCGGTCGCGCAGCACGCGGAACGACGCGAGCCCGGTGAGGGCGTCCACGGCGGCCTGCTGCTGGGCCATGACGGCCTGGCGCTCGAGGTAGCGAGGGCAGGACTTCAGGGTCGTGCGGCCGAGCGCGGCCGCGACGGCGAACTCGCGGCAGGTCTTGAAGCCGCAGGCGCCGGAATCCCAGGGCCGGCCGTTGGGCGCGAGACCGATCTGGTCCAGGATGTCTTCGACCGCTTCGATCGAGGGGCCGTTGCCGTTGACGGTGACCTGGAACGCGGAGAGGACCTGGATTTCGAGCCCCTCTTTCAGCACTGAGGCCGGTGCGCGAGGCGGCTCGGTGGCGCCGACGATGGCGCGGCGGCGGAACAGCTCGTCCTTGGGCCCGAGCAACGGATGGTCGAGACAGCCCTCGCAGGGCAGGATGTCCACGAAGCCGAGGTCGATGCGATCCACGCCGACGGCGCGGGCGATGCCCTCGAGGGCGCCGAGCCCACGGACTTTCCGGAAGCGCCGGCTCGTCTGCGGTTCTTCCTGTAATAGCTCGAGCGGCATGCCGCCGGCGGTGCTCCAGAAGCGGCGCCGCTCTTCGGGGATGCGGCTGAAGTAGAGCGGCTGATCCTGCACGCGGATCCCGCGCTTCTTGAAGATCCCCTCCAGCTCGCCGAGCGTGATGGCGGCGTCCACATCGGCCCCGCCCTCGGTGAGGCAGACGCCGGCGTAGACGATCGGCGTGTCCTCGCCGTACAGCGCCTTGAGGTAGCGTGACTCGGCCTCGACGGGCGTGGCGACGGGCGCGAGGTAGGGGATCAGCTCGGGATACTGGTTCTTGATCGTCTCGACGATGACCGGACACGTACTGCGGATCACGGTTCCGCCGCTGCCCCACCCTTCCTCGGCCCAGAGGTCCAGGTACTGCTTGGCGACCAGCTCGTCGCCGAGGACGCCGCGGTGGACGACGTGGAAGCCAGCGGCGTAGCAGGCGTTGACGACCTGTTCGGGAGTCGCGGGATAGAACCAGACGGCGGATTCGACGGAGAGGATGAGCACCGCGTCGCGGCGCAGGGCGAACTCGAGCGCCTTGGTGGCGTCGCCGACGGCGAAGATGGCTTCATGGGGACACGCCGGGAGGCAGAGGCCCACACGCGTGCAGGCCTCGTCCACAATCCAGACCCTAGAGTCCTCTACAGCGACCGCGTCGGAGGGGCAAACGCGCACGCAGGCCAGGCACGCGACGCACGCCTCCGGGTCGATTCGAAAATCCACTCGAGCTCCGGCAAGGGCGCTAGATGCTCTTGGATTGGGGAATCAGATGGGGACCTAATCTATCGCGTATTCCTTGAGTTTGCGATAGAGGGTCCGCTCGCCGATGCCAAGCGTCTCGGCGGCCTTGCGGCGATTGCCGTGCGTCTCTTTCAAGGCGGCGTCGATGGCCGCTTTTTCGACGTCGGACATGGACATGCCTGCCTTGTAGATCACTGGTCCGTCCGGCTCCGGGACCAAAGGATCCGGGAGTCTGGAGCTGGGAGTCGGGGACACGTGTCCTCCGACCTCGATAACCTCGACCCGCTCGGCGGGACGATCTTCAATGCGTCGCCGCAAGGCTTCCAGCTGGATTTTCAATTCAACCAAAGTTCGGAAAATGAATTCCAGCTCCTGGTTCCCGGCGCCCGGCTCCTTGTGCGGAATCCGCACCGGCAGCGTCCGCGTCCGCTCGCGAATGTCGCGCGGGATGTCGCTCGCCCTGATTTCGCCCGCGGGCGCAAGCACGACCATGGACTCGATCAGGTTGCGGAGCTGGCGCACGTTGCCGGGCCAGTCGGCGTCCACGAGGATCTGCAACGCGTCGGGCGTGATGCCCTTGAACTGCTTGTCGTGCGTCTTGCCGAACTCGGCGATGAACGTTCGGACCAGCAGGGGGATGTCGCTGCGCCGCTCGCGCAGCGGCGGCAGATAGATCGAGAGCACGTTGAGCCGGTAGAACAAGTCGTCGCGGAACGTGCCCGACGCCACGCGCTCTTTGAGCGATTGGTTGGTCGCGGCAATGACGCGGACGTCGACTTGAATCGGCTGCGTACCGCCGACGCGGAAGAAGCTCTTGTCCTCGAGGACGCGCAGCAGTTTCACCTGCGTGGCCGGCGGGCATTCGCCGACTTCGTCGAGAAAGATCGTGCCGCCGTTCGCCAGCTCGAAGCGGCCCAGCCGCCGCTCGGCGGCGCCGGTGAACGCGCCTTTCTCGTGACCGAACAATTCGCTCTCGAGCAGCGTGTCGGGCAGCGCGGCGCAGTTGACGGCGATAAAGGCTTTGCCGTGGCGCGGCGAGAGATCGTGGATCGCGCGCGCGACCAGCTCTTTGCCGGTGCCAGACTCGCCTTCGATCAGCACGGTGGACGTCACGGGCGCCATCTGCTCGATCTTGACGAGCACTTCCTGAATCGCCGCGGACTCGCCGAGGATGCCGGTGCGGTGTTGCAGCCGGCGGCGATCGATGAGGCGGCGCGCGGTGGCCGTCACTTCGTTCGGGTCGACCGGCTTCACGAGCCAGGCGGTGAGCCCCAGCTCGCGGCCGATCTGGTTGGGATCCTCGTCGGTCGGCTCGACGAGGCCGAGGGTCGAGACCGCGTGCTCGCGGGCGGCGGCGAGCAGGCGTTGCGCGGTCGCTTCGTGCAGGCCGCCGGTCAGGATGATGGCGGCCGGCTCCTTGCCGCTCACCGCCTGGCGCACGTCGTCGAGCGACGAGACCATGGCCGTGTCAAGGCCGCCGGCCTCGAGGCCGGCGTTCACGCGGACTGCCGTTTCGAGGTCGTCGGTGGTGACGATGACTCTGTCAGGCATGCGCCGTCTGCCTTCCAGAGATCAGATCCACGGCGTGATCCACGAACTGGCCAAGCACGGCCAAGCCTTCTTTCACGCCGTTCGTCGAGCCGGGGAGATTGACGATCAGCGTCTTCCCCCGAGTCCCGGCCCTGCCGCGCGACAGCCACGCGCGCGGGAAGTCCGGTCCCGAGGCCGCGCGGATGGCCTCGGCGATCCCTTCAGCTTCGCGCTCGAGGATTGCGGCGGTGGCTTCGGGGGTCACGTCGCGCTGCGTGAGTCCTGTACCGCCGGTCGTGAGCACGACGTCTACTTCGTTGGAATCGGCCCAGCGTGCGAGCTTGCCCGCGATGCGGTCCGTTTCGTCGGCGACGACGCTCCGCACGACGACTTCGTAGCCACGGGCAGTGGCCCAGGCGACGATGGCATCACCGGAAGTGTCCACACGCTGTCCGAGCGCACCGAGATCCGAGATCGTCAAGATCCCGACACGCAGTTCCACGCCTTTGGTGTCGTTCATTTCTTCGTGCGATGTGGTACAAAAGGCATCTTCATCACTTCGGCCGCCACCTTCTTGCCCCGGATGTCGATTTCAAACTTCACGCCGGGCTTGGTGCTCTCCTTCGGCAAATACGTCGTTCCGATCGCCGCATTGACCGTGGGCGTCACGGTACCGCTGCGCACGATGTCCACTTGCCGGCCATCGAGAAACACCGGATAGCCGTGGCGCGCGACGGCCTTGGGCTCCGTGACCTTGAAGCCGACGAGCCGGCGTCTGACGCCCTCGAGCTTCTGGCGCTTCAGGACTTCGAGGCCGGTGAACGGCGCACCCTTGTCGAGCTTCACGATGAAGTTGAGACCCGCTTCGTACGGCGTCGTGCTGTCGTCGATGTCGTTGCCATAGAGCGGCAGGCCGGCCTCGAGACGCAGCGTGTCGCGGGCGCCGAGGCCCACGGGCTCGGCGCGACCCGCGCCGACCAAAGCGTGCCAGAGCTTCTCAGCGTCATTCGCGCGGCAGTACAGCTCGAAACCGTCTTCGCCTGTATAGCCGGTGCGCGAGACGAAGCACTGCACGCCGGCCACTTTGCCCTGCGCAAAGTGGTAGTACGGGATCATCGCGACGCCGAGGCTCGTGAGCTGCCCAACGAGCGCCTCGGCTTTGGGACCCTGCACGGCGAGCAGCGCCGTTTCGTCCGAGATATCGCGCAGCCGGACGTCAGCCCCGCCTTTTTGATCGAGGATGTGGTCCCAGTTTTTCCGAATGTTCGACGCGTTGACCACCATCATCAGCTTGTCTTCGAAGCGATAGACCAGGCAGTCGTCGACGAAGGTCCCGTCTTTCGTGAGGATCCCCGAGTACTGCGCCTGCCCCGGCTTGAGCGCGCCCACGTCGTTGCACGTCACGCGCTGCACGAAGGCATTGCGATCGGAGCCCGTGATCTCGAACTCGCCCATGTGTGAGACGTCGAACACGCCGACGTCTTCGCGCACGGCGCGGTGCTCGCTGCTGATGCCGGTCGGATAGCTGACGGGCATCTCGAAGCCGGCGAACGGCACCATTTTCGCGCCGAGGGCGACGTGGATGTCGTGGAGCGGCGTGCGTTTCAGGGTCTGGGAGTCGGGAGCCGGGATCTGAGTCATGACATGAGTGTGGCGAGCAGCGCCTTTTGAACGTGGAGCCTGTTTTCGGCTTCGTCCCACACGCGCGACTGAGGTCCATCGATGACCTCAGCGGTCACCTCTTCACCACGATGCGCCGGCAGACAGTGCAGGAAGATCGCCCTGGGATCGGCGAGCTTCATCAAGTCCGAGTCCACCGTGAAGCCTTTGAACGCGTTGCGCCGAGCCTCGGCTTCGGCTTCCTGGCCCATGGAGGCCCAGACGTCGGTGTTGACGACGTGCGCGCCTTCCACTGCTTCCTCGGGCACCTCGGTAACCATGACGCAGCCGGTTTTCTTGGCGGCTTCGTACTTCGCGATATTGGGCTCGAACATCTCCGGGCAGGCGAGCCGCAGCTCAAAGCCGAGCACCGCGGCGGCCTCGAGCCAGGCATTGGCCATGTTGTTGCCGTCGCCGACCCAGGCGATGCGCTTCCCTTCCCAGCCGCCGAGCTGCTCCTTGACGGTGAAGATGTCGGCGAGAACCTGGCAGGGGTGGGTGAGGTCGGTGAGCCCGTTGATCACCGGAATCGTGGCGAAGCGCGCCAGCTCCTCCACCTCGGCGTGGTCGTAGGTGCGGATCATGATGCCGTCGACGTAGCGGGACAGCACGCGGGCGGTGTCGGGGATCGGCTCACCACGGCCGATCTGGATGTCCTTGCTGGAAAGGAAGAGCGCCTGGCCGCCGAGCTGGTAGGCGCCGACCTCAAATGAAACGCGGGTGCGGGTGGACGATTTGGCGAAGATCATCGCCAGCGTCTTGCCGGAGAGCGGGGTCTCGCGGTAGGCGCGCGCCTTCATCCGCTTGGCGAGGTCGAAGAGCTGCTCGATCTCCTTGCAGGTGAAGTCGGTGATCTGGAGAAAATCGCGCTTCGGCACCCCGGGACCCCCTTGTCGGCGCCAGCACCGTCAAAATGACAGTCTCGTGTGACGGATTTTACCCGGGGGCCCGGGCTGAGACAAGGCTTACAGGATGTACTTCCGCAGGTCCTCGTCCTCGACGATCCGCATCAGCCGTTCCCGCACCGCTGGGCCATCGAAAACAATGTGTTTGGACGGATAGTCCGGCAGCTCGAACATGACGTCCTCGAGCAGCGTCGTCATTACCGTGTGCAGCCGGCGTGCGCCGATGTTTTCCATGCGCTCGTTCACCTTGGCGGCGATCCGGGCGATCTCTTTCACGCCGTCGGCCGTGAACTCGAGCGTGGCGCCCTCGGCGGCGCAGAGCGCGGCGTACTGCTTGGTCAGCGCGTTCTCCGGCTCGGTCATGATGCGCACGAAGTCGGCCTCGGACAGCGACCCCAGCTCGACGCGAATCGGGAAGCGGCCCTGCAGCTCGGGAATCAGATCGCTCGGCTTCGCGATGTGGAACGCGCCGGCGGCGATGAACAGGACGTGATCGGTGCGGACGTAGCCGTAGCGCGTCTGCACGGTCGAGCCCTCGACGATGGGCAAGAGGTCGCGCTGTACGCCTTCGCGCGAGACGTCGGGGCCGGCGGTCTGACCGCGGCTCCCCGTGATCTTGTCGATTTCGTCGATGAAAATGACGCCGTGGTTTTCGACGCGATCGAGCGCCTCGTTCACGACGTCGTCCATGTCGACGAGCTTCTTTAGCTCTTCGTCGACCAGGATGCGCCGAGCCTCGTGGAGGTGCACCGTGCGGCGCTTTTTCTTTTTGGGAATCAGGTCCTGCAGCATCTCGCCGAAGTTGATGTCCGGCCCTTCCATGCCCTGGGGCGGCTGCATCATCTCGAGCATCGGGAAGCTCTGCTGCTGGACTTCGATTTCGACGTCGCGCTCCTCGAGCTGCCCGTCCTTCAGCTGCTGGCGCAGTTTCTCGCGCGTGCGGCGGCGGCGTTCCTGCGCTTCGGTTTCCACCTCGGGCATTTTTGGCTGGACGTCGCCTTTGGACGAGACGACGAACAACGGACGCTGGGCCGCCGCCGGCTGATCTCCGGTCCCCGGGGCGGCAGGGGAAGCGGCGGCGGAGGGCGGCGAAGTGAGCGGCGGCAACAGCAGGTCGAGCAAACGATCTTCGGCTCGCTGTTCCGCGGTCGGATAGACGTCATCCTCGCGCTCGCTGCGCACCATGTTGATCGAGACATCCACCAGCTCGCGCACCATCGACTCGACGTCGCGGCCGACGTAGCCCACTTCCGTGAACTTCGACGCCTCGACCTTGAGGAAGGGCGCGCCCGCGAGGCGCGCCAGCCGGCGCGCGATCTCGGTTTTGCCGACGCCGGTGGGGCCGATCATGATGATGTTGTTCGGCATGATCTCGTCCCGGATGTCTTCCGGCGCCTGGGCGCGGCGCCAGCGGTTGCGCACCGCAATGGCGACGGCCTTCTTCGCGGCCTCCTGGCCGACGATGTAGCGGTCGAGCTCCGCGACGATCTTGCGCGGCGCCATTTCCTCCAGCCAGGGAAGCGACTCGTCCGTCGCCGCAGGTTGTGGCGGTGTGGGCGAGGTTCGGGGAGGCTCTGGAGGCGAAGACGATAGTTTGGCCATTTATAGCTCAAGTACCGTGATATTGGTGTTGGTGTAGACGCAAATGTCGGCGGCGATTTCGAGTCCTCTCCGGACGATGTCCTTCGGCTCGAGTTTCGTGTCCTTCAGCAGCGCCCGCGCGGCCGCGAGCGCGTACGAGCCGCCGGAGCCGATCGCGAGGATGCCGTCGTCCGGCTCGATCAACTCGCCCGAGCCCGAGATCACGTAGCCGTGCTCCTTGTCGGCGACGACGAGCAGCGCCTCCAGGCGCCGCAGCACGCGGTCGGAGCGCCAGTCCTTCGCCAGCTCGACCGCGGCGCGCGGCAGGTTCGT
Source organism: Gemmatimonadales bacterium (assembly GCA_035309945.1). GTDB lineage: Bacteria > Gemmatimonadota > Gemmatimonadetes > Gemmatimonadales > GWC2-71-9 > 20CM-2-65-7. Next base: position 16,747 of record DATGEQ010000096.1, on the reverse strand, counting down.
CGGATAGCGCTCGAGCTTCTCTTCGAACTTGTCGAACAGCGTGAACGCGTCGGCCGCGGCGCCGGCGAAGCCCGCGAGGATCTTCCCGCCCTTCAGGGTCCGCACCTTGTTGGCGTTGGCTTTCATCACGGTCTCGCCGACCGTGACCTGGCCGTCGCCGCCGATCGCGACTTTGCCGTCGCGGCGGACGCAGAGGATGGTCGTGCTGTGTATCACTGGCAACATGTGGTCGTTATGCCCTTGGATGCGCTTGATGATAGACCTTCTTCAGTCGTTCTACAGAAGTATGAGTATACACCTGCGTGGTCCCCAGCGAGGCATGGCCCAGCAATTCCTGCACAGATCTGAGATCAGCGCCCGCATCGAGCAGGTGGGTCGCGAACGAATGCCGCAACGCGTGCACGTGGAGATTAGTTCCTCCCGCTATGGTCGCGAACAGCCGTTTCATGGCCAATTGGATGCCGCGAGGGGTTAAGCGTTTCCCGCGCTGATTCACGAAAAGGGCCCGGCCCTCGCCGCGCAGCGCCAGATAGTTGCGCACGGTGCGAATGGCATGAGACCCCAGCGGCACGATGCGCTCCTTCTTCCCCTTCCCGCGCACTTTCACCTGATCCGACACGAGGTCGACATCGGCGTCGTTGAGACCGGCCAGCTCGGCGAGCCGCATGCCAGTCGAATAAAACATCTCCAGCATCGCGAGATCGCGCGCCGCGCCGAGTCCACCGGCGCCGGCGCGCTGCTCCGCATTCTTGAACAGCTCGTTGGTGTCGTTGCGATCGAGATAGACCGGCAACGTGCGGTCGAGCTTCGGCGTCCGCGCCGCGCGCGCCGGATTCACCTCGACGCCGCGCGTGGCGTTCAAGAAGCGATAAAACGTCCGGAGCGCCGACAACGCGCGCGCGACAGACCGCTTGCCCACGCCGCGCTGCTGCTCGGCCGCGAGAAAGCCGCGCACCGCCAGCCGGTCCACGCCCGCCCAGGTCCAGGGACCGCCGTAGTAGCGCTCGCAGAACGTCGCAAAGCCTCTCACATCGCGCTCGTAGGCTTTCACCGTGTGCGGCGAGTCGTTGCGCTCTTTGGCCAAAAAGGTCACGAACTCGGTAATCTCTTTCATGCGGGAATCCCGACGCCCACGTGCTGCGCAAACACGCCCATGTCTTTCAACGCACGCTCGGCGAGCGCCTCTTTCTTCTTGAACTTGTCCCTGGGCCCATTCTCGAGCGGTTCCATCAATCCGAAGTTTGCATTCATCGGCTGGAAGCGTTTGGGCTCGGTCTCCCGCAGATACCGATACAGCGCGCCGAGCATCGTCGTGGGAGGAGGCACGATCGGCTCGTCGCCCGCCAGCAGGCGCGCGAGATTGATCCCCGCCAGCATCCCCGTCGCCGCCGACTCGGTGTAGCCTTCGACGCCCGTGAGCTGCCCCGCGAACAGCAATTGCGGATCGTCCTTGGCCGAGAGGTGCGGCGACAGCGCGGCGGGTGCGTTGAGATAGCTGTTCCGGTGAATGCTGCCGAAGCGCAGAAACTCCGCCTGCGCGAGGCCGGGAATCATGCGAAAGATCTTCTGCTGCGCCCCGGTTTTGAGCCGAGTCTGAAAGCCGACGAGATTCCACATCTGCGCCGCGCGATCTTCCTGCCGCAGCTGCACGACGGCGTAGGGCTCGCGGCCGGTCTTCGGATCGACCAACCCCACCGGCTTCATCGGTCCAAAGCGCAGCGTCTCGGGACCGCGCTGCGCCATCTCTTCGACCGGGAGGCAGCCCTCGAAATACGGGACCTTGTCCCACTCGTGGCCCGGGACGTACTGCTCACCGTCGAGCAACGCAACGATGAACGCGTCGTACTCGTCTTTGGTGAACGGCGCGTTCCAGTAGTCGTCGCCCCCGCCCTTCCCGTAGCGCGACAGCTTGAACAGGTGGCCGCCGCTGTAGTCGAGCGAATCGGCGGCGACGATCGGCGCGATCGCGTCGTAGAACGCGAGCGACGCGACGCCGAGGCGCTTGGCGATCGCGTCGGCGAGCGCGTCGGACGTCAGCGGCCCGGTCGCCACGATGCCCCAGGAAGGCAGCTCGGTGATCTCTGCGCGCGCGAGCGTGATGTTCGGGTGGCCGACGACGCGTTCCTGGACGCGCGTCGCGAAGACGACGCGATCGACGGCGAGCGCGCTGCCGCCGGGAATGCGCGCTTCGTCCGCCGCGTGCAGCACAATGCTGCCGAGGAGGCGCATCTCCGCCTTGAGCAGGCCGTGCGCGTGCGTCGGTTCGACCGATTTGAAGGTGTTGCTGCAGACCAGCTCGGCAAGGTGCTCGGTTTTATGCGCGGGCGTCATTTTGACGGGGCGCATCTCATGCAACGTGACTTTCACGCCGCGTTCTGCGAGCGCCCAGGCGGCTTCACAGCCGGCGAGCCCGCCCCCGACAATGGGTACGGGCGCAGCATGTTGCGCCCCTACGATGCCACTTCCTCTGCTTCGGGGCTCTCCGACTCGACCGTCACCTGATGCCCGCACTTCAGGCATTTGCGTGTGGTCTCTCCGGTGGTCTTGGACTTCAGCTCTTCCATTCCAACGAAGCCGCAGCTGGGACAGGGCACCGCGACCGGCTTGTTCCAGGTAGAATAATCGCAGTCGGGATAGCGCAGGCAGCCGTAGAACGTCCGGCCGCGCTTGGTGCGCCGCTCCGCGAGATCGCCGACGCCGCACTTGGGACACTTGATGCCGAGCGGCACGGGCTGCGTGTACTTGCACTTGGGGTAGCGCGTGCACGCGAGGAACTCGCCGAAGCGCCCGGTCTTAATGACCATCGGCGCGCCGCATTCTTTGCAGATTTCGTCCGATGGGCGGTCGGGCACCTTGTCCTTCTTGATCGACCGCGAGTAGTCGCACTCCTTGGACGCATAGCGCACGCACGCGATGTACGGCCCGAAGCGGCCGCTCTTTACCTCGAGCGGGCTGCCGCACTTGGGGCACTTCTCTGACTCCACGCCGGAGAGATCGTGCACTTCGTGGATGATCTTGTTGATGTCCACGGCTTCGAGTGCCAGGTTGAACGGCTTCCAGAACTCGCCGAGGACGTCCTGCCAGGCGAGGTCGCCTTCCTCGACCTTGTCGAGCTCGTTTTCCATCTGCGCCGTAAAGCCGACCTCGAAGACCTCCGGGAACGAGCGCTTCAACACCTTCCACACGATTTCGCCCTGCGGGGTGGGCTGGAAGCGCCGGTCCTTGGCCGTCGCATACCAGCGCGTGCGCAGCGTCGAGATGATCGCGGCGTACGTCGACGGCCGGCCGATCCCGAGGCGCTCCAGCTCTTTCACGAGACTCGCTTCGCTGTAGCGCGGCGGCGGTTCGGTAAAATGCTGGCTCGGCACGACTTGCTTCAGATTTGCGCGGTCGCCGTTTTTGAGCGGCGGAATCGGCTCGAGGCTGCCGAGCGTCTTGGCATCCTCGGCCTCGTAGGCCTCCTGATAGACGGCGTGATAGCCGTCGAAGACGACGCGTGAGCCGGTCGCACGGAACAGGAATTTTCCGTCGGCGAGATCGAAGTCGACTTTGGTGGCTTCGTAGATCGCGGGATTCATCTGCGACGCGAGGAAGCGGCGCCAGATGAGCTGGTAGAGCTTAAAGAGATCGCGCTCCAGATACTTCTTGATGTCTTCGGGCTTGAGCCCGACTTCGGTGGGCCGAATCGCCTCATGCGCGCCCTGGACCTTGGAGCCGCGGCCGCCCTTGTGCTCGTTGGGCTGGTCGGGCAGGTAGCGTTTGTCGAACTGCGCGTTGATGTACTCGCGGGCCTGTTTGATCGCGGCGTCGGACACGCGGACGGAGTCGGTGCGCATGTACGTGATGAGGCCCACGGAGCCCTGATCGCCCAGCTCGATACCCTCGTACAGCTTCTGCGCGGCGCGCATCGTGCGGCCGGCCGAGAAGCCCAGCTGTTTCGCGGCTTCCTGCTGCATCGTACTGGTCGTGAACGGCGCGGGCGCCTTGCGGCGGCGCTCGCCGGTGGACACGTCCGTGACCACGAACGGCAGCTTTTCGACCTCGGCGACGATCGCCTTGGCGTCCTTCTCGCTCTTTATCTCGGGCTTATGGCCGCCCAGCTTCTGGAGCCGCGCCTGGAATGGCTGGCCGTCCTTTTCGAGGTCGGCGGCGATCGTCCAGTACTCCTGCGGCACGAAATTCCGGATCTCTTCTTCTCGTTCGATGATCAGTCGTAGCGCGACGGTTTGCACCCGGCCCGCGGAGAGGCCCGTCTTGATGCTCTTCCAAAGGACCGGCGAGGCCTTGTAGCCGACGAGCCTGTCCAGCACGCGACGCGCCTGCTGCGCATCCACTTTGCGTTGGTCGATGTCGAGCGGATTGGCCAGGGCTTCGGAGACAGCGTCTTTGGTGATCTCGTGGAACAGCACGCGCCGGATCTTGCCGTTGGCCGCCCCGTTCAGCTGCGATGCGACATGCCAGGCAATCGCCTCGCCCTCACGGTCCGGGTCGGTGGCGAGCAATACCTGATCGGCGGCCTTGGCGGCTTTTTTGATCTCGGCGAGGGTCTTCGCCTTTTCCTTAATAGTGACGTACTTGGGCGTGAAGTTATTCTCGACGTCCACGCCCAATTCGCGCTTCGGCAGGTCGCGCAAATGGCCCACGGTCGCTTTGACCGTGTAGCCTTTGCCCAGATACTTCCCGATCGTCTTTGCCTTGGTCGGGGACTCGACAATGACGAGTGCGCCGCCCTTTGCAGGAGCGGCGTCGGTTTCTTCTGCTGGGACCTCGGCCTCCGCCTTCTTTTTGCGGGGCGACCGTTTCTTTTTCACTTCTGCTTCGTTATCAGGCACCTATCAACCTTTGTTCAACAGTTAGGGGTTGCATCTTTACCAACCCGCGCTCCTTTGCGCAAGCTTTACGACTTCGGCAGCCACATTTTCCGCACTCTTCGCCTCGGTTTGTACCGTCGCATCTGCTTTGGCGTAGAACGGATCGCGCGTCTTGAACAACTCGCGCATACGCTCTACAGGATCATCACCCATCAAAACGGGCCGGGTTCCCGAGGGCTCGGCGCGGCCGGCTGCCACTTCGGCGCGCGCTTTGAGATAAACGAAGTAGCCGCGAGCTCTTGCGGCGTCGAAATTGCCCGGCTGCGCCGCCCAGCCGCCGCCCGGCGCGATCACCGCCGGCTCGTTGGCGAGCGCCGCGTCCATTTCTTTGCGCTCCATGTCGCGAAACGCGGGCTCGCCTTTCTCGGCGAAGATCATCGAGATGGGTTTGCCCTCTTTGCGCACCAGAATGCTGTCGATATCGACGAAGCCTGCGTGCAAGCGCTCCGCCACCATACGGCCCACGGTGGTCTTGCCGGCGCCGGGTAGTCCGATGAGCACGAGATGTCGCTTCACGCCACCTCGCCCCCTGACTCCGAGTAAGGCTCAGTCCGTTTACGAACTTGCGCGAGATACGCCTCGAAGTTGCGCTTCGTCTCACTCAGCGCGTCGCCGCCGAATTTCTCGAGCAGCGCCTGGGTCACGACGATGGCCATCATCGCTTCCGCAATGACCCCCATGGCGGGCACAGCCGTCACGTCGGAGCGCTCCGACTGCGCCTGCGCCGGGCCGCCGGTCTTGAGATCGACGGTACGGAGCGGCGACATCAGCGTGGAGATCGGCTTCATCGCGACCCGCGCGACGAGCGGCTCGCCCGTGGTCATTCCGCCTTCGGTGCCGCCCGCGCGGTTGGTCGCGCGCGTGAAGCCGGGCATGATTTCGTCGTGCACTTCCGAGCCTTTGCGCCGGGCGGCCTCGAAGCCGAGTCCCAGCTCGACGCCCTTGACGGCCGGGATGGACATCATGGCCTGGGCAAGGCGGCCATCGAGTTTCGTGTCCCACGAGACGTGCGAGCCGAGGCCCACGGGGACGCCGAGCGCGACGACCTCGACGATGCCGCCGAGCGTGTCGCCCGCGGCTTTGGCGGCGTCGATGCGGCGGATGATTTCCGCTTCGGCGTCTTTGTCGAGGCAACGCACCGGGCTTTGATCCGATAGTTCGTTGATGTGCTCAGGTAGGGGGGCAGCGTGCTGCGCCCCTACGTTTGCAACCACGCCGCCCAATTCCGCGACATGTGACCCGATCGCGATTCCGAATTCGCGCAGGAGCTTCTTGCAGATCGCGCCGCACGCCACGCGGGCGACGGTTTCGCGGGCGCTGGCGCGCTCCAGGATATCGCGCGCGTCGATGCGGTCGTACTTGAGCGATCCGGCGAGATCGGCGTGGCCGGGGCGCGGGCGAGTGACTTGCCGGCGCCGGCCCTGCGGGTCGGGCGTCGCATCGGCTTCCGGGGCCATGACGTCTTGCCAGTGCTCCCAGTCGCGATTCCAGATCAGCATCGCGATGGGTGAGCCGAGCGTTTCGCCCGCGCGCACGCCGGCGAGCCATTCGATGCGGTCGGACTCGATCTTCATGCGCGCGCCGCGGCCATAGCCTCCCTGGCGGCGTTTCAGCTCGACGTCCACGTCGGCGGCGGAGATGGCGAGGCCCGCCGGGATCCCCTCGAGGATCCCCACCAGGCCTCTGCCGTGTGATTCGCCTGCGGTCGTGAAACGAAACATCGGTTCTCCTATATAGCAGCAGAGCCCGACATGCGTCGGGCTCGCCTCTGCAGCTCCAGGTCCTCAGACCTCACCTGCTGGGGAGCGGTGGCCCCCAGATCGGCGACGAGGGATTCGGATTCGTGATGACCGGGAGTTCGATCATGACGACGCCGTTGGGAGTTACGCCGAACAGCCACTGCCGGGTATTGGCCTTGTTCCGCGCGACGCGGAGCGGTCCGATGATCGGATCACGCACGACGATCGTCCCGATCTGATTGAAGAAGAACGTGTCCCAGACGTCGATGTTGCCGTCGGCGCGCGCCGAGAAGGCGATGCGGTCGTTCGGGTTGCCGGTGCCGCCGAAGGTGGGCGTACCCGGTGAGCCGGCCGCGAAGTTGTGGTTGTAATTCATGTCCATGCCGAACGCGCCAAGCGGCGCCGGCGCGGTGCCCTTGAGCTTCATCCCCTCGTCGAGGAAGTAGATCGAGTCGGCGCGGACCAGGTTGGTGCCGCCGTTGAAGTTCGTGGCGATCGAATGGATCTTGACGCCGGTGTTGCTGATGAAGTCGCTCACGTCGATCGCCGGCGTCATGCCGCGGTCGAGATGGTTCTCGCCGGAATCGGCCGTGAAGACGCCGGTCAACGTGTCGCCGCCGGTGATGCATTTCGCCGGCATTGGATTGTTGTGAATCAGCGGCGCCTTGGTCGTGTAGCCGATGACGCGCGCAAAATTGCTCGAGACGTTTCCGCCTTCGCCGACGATGGAGTGGGTGAAGTTCCCCGAATTCCGCACGAACGTAGAGTCGCCGAGTCCGAACTGCGCGAGATTGATGGTCACGCCGGCGCACGCCGTGAGGATCACTTTCTGCTGGTTATACGGGCGGCCGCGCCGGATCTCGACCCGCAGCGTGTCGCGGCTGTCGTCGGCGAGCGTGCTGTCGCCGGCCAGCTCCCAGAAGAGGTGGCCGAACAGCTGCGTGGTGTCGGTCGTGTTGATCAGCTTCTCCATCCGCAGCGTGGCTTTGCCCACAAACGGCGCCGGCTGGCTCGCGGTCGGGGTCGTCGAATAGATCGCGAAGATCGAGTCGGCGCTGCAGTTGGGCGTACCGGTGATGACGCGGCACACCGTCCCGACGTATTGCGGACGGTCCGAGACGTCGTAGAGGACGATCTGCGCGCGCAACGGTGAAAGCAGCACCTTGTACGTCTCGATCAAGTAGTCGGGCAGATCCTGGCGCCACACGAGCCGGCGCACGCCGGGACTCACGTCGATGATCGAGAGCTCCACTCCGCCCGAGTTCGCGACCACGATGGTGTCGCCATAGTTGCCGAGCGTGTCGTGCGGCCACAGCGCGATGCCCCACGGTACCGGTCCGCCGGTCGGGATGCCGTTCGCGACGAACGATGTATTGGCGACCTGGAATATCTCGACGCGGCTCAGCGTCGGGTTCGTGAGATAGAGGCTCGAGTCGTTGCCGTTGAAGATCGCATCCGCGATGCTGCCGCCGAACGGCAGCGCCCGCGTGATACCGGCGACGACGGTGATAGTGTCGGCGAAGGATTGTGTCGCGGCCGGCGCCATCGACATGCGCGAGACACCAGCCGGCTGCCTGCCGAATAGCGGCTGCTTGCTGAGGAGCGGAACCGGAGCCGAGGGCGCGGGGGTCTTGGAGTTTGTGGAATCGCAGTTGCGCGCCGTCGCGTTGTCGCAGGCGTAGCCCTTCACGACGACCGTGCGCGGCAGCGGTTGGAGCCCCTGCAAGCCGAGGCTGAACGCGCGCGTCACGTCGGTGAGATTCCCGGCCGCGACATTGATGGTGTCGAATTTCATCCGCACGCCGTTCGTGTCGACGATGAACCCGATCCAGGAGATACCGCTCGGGTCCAGGGCGCGCACGCGGACGGTGTCGTCGACCTCAACCCGAGGGTTGACGGTATCCGTCACGGTGGGTGGCGTCACGTCGTTTGCCGCCGATTGAATCGTGACGGTCACGATGTTGGTGACCCCGCGGCGGCCGGCCGTGTCGACCGCGAACCCCTGAACCGTAAACGTGCCGGTCGCCGGCACCACGATCAGCGTGTCGACGTACTCGACCGAGTCGGCAAAGGGCGAGCTGAAGATGATGGAGTCGCTCGGCGGCGCCGTGGGGTTGGTGACGCTGCCGGGCGGCGAGACGAGATAGCCGATCTTGGCGATGCCTTCGGCCTGAACCGCCACGACATCGACCGCGATGCCTTTCCCGCTCGATGCGAGCGCGCCCGGCGTCGGCAGATTCAGCCGCACACTGAGGGCGTGCACATTGCGCAAGAAGATGGTGATCGTGTCCGCGGCGAAGTTACCGGCGCCGTCCGTGGCGCGCGCGACGATCATGATGTTGCCGCCGGCGCCCGAGTTGGACGGGAACGTGATGTCTTTTTGCTCGGCGAACGTCTTCGTCTGGCTGATGAAGGTCGTGTCGATGGTCGTGATGAGACCGCCGCTGAACGTCAAGTCGACGCTCTTCAGCGACAGATTGTCGGACGCCGACACGTTGAAGCGTAGACCGCCGGAGATGTCCTGCGTATCGCCGGCGGTATTGGTGATTAGAATGGTCGGCGAGATGACGTCGCGCTGGACGCCGCCAATATTGCGGGCCGTCTCGCACGCCCATAAGGCGAGCGCGACCGAGGCGATGCCCAATACCGTGGTACTGCGTCTCACCCGCCGCATAGCTACCCTCTGCGCTAAGCGCCCTCGGCGGAACTACTGACCGGAGGGCGCGACCAAGTCGTCGATGATGTGCGGCGTGATCAAAATCAGCAGATCGCGCCGGTTCTCCTGCTGGGACGTAAAGCCGAACAGCTTGCCCAGGATCGGTAGATCAACAAGGAAAGGAATTCCGGACTTCGTTACCGTGACCTCAGTCACCGTAAGTCCGCCAATTACGGCCGTTTCGCCGTCGCTGACCAGGATTTGGTTGTCCGCCTGTTGCGTTTGGAACGTGAACCCGATGTCCACGGCCGCCGGCTGGACGCTGGAGCGCTCGGCGTGCACTTCCATGAGGATCTGGCGGTTGCCCGTCACGTGCGGCGTGACGCGCAGGTTGATACCGGTCTGCTGGAAACTGACCGTGGCGCGCGGCACGTTGGTCCCGGCCGCTCCGCCGCCGCCGCTGCTCACCGCGCTCACGTCGATGACGCGAATCGGCACGCGGTCGCCGACGAGGATCTCGGCCTGGCGGTTGTCGAGCGTCGTGATCGTCGGCTCGGCCTGCACGTCGGCGAGCTCGACGCGTTGCAGCGCCTGCACGAACGACGTCAGGTCGAAGTTGCCGATCGCCGTCGAGAAGATGAGGTTGAGCGCCGGGTCGACGACTTCCTGGCTCGCGTTGCCCAGCGCGGACAGCGAGTTGCCGCCGAGCGCGACGACGACCTGGTTGGCCGGGAAGTTCGCGGTCGGCACGAGCGCGTCGGGCACGCCGTCGCCGTTCGTGTCGACGGGCTGGGCGGTGCGCGGATCGGGCCGCTGCACGAGCTGGTTGAAGAATTGCGTCGCCGAGCCGAGGTCGTATTTCACGCCGAGCTCCTCGACGTCGGTGCGATTGACAAAGATGATCTTCGCCTGAATCGACACCTGCGGTGTGCGCTGGTCGAGGCCCTTCACGAACTCCACGACGTCATCGATGCGCGAGCTGACCTCGGTGATGACGAGCGAGTTGCTCGTCGAATCCGCGACTGCGGCGCCGCGCTTCGTGAGAATCGACGCCACCGACGGCACGAGCGACGTCGCCTTGGCGTAATTGACGCGGACCAGCCGGGTCGTGATCGGCACCGTCGAGTCGGCACGCGCGAGCTCTACCTGGCTGACGACGTTCAGGATCCCGCCCGGCAGCGTCTTGACCGCGAGCCCCTGCGACTCGAGCACGGCGTTGAGCGCGAGGTCCCACGGCTGATTCTTGACCTCGGCGGTGACGTTGCCCTTGATGTCTTTGCCGAGGATGATGGTGCGGCCGCTGAAAGCCGCGAACCCGGCGACGACGTCTTCGATGCTCGCGTTGTCCCACTGGACGGTAATGCGCGCCGCCTGCGACTGGGCCGCGTCGGCGCGATGCGCGGCGAGATACTCGTCGATAGACATGGGCCGGCCGACGGTCGGCGTCGTCACCCGCGCCGCGCTCTCGCCGACGTCAGGTGCCGTTTCGGCCGCGGGTTTCGTCGCGACCGCCGGAGCGGGGGCCGGTGCCGGCGGCACACTGCTGCTGGACCACGCCGCGAAACTCGTGCGCTCGGTGCCGATGTGAACGCGAACCTGACCGGGGGCGCGTTCGATCTGGTAGTCCTTCAGCACGTCGAGGTCGATGACGACGCGGACGACGTCGGGCTTGAACTGCGCGTAGCGGACGTTGCGCACGCCGCCGCGGTTCTGGCCGTCGTACATCGCGACCGGCGCGGCCAGGCGTGTGCCCTGCAGATCGATGACGAGCCGCGCGGGACTGGCGAGCGTGAAGTCCTGAACGACGGCCGCGCCCTGCAGGTCGATGACGATCTCAACCTTGCCGGCGGCCGGCAGAACGCTCACGCCTCGCACTTCCCCGTCGCGGATCCCCCTGATCGTCCCGGCAAGGGCCCCGGGAGCGATAGAGGGGGCCGCGAGCAGAGCGGCAAGGAGCAGCAGAGCCTTCATGGCGTCTCCTCCTGCTTGGCGAGCGACAGTGTTTCCTGCCGCTCGAAACCGAATTCCTGCACGGTGAATACGACTTCCCGGGGCCGGATCTGCGTGACCTTCAAGCGCCCGATGATGTCGCCCGCTTTCACCCGATAGATGTGCCGGTTCGTGATGTCCCGGAGTACCGCGACACTGCGCGAAGCAAAGCGGCCGTCGTAGACGACGGTCGTCAGCTTCAAGTCGGAGATGAGCGGCCGCACGTCGCCCGACTTGAGCAGCGACATGAACGGATCCCGGCCGCCGCCTTCGTAGGCGAACACCTCGCGCAACAACGTCTGCGCCTGCGTGCTGCCGGTATCAGCGGCGGACGCCGGCTTGGCGGCGGCGGCCGGAGGTGCCGGGGGCTGCTGCGCACGCGCCACGGCGGGCAGCGCGACGACGGCTGTTACGAGCGCGAGACTAACTGCGCGCACGGGGAGCTCCGGCGGCGGGCTTGCCCTTCGCGGGCGTGCTGCCCGGCGGCGGACCCGCGGATTTCACGAACGTGCGAATCGAGAACTCGCCGAGCAGCAATGCGCCGGCGGTGTCGCCGAGCAGCTTCTGCGCCGCCGGCGTGGCCGCCGAGAGCGCGACGTCCTGCGGCACGACGATGCGCGGCAGCGACGCGACGTCCGCGAGATACTCGCCGATCTGATCGTAGTGGCCGTAGACCTCGAGTCGATAGCGATAGGTGTCGAACGGCGAGCCCGGCTCGGGACTGAGCGGCTGGATCTTGCCGAGCGTGATGCCGCGGACCTTGGCCTTGGTCGAGATGTCGTCGATGAGCGTCGGGACTTCGTTCTTCTCCGGCACGAGGCGCCGCATCAGCTCGAGCGAGCCCTGGTATTCCTCGACGCGGCGCCGCAGGTCTTCGATACTGCCGCTGGCGAGGTCGCGCTTCGCGGCCGCGACGATCCGCTCGAGGCTGTCCGACTCGGTGTTCGCCGCCGTGATCTGCTCCACGTCGGGCGTGTGTTTCTTGGTCCAGAAGAAGTAGCCGCCGGCCGCCGCGACGAGGACCAGCAGCGCCATGATCTGCCCGCGTTGATCGGACGGTAAACCGAGCGCCATATGCTTACCTCACCGATTGCACGAGCGGAACGGTGCGGATGTAGACCGAGTCCGCCACACGATAACTCACCGTCACGATGAACTTGGTTACAGGACGATCCGACTCGATCACCGTCTCCGAGGCGGCCGGCGTGACGTCGGTGAACCAGGGCGACGCCGCAAGCTGCCGCAGGAACGTCGTGTAGGCCTGGATATCCACGGTGCGACCCTCGATCGAGATCTTCACCGTCGGCCTGCCGGTCGAATCGCGATCGACCATTTGCGGTCCATTCGCGGCCTGGCCAGGTGCCGCGCTCGCCGCGACGAGGGGCGACGCCGTCCGCATCTGAGTGATCCACGTGTACGGCGGCAGCGCCTTTGTCGCCTGGTCGAGGACGTGCGGCCAGATGTAGCGATCGGCGTCGATGCTGCGGATGACGTTGATCTCCGACAGCAACGAGTCGCGGACACGCTCGGCCTGGCGCTTTTGCGCGATCACGATGTCGTAGCGGCGCTTTTCGGTGCGCACGCTTTCGAGCCGGCTCGTGGCCGACGCGAGCCGTGCGCGATCGGTGATGAAAAGCAGCGCGCCGCCGCCTCCCACCAGCACCCAGGCGGCGATCGCCGCGATCAGCCACGGGTCTTTGACCTGGGCGATCAGCGCGCGAAAATCCGGCATCGAGAGCTTGAGGCCGGCTCCCGGCGCCTTTTTCTTCTTCCCTGGGAGTAGGTTTATCTCAATCATGCGGCGCGCCTCAGCGCCAGCCCCACCGCCAGCATGAGCAGCGGAGCGACTTCGTCAACCGGAACGGTCTCGAACACGTCGTCCTTCACGCGCAACCGCTGCACCGGATTGGCCAGCTCGATCGGCACTTTCAGCCGGGCGCCGAGCTGGTCGTTCAGCCCAGGAACGCGGGCGCCGCCGCCGGTGGTGTACACGCGCGACAGGCCGCCGGCATTGCGGGACGCCGTCGCGAGGAACGCCGCGGCGCGCTCGACGCCGACCGCGATTTCTTCGCCGCGCGCGCTCACGTACCCGGCAAGATCGGGATGCTGCGCCTGGCCCTGGATGATCCGCTCGGCTTCATCGGCCGCGACGCCTTTTTCGCGTTGCAAATCTTCGCGGAAGCGCCGCGTGCCAACCGAGAGATCGCGCGTGAGGACGGGAATGCCGTCCTCGAGGATGTTCACGTTGGTCACTTCGTGACCGATGTTGACGAGACCCACGACGCCTTGCATGGCGTCGGGGTGGTTCAGCTCGAAGGCGTTGTGGATGGCGAAGGCGTCGACGTCGATGACCGAGGGATCGAGGCCCGCTTCACCGAGCAGACCGACGCGGCTCTCGACCAGCTCGCGCTTGGCGGCGACGAGGAGGACGTTCATCTGGAGGCCTTCGGCGTCCGGATCGAGGATCTGGAAGTCGAGCTCCACGTTGGCCATGTCGAACGGCACGTGCTGCTCGGCCTCCCAGCGGATCACTTCGCGGGCATCCGCCTCTTTCATCCGGTCCATCTGAATCTTCTTCACGATCACGTCGCGGCCACCGACGGCCGTGACGACGGATTTGCGCTTGACGCCGGCGGCCTCGAACAAACCCCGAATAGCCTCAGAAACGAGGCCGGGGTCCATGACTTCGCCTTCGACGATGGCGTCGGCCGCTACTTCGGTGGTTGCGACTTTCGTCAGTTCGGGTTCGCTCGCCCCATGGTCGATGACCACGAGCTTGATGATACCGGAGCCGATATCCAGGCCGACCGAGGTTTTTTTGCCACCTAAAAACCCAAAAAGGGCCATAACACCTTAGGTCTAGAGACAAGGATAGGGGCGAGGGCAAACTACAATAGGCCCCACCCCTTATCCTGTCAAGCCTCGAATCGACTTGAGGCCGAAGCAACAACTGTCTTTCCTGCAGCTACTTAGGTCACTTCTAGTAGAGCTGAACCCACCCGCGCGAACGCATCATCGAGATCGCGCTTGTCGCCTGCAGCGCCTGTAAGATGCTGCAGCTAGAGTAGTTCAGCGTCGCCTTACCGCTCAAGTTTTGGGTCGAGAGGTCCGCGTTCTTGGCCATCACACCGCCCCAAAAATGCGCGTCAGTGCTACCGCCACCTGAGGTCTTGATGTCATTCTGCATGATCGCGATCCCGAAGAACTGATACGACCCTTGGATGGACAAAGTCCCATCCACCAACAAGATACCTTGACCCTGCACGCCGTTGAGCGTGGCGTCGCCGGTGATGTGGATAATGGGGAAGTAGCTCCCGCAGGTCGATGTCGGCGTAATCCCATCGCCCCAGTTCTGGAGGTCATTCTTGTTGCACGAGCCGTCTCCATTGAATGAAGGCTGCGTCTGATAGGTGCCGGACGGCAGCGTGATCGTTGCCGCCGCCGCAAGCTGCGCGTATGTCGCGCCGCCGAAGTTCGTGAACGAGTTGTTGTTGACGGTTGGATCGTTCACCACGGGCGGATTGCCTTGCACGGACCCATTACCAGCAGTTGAAACGTTTGCGCCTGGATCGCGAATGCCGGCCTGTTGCGTGCCCGGGGGGTTGCAGTTCGTCCAGCCGGTAGGGATCTGATCGGCGCCGTTGATGTCGGCGTTACCGCTCAGGGAAACGCCGCCCTGCGTCGTGAGGGACGCGTGGATGCCGAAGTCGATCGGCGCGATGCGCGTGATCAACCCGATGCGTTGGCGCGCGCCGCCGCCGCCGGCGATCATGCCCGCGGCGCTGGCATTGTCACGCCCCGTGACGTCGATCAGGAAGATGTTGTTGCCGAGCTTGTAGCTGTAGCCGCCGTACGAACCAGTGCCGTTCGGCGCGGCGACTGTCGCGATCGCGACGGAGTCCTGCGGATACAGCGGCCGGTTGTTCATCGTCGTCGGGTTCCAACTCATGACCCGCTCCTGCGCGCCCGCTTCTGCGACGCCGAAGGAAGCCGACACCCGGCGTTGGTTCTCGCCGACGCGCTGCTCCTGGGTACCGGCGAAGAACGCTCCGGCGACGAGCGCTCCCACGACAACGAGAGCGAAGATCGCCACCGCGAGCGCAATACCGCGTTCATCACGAAGAACCCGACGCATACGTTCCTCCTGTGAGTGTTCTCGAGACCCGACTTCTGAGTCTCGACCAGCTATTCCTAGAACCGTCGATTATTTCTCAGCGCAACGCTCGTCGTGATGCTGTCGACGATCTGCGCTGCCGGCGCCTGACCACCGGCGCGTACGGCGACTGCCGTCTGCGCCCTAACCGTGATGTCGATCCGCGCCACCTGCGTGCGGACGGCGGTCACGTTGCCGTTCACGTCGTAGTAGGCGAACGACAAGCCGTTGGCGAGCACCGGGCCAATGAGCGGCTGCATGGTGCCGCCCGCCGGCTGAAAGCCGATGTACCAGTGCGTGTCTCCGGCCGGCTGGTAGAGCTGATACGTCACGCGCTCGAAGCCCCAGACCGGCGCGCCAACCGTAATCGCATTGGCGACGTTCGTACCGGCGATAAAGTTGCCGTTGAATGTCACCTGAGTACCGGGCTGTGCCGCGCCGGCGCCGACCGGGGGGCAGGTCAGGGCAACCGCCGCCGTCGGCAGCGCGGGAACGAAATAGTCATCGTTGCGCGTCGTCTGATCGCCGTCGAGGTAGATCAGCACCGAGTCGGTCGCCGTGTTAATCCCGCGTGATCCAAAGAACATCGGTTGCCCCACCTGGCCGCCGTGGATCGTCATGGTCAGGCCGTTGTTCACGCCTGCGAGCACCGGCGCCGCGCATACGAAGCTCAGCCACCGCATCGCCCGGATCTGGATGCTGGTCGCCGACATGGCGGCGATGTCGCCGTCGGTGGCGTCGAGCTCGCGGAACTCCGCGGGCAGGATGTTGGCCGCCGCCCGGATGTTTTGCGACAGATCGATGCGCTGCGTCTGCGCCATGTAGAGACGCTGGTTGTTCACCAGCACGCGATACAGGGCGGCGCTGACCAGGCCCAGCAGAGTGAGCGCGACCAGCAGCTCGATCATCGTGAAGCCGCGACGGCTCATCCGTATACGTTGCATGGGATCGTCGTCTCCGTGGAATCGCTGCGAACGCTGTTCTTAATGGTCTTATAGGTCGTCACGACCTTGAGCCGGTAGTTCTGGTTGCCGGCGTCGGTGAACGTCCAGGTGTTGAATGCCACCCACGTCGATCCGCGGTACAGCGTGTCCTGTCCGTTGACGCGCTGCGTCGCGATACAGGCCCGAGCACGCATGCGCTCCAGGCGGCGCGAGCCGAACGCCGTCGCCACCGCCGAG
The DNA here is from genome assembly GCA_035309945.1 of Gemmatimonadales bacterium. Classification (GTDB taxonomy): domain Bacteria; phylum Gemmatimonadota; class Gemmatimonadetes; order Gemmatimonadales; family GWC2-71-9; genus 20CM-2-65-7. Next base: position 158 of record DATGEQ010000096.1, on the reverse strand, counting down.
CGTTGCCCACGCGCGATCATGCGGGTCACCAGCGCACCGGTCGTGACAAGGCCGAGCAAGCCGACCGTGAGCACGATGATGGCGATGATGATCTCGATGATCGTGAAACCGCTTTCGTTCTTGAGCTTCATTGCCGGATCACCTTCCCTACTTGGTTG
>DATGEQ010000095.1:0-48654 GCA_035309945.1 Gemmatimonadales bacterium | reverse complement strand
CGCCGGGATCGAGTACAAGGCGCACAGTGCCGAGGCAGACGCGGTGATCGAGTTTCTCACGCGTCGGTTCGGCGCCAAAATCCGCGAGGGCAGCGCGATCGGCATCAAGCCGATGTCCAAATTCGGATCGCAACGCCTCGTTTCGAAAGCGATCCAGCACGCGATCCGGCGCAAGCTTCCCTCGGTCACGCTCGTCCACAAAGGCAACATTATGAAGTTCACCGAAGGCGCGTTCCGCGACTGGGGGTACGAGATCGCCAAGGAGCGCTTCGGCGATCAGACGGTGTCGGAGGCGGAAGGGGGGGGCGGCAAGCGCAAGGAAGACGTCGGCAAAGTGATCGTCAAGGACCGGATCGCGGACTCCATGTTCCAGCAGCTGCTCTTGCGCCCCGACGAGTACGCGGTGGTCGCGTCACCCAATCTCAATGGCGACTATCTCTCCGACGCCGCGGCGGCGCAGGTCGGCGGCCTCGGCCTCGCTCCGGGCGGCAACGTGGGCGACGGCTACGCCGTGTTCGAGGCGACGCACGGCACGGCCCCCAAGTATGCCGACCAGGACAAGATCAATCCGAGCAGCGTGATCCTCTCGGGCGTGATGATGTTCGAGGAGCTCGGCTGGGATGACGTGGCCCGGGCGATTGTGCGCGGCCTCGAGGGCGCGATCGCGTCCAAGCGCGTGACGTACGACTTGGCGCGCCAAATGCCGGGCGCGACGGAAGTCTCCACCTCGGCCTTTGCCGACGCGATCATCGAGCACCTCGCGTGAAGACATCGATCTCGACCAAATCACCTGCCAGCGTCGAAACGCCGCTACTCGCGATCATCGTCGCCCAGGGCGGCGGGCAGCCGCTGAAGGACGGGGCGCTCGAGCGCGCCTATGCGAGCGGCGACTACAAAGGAAAGAGAGACGAGACGCTGCTCGTCTATGGCAGCGGCAAGGCGGAGCGACTGCTCCTCGTCGGCGTCGGCAAACCGGGCGAGATCACCCGCAGCTCGATCCGGCGCGCCGCCGCGGTCGCCGCAAAACGCGCGCGCGCGCTCGGCACGAGGACGTTCTCGCTCACCGTCGCTCCCGAAGCCCGCGCCGGCATCGGTGCCGCCGAGCTGGCCCAGGTTGCCATCGAAGGCTCGGCGCAGGGCAGCTGGCAGTTCACCGAGCTCAAGAAACAGCCCGAGGACCCCAAGCCCGAGGTCGAGGCTGTCGAGCTGCTGGTCGACGCCGGCGACAAAGACGGCGCCGAGGCCGGCCGGCGGGTCGGGGACGCGATCGCCGCCGGCTACCTGTTCACGCGCAATCTTCAGATGCAGCCCGGCAACGTCTGCACGCCGACCTATCTGGCCGCTCAAGCCTCCAAGCTCGCCGAGCGGCACAAGTTCGGCCTGACGATTCTCGATCTCGCGCAGATTAAGAAGGAAGGGATGGGCGCGCTGCTGGCCGTCTCGCAAGGCAGCGCCGAGGAGCCGCGCTTCATCGTGCTCGAGTATCAGGGCGGGAACGGGGCGCCTGTTGCGCTCATCGGCAAAGGCGTGACGTTCGATTCCGGCGGGATCTCGATCAAGCCGGCCGCGAACATGGAAGACATGAAGTTCGACAAGTCGGGCGCGACCGCCGTGCTCGGAGCGTTCGAGGTGCTTGGCCGGTTGCGCCCCAAGGTCAACGTCGTCGGCCTGATTCCCGCGACCGAAAACCTGCCGTCCGGGACCGCCGTCAAACCCGGCGACGTCGTGAAAAGCCACCTCGGCAAGACCATCGAGATCATCAATACCGATGCGGAAGGACGGCTGATTCTCTGCGACGCGCTGTCGTACGTGCGGCGCTTCAAGCCGGCGGCCGTCATCGATGCCGCCACGCTCACCGGAGCCGTGGTCGTCGCGCTCGGCCATCACGCGATCGGCATGATGGGAAACGACGAGCCGCTGCTCGCGGAAGTCCGCGACGCCGGCGAGCGGGCGGGCGAGCGCTGCTGGCCGCTGCCGCTCTGGGACGATTATCGCGAGTTGCTCAAGTCGGACGTCGCCGACCTGAAGAATTCGGGCGGTCGCGCGGCGGGCACGATATCGGGCGCCTGGTTCCTGCGCGAGTTCGTGGAAGGCTTCCCGTGGGTGCATCTGGACATCGCGGGCACCGCGTACCTCGAGGGCGAAGGCGTGAGTCACGCCAAGGGCCCGACGGCGATCGGAGTCCGGCTGTTTACGGAATTCCTGCTCAAACGCGCGGGCGCGTGATTCGCGCGGGGCTTCTCAGCCTCGCGCTCCTGCCTGGCGTGCTGGCAGCCCAAGTCGATACGACACGACGCGCAGCGCGCCCTGATTCCACCGCGCGCGACACCGTCACCGCGCGTGACACCACGAGTCGCCGCGACACGACAGCGCGGGACACGACCGCCGCGCTATTGCCCGCGTACGGCAGCGCCATCCTGCAGGGACCGCTCCCCAAAAACATGCGCTACACGTTTACGACGGACTCGATGCTGCTCTCGGGCGCGCGCACGTTGAGCGATCTGCTGATTCACATCCCCGGCGTCTTCATCGCCCGCGGTGGGTGGTACGGACAGGCCGAGATCGCGTTGTACAGCGGACGCGGTCCGGCGTCGCTCGAGGTGTATTGGGACGGTGTTCCGATGCTCCCGCTCGGCCGTGATTCCGTCTATCTCGATCCCGCCCGCATCCCGCTTGGGCCGGTGGAGCGCGTCGATGTCATCATCCTTCCCACCGTGCTGCGCGTGTATCTGGTCACGTCGCAATACCGCTCGACCGCGCCACGCACGCAGGTGGGGATCGTGAACGGATTGTTGGACATCGCCGACTATCGCGCCGCCTATTCCAAACGGGCGCGGTCGGGGCTTGGTATTGCGCTGCTCGCCGACTGGGCGAGCATCTCCGACGGACCGCCGTCGTACACGACCACCGCCTTCGGCACGAGCGATATCTGGGTGAAGGCGGACTACGTGCCGCCCGGCGGGCGGGTTGGCGCGTCATTCCAGGTCTCGAGCTCGAGCTGGCATCGCGCGACCGGTACGCAGGTCAACGGCTGGCGCCAGGAGCGGCGCGATCGGCTGCTCCGTGTCTTTGTCGCCGAGCGCGACGACGGGCTGGGGTGGCGTCTCAACGCAACCCTGTGGACGACGGGCGTCAGTCGCGATACGCTCGTCAAACCGCGCGACGTCTCCGGCGCGATCATCGATGTCAGTCAGACGTGGCGCACCGCGGCCGTCACCGGCACCGCGCGCCTTGCGGCTGCCGGAGCGCCGCAGCAACTCGAAGGTCACGCGGGCTGGATGCCGATTCCGCCGCTGACGCTCGCGGGCGACGTCCGGCAAAGCGTGTACTCGAGTCATCGCTCCGGTTTGCGTGCCTTCGGCGCCGCCGGCCTCAAGCTGCCCCTCGGATTCTCCGCGCGCGCCGAAGTCGCATGGCGGCGCGACGTGCAGGCGCCCTTCGTCACGACGGATCAGGTCCAACGTGCGCTCGACATCGCGGGATGGGTCGGACTCGACAACCGGTTCGTCACGCTGGAAGTGGGGCGGGGACGACGCGATCCGTTCGCGCCGCTGGGATTCGCCGCCGGCATTGTTTCGGTCGACTCGCTCAATCCGACGCCGCAGACCGATTTCCTGGCGGCGCACGCCGTACTCCACATCGTGCCGGGATTTCAGCTGTCGGGCTGGTATTGGGATCCGGTGCTGGGTGGCGGCGACTTCGAGCCGCCGCGCCATGCGTTCATCTCGGCGACGTTCTACTCGAAGTTCTGGCGCGTTTTCCCGAGCGGCATCTTCGCGCTGCGTGTCGAATTGGCGATGGAATCGTGGAGCGGTTCGACGCTCGGCGGGCTCCAGGCCGGCGCGCCGCGCCCGATGACGGGCGCGAGCTTCGCGAGCACCGATCTCGAAATTCAGCTTGCCGGCGTCACGGTCTTCTGGAACGTCTCGAACATCAACATCATGCGGGCGAGCTATGTCTGGGGGCAGGGCTACCCGCGCTCGGCGCAGCAGTACGGGGCGCGATGGTTCTTCACTAACTAGCGTAGCCAGCTACATTTAACGCTCTGTGCCACGCAGCATGACAGGCTTCGGCTCCGCCGAGGATCGGGTGCTGAGCGGACGGCTGCGCGTTGAGATCCGCACCGTCAACCACCGCTATTTCAACCCGCAACTGAAGCTCCCGGCGGATCTTGCGGGCGTCGAGAGCGACATGCGTGAGCGGCTGCGGCAGCTGCTTGAGCGCGGGCACGTCGCCGTGACGGCGCGCTGGGTTGAAGGACCAGGACCCGAGCGCGCGGTGACGGTGGACCTCGCGCGGGCGAAGCAGGTGCTGGCTGCCGCGCAGCAGCTCAAGAAGAAGCTGAAGCTGAAGGGGAGCGTGGATCTCGCGTTCGTCGCACGGCACCCGGAAGTGCTCACCGCCGCGAACGGCGCCGGCGAGCAGCCGGTGCAATGGAGTGACGTGCAGCAGATCGTCGAGCGCGCGGCGCGCGATGTCGTGGCGATGCGCGAGCGGGAGGGGAAGGCGCTCGCGCTAGAGCTGAATACGCGGCTGGATGCACTGGAAGCTGCCGCGGCAGAAATCGAAAAGCAGGCGCCGGCGCGGTTGAAGGCGGAGCACGAGCGTCTGACGCGAGCGGTCAAGGAGCTGACCGCCGCAGCGGCCGTCGACCCGCAGCGCCTGGCGCTGGAAATCGCGCTGCTCGCCGATCGCGTGGACATCACGGAAGAGCTGGTGCGCTTCCACGCGCACGTGGCGGCGGCGCGCACCGCCCTCAAGTCCGATCAGGCGGTCGGCAAGCAGCTCGGCTTCCTGGCGCAGGAGCTGCTGCGCGAAGTCAACACGATGGGCTCCAAGGCGAACGACGCGCGCATCACGCAGCTCGTGATCGCGATGAAGGGAGATCTCGAAAAGTTTCGGGAGCAGCTGGAGAACCTGGAGTGAGCCCACGCATTGTCGTTTTGTCTGCGCCATCGGGGGGCGGCAAGACGACGATCGCGAAGGCGGTGCGGGCGCAGAATCCGGAGCGGTTTGAATTCTCGGTGTCGGCCACGACCCGCAAGCCGCGGCCGGATGAACGGGAAGGCGTCGATTACTATTTTCAGACGCGCCAGCAGTTTCTCGATGGCGTCGGCGCCGGGAAGTTTCTCGAGTACGCCGAGTACGGCGGTGAGTTGTACGGCACGTTGAAGTCGGAAGTGGAGAAAGTGCTGCAATCGGGCAAGCACGTGCTCCTGGATATCGAGGTTCAGGGCGCACGGCAGGTGCGGGAGCAGTATCCTTCACCGCGCTCGGTGTCCATCTTTGTCTTGCCGACGGATCCGCGTGTGCTGCTCGAGCGCCTGCACTCGCGCAAGAGTGAATCGGTCGACCAGATCCGCTGGCGGGTCGACCGCGCGGAGTACGAGCTGCAGCAGTCGACTATGTTCGATCGCTGGGTTCGCAACGACGACCTGAACACGGCGGTACAGAAGGTGGTCGAGATCGCGAACGAGCCCGGCGATCGCGGCCGGACGCGCAGCCAAAAAGATTTCGAGTGGATCACGAATTACGGCCGCCTGCTGCGGCAACTGTACGATGGACTGTAAATAGAAAGGGTAGGCAATGCGAATCGTCACACCGGCAGAAGTCGCAGGACAGACGCAGAACAAATACCTGGGCGTCCTCGTGGCGGCCAAGTTCGCGCGGTTCGTGAACGATTTCCCGCGCGACCGCTCGGTCGACTGGGAAGAGAAGCTGACCACGCGCGCGTTCGACGAGCTCGTGCGCGGCGGCCTCAAGTATCGGCTCGTGCGGCGGCGGCGGCAGCAGGAAGGTTGATGCGGCACGTCGTGCTGGGCGTCTCAGGCGGCATCGCCTGTTATAAGAGCTGCACCCTGGCGCGACGACTCACGGAAGCAGGCGTCACGGTCGACGTCGTGATGACCGCCGCGGCGAGCGAGTTCGTGCGCCCGCTCACGTTCGAAGCGCTGACCGGCCGTCCCGTCCTCACGTCACTCTGGGAACGCGGCCGGGCGCTCGCGCATATCGACTTCGCCAAGGACCCCGATCTCGTCATCGTGGCGCCCGCAACAGCCAACGTGCTGGCGCGCGCGGCGATGGGCATGGCCGACGATCTCCTGACGGCCTTACTCCTCGCGCGCGGTGATCGTCCGGTACTGGCCGCGCCGGCGATGAACGACGCCATGTACGCTAATCCCGCGACGACCGCCAACATCCAGACGCTCACGCAGCGTGGCTGGCATTTCATCGGACCCGACGTCGGTGCGCTCGCTGAGGGACCGAGCGAGCGGCCGGGCCGCATGAGCGAGCCGGACGCAATTGTCGCGGCGGCCGAGCGCCTGCTCGGCTCCGCAGGCGGCGGTCAAAAAAAAAGTAAATGGTCGGGGAAAAAAGTCGTCGTGACGGCGGGCCCGACACGCGAGCATCTCGATCCGGTGCGCGTGATCACGAATCCGTCGAGCGGCCGTATGGGCTATGCACTCGCCGAAGCGGCGCGCGCGCGCGGCGCGCATGTCGTGCTCGTCAGTGGGCCCACCGAGCTCACGCCGCCACAGGGGCTCGCGACAACACGCGTCGAGACGACAGCCGAGATGCAGGAAGCGGTGCAGGGACTCGTCGGGAACGCGGACGCCCTGATCATGAGCGCCGCACCGGCGGACTATCGTCCCAAGACGACGGCGACGACGAAGCGCGCGCGCTCGAGCGGACCGCTCAACGTCGAGCTCGAGGCGACGCCCGACATCCTCGGCTCGCTCAAGCGGCGCAAGGGAATGGTGGTCGTCGGATTCGCACTCGAGGCGGGGAAAAGCGACGGATTGGCGAACGCGCGGTCGAAGATGCAGAATAAGTCACTTGATTACGTGATCCTGAATGACGCCACTGAGCCCGGCGCCGGATTCGAGGTCACGACCAATCGCGTGACGATTCTGGGACGCGACGGTACGCACGTCGACTTGCCGCTGCTCCCTAAACGCGACGTGGCCGACCGAATTCTCGACGTGGTGGAAGAGGCGCTTTGACTGATCCTCGGGCTCTGGCCGTCGAATATCTAAAACAGCAGCGGTTGCTCGGCGGGGATGGGGTGATACTCACCGAACCCCAAAGAGCCGGGAGTCAGGAGCCAGGAGTCGGGGCGACTGCGGCTCCCGACCCCCAGATCCCGGCTCCCGATCCAAGGCTCACGGCTCCTGGAATCTCGTTCGATCCACCGTCGGCCGATCTCTTCGCCACCGATCCGCTCCAGCAGACCCGCGGCCTCGAGGATGTAGCGAGTCTCATCGCGGCCTGCCGGAAGTGCAAGCTCTGCGACGCGCGCACCAATACCGTTCCCGGTGAAGGACCGGCGACCGCTCGCCTCGTCGTCGTCGGTGAAGGGCCCGGCCGCACCGAAGACGAAACCGGACGCCCGTTTGTCGGCCGCGCCGGCGAGCTGCTCACCAAGATTCTCGAGGCGATCAAGCTGCCGCGCGAGCAGGTGTTCATCTGCAACATCGTGAAGTGCCGGCCGCCCGAGAACCGGCTGCCGCAGTACGACGAGATCGCGGCATGCCTGCCGTTCCTGCATCGGCAGATCGAGCTCGTCAAACCCAAAGTGATTCTCGCCATGGGCGGGACGGCCGCGCAAAGCCTGCTGAACACCAAGCAGTCGCTCGGCGCGCTCCGCAATCAGATTCACCGGTTCCGCGGCATTCCGGTCGTGGTGACGTATCACCCGGCCGCCCTGCTGCGAAACCCCAACTGGAAGAGACCAACCTGGGATGACGTCCGTATCGCCGCTCGCCTCCTCGACGGCTGAGAAGTCGAGCGAATACGCTGGGCGCCAGACTCCGTGGAGCAATGAGGCGGAGCAGGCGGTCTTAGGCGCGATGTTGCTCGACCAGGACGCGGCGCTCAAAGCCGCCGAGATCCTGGACGACACGATGTTCTACAAGGAGAGCCATCGCCTGCTGTTCCGGTCGATGCTGTCGCTCACCGAGCGGGCGGACGTCATCGATCCCGTCACCCTGCGCGACGAGCTCAGCCGGCGCGGCGATCTCGACCGCGCGGGCGGCATGGAGTACATCGCCGCGCTGATCGACGTCGTGCCCACCGCCGCCAACGTCGACTATCACTCGAAGATCGTTCGCGACAAGGCGGTGCTGCGGCGGCTCGTCGAAGCGGCAACCGGCATCATCCAGGACATCTACGAGGGCCACGGCACCGCCGGTGAAGTCCTCGACAACGCCGAGCATCGCGTGTTCCAGGTGGCGCAATACCGCCGTTCGGAAGAGTTCATCCGGATCAAGGAGCTGATCTGGCCGACGATGGAGCGCATCGAGCAGCTGCAGTCGGGCGCCGGCGCGTTGACGGGCGTTCCCTCGGGCTTCGTCGATCTCGACCGGCTCACCGCGGGCTTCCAGCGCTCCGACCTCGTCATCCTCGCGGCGCGGCCGTCGATGGGAAAAACGGCGCTGGCGCTGAACATCGTGCAGCACGCGGCGATCGAGCACAACACCGCCATCGCGTTCTTCTCGCTTGAAATGTCCAAAGACCAGCTGGTCCAGCGGCTGCTGTGCTCGGAAGGGCTGGTCGACGCCCAGCGCCTGCGCCGCGGCCAATTGCGGGACGACGATTACCCGAAGCTCGCGCGCGCCGCCGGCCTCCTGGGCACCGCGCCGATCTGGATCGACGATTCCGCCTCACTGACGCCGCTGGCCATGCGGTCGAAGGCACGCCGGTTGAAGGCGGAGCACGATATTGCGCTGGTGATCGTGGACTACCTGCAGCTCATGCAAGGCCCGGGCGACGTCGAGAATCGGCAGCAGGAGATCTCGTATATCTCCCGCTCGCTGAAGGCGCTCGCAAAAGAGCTCGATGTCCGGGTGGTGGCGATCTCCCAGCTGTCGCGCGCCCCCGAGCAGCGCGGCGGCGAGCACCGGCGCCCGCAGCTCTCCGACCTGCGCGAATCGGGGGCGATCGAACAGGACGCCGACGTCGTGCTGTTCATCTACCGGCAGGAGTTCTACGACGGCCCGGTCGATCCCAAGACCAACGAGAGCATCGAGGGCATCGCCGAGGTGCTCGTCGGCAAGCAGCGCAACGGGCCGACGGGAAACCTGAAGCTGCATTTCAAGAAGGAATTCACGCGCTTCGACAACTACACGGCGCGCGAGGCAGCGCCGAGTGTCTAAAGGCAAGTCCGTGTTTCGTTGCACTGAATGCGGCGCCGACCAGCCGAAATGGGGCGGACGCTGCGATAGTTGCGGTGCATGGAACGCGCTGGTGGAAGAAGCCGTCGGGCGGACCGGGGCGAGCCGGCGGGCGGGCGGGCCATCACAATCGCACACCGGACAGCCACCGGTGCGTCTCAGTGAACTCCAGACCTCCGTGACCGAGCGCTGGAAGACCGGTCTCGCAGAATTCGATTTCGTCCTGGGCGGTGGCATCGTTCCTGGGTCGGTCACGCTCGTCGGCGGCGAGCCCGGCATCGGCAAATCCACACTGCTCATGCAGTGCGCCGCGCGACTCGAAAGCCAGGGCGTGTCGACGCTCTACGTCTCCGGCGAAGAATCCCCCGACCAGCTCCGCCTGCGCGCCGATCGTCTCGAAGAAAACGCAGGCAATATCCACGTCCTCGGCGAGACACGACTCGAAGCAATCATCCACCACGCGACGCAACTGAAATCGAGCGTCGTGCTGCTCGACTCGGTGCAGACGACGTACACCGAAGAGCTGGAAGGCGCGCCCGGCAACGTCGGCCAGGTGCGCGAGTGCGCCGCCCGCCTGATGCGCTTCGCCAAAGAGTCCGGACCTGCGGTCCTGCTGGTTGGTCATGTGACCAAAGGCGGCGGTATCGCCGGCCCCAAGACGCTCGAGCACATCGTCGACACCGTACTCTACTTCGAGGGTGAAACGACGCTCGATCATCGCATCCTGCGCGCGGTGAAGAATCGCTTCGGCTCGGTGGACGAGATCGGCGTGTTTCAGATGACCGGCAGCGGGCTCGAGCCCGTCGTCAATCCCGCCGCCGCGTTTCTCGCTGGACGCACGACTGGCGCCTCCGGCTCGGCTGTGACCGCGTTGATGGAAGGCACGCGCCCGATGCTGGTCGAAATCCAGGCACTCGCGTCAAAGGCAGGATTCGGAACGCCGCAACGGGTCGCGACGGGACTCGATCATCGTCGGCTCGCGCTGCTGCTGGCCGTGCTGGAGCGGCGCGGCGGCCTGCCGTTCAGCAATCTCGACGTCTTCGTCAACGTCACGGGCGGCGTCCGGCTGATCGAGCCGTCGACCGACCTCGCGATCCTCGCGGCGTTGGTATCGACGGTGCACGATCGGCCGGTGCCGGCGGATGCGCTGTTCCTGGGGGAAGTCGGCTTGGGCGGCGAGATCCGGCCCGTCGCGGGCGTCGAGCGGCGCCTCGCCGAAGCCGCGCGCCAAGGCTTTCGTCGAGTGTATCTCTCGAACCGATCAAAGGGCAGCAAGGATCTGGAGGTCATTGGTCTGGAAGGAATCGGTGAGCTCGCCCGCCGGCTTGCCGCCTGACGTCGGGGTGGTCGTGGTGGCGGCCGGGGCAGGGGTCCGCGCCGGCCCTGGCGAGCCCAAGCAATTCCGCCCGATCCTCGGGGTACCGATGCTGTTGCGCGCGCTGCGCCCGTTCACCAGCCATCCGGACGTTCGTCAGGTTGTCGTGGTGCTGCCGCCCGGCTACTCGGAGCGTCCGCCCGATTGGCTCGGCAAGCTCCGTGGTGAGCGCTTGACGTTCGTGGCCGGCGGCGCGCAACGTGTCGATTCCGTACGCGCCGGCATCGCGGCGTTGCCGAACGACACCGCGATCGTCCTCGTACACGATGCCGCGCGACCCTTCGTCAGTCGCGGGACCATCGACGCCGTGATCGCGCGCGCGCGCGCCGGCGTCGGCGCCGTCGCCGGCGTGCCCGCTTCCGATACGCTGAAGGAAATCGGACAGGGCACCCATCGACCCACTCCGCGGATCACGCGGACGGTGGACCGCGATCGAATCTGGCGCGCGCAGACGCCGCAAGGTTTCCCGCGCCAAATGTTGTGGGAGGCGTACGCGCAACTGGGGGGGGGCAATGTCGCGAACGGCGGCACTCCCGGCGACGACGCCGAGGTCTGCGAGCGTGCGGGGTTTCCGGTGGAGCTGATTCCCGATTCACCGTACAACTTCAAGATCACGACCGCCGACGACTTCCGAGTCGCCGAGGCTCTTGCTCGTGAGCTGCGTTGAAACCAATCCCCTTTCAGTCGGATTCGGAAATTGCGGCGGCAATTCCGAAGATCGTGCTGCACCTCGAAAGGGGGGGTCTGCTCGCGTATCCCACCGAAACCGTTTACGGCCTCGGCTCGCGGGCGGTGCAGGCGGACGTGGCCGCGCTTGCCGCGCTGAAAGGTCGGGCGGCGAGCAAGCCGTTTCTCTTACTGATCAGCGACCGCTCGATGGCTGAAGCCAACGGTCTGGCGTTCAACGCGTCCGCGGACGCATTGGCGCGCGCATTCTGGCCGGGACCGCTCACGCTCGTGCTGCCGGGCGGCTCGGGACAGCTGCCCGATTTGCTGCGTGGCCCCGACGGGGGCATCGCCGTGCGGTGGACCTCGCATCAGGCGATCGCGCGTCTCGTTGCCGCGCTCCGCGGGCCGCTCACCTCTACGTCAGCCAATCTGCCCGGGCAGCCACCCGGGCCCGGTGCTGCGGCAATCGCGCGCGACTTTGCGCCCGCCGTGGAGCAGGGCCAGCTGCTGGTCCTGGACGGCGGGGTGCTGGGGAACCGGCCTCCATCGACGGTCGTTGACTGCACCAAGCCACAGGCGCACCTCGTGCGCGAAGGCACTTTGAGCGTGCACGAGCTGCGCCGCGCGGTGGGCCGACTCGCACCATGATTCAGCACGTCCTGTTCGTCTGCACCGGCAACATCTGCCGCAGCCCGCTCGCCGCGGCATTGCTCGAGCGCGCGCTGAAAGAGCGCGGCCTGGAGGTGACAGTCACTTCCGCCGGCACCGGCGCATGGGACGGCGCTCCCGCATCGGAGGGCGCGTATCTCGTCGGCCTCGAGGGCGGGTTGGATCTCTCGGGTCATCGTGCCCGGCTGTTGAACCGCGAGCTGGTCGAGCAGGCGGATCTCATTCTCACCATGGCACGTCATCATCGCGCGCGGGTGGACGAGTTGGGCGGCGAAGGGAAGGTTTTCGTGCTCGGCGAGTACGCCGGAAAGGGCGGTGACGAGGTCAGCGACCCGTTTGGCGGCGATCTCGTCGTCTATCGCGACACCTATCAGGAGCTCGAGTCCCTCGCGGCCGCGGTCGCCGACCGCCTCGCCGCCGAGAGCAAGCGTGGAGATCGGCGCTAAGACGCGGCTGTTCGCGGTCATCGGCGATCCGGTGGCCCACTCCCTTTCTCCCGCGATGCACAACGCCGCGTTTCGCGCGCTCGGGCTCGATGCCGTGTACGTGGCGCTGCGCGTACCCGCGACAGCGTTGCCCGCGTTTCTGGCCGCACAGGCCGCCATCGGCGGTGCCGGCAACGTCACCGTGCCGCACAAGGAAGCGGTGGAAGGATCCGTCGCGCGGAAAACCGATGTCTGCAAACGCGTCGGCGCGTGCAATACCTACTGGACCGAGGACGGCGGGCTGGTCGGCGACAATACCGATGTGCCGGGCGTGATTGCGGCGCTCGAGCAGCTCGGCGCGGGGACGCATAAGAGGGAGCGCTGGATGCTGGTGGGAACGGGAGGGTCCGCGCGTGCCGTCGCAGTCGCGGCCGCCGATCGCGGGGCGGAACTGTACGTACGCTCGCGCGATAGCGCGCGCGCAAGAACGTTCGCGCAGTGGGCAGACAGCATCGGCGCCGATGCGAGCGTGGCCGCCGGACCGGTCGAGGTGGATATCGCCATCAATGCCACGCCCCTCGGTCTCGCCGGCCACGATCCGTTGCCGATCGACTTGAACCACATTCCGGGCGCGCAGCGCGCGCTCGACCTCGTGTATGCCGCGGGAGAGACCCGTTGGGTTCACGCGCTGCGCGAGCGCGGCATCAAGGCGGCGGATGGTCGCGAGATGTTGGTGCAACAGGGCGCCGCCGCGCTCGAGCGTTTCTTCCCGGGAACGACGGCGCCGAAAGAAGTGATGCGTGCGGCCGTCCAGCGCGCGCTCCGTGTTCAGCGCGGCCGTTGAACAACTTTTCCTGCCGGCCGAGTGCCTGCTGTGTCACGCGTTGCTTGGGCCGCGCTACGCCGACGCTGTCGTTTGCCCCGTCTGCCGCCATCGCTGGCGGGCCGTGCGCCCGCCGTGGTGTGAGCGGTGCGGCCAACCCGAGCCGCATTTCGGTCCGTGCCGCTTGTGCGCGTCCTGGCCGGCTGCGCTGCGTCGCGTGCGGTCCGCGACCTGGCTGGAGCAGGGCGCGCGCCAGGCCGTGCACGCGCTGAAGTACGGCGGTTTGCCGCGCATCGCCGACGACATGGCGGCGACCATGGCGAATTTGTCGCCTCCTGCCGACGAACCGTCGGCGAGGGCGTTAATTCCGATTCCGTTGGCGGCGCGGCGGCTGCGCGAGCGCGGGTACAATCAGAGCGAGGTGCTGGCGCGCGCACTTGCTCGGCAATGGCGGATTCCCGTCTTTCCCGACCTGCTCGTCCGCACGCGCGAAACGCCTACGCAGACGACGTTGACACCGGAGACTCGTCTAGCGAACGTCGCTGGGGCCTTCGGAATGATCAATGCTCAATGCTCAATGATCAAAGACCGAGTACGATCATTGATCATTGATCATTCGACATTGATCATTGTAGACGACGTATTCACCACGGGCGCGACGCTCGCCGAAGCAGCACGCGCTCTCGAGCGCGCCGGAGCGCAGCGCATTGTCGGCGTCACGTTCGCGCGTGCCGCCATTCCAGACTTCACATGAGGGGAGCGAGGGGAGCGACATGGCGGTACGGGTCGGCATCAATGGGTTCGGACGGATCGGTCGCAACGTGCTGCGCGCGGCCACCATGGCGAAACAGACCGACATCGAGTTCGTCGGAGTCAACGACATCACCGACACGAAGACGCTGGCGCACCTCCTGAAATACGATTCGGTACACGGCCGCTTTCCGGGCACGGTCGAAGCCAAGCCCGACGCGCTGGTCGTGAACGGCAACACCATCAGCGTCTCGGCGATCAAAGAACCCGAGAAGCTCCCCTGGAAGGACCTCGGCGTCGAGTTCGTGCTCGAGAGTACGGGCCGATTCACCGACAAGGAAAACGCGTCCAAGCATCTAGCCGCCGGAGCCAAGAAGGTCGTGATCTCCGCGCCCGCCAAAGGCGAAGACATCACGATCTGCATGGGCGTGAATAACCAGAAGTACGATCCCGCCAAGCACACGATCATCTCCAACGCCTCGTGCACCACCAACTGCCTCGTGCCGATGGTGAAGGTCGTTATGGACGCCTTCGGCTTCAAACACGGCTTCATGACGACGGTGCACAGCTACACCAACGACCAGCAGATCCTGGACCTGCCCCATAAGGACCTGCGCCGGGCGCGGGCCGCGGCCTTGAGCATCATTCCGACGACGACGGGCGCCGCCAAGGCCACCGGCCTCGTGATCCCGGAAGTGAAAGGCAAGATCGACGGTATCTCGCTTCGCGTCCCGACGCCCGACGTCTCGATCGTGGAGCTCGTCGCGGACGTCGAAAAGTCGACGACTGTCGAGGGCGTAAACGCGGCGTTCAAACAGGCCGCCGCCTCCGGTCCGCTCAAGGGCATTCTCGAAACGAGCGACGAGCCGCTCGTGTCCCACGATTACATCGGCAACCTCTATTCGAGCGTCATCGACACGATGTCGACGGCCGTGATCAACGGGACGCTGGTCCACGTGTCTTCCTGGTACGACAACGAGATGGGGTATTCGGCGCGTTGCGTCGACCTGCTCGCCTACATGGGTCGCAAACGTTGAAGAAGAAGAACCTGCGGGATCTGCCCCCGCAGGCGTTGGACGGCAAACGCGTTCTGGTGCGCGTCGACTTCAACGTTCCGCTCAAGAACGGCAAAGTCACCGACGACACGCGGCTGCGTGCGTCGCTGCCCACGGTCAAATATCTGCGCGATAAGGGCGCCCGCGTCGTGTTGCTGTCGCATCTCGGGCGGCCAAAGGGCGGTCCCGATCCGCAGTACTCGCTGAAACAGATCGTCCCCGATCTCGAGAAGCTGCTGGGCGCACCGGTCGAATTCATCCCCGACCCGGCGAGCGGCGTCGCGACGACGCGCAAACTCCCGCGGGGCGGCGTGGCTTTGGTCGAGAACACGCGCTTCTGGCCCGGCGAGGAAAAAAACGATCCCGCGCTCGCGAAGACGTTTGCCGCGCTTGGTGATCTCTACGTGAACGACGCCTTCGGCTCGGCGCATCGGGCGCACTCGTCTACGGAAGCGGTCGCGCACCTCCTGAAACCGGCCGTCGCCGGTTTCCTCATGGAAAAAGAGCTCGACTACCTCGGACAGCTGCTCGGCAGCGCGAAACATCCGTTCGTCGCCGTCCTCGGTGGCGCGAAAATCTCCGGCAAGATCGATGTCATCCAATCGCTCCTACCGCGGGTCGACGAGCTGCTGATCGGCGGCGCGATGGCGTGCACGTTCTTCGCCGCGATGGGACTCGAGGTCGGGTCCTCGCTGGTCGAGCCCGACCGCATCGACCTCGCGAAGGATCTGCTCAGGACCAGTGGCAAGAAGCTTATTCTGCCGCGCGGCGCCGTCATCGCGCCATCGCTCGAGCGCGCGAGCGAGCACAATGCGGTGGCGGCCGATGCGATTCCCAAGGGCTGGGCGGTCTTCGACATCGATGACGCCACGCAGCACGACTACCGCGCGCGACTCCTGCGCGCCAAGACGATCTTCTGGAACGGGCCGATGGGAGTGTTCGAGACGCCGCCGTTCGATGCGGGAACGCGTGCGATCGCGACCGCGCTCGTGGAGGCGGGAAAGAAAGGAGCAGTGACGGTGGTCGGTGGCGGGGACTCGGTCGCCGCCGTCGCCGAAATGGAGAACCAGCTCACGCACGTCTCGACCGGCGGCGGCGCGTCGCTCGAATTCCTGGAAGGGAAAGAACTGCCGGGAGTCGCAGCACTGGAGGACGCGTGAGACCCCTCGTCTTCGCGGGCAATTGGAAGATGCATGTCGGTCCCGTCGAAGCTCGCGAGTACCTGCGCGCCTTCTTCGCGGCTGGAGAGATCCCGCACGAGCGCTCGGTCTGGTTTTTTCCGCCTGCCGTCTCGCTCGAAACCGTCGCGCAAGGCGTCGCCGGCCACCGCAACGTGCTGGTCGGGGCACAGGACATCCATTGGGAAGCCAAGGGCGCATTCACCGGCGCGATCTCCGGACCGCTCGCCAAACAGGCGGGGGCGCGTCTCACGCTCATCGGCCACTCCGAGCGCCGGCACGTGTTCGGCGAGACCGACGAAGCAACGGGGAAGAAGGTCACCGCCGCACTCGCCGCGGATCTGCAGCCCGTCTTGTGCGTCGGGGAGACCTTAGCGCAGCGCGAGGCGGGAGAGACGCTCGCGGTCGTCACGCGCCAGCTCGAGGCCGCGCTCGGCGGACGGGACGGCAAGGCGCGCGTGACCATCGCCTACGAACCCGTGTGGGCGATCGGTACCGGACGCAACGCGACCCCCCAGGACGCCGCCGAGGTGCACCGGGCGATTCGTGGCTGGATGAAGGAACGCGCCGCGACCGCGCCGCCCTACGTCGTGCTGTACGGCGGCTCCGTCAATCAGAAAAACGTCGCCGAGCTCCTCGCCGAACACGAGTTGGACGGCGTGTTGGTCGGCGGCGCATCGCTCGACGCGCGCGCCTGGGCGCAGCTTGTGCGTACGCCCGTAGCCTAGGTATCTTGCCCCGCGCATGTACGGAATTCTCGTCGGCATCCTCCTTCTCGATTCGCTGATCCTCGCGATCGCCGTTCTGCTGCAATCGGGGCAGGGTGGCGGGCTCGCGACGTTGGGCGGCGGCGCCGGCACCGAGACGATCATGGGCGGTCGCCAGGCCACGACACTCCTCACAAAAGTCACATGGTGGACGGCGGGGATCTTCTTGTTCCTGGCCCTCGTGTTGACCTTCATGTCGACGTCGGCCAACCAGGTCCGCTCCGTACTCGAGAATCAGGGACAGGCGCCGGCGCCGGTACAAAACACGCCGCTTCCGATCGAGACCCAACCGGCCGCGCCTCCAGCGGCGCCGCCGGCTCCCGCTCCCAAGCCGAGCAATCGCCGGCCCTAGCTCAGTACCCGCTTACGTCCTCCTGGAGGACGGCGCCTGGTTCGCAGGGACGGCGCCTCTCCCGTTTGAGCCGGCATACGCGGAAGTCGTCTTCACCACCAATCTCAGCGGCTACCAGGAGGTCTTCACCGACCCCTCCTACCTCGGTCAGATCGTGGTGATGACCGCGCCGATGATCGGCAACTACGGCATCAATCCGGAAGACGTCGAATCCGACCGCCCGCGCGTCGCTGGTGTCGTCGTGCGCGAGCTGTCGACCACGCCATCCAATTGGCGCTCGACGGGGACGTTGCTCGACTGGCTCGCCGAGGCGAAGGTGCCGCTCATCGCCGACGTCGACACGCGCCAGCTCACCCGACACATCCGGTCGAAAGGCGCGATGCGTGGCGTGCTCGCCCTCGGCGAGGAACCCTCCGAGGAAATCCGCGCGGCACTCGCCGCGTCGCCGTCGATGAACGGCCTCGACCTCGCAAGCGCCGCAACGATCCCCAGCGCCTACACCGAAGGCCCTCGCGACGCCGAGCACCATGTCGTCGCGTTCGACTTCGGGATGAAGCGCAACATTCTGCGACTATTCGTGCAGAAAGGTTGCCGGGTGACCGTCGTGCCCGCCGTCACGACCGCTGATCAAGTCCGGGCGCTCAAACCTGATGGGGTCTTCTTGTCCAACGGACCTGGCGATCCCGCGGCCGTCGGGTATGCGATCGACACCATCCGCACTCTATCGGACGGCAAGCTGCCCATCTTCGGCATTTGCCTTGGCCATCAACTCCTCGGCTTGGCCATGGGAGGCGAGACGGTCAAGCTGCCTTACGGACACCGTGGCGGAAACCATCCGGTTCGTGATCTTGCAACAGGGCAAGTACTTATCACCTCTCAGAACCACGGTTTTGCCGTCCGCGGCGAGACCAACGGCGTGCCGGGCGCGAAGTGCCTCGAGGTCACCCACCTTAACCTCAATGACGGAACCGTCGAAGGCATCAAGCACCGCGAATACCCGATTTTTGCCGTCCAGTACCATCCCGAGGCGTCGCCGGGCCCTCATGACGCGCAAGGACATTTTCAACAATTCCTACAAGCTCTTGACGCCAAATAAGTAAGCCCCTATCATAGCCCCCGACTTTTGCTCACTTAGCAAAGTTTCGGGGGGCCCAATGACGAAGGCGGATCTGGTCGAAAAGGTCACCGCGCAAATCGCTCGCACGGCTGGTCCCCTCATTTCAAAAAAGGACTGCGCTCGCGTCGTCGACTCATTTCTCGACGCCGTAAAGGCTGCCCTCTCCGACCAGCATAACATTGAGATACGCGGGTTTGGGACCTTTAAAATCCGTCAGCGGAAGACGCGGATGGCGCGTAACCCGCGGACCGGTGATCCCGTGGAAGTCGCGGCGCGTCCCGTGCCTGTCTTCAAGCCCAGCAAGGAGTTGCGCGCGATGGTGGCGGAAGCCAGCGCGAAAGTTCCGACGTAGTCCGCTCCTAAATCGCTGCTACTGGGTAACTTGAACTGGGCCTCGGCACGACGTCGAGGCCCAACTTCTTGCCCGGAGTGATGATGCGCCGTATCGCCCGTCCGCTGTTCCTCACACTGCTCCTCATCGTGTCCCCGTCCTTCGCGTTGTTCGGGCAGGACGTTCGCTATGAAGTCTCGATCGTTCAGGGGCAATTCCACGTGTCAGCGGATTTTCCGACGGCGGGTAAGGACACGCTACTGGTTTCATTGCCGGCGTGGAGTCCAGGCAACTACGAGATCCAGAACTACGCGCGCTACGTCCACGGCTTCCACGCCAAGAGCGCAAGTGGCCAGACGCTCGACTGGCATCGCGCCGACAAAGACACGTGGCGTGTCACGACCGGGAAGGCCGATCACGTCATCGTCGAGTTCGACTATGCGCCCGACACGATCGATCTCTCTATCGCCAGGACCGCCGGTGATTTCGGCCAATTCCTCGGCACCAATCTCTTCATGTTCGAGGAGAGACAGCTCGCTCGTCCGGCCGAAGTCCGCTTTCGGCTGCCGCCGGGCTGGCAGGTCACCACGGCGCTCAAGGGCACGGGCGGGGTCTATCGCGCGAGCGACTATCACGAGCTGGCCGATGCGATGACGTTCGTGGGGCGCTACAGCCTCGATTCGTTGCAGGCCGACGGAAAATGGATTCGCATCGCGGTCTGGCCGGCGGCGGACTACACGATCGCGGTGGCCCGCAATCTTCGGAACGCGATGGCCAAAATCGTCCCCGTGGAGAATCACACTGTCGGCGACGCGCCGTACGACGTGTACACCGTGTTCTTCAACGTCATTCACGGCCCGATCGGCTTCGGCGGCGGTCTCGAGCACAGCTTCTCGCAGTACGACATCATGCCGGCGCAGGCGTTCGCCGATGCCTCGGGCAACCTCGGCGACTTCATGTATCCGCTCTTGTCGCACGAGTTCTTCCATCTGTGGAACGTGAAGCGCATTCGGCCCGCGGAGATGTGGCCGTACGACTATCACGCTGAGCAGTACACGCCCCTCTTGTGGTGGTCGGAAGGCGTGACGGATTATTACGCCGATCTCACGAATCTGCGGTCGGGACTCTGGAGCGCCGATCAATTCCTGCAGAACGCGACGTCCGACCTCGATCAGATCGAATCCATTCCCGAGCCGTGGAGCGCCGAGGACGGCAGCGAGGCGACGTGGATCAGCGAGACGTACATCAACAGCTCGCAGCTCTATTATCCGAAGGGCGCGATCCTGGGCATGCTGCTCGACATCTCGATCCGGGACGCCACGAACAACGCCAAGAATCTCGATCAGGTCGTGCGCGCGCTGTACACCAAATACTATCGCCAGAACCGGGGATTCTTGACCGCCGATCTGCTGAACGAGCTGCGCGCCGCCGGGATGCCGGATGTCGACACGTTCTATCGCCGCTACATTGACGGACGCGATTCGTTGCCGTATGAAGCGGTGTTCGCCAAGGCGGGGCTCGTCTTCCACCGCGACGTCACGACCAATCCCTTCGTCGGCGTCTCGACGGGGCCGACGCCTGCGGGCGGCCTCCAGGTCCAGCAGATCACGGCCGGCAGCTCGGCCGAGGAGGCCGGCGTGCAGCCGGGCGACATCATCACGAACATCGGCGGCATCGCGGTGACGACGGATCAGGACTGGGGCGCTGCGTTTCGATCGAAGTATCACGGCAAGGCGGGACAGCCGCTCACGATCACCGTGCAGCGCGCCGGCCAGACGCTGACGCTCAATGCGACGGTGCGCGAGCGCACGACGGCGCGGATCACGCTCGCGCGCGCGCCCAATCCGACGTCGCAGCAGGCGAAGATCTGGCAAGGCCTGGCGTCGGGGCAATGAACGGCTGATGCCGCACGTCACGGTCCGGTTCTTCGCACTCTACGCGGAGCTGGCAGGTCGCGAAACGACAAGGATCGCGGTGCCGGCGACGGCGACGGTGAGTGATGTCCTGGCGCAGGTGCGCGAGTCGGTGCCCGGCGCCCGTGCGCTGCCGGCCCGACCGCTCGCGGCGGTGAACCTCCGGCAGGTCAAACTCGACGCGCGCGTGAAAGACGGCGACGAGGTGGCGTTGTTGCCGCCCTTGTCGGGGGGATGATGACGTATCTGGTGCACGCACCGATCGACGTCGCGGCGCTCCTCGCCGGCGTGCAGGGTCCGGAGCGCGGCGGGACATGCGTCTTCTTGGGAACCGTGCGCGGTGACGACGGCGTCACGGCCATCGACTACTCCGCCTACGACGAGATGGCGATCACTGAAATCGACCGCATGCTCGCCGAAGCACGCGAGCGTTGGCCGGATGCGCGTGTGACGCTGCAACACCGCCTGGGTACGGTCCCGGTTGGTGAGGCAAGCATCGCCATTGCGGCCGCCGCTCCCCATCGCGACGGCGCCTTCACGGCGTGCCGCTACGTGATCGAGGAAGTCAAGAAGCGGCTGCCAATCTGGAAAAAGGAGTTGCACGCGGATGGGACCACGACGTGGGTCGATCCATCCGGAAAGCAGGTCGCCGGAGGACTGCGTGATCGTTGATACGCTCGAGCGCCCGCTGCGCAGCCTCCGCGTCTCCGTCACCGATCGCTGCAATCTTCGCTGCCGCTACTGCATGCCCGAGCGGGATTACGTGTGGCTGCCCAAGCACTCGATCTTGACCTTCGAAGAAATCGCGCGTCTGGTCGGCGTCTTCGCGGAGCTGGGTGTGGAGAAGATCCGTCTCACCGGCGGTGAGCCGCTGCTGCGACACGATCTGCCGACCCTCACGCGTATGCTTCGTCAGAATCGCCGCATCCGCGACCTCGCACTCACGACGAACGGCCTGCTGCTCGCAAAGCAGGCGGAGGCACTGCAGCAAGCCGGTCTCGGACGGATCACGGTCAGCCTCGACACCTTGCGACCCGAGCGGATGCAGGCGCTGGCGCGGACAGATCGCCATGCGGACGTCTTGGCCGGCATCGTGGCCGCCCGGCGGACCGGCTTGGCGGTGAAACTCAATACCGTCGTGATCCGCGGCGTGAACGACGACGAGCTGAGCGACCTGATTACGTTCGCGCGCGGGCAGCAGGCCGAGGTGCGATTTATCGAGTACATGGACGTCGGCGGCGCCACGGGCTGGAGCGCGGAGCAGGTGGTATCCCAGCGCGAGATGCTCGAGCGGTTGTCGCGACAGTACGGCACAATCTCCCCACTCCAGAGCAGCGATCTTGCCGCGCCGGCCGAGCGGTTCCGGCTCCCCGACGGCACCGTGTTCGGCGTCGTCGCGTCGACGACAGCCCCGTTTTGCCGCGCCTGCGATCGCAGCCGTCTCACCGCCGACGGCGCGTGGCTCCTGTGTCTGTACGCGGAGCGTGGCATCGACTTGCGCGAGCCATTACGAAACGGCGCGAGCGACACGGATCTGGCCGAGCTCATCGCGGCGATGTGGCGTGGCCGCGCCGATCGCGGGGCAGAGGAACGACTCGGGCTTACGCAGCGCGCGCCGCTGTATCAAGTCGACCGCCTGCGCGCGGATCCGCACCGAGAAATGCACACGCGTGGGGGGTGAGAAGTCGTGGCGAGCGAAACGTCGGATTCGGGGAGGGCCCAGCATGCTGCGCCCCTACCGGATACCAATTAACTTCACCGCACCATGCTCACCAAAATCACCGTCGTCGGCGCCGGGAATGTCGGCGCCACAACCGCGCAACGTCTCGCCGAACAACAGCTCGCCCGTTCCGTCGTCCTCGTCGATGTGATCGACGGCGTCCCGCAAGGAAAAGCACTCGATCAGTGGGAGTCCGCACCAATCGAAGGGTTCGACACCCACGTCCTGGGGGCAGCCAACGACTATAGCCCGACGGCAGGGAGCGAGGTCGTCGTCGTGACGGCGGGCATCGCCCGCAAGCCGGGGATGAGTCGCGACGACCTGGTGCGCACCAACGCCGACATCGTCAAACAGGTCTCCCAGCAGCTCAAACAGCATTGTCCCAAGGCCATCGTCGTCGTCGTCTCGAACCCGCTCGACGTCATGTGCTGGGTCACGAAGCAGGTGACCGGCTTCCCGCGCGAACGCGTGATCGGCATGGCGGGCGTGCTGGACACCGCGCGCTATCGCTCGTTCCTGGCCGAGGCGCTCGACGTGTCGGTGCAGGACATCCAGGCGATGGTGTTGGGCGGCCATGGCGACACCATGGTTCCGCTGGTCTCCTACACGACCGTCTCCGGGATTCCGGTCACACAGCTGCTCGACAAGGCGAAGCTGGAGAAGATCGTCGACCGCACGCGCAACGGCGGCGCGGAGATCGTTGCCTTTCTGAAGACGGGGTCGGCCTATTACGCACCGTCAGCCGCGGTCGTGCAGATGGTCGCGTCGATCGCGCTCGATCAGAAGCGCATTCTGCCGTGCGCGGCGTGGCTGGAGGGGGAGTTCGGCCTGTCGGGGATGTACTGCGGCGTCCCGTGCAAGCTCGGCAGGAACGGACTCGAACAGATCGTCGAGGTCGAGCTGACGGCAGATGAGAAGGCGGCGCTCAAGCAATCGGCCGAGGCAGTGAAACAGACCATGGCGGCGGTGAAGCTATGACGACCTCGGTGCGCGATCTCCAGGAACGCAGCCTTGGCGCGACGTTGCGCCGCGATGCGTGGTGGATCGCGCCGGCGCTGACGGCGCTCATCCTCGGCAGCTTCGGCATCTATGCGACGTGGGCCGCGTGGGTCAACAAGAGCTACGAGTGGGGACCGTACCTCTCACCGTTCTACTCGCCGCTGATCAAGACACACTGGTGGCCGCTGTCACCGGCGTTCCTGATTCTGATCTTCCCGCTGGGTTTCCGCGCCAGCTGTTACTACTACCGCAAAGCCTACTACCGCGCGTTTTTCCTCGATCCGATCGCCTGCGGCGTCGGCGAGGCCCGGCACGGCTACAAGGGGGAGACGACGTTTCCGTTCATCCTCCAAAACGTGCACCGCTTTTTCATGTACGCCGCGGTGATCTTCATCGGCATCCTCGGCTACGACGTCTTTCTCGCGACCCGTTGGCCCGTGAACGGCGTGCTGCCGGACGGATCGATGGCCGCCGGCGGGACGCAGTTCGGCGCCGGCATCGGCACGATCGTCATGGCGATCAACGTGATCCTGCTGTCGTGCTACACGTTCGGATGCCACTCGATACGACATCTGGTCGGTGGCCAGGTCGACTGCTACTCCTGCGCGCGCGGCGGCAAGGCGCGCTACCGGGTGTGGCGCGGTGTATCGGTACTCAACGGGCGGCACATGTTGTGGGCGTGGTGCTCGCTCTTTTCCGTCGCGCTGACTGACCTCTACATCCGCCTGTGCGCGATGGGCGTCATTCATGATCTGAGGATCCTGTGACGGTGTTGATCCGGGGGCTGAAGCCCCGGCTCGGCCAAATCGCGCGTCCTGAAGGACGCCCACGCCTCGCTCGACCTTCTGATGTCTGAAATCCGCACTCACGATTACGACGTCGTCGTGATCGGCGCCGGCGGCGCGGGGCTGCGCGCCGCCATCGAAGCCAGCGCGCAGAAGGCCAAAGTCACGCTCGTCTGCAAGTCGCTGCTCGGCAAGGCGCACACCGTCATGGCCGAGGGCGGCGCCGCGGCCGCGCTCGGCAACGTGTTCAGCGAAGACAACTGGCGCGTGCATTTCCGCGACACGATGCGCGGCGGCAAGATGCACAACAACTGGCGTATGGCGCAGATCCACGCGCAGGAAGCTCCGGATCGGATCAAGGAGCTCGAGGCGTGGGGTGCGCTGTTCGACCGCACGCCCGACGGCCGCATCAACCAGCGGCCGTTCGGCGGACACACGTACAGCCGCCTCGCGCACGTCGGCGACCGTACCGGCCTCGAAATGATTCGCGTGCTGCAGGACAGGGGCGTGCATTCCGGGATCGAAGTGCACATGGAATGCACGATCGTCCGACTCTTCGTCGTCGGCGGCCGCATGGCCGGCGCACTCGGCTACTTCCGCGAGACGGGACGCTTCGTGCTGTTCCGCGCCGGCGCGATCATTCTCGCCACCGGCGGCATCGGTAAAGCCTGGCAGATCACCAGCAATTCGTGGGAGTACACCGGCGACGGCCACGCCCTCGCGTACGAAGCCGGCGCCGAGCTGATCGACATGGAGTTCGTCCAGTTTCACCCGACCGGCATGGTTTGGCCGCCAAGCGTGCGCGGCATTCTCGTGACCGAGGGTGTGCGCGGCGAGGGCGGCGTCCTGAAGAACAACAAGGGCGAGCGGTTCATGTTCCGGTACATGCCCGAGATGTACAAAGGCGACTTTGCCGACACCGAGGCCGAAGCGGACGCCTGGGTGAAGGGCGAGCGCAAGAAGAACCGCCGGCCGCCGGAGCTCTTGACCCGTGACGTCGTCGCGAAAGCAATCAAGAAGGAAGTCGAAGAGGGAAGAGGCACCGAACACGGCGGGGTGTTCCTCGACATCGCCTCGAAGCAGAGTCCCGATTACATCAAGAAAAAGCTGCCCAGCATGTATCACCAGTTCAAAGAGCTGGCGCATGTGGACATCACGAAGGATGCGATGGAGATCGGCCCGACGACGCACTACGTCATGGGTGGCGTGAAGGTCGATGCCGAGACACAGGAGTCGACGGTGCCCGGTCTCTATGCCGCCGGAGAAGTGGGCGGCGGAATGCACGGCGCCAACCGCCTGGGCGGAAACTCGCTCAGCGATCTACTCGTGTTCGGGCGCCGGGCGGGGCAGCACGCGGCCGCGAAGCGCGGCGCGGCGCCGAAGATCCCTGACGCCGAGATCGAGGCCGCGATGCGCGACGCGCTCGGCGCGTTCGAGCGTGAGGGCGAAAACCCCTACGCCGTCCAATCCGCATTACAGAAGGTGATGCAACGCCATGCCAGCATCATTCGCGACAAAGGCGGGCTCGAGACAGCGCTCGCCGAGCTCGAGAAGCTCAAAGCGCGGGCCCGAAAAGTGGGAGTGACGGGCAGTCGCGAATACAATCCGGGCTGGCACACATCGATCGATTTGCGCTCGCTGCTCGTCGTGTCCGAGGCGAGCGCGCGCGCGGCGCTCGAGCGGACGGAAAGCCGCGGTGCCCACACCCGCAGCGACTATCCCGATTCCGACCCCAAGCAGGAGCGCGAGCAGATCGCGATCAAGAAGGAAGGCGATCGCATGGTGGTGCGGCGCGAGAGTCAGCCGCCGCTTCCCGACGATCTGATGACTCTGATTAAGGAAGGGAAATAATGGCCGAGCAGCGGACGCTGCGCCTGTTCCGCGGCACGCGCGAGCGCGGGGAGCTGAAGGAGTATCGTGTCGCGGCGGGCGAGGGGATGGTCGTGCTGGACGCGGTCCACGCGATTCAGGCCGAGCAGGCGCCCGATCTCGCCGTGCGCTGGAACTGCAAGGCGGGAAAGTGCGGCTCGTGCTCCGCCGAAATCAACGGCAAGCCGCGGCTGATGTGCATGACGCGGATGTCCGACTACGCGCCCGACGAAACGATTACCATCACGCCGATGCGCGCGTTCCCGGTGATCAAGGATCTCGTCACCGACGTGTCGTGGAACTACGAGGTCAACAAACGCATCCCCGCCTTCCAGCCGCGCAAACCCGACGCGCCCGACGGGACGTGGCGGATGTACCAGTACGAGGTCGAGCGCCCGCAGGAGTTCCGCAAATGCATCGAGTGCTTCCTGTGCCAGGACGTCTGCCACGTTCTGCGCACGCACGAGAAGCACGAGCAGTTCATGGGGCCGGCGATGCTGGTCCGCGCGGCCGTTTATGAAATGCACCCGCTCGACGAAGCGGATCGCCGCGAGCATCTGCGCCACGTGGGCGGTATCGGCTTCTGCAACATCACGAAGTGCTGCACCGAAGTGTGCCCCGAATCGATCCACATCACCGATAACGCCATTATCCCGCTGAAAGAACGCGTCGTGGATGCGAATTACGATCCCCTGGCCGCGTTGTGGCGCAAGCTGACAAAGTAGTCGTCGTCGTAGGCGCAGGATTTGGCGGGTTGCGCGTCGCGCGCGCGCTCCGTCGCGCGCCGGTGCAGGTTGTCCTGGTCGACCGCCACAACTACCACCTGTTTCAACCACTCCTCTATCAGGTCGCGACCGCGGGACTCGAGCCCGAAGAGATCGCCAAGCCGGCGCGCTCCATTCTGCGCGGGCAGCAAAACTTCGATTTCCGCCTCGTGGACGTCACCAGCGTCGACCTCGGCGCGCGGCGGCTCGAGACGAGCGCCGGACCCATCGCCTACGATTTTCTCGTGCTCGCGCCCGGCGGCCAAACGAACTTCTTCGGCCTCGACTCGGTGCAGCGCAACGGGTTCGGCCTCAAGGACGTGCCCGACGCCATCCGGATCCGCAACCACGTCCTCACCTGCTTCGAGCGCGCGATGCTGGAGCCAGAGGCCGAACGGCGGCGCGCGCTACTCACGTTCATCGTCGTCGGCGGCGGGCCGACGGGCGTCGAGATGGCGGGCGCGCTCTCGGAGCTGATTCGGCTCGTGCTCGTGAAGGACTATCCGCGGCTCAACATCAAGGACGTCAGGATTCTGCTGCTCGAGGCGACGGACAAACTGCTCGCGACGATGCCGGCACGGTTGCGCGAGGCGGCGGGGAAAACGCTGTGGCGCAAGTACGTCGAGGTGCGCTTCGGGGCCACCGTCGCCGATTATGACGGCACGCAGATCCGCCTGAAGAGCGGCGAGGTCATCCCCGCAGCCACCGTGATTTGGGCGGCAGGCGTGTCCGCCGCCGCGCTGACGACGACGCTGGGCCAGACGCCCGGACGCCAGGGCCGGATTTCCGTCGAGCCGACCTTGCAGCTGGCGGGGCATCCCGACGTCTTCATCATCGGCGACGCAGCATATCGCGAGCAGGACGGCGAGCCGCTCCCGATGGTCGCGCCCGTCGCCATGCAGATGGGCGAGTCGGTCGCGCGCAACATCCGCCGGCAGCTCCGCGGCGAACCGCTCGTGCCGTTCCGCTATCGCGATCAGGGTACGCTCGCCACGATCGGCCGCAACGCGGCCGTGGCGGACGTCTATGGGCTACAGCTCAGCGGATTTCCGGCGTGGGTGATGTGGCTGGTCGTGCACATCATTCAGCTGATCGGCTTTCGCAACAAGATCTTCGTGCTGATCAACTGGGCATGGGACTACTTCTTCTACGAGCGCGCGGCGCGTTTGATCACGCGCGATTGAGCTGCCGCACGATCCCGCTCCAGCCGCACTCCACACACCACCGGTGCTCGATGCGCGGCAGCAGCCGCCGCAGCCAGGAATGCTGGATCGGCGTGAGTCGAGTCCCGCATAGCGGGCAGGTGGGTTTGGCGGGGAGGATGACGTAGACGAACGTGAGAACGATGGCGGCCCGCAGCAATACAGTCGCAAACAGGACGACCACCACCAGCATGCTACGCGGCCTTCTCCTGCACGAACGTAACGATGCGGCGTTCCAGCTCGGCCAGCTCCACCGGTTTCACCAGCACGCGATCGCGCGGGACTTCCGCCAGGCCTCGCCCCGCCAGATGCGTAATGTCGCCCGACAGGAAAAGCACGCGGTCGGCCAGCGCGGGCTGCTGCCGCTGCAGCTGCTGATAGAACTCGGCGCCGTCCATCTTGGGCATACGAAGATCGGCGAGGATGACGTGCGGTTGGAAGCCTTCGCGCAGCCGGTCGAGCGCGGCCAAACCGTCGCCGGCTTCCTTGATCTCCGCGCCGCGCTTGCCGAGGAATCGCGCCATGGGTCTCCGAATCAACTCCTCGTCGTCGACGAGCAGGATTCGGACGCCGCCGAGCGTTCCCGAGGGCGCAGCAGCGGGCACCGCTGCGGGCGCTGCTTGCGCGGGCTGCGGCGTCGCGGCGGGCGCCGTCGGGACGGCTTCATGCCTCGTGGGCAGCCAAATCATGAAGCGAGCGCCAGGCTGTTCGAGCTTGACCAATTCCAGCTCGCCCTGCGCTTCCCGCACGAGCTGCCGCGAGATGTAGAGACCGAGGCCCGTGCCCTTGTGGCCCTTCGTGCTGGCGAACGGCCGAAACAGGCGCGGCGCGATCTCCGCCGCCACGCCGGGACCGTTGTCGGTCACCGTCACGCAAACGCGGCCGCCCGTATCGTCGGTGAAGGAGTCCACGATCAGGCGCCGGGGCGGCTTCACCTGGCGCAGCGCGTCCAGCGCGTTGCTGAGCAGGTTGACGACCACCTGTTCCAGCCGGTTCGCGTCGCCGACGACGATCGGCAACTCCGGATCGAGCCGTCCTTCGATCGAGATTTCGTCGACGCCGAAGCGGTAGGAGACCAGATCGATCGCGCTGCGCACGACGTCGTTCATGTTGACGCGGGCGGCGCGCTTTTCACCCGCGCGCACGAACCGCAGCAGCCCGCGCAGCAGCTTGGCCGCCCGCTGCGCCTGCCGCAGGATGCTCTGCATCTCGTTGCGCTGCTCGGCGGTCAGGTGCGCGTCCGCGAGCCGCAGCTCGGCGTGACTGGCGATCGCCATAAGGGGATTGTTCACCTCGTGCGCGACGCCACTCAACAGCTCGCCGGCCGCGGCGAACCGGCCCTGTTCCTCCGCGCGGTCGCGCAGCACCCGCGTCATCTGATTGAAGTGGCCGGCGACGGTGCCGAGCTCGTCGCTGCGACTGACCGGCACCTGCGTGCTCAGGTCGCCGTCGGAGACGCGCCGAATCCCGCGCTCGATTTCACTGAGTGGTTGCCACATCCGGCGTCGCACGATGAACAGCGAAACGGGAAGGAGCACGGCGCCGACGATCAACACGATGATCGCGGCGGTCGATCCCAGATTGCGGGTCAGCGCGAGCGTCAGCGCCGCGCCGTACACCATCGCCGCGACGACGACGCCGACGATCAGAACACGGAGACTACTAGCCGGATTGCCTGACAAGCCCTAATCTCCCCGTTCCCACTGCACACCAAGGTATCAATAATGCGACTTTTGAGCATCATCGTCGGCTTGGCGGGCGTCGGCACCGCCGCCTGCTCGCACGCGACCGCTCCGGCGCACCAGGCGCCGGCTCCCATTCCCGCGCAACAAGATACGTCCCGCGCCGCGTCCGGCCGCCAGCAGGCACCGGACGCCGCCGCGCCAAAGCCCTACAACCAGGTCATCACCGCCGGCATGACCACCGACTCCGGCGTCTTCACCGTGCACCGCAGCGGCGAGAAGCTGTTTTACGAAATTCCCAAGGCCATGCTGGGCCGCCAATTCCTGCTCGTCGCCGACCAGCGCGGCACGACGCGCGGGATCCGGTACGCGGGAGAAGAGATCAGCGATCGCATCGTCGTGTGGGAGCGCCTGGGGAACAAGGTCTTCCTGCGCATCGTGTCGTACGCGATGCGCGCCGACACCAACCAGCCCGTCTATCGCGCCGTCCAGCTGTCGAACCTCGCGCCGATCATCATGAGCTTCGACGTTGCCGCCTACCACGGGGACAGCACCGCGGTCATCGAAGTCACGAAGCTGTTTACGACCGACGTGCAGGAGCTGAACCTCCGCCAATCAGGCGTGCGCATACGTCGCATGGATCCGACGCGCTCCGTGATCGAGCGCGTCAAATCGTTCCCGCGCAACATCGAAGTCAGCGCGTTGCAGACCTTCGAAGTAGACTCGGTGCCCGGCCCGGCCGGCGGCCCGCCCAACCGCACGCTGAACACCATCACGATGTTGATGAACTACTCGATGGTGCTGCTGCCGGACGATCCGATGATGCCGCGCCTGTGCGACGATCGCGTGGGATACTTCAACATTTCGTTCGAGAACTACAACGATGTGCTCGTCCCCGGCCCGAAGCGCTGCTTCATCAAACGCTTCCGGCTCGAGCCGAAGGATCCGAATGCGCCCGTGTCGGATCCGGTCAAACCCATCGTGTGGTTCATCGATCCCGCCACACCCGCGAAATGGCAGCAGTGGCTGGTCAAAGGCGTGGAAGACTGGGCGCCGCTGTTTCGGGCCGCCGGCTTCAGCAACGCGATCACCGCCCGCGTGCCGACAGTCGCCGATTCCGATTACGATCTGGACGACGCGCGCTTCAACACGATTCGCTGGCTGCCGTCGACGATCGAGAACGCGTATGGGCCGAGCGTCTCGGACCCACGCTCGGGCGAGATCCTGAACGCCAACATCGGCTTCTACCACAACGTGAGCAGCCTGGTGGAGGCGTGGTATTGGACGCAGGCCGGCGCGAGCGATCCCCGCGCCCGCACCCTGCCGCTGCCCGATTCATTGATGGGCCTCCTCCTCGAGTACGTCGCAGCGCACGAGGTGGGACACAGCCTGGGTCTGCGTCACAACATGATCGCGTCGGCCTACTATCCGGTCGATTCCCTCCGCAGCCGCTCCTTCACCTGCCGCATGAAGAACACGAGCCCGTCGATCATGGACTACGCGCGCTACAACTACGTCGCGCAGCCCGGTGACAGCGCGTGTGTCATGCAGGGGTTCGGCGCCTACGACTACTTCGCGATCAACTGGGGCTATCGCCGCATACCCACCGCGCCGTCGCCGGACGCGGAGCGTCCCGTGCTCGACTCGCTCGCCCGGTTGCAGGACGCCAATCCCTACCTCCGCTGGATCGGCGACGGCGAGCCGATCGACCCGCGCATCGTGACGGAGGCGCTCGGCGACGATCCGGTGAAGGCGAGCGGCTATGGCGTCCGCAACATCAAGCGGCTCGTGCCGATGCTGATTCCCGCGACCACGACGAACAAGCTCGACAACTATGGCAAGCTGAATGACATGTACGGCGAGCTGATCGGCCAATGGGCCCGCGAGATGACGCATGTCGCGGTTGTCGTCGGTGGCGTGTACCAGTTCACCAAGTACCCGAGCCAGTCGGGGACCGTCTATCAGCCCGTGCCGCGGGCCAAACAGGCCGAAGCGGTACACTTTCTGAACGAGAACGTGTTCACGACACCGATGTTCTTCTTCGACCCGGAGATTTTGCGCCGCATCGAGC
Source organism: Gemmatimonadales bacterium (assembly GCA_035309945.1). Lineage (GTDB taxonomy): Bacteria > Gemmatimonadota > Gemmatimonadetes > Gemmatimonadales > GWC2-71-9 > 20CM-2-65-7. The sequence continues at coordinate 16,965 of DATGEQ010000095.1, read as the reverse complement.
CGACCGGATTCGTGGAGCGCGTGCGCGCCCGCCAGACGGCGATCATGAGCACGTTGTTCAACGACTCGCGCCTTTCGCGTCTCGCCGACCAACAGGCGACCGCGCCAGCCGCGGGCGCGACCGCGTACACGATCCCCGATCTCTTCGGCGATGTGCGCCGCGGCGTGTTCTCCGAGTTCGGGAGTGGCGGGGGGGCCGTGCACGTCGACGAATACCGCCGCAACCTTCAGCGCACATTCGTCGACCAGATGGAGCGCTTGATCAGCACGCCGCTCGTGACGCCGCTGCCGCCGAATTTCACGCCGTTCCCCGGCTTCGAGCCGCCGCCCCCGCGGCCCGCCGACGCGCGGGCGCAAGCCCGGCTCGAGCTCGTGGATCTGCAGACCACGTTGCGGGGCGCGCGGGCGCATGCTGCCGACCGGGCGACGCAGGCGCATATTGTGGACTTGCTGGCGAGAATCAACCAAATCTTGAATCCACGATGAGGCTGCTATTGGCTATTCGCTATCGGCTATCGGGTGCGGCGTTGTTGGTGTGCCTGCACCTCGCGGCCCCGAGGCTGCACGCGCAGTCATTCGAACAGCGCCTTCTCGCCATTCCCGACACGGGCAGCATGCGCCAGATGTCGCGCGATCTCTCGGCCGTGCCGCACATGGCGGGGACGCCGGCACAGGCCGCGACCCGCGATTACGTGCTGAACAAGATGAAATCGTGGGGCATCGACGCGTGGAGCAAGGAATACAGCGTCTACATTCCGCAGCCGGAAGTCGTCGCGGCGTGGATCGTCAACGGCGGCAAAGCGACGGCCCTATCGCTCGCGGAGCCGGGGAAGGGTCCCCAGGTGCCTCCCTTCAACGGCTATACCGGTGACGGCGACGTCACCGCCGACGTCGTCTACGTGAATTACGGTCTCATCGAAGACTACAAGACGCTCGACTCCCTCGGCATCAGCGTGAAAGGCAAGATCGCGATCGCGCGCTACGGCCGGTCATATCGCGGCATCAAGGCGCGCGAGGCGGAGAAGCGCGGCGCGGTCGGCTTGATCGTCTACTCCGATCCGATGGAAGACGGCTACTTCCGGGGCGACATCTACCCGAAGGGACCGATGCGCAATCCCGACGGCATCCAGCGCGGCAGCATGATGAACGGCAACGGCGATCCCACGACGCCGAACTGGGCATCGGTGGAAGGCGCGCGCCGCCTGCCGGAAGACTCGCTCGACATTCCCAAGATTCCGATCATCCCGATGAGCTACGGGAATGCGCGCCGCTTCCTCGAGCCGATGACGGGTCCGTCCGTGCCGCAGAGCTGGCAGGGCGCGTTGCCGTTCCGCTATCACGTGGGTCCGGGGCCCAGCAAGGCCCGGCTGCACGTGAAGACGGAGCGCGGCGCCCGCGGCTTTCACAAGATCTGGAACACGATCGGCATGATTCGCGGCGAGCGCTGGCCCGATGAATGGGTCGTGATCGGCGGCCACCGCGACGCATGGGGTCCGGGCGCGCGCGACAACGTGAGCGGCACCGTCTGCGTGCTCGAGACGGCCCGCGCGTTTGCCGAGCTGGCGCGCGCCGGAATGAAGCCGGCGCGCACGGTCGTGTTTGCCACGTGGGACGCGGAAGAGTGGGGACTCATCGGCTCGACCGAGTGGGTCGAAGAGCTCGAAGATACGCTGCGCGCGCATGTCGTCGCTTATATCAACGAGGACGGGACCTTCTCCGGGCCGAGCTTCAGCGGCAGCGCCTCGCCGTCTCTGAAGCCGCTGCTGCGCGCGGCGGCGCGCGCCGTGCCGGATCCGACGGGAACGGGCACCGTGTACGACGTGTGGCTGAAGAGCAAGAACGGCGACACCACCGCGCTGACGATGGGAAACCTCGGCGGCGGGTCCGACTACTCGGGCTTCTACCACCACCTCGGCATTCCCGCGGGCGGCATCGGATTCGACGGGCCCGACGGCATCTATCATTCGATGTACGACTCCTACGACTGGATGTCGCGCTTCGGCGATCCGGGCTATAAGGCCCATCGTGCCGGCGCGCAGCTCGTCGGAGTGATTACGAGCCGCCTCGCCAACAGCGACATCGTGCCGCTCGACTACGCGGCGTTCGGCGTCGAAATGACGGGGCTCGTGACACAGCTCGATTCCGGCATTGCGAAGAAACAGTGGAAGGCGAGCGTCAATACGCAGGCGCTCAAGGACGCGCTCGACCGTTTCACCGCCGTGGCACGCGCGTTCAACACCGCGCGAGACACGGCGGTCGCGCGGAGCGCAGGCGGCGGCGCGGTCGACTCCATGCGTATCCGCCGGGTGAATGCCGCATTGATGCTGGTCGAGCGGCGGCTCACGCGCCCCGAGGGGCTGACGAGCCGCCCGTGGTTCCGCAGCCTGCAGTTCGCCGCGGACGTCGATAACGGCTACGCGACGATGGCGTTCCCCAGCGTCAACGAAGCGATTCGTTACGCCGATGCCGCCACCGCGAATAAGGAGCTGGCCGATTTGGTCAGCCGGATCGACCAGGCCCGTGCCGCGCTCGTCGAAGCGGCAGTAGCTTTGCGGTAGACGTAGCGGGAGGGAAGACATGGACGACTCCAAGACACGCGTCGTAATCGCCTACTCGATCTGGGCGACGGTCTGCGCGGTACTGGCAGGATTCGCGATCGCATTGATCCATACCTGGTTCTTCAGCTACCACCCAGGCCGCTCAGCGGTGATCGAGACGTTGTTCAGCGGCAGCCTGGCCGCGCTGGCGATCGCCGCCGGACAGGGCGCCGTGACACTCGTCACGGGCAGCTTTCTGGTACAACTCGGACGCACGCTGCAGTACACCGTGCTGCTCGGGCTTTCGATCGGCGTCTTCGACTTCGTCATGTACTTCGTGCAAATGGTCGCGCCGGTGACGGAGCTCGGCTGGGTCCCCGACCTCATCATCATCGTCGCCGTGACGGCGGCAATCACGGCGGCGGGATCGCGTAAATCGACCGCGGCGGTGTGAGCGACAAGGAAAAGGAAGCAATCGAGCAGCTCGAGCGTCGCGTGGCGACGCTGGAAAACATCGTCCGGCGGTTGACGGTCGTGGCGGGCAGCACCGAGCCGCGCGCTCGACCACTCCCCTCACCGCCGCCGTCCGCACCGCCTTCGCGACCCGCGGCACCCGGCGTCACCGTCACGGCAAAGACCGATCTCGAGCAGTGGTTTGGACAGCGCGGGCTGCTGGCCGTCGGGGTCGCCGCACTGCTCCTCGCGGCGGCGTTTTTCCTCAAGTACGCGTTCGACCAGGGATGGGTACCCCCGCTGGTACGCACGATCGGCTCCGTGATCGGCGGCATCGGCGTGGCGGCGTGGGGACACGAACGGATCGCGCGAGGGATGCGGCGCTACGGCGCCGCGATGATCGGCGCCGGCGGCGGACTCGTATACTTGGGCCTCTGGGCGGCTGCCGGTCCGTATGCCCTGATCGAACGGCGCATCGGCATCCTGTTGCTCGCGGCCACGACCGTCGCGGTCACGATGCTCGCGCTGCATCACGAGCTCGAGCCGCTCGCGATCTGGGCGCTCGGCGGCGCATACCTCGCGCCGTTGATTCTCCAGACGGCACCCAACCCGCAGGGATTTCTCGGCTATCTCGAAATCATCGGCCTGGGAACGGCGATCACGGCCCATGCCATGGGCTGGCGGGCGACGTTCAACCTCGCGCTCTTCGGCTATCTCTTTCTCGCGGCGGCCGGCGCCCAACCCGCGATCGCGGCGCCGCTCGGCTGCTGGCTGATCGCCGGCGCTGCACTCCTCGCGCTGCACGTGACCGGACTCCACCCCTGGCCGGAGACGCGGGTCGGTATCCTCCTCGGCGCGTGGATCCTGTTGGGTAACGGTCTCGCGAACATCGGCGCCGCGGCGCAGGCCCGTTGGTTCGGTCTCGCAGCGGTGGTGGCGGTGTGGGGCATGCTCGGCTGGCAACACGTACGGCGCGACCCGTTCGACGGTCAGGCGCTGGAGGAGCGATTCCTCTTTATCGCCAGCCCGCTCGCGCTGCTGGTGCTGGCGAGCCTGGCGCGACTGCGGCTGCTCGACATGCACTTCGAGGTGGCGCCCCTCGCGCTTGCCGTCGTGTACCTGCCGATCGGTTGGCTGCGCCGCAGTGCCGCCCACCTCGTCACAGGCTTCGTGCTCGTTGGGCTGGCCATGGCATTCCCCTGGCGGGCGTCGGCGATCGTGCTCGGTTGGATCTCGCTCGCGCTACTGGCGTTTCTCGTGGAACGACAAGCGGCGCGTCCCGGCGGCCGGATCGCGTCCATCACCCTCGCCGTGGCCGCGTTTGTCTGTCTCTTTTCTGCCGGTCTGATCGACCGCGACATCCCGGGCTCGCGCGCGGTCTTCACCGATCGCTGGGCGCTATCGCTCTATCTGCTGGCGGCAAGCAACGCGGCCCTGGCGCGCTCGTGGGGCAGGGAGGACCGGGCCGCGGCGCTGCTCTGGACGCTCTGCGGATCGACGATCTTCCTCGGCGGATCGATCCTGCTGGAGGATTATTTCAGCCGCGTCACCCGGCTGGCCGGCGATCTCGCCCTCAGCCTCTGGTGGCTGCTGTTTGCGGGCGCGCTCGTGTCCATCGGATTCCGGCTGAACCGCGGGCTGGTGCGGTCGACAGGACTGGCAGTCGCGGCGTTCGCGGGCCTCAAGATTGTCCTGTACGATCTCTCCAACTTGGAGGCGCTATACCGAGTGGCGTCATTCTTTGCGCTCGCCATCATCGCGTTGACCGTCGCCTACGCGTACAATCGGAGAGCCAGGCAACCCGCTTAGAGTTTGGGCAGGGTTATGCCTCGTTGAGCCTGATACTTGCCTTTCTTGTCCTTGTAGGAGATTTCACACTCGTCGCCTTCGTCTGCCGTGAAAAACAGCACCTGGGCGATTCCCTCGTTAGCATAGATCTTGGCCGGCAGTGGTGTCGTATTCGAAATCTCCAGCGTCACGTAGCCTTCCCATTCCGGCTCGAAGGGCGTGACATTCACGATGATCCCGCATCGCGCATACGTGCTCTTGCCGAGGCAGATCGTCAGCACGTTGCGGGGAATGCGGAAGTACTCGACCGATGTCGCGAGCGCGAACGAATTCGGCGGCACGATACAGACGTCGCCGCTGAATTCTACAAACGACTTCGGATCGAAATGCTTGGGGTCCACGACCGCCGAGAGTGCGTTGGTGAAAATCTTGAACTCCGGAGCGACGCGCATGTCGTAGCCGTAGGACGACACGCCGTACGAGATGACGCCGTCGCGGACCTGCCGGTCGGCGAAGGGCTCGATCATCCGGTGTTCGCGCGACATCCTGGTTATCCAGCGATCAGATTTGATGGACATGGTTGCGCAATGTAATTGCCCATGGCCAACTTGACGAACGCTTACGCATTAGTGAATTTTTTCACGAGCGCTCATGCAACCCTACATTCCGTTCCTGATGCTCTTCGGGTTGGCCATCGTCGCCGGCGCGTCGATGATCGTGGCCTCGCATTTCCTCGGCCCGCGGCGTCCCACCGACGTGAAGGAAAAGCCGTACGAGAGCGGCATGCCGCCGCTCGGCAGCGCGCACGAGCGCTTCTCGGTCAAGTTCTATCTCGTGGCGGTGCTGTTCATCCTCTTCGACATCGAAACGGTGTTCTTAATCCCTTGGGCCACGATCTTCCTGGGCACTGGAGGCGGAGCGACCGTTTCGACAGGATTCCTGCTGATCGAGATGCTGGTCTTCATGTTGATCCTGTTCGTGGGATACATCTACGTCTGGAAGCGCGGCGCCTTCCAGTGGGATTGATACGATGAAAAGAGTCGGGGAAGTCCAAAGCTCCAATTACCTGCTCGCCAAGTTCGAGAATCTGGTGGACTGGGCGGTCAACTCCTCGCGGGCCAATTCGCTGTGGCCGATGCCGTTCGGGACGGCGTGCTGCGCGATCGAATTCATGGCGACCGCCGCGTCGCGCTTCGACTTCGCGCGCTTCGGCATGGAGCGCCAGGCTTTTTCTCCGCGCCAGGCCGACGTGCTGATTTGCGCCGGCCGGCTGCCGTTCAAGCTCGCGCCCGTCATCCGCCGGATTTACGACCAGATGCCGCAGCCGAAGTGGGTGATTTCGATGGGCGCATGCGCCTCTACGGGCGGCGTGTTCGACAACTACGCGATGGTGCAGGGCATCGACACGATCGTCCCCGTCGATGTTTACGTGCCCGGCTGCCCGCCGCGGCCCGAAGGGCTGCTGTACGGCATCCTGCTCCTGCACAAGAAGATCAAGGGCGAGTCGCTCTTCGACGCCGTGAAGCGGCGCGACGAGCAGCCGCTGGACGACAAGGGCCTGCGCCTCCCGCCCGAAACGATCGACGAGATCTCCGAGCCGTTCGGCAACTCCGTCCACCAGTTCCGCTCGTCGTGATTCCGGGAGCCGTGCGGGAAGCTGTCGCGCGGGACGGCGAGCACATCGTCTACGTGACGCGCGAGCGGCTGCTCGAGACCATGACCTGGCTCAAGGAGACGCCGGGCCAGGAGTTCGATTATCTCGTCGACGTGACCGCGGTCGAGTTCCGCGACCGCGAGCGACCGCTCGAAGTCGTCTACTTTTTGCGCTCGCTCAAGCGCCGCGTCGATATCCGCATCAAAGTCGAGCTGGCGCCGGCGGACGAGCTCGCGGTCGACTCGATCTGGCACCTCTGGCACGGCGCCGATTGGCTCGAGCGCGAAGTCTTCGACATGTTCGGCGTCACCTTCAAGGGCCATCCCGACCTGCGGCGGATCCTCATGTGGGAGACCTACGCCGAGGGCTACCCGCTCCGCAAAAGCTTTCCGCTGCGCGGCCGCTTCTCGCGCGCAGAGCAGGTGCGACAGGCCCTGAACGCCAACCCGGAAGCCCACTATTCGCTGGAAGAGCTGTCGATTGCCGACGCCGAAGGAGAATTGCCCGAAGACATGCGCGAGCGCTTGTTGAAGGGCGAGCGCGGCAAGATCCCGGAGCCCCCGGCGTCGAACCCATGAGCAAGCGCACGGTCGAATACGAGCTCGCGACACCCGGTGTCGACGCGGACGGACAACCGACGCGCGAGCCCCTGCTCGGCGGCGAGCATTTGCTCGTCAACCTGGGGCCGCAGCATCCGGCGACGCATGGCGTCCTGCGCCTCGTGGTCGAGCTCGACGGCGAAACGGTCGTGCGCTGCATTCCGCACGTCGGCTACCTGCACTCGGGCTTCGAGAAGCTCGGCGAGTATCGGCACTACAACCAGATCATCCCGCTGACCGACCGCACCGACTATCTGTCGCCGATGTCGAACAACGTCGGCTTCGCGCTCGCGGCCGAAAAGCTCATGGGCATCGAGATCACACCGCGCTGCAAGGTGCTGCGGGTGATCGCGTGCGAGATGAGCCGCATCATTTCGCATATGGTGTGGCTCGGCACGACCTCGATCGACCTCGGCGCCTTCACGCCGTTCCTGTGGGCGTTTCAGCAGCGCGAGAAGATCTACGATCTCCAGGAGATGTGGACCGGCGCCCGCCTGACGACCAGTCTCACGCGTGTCGGTGGCCTGATGGCCGACGTTCCCGACGCGTTCGTACCGAAGCTGCGGGAATTCACGCAAACCTTCCCCAAGACGCTCGGCGAAATCGACCGCGTGCTCACCCGCAACGCCGTCTGGGCGGGACGAACGCAGGGCGTGGGCACGCTTACGGCCGCGGAAGCGACGAATTACTCGCTGTCGGGACCGATGCTGCGCGCGAGCGGCGTCGCGTACGACGTCCGCAAGGACAAGCCGTATCTCGACTATGAGACATACGACTTCGACGTCGTCGTGGGAGAGCATGGCGACGTGTACGACCGCTATCTCGTCCGCCTCGAGGAGTGCTATCAGTCGAACCGTATTCTCGCGCAGGCGCTCGACCGGCTGCCCGACGGACCGATCAACGTCGAGGACCCGCGCGTCATCTTGCCCTCCAAAACGCGCGCGATGAGCGACATGGAAGCCATGATCTTCCACTTCAAGCAGGTGATGGAAGGCGTGAAAGCCCCGGTGGGCGAGGCGTACGTGGGCATCGAGAATCCCAAAGGCGAGCTCGGCAACTATCTCGTCTCCGACGGGACGGCCAAGCCGGTGCGCTGGCGGATCCGGCCGCCCTCCTTCATCAATCTCGCCGCGCTTCCCAAAATGGCCGAGGGCCGTCTGCTATCGGACTTGATCGCGATCAACGCGTCGGTGGACATCGTCATGGGCGAGGTGGACCGGTGACCCCTCCTCACGGCGTCAGCCAGGGCGAGGATTACCAGCCCGTTTTCGTCGGCAAGGTGTTGGACGAGCTCCAGGGGATTCTGCGGCGCTATCCCACCAAACAGGCCGCGCTGCTGCCGGCGCTGTGGCTCGCGCAACGCGAGCACGGCTGGATCTCCGATCGCATCATGGCCGAGGTGGCCGAAGTCCTCGGCCTGACGCCTGCCTACGTGAAGGGCGTCGTGACCTTCTACACGATGTACCACCAACATCCGGTCGGGAAAAACTTCGTTCAGGTCTGCACGACCTCTCCCTGCAACGTCTGCGGCGCCGAAGCCGTGCTGCAGGCGCTGCTCGAGCAGACCGGCGCCCGCGATGCGGGGGCGACGAGTCCGGACGGAAAATGGACGATCATCGAAGTCGAGTGCCTCGGCGCGTGCGGGTTTGCGACGCCGATCCTCGTCAATGACGACTTCATTGAGAGCGTCACGCCGGAAAAAGTCACCGAGATTGTGAGAAGGTATCGATGAGCCGAATGATCACTGTTCAACGAACCATGATCATTGATCATTGTCCATTGATACCTGGACATTCCTAATGGGCTATCCGCATAAGTCGCACCCGAAAGAGACCGTCGTGCTGTCGCAGTACTTCGGCGACGCGGAAGCCCGCACGTACAAGGGCTGGGTGAAGCGCGGGGGCTACGAGGCGCTGTCGCAGGCACTGAAGATGGACCCCGTCGCCGTGACCGACGTCGTGAAGGAATCGGGCCTGCGCGGGCGCGGCGGGGCAGGGTTCCCGACCGGGCTCAAGTGGTCGTTTATGCCCAAGGAAAAGAAGAAACCGCATTACCTGTGTGTGAACGCCGACGAGTCGGAGCCGGGCACGTTTAAGGACCGCGAGATTATGCGGTGGACGCCGCACGCGCTCCTCGAAGGCAGCGCGATCGCCGCGCACGCGATCCGCGCCGACGTCGCCTACATCTACATCCGCGGCGAATTCACCGAGCCCTGGACGATCATGGAGCGGGCGCTCGCCGAGGCGAACGAGGCGGGCGTGTTCGGCGGGATCAAGGTCTATCTCCATCGCGGCGCCGGCGCCTACATCTGCGGCGAAGAAACGGCGCTGATGAATTCGATCGAAGGCAAGCGCGGCAACCCGCGCATCAAGCCGCCCTTCCCGGCAGCAGCCGGGCTGTTCGGCATGCCGACGACGATCAACAATGTCGAAACCCTGTCCGCCGTCCCGCACATCATCAAACGCGGCGCGGCGTGGTACAAGGGACTGTGCCTGTCCAATCCGAAGAGCACCGGCACGAAGCTCTTCTCGGTCTGCGGCAACGTCCAGCGCCCCGGCAATTACGAAGTCACGATGGGATTCCCGCTGAAGGACCTGATCTACGACATGTGCGGCGGCCCGCCCGCTGGGCGCGCCCTCAAGGCCTGCATTCCCGGCGGCTCATCCGTGCCCATCCTGACCCGCGAGGAGACGGAGAGCTGCCTCCTCGACTACGAAGGCGTCGTCGCAAAAGGCTCGATGCTCGGCTCCGGTGGCGTGATCGTGTTCGACGAGACGACCGACATGGTCTATCAGATCATGCGGCTCGCGAAATTCTACGCCCACGAGTCGTGCGCGCAGTGTACGCAGTGTCGCGAAGGCACGGCGTGGACGACGAAGATCATGGAACGGATTCTGGCGGGGCAGGGCAAGAGCAAGGATCTCGATTTGTTGCTCGATCTCTCCGAAAACATGACGGGCAAGACGATTTGCGTGCTGTCGGATTCGTGCGCGGCGCCGATCGTCAGCGGTATCAAGAAATTCCGTGCGGAGTTCGAGGCGTATCTCGCCGGTCAGCGTCAGCCGGTGGGGGGGGCCTGATGGCAGACGGCATGGTCAACCTCACCGTCGATGGAACGCCGGTAACGGTCCCGGCGGGTACCCTCGTCATCGAGGCCGCGAAGCAAGCCGGCGTCCTCGTCCCGCACTACTGCTATCACCCCGGCCTGCCGGTCGCCGGCGTTTGCCGCATGTGTCTGGTCGAGATCGAGAAGGCGCCGAAGCTGCAGATTGCCTGTGCGACCACGGTGACCGAAGGCATGGTCGTCAAGACCCAGACGCCGCCGGCGAAAGACGCGCGCCAGGGCGTGCTCGAGTTCCTGCTCATCAACCATCCGCTCGACTGCCCGATTTGCGATCAGGCCGGCGAGTGCGAATTGCAGGACTTCGTGTTCCAGGAAGGGCAAAGGGGCACGCGCTACGGCGAGTACGCCAAGCGCTTCAACCCCGTCGAGGATTTTGGGCCCGACGTGTTGTACGTGCCGAATCGCTGCATCCTCTGCACGCGTTGCGTCCGGTTCATGGAAGACGTCGCGCAGGAGCCGGTGCTCAACGTGTCCGAGCGCGGCGACCGCGCGTTCATCGGCATTCACCCCGAAGCGCGGCTCGATCACCCGTGGGCGGGCAACGTCGTCGATCTCTGTCCCGTGGGTTCGCTCTTGTCGAAAGACTTCCTGCACAAGGCGCGCGCCTGGGAGCTGGACAAGACGGCCTCGATCTGCACCGGCTGCTCGCAGGGCTGCAACATCACGTTCGACACCCGCGACGAAGTCGTCGTCCGCGTGCGGCCGCGGCCCAACCTCGACGTGAATCGCTACTTCATCTGCGATCACGGCCGCAATCACTACAAGTGGCTGAATCGCGGCGACCGCATCGAGGCGCCGCTCGTGCGCCGGGACGGCGAGCTGAAGGCGGTCGACTGGGACGAAGCGCTCGAGCGCGTCGTCCGGATCCTGCGCGGCGCGTCGGGGAAGGCGGTGGCGCTCGTGTCGCCGGGCGCGTCGAGCGAAGCACTCGCGGCCGCGAAGCGCGTGCTGTCCGGGTTCGATTGGCGCGGCGCCTTCCAGGTCGTGATGGGCGAAGAGGCGCCGCTCGCCGGCGTCCCCAATCTCGCCCTGCGCGCCGAACGTGCACCCAATGCGAGAGGCGCCGAGAATCTCGGCTACACGCGCGACTACACGCAGGCGCTCGAGGTGGCGAAAACCGCCGCGGTCGTCCTGGTGCTCGACGACTCGGACTGCGCCGTGGAAACCAATGGCGCGCTGATTTACCTGGGCACGGTCCTCGGTGAACATGCGGCGTGCCGGCGTGCCGACGTCGTTCTGCCGATTGCCAACGTCGCTGAAGAAGAAGGCACCTTCACCAACCGCGACGGCCGCGATCAGCGCTACTCCCAGGCGAAACCGGCGCCCGGTATGGCGCAATCGGCTGCCTGGATCCTGAATCAGCTCGCCGCCACGCTGGGCATGGCAGAGGCCGCGCGATGAAATTCTTCATCATTGCGTCGGCGATCAAAGTCTTCGTGGTATTCAATGTCATCATGGTGGGCGTCGCGCTCCTCACGCTGCTCGAGCGCCGGGTCTGTGCCTGGATGCAGGACCGGCTCGGCCCCAACCGCGTCGGGCCGCAAGGCATCCTGCAGCCTGCCGCCGACGGGCTGAAGAACTTCCTCAAGGAAGAGACGTCGCCCGCGATGGCGGACAAAACGCTCTTCACGCTCGCGCCCATCGTCTCGTTCGTGCCGGCACTCCTCACGTTCGGCGTGATCCCGTTTGCCGCGCCCCTGCCGACCAAGTGGGGGCTCGTGCCCATGGTCGTGGCCGACCTGCCGGTCGGCTTCCTCTATATCCTCGCGATCAGCTCGCTCGGCGTGTACGGCATCGTGCTGGCCGGCTGGTCGTCCAACAACAAGTACGCGCTGCTCGGCGGCCTGCGCGCCTCGGCGCAGATGATCTCGTACGAGATCGCGCTCGGCATGAGCACCGTCGCCGTGCTCCTGCTCGCGGGCAACGTGACGCTGGCCCAGGTGATCGCGCAGCAACAGCAGAGCGCGTGGTTCATCGTTCCGCTGACGCTTGGCTTCGTCATCTTCTTCGTCAGCGCGCTCGCCGAGACCAACCGGCTGCCCTTCGACCTCCCCGAAGCCGAGGGGGAGCTGATCGCCGGCTACCACACCGAGTACAGCTCGATGAAGTTCTCCATGTTCTACATCGCCGAGTACTCCAACATGGTGACGGCATCGGCGCTGATGGCGACGCTGTTCTTTGGTGGCTGGGATATCCCGTTCACCACGTGGGACCAGACCGACCCCAGCGTGTTGAAGACGGTGATCACGCTCATCGTCTTCGGCCTGAAGACGTTCGTCTTTCTCTTCGCTTATATCTGGATTCGCTGGACCTTGCCGCGGTTCCGCTATGACCAGCTCATGGCGCTCGGCTGGAAGGTGCTGCTGCCGCTCGCGCTGCTGTACATCACGGTCCTCGCGACGGCGATCTGGTTCCTCCGCGTGCAGCTGGGCTGGGAGTACGGGACCGGCATGGCGTGGGCTTTGGGCGGTTTGAATCTCATCTTGTTGATCGCGCTGGTATGGTGGCTCGACCGCGGCCGTATCGTGTCCGGCATCGGGGAGGAGGCGGCCTGATGGCGATCGGCGTCAAAGTGATGAAACGACCGACGCAGCAGACATCGTATCTGCGCGCGACGTTGAAAGGGATGGCGCTGACGTTCAGCCACCTCCTGCGCCCCAAAGTCACCATGCAGTATCCCGAGGAGAAGTCGTCGAAAGACTGGACGCTCTCCTCGCGCTGGCGCGGCACGCACCGCATGCTGACGGACGAGCAGGGACGCGCGAAATGCGTCGCGTGCGGCCTCTGCCCGCAGATTTGTCCCGCGAACTGCATCAAGCTCGTGCCCGGCGAAGACGAGCAGGGCAATCGCTATCCCCTGATCTACGAAATCGACGAGTTTCGCTGCATCTTCTGCGGCTACTGCCAGGAGGTCTGTCCCGAAGAAGCGATCCACGTCGGCGTGCACTATGAGAACTCCGAGTATTCGCGCGATCGCTTCGTCTACGATCTCGAGCGGCTGACGGCCCAGACCCACCCCGTCTCCACGCTCTGGGATCCGTCCGACCCGAAAGGCGAGTAGTGTCCGTCACCGTCTTCTTGATTTTCGGCTTCACCGCGATCGCCAGCGCGCTGTTGTGCATCACGCGCCGCAGCCCGATCGCCAGCGCGCTCTGGCTTGTGATCACGCTCTTCTGCATTGCGGCGCTGTTCGTGGGCCTCGACGCCCAATTCCTCGCCATCCTCCAGGTGCTGGTCTATGCCGGCGCGATCATGGTGTTGTTCCTCTTCGTCATCATGCTGCTGAACCTGGGACGACCCGGACCGAGCGACATCAAAGGCCCGCTCGGGATTCTGGTCGCCGTTGTGCTCGCTATCGCGCTGCTGACGCAGCTGCTCGTCGTCAGCAAGACCACGTTGCCCAGCACGATTCAGCTGCCTCCGGGGACCGTGGCGGCGGTACAGCAGCAAAGCGGCATGGTCGGTGCTGTCGCGGCACCCCTATTCGACGCCTACCTCGTGCCGTTCGAGATCGCGAGCGTGCTGTTGCTCGCCGCGATCGTGGGCGCCGTGGTGCTCGCGAAACGGAAACTCTAGATGCTGCTCAGCCCGGCGCTCGCGATCTCCGCGGTGCTCTTCACGCTTGGGGTGCTCGGCGTGCTCCTGCGGCGCAATGCCATCGTGATTTTCATGTGCGTCGAGCTGATGCTGAACGCCGTCAATCTCACGTTCGTCGCGCTGGCGCAGAATCTGGGACTGGGCGGCCAGGTGTTCGTCTTCTTCGTGATGGCCGTCGCGGCCGCTGAAGCGGCCGTCGGTCTCGCGATCATCCTCGCCGTGTATCGGCACAAACAGTCGGTCAGCCTGCAAAACATGAATCTGCTCCGCGACGGATGACGGGCACCGCCGTCGATCTGATCTGGCTCGCGCCCGCGCTCGCGCTGCTCGGGTTCGTGTTGAACGGCATCCTCGCGCTCGCGCGTCCCGGCACCAAAACGCTCGTCTCGGTCATCGGAGCGGGCGTCCTGCTTGCCGCCTTCGGTGTCGCGATTGCCGTCTTTGGCGCATTCCCCGCCGTGCACCAGCAGGCCCCGATCGTGTACCGCTTCTGGTCGTGGATCCCCGTTGGGACGCTGCAGGTCGACTTCGCGTTCCAGGTCGACGAGCTCGCGCTGGTCATGCTGCTCGTCGTCACGGGCGTCGGCTCGTTGATTCACCTGTTCAGCATCGGCTACATGAAAGAGGATCCGGGATACGCGCGCTACTTCGCGTTCCTGAACCTCTTTGTGTTCTTCATGCTCGTCCTCGTGCTCGGCGCGAGCTTCCCGGTGATGTTCGTCGGCTGGGAAGGCGTCGGCCTGTGCAGCTACTTGCTGATCGGCTTCTGGTACAACGAAGCCGCCAATGCCACCGCCGGCCGCAAGGCGTTCATCATGAACCGCATCGGCGACTTCGGCTTCATGGTCGCGATGTTCATGATCTTCTGGTCCACGGGATCGCTCGACTTCACCACCGTCTTCCAGCACGCGCCGTCCGCGCTCGTGCCGGGCGGTCGCGCGATCACCGCAATCACGCTGCTCTTGTTTTTGGGCTGCACCGGCAAGTCGGCGCAGATTCCCCTGTACACCTGGCTTCCCGACGCGATGGCCGGCCCGACGCCGGTGTCGGCGCTGATCCACGCGGCCACGATGGTGACGGCCGGCGTGTATCTCGTGGCGCGCTGCAACCTGCTGTTCGCGATGGCGCCCGTCTCGAGCGCCGTCGTCGCCGGAGTAGGCGCGCTCACCGCGCTCTTTGCCGCGACGATTGCGCTGAAGCAGTGGGACATCAAGCGCGTGCTCGCCTATTCGACCGTTTCGCAGCTCGGCTACATGTTCCTCGCGGTCGGTACCGGCGCGGTCAGCGCCGGCATCTTCCACCTCGCGACCCATGCGTTCTTCAAGGCGCTGCTGTTCCTCGGCTCGGGCAGCGTGATCTTCGCGATGCATCGCGCCTATCACCACTCGCATGCGCACGAGGACGCGCAGGACATGCGCAACATGGGTGGCCTCGCGCGCTTCATGCCGTGGACCGCGACGGTCATGTGGATCGCGACGCTCGCGATCGCGGGGATTCCGCCGTTTGCGGGATTCTTCTCCAAAGACGAGATCCTCACGGCCGCGCACACGCGCGGCCACGCCGAGCTGGCGTGGACGGTGTTCTGGGGATTCGGATTATTGGCCGCGTTGCTGACGGCGTTCTATATGACGCGGTTGATGCTCTACACCTTCCACGGGCCCAACCGGACGGGGGACAAGGAGCGAGAGCATCTCCACGAGGCGCCGTGGATCATGACGGTGCCGCTGCTGGTGCTCGCGCTGCTGTCCGTGGTGGGTGGCGCGCTGAACATTCCCGCGCTCTATCACGGCAACGCCTGGCTGGAGCACTGGCTCGCTCCCGTTACGCGGTCGAGCGCGCCGCTGCTTCCCGAAGTGCATTTGAGCACCGGCTCGGAATGGCTCCTGGTCGGCATCGCCGTCGCTACCGCGGTGATCGGCATCGTCGGAGCGTGGCGACTGCTCAAGCCCGAAGCGCTCGTGCCGGCGCGCGCGGCTCCGGAAGAGCGCGGGTTTGCGCGCGTGCTGCGCAACAAGTGGTACGTGGATGAGATCTACGATGCCTTGATCGTCCGCCCGATCGTCTGGCTGTCGCGCGACGTCTTCTGGAAGCAGATCGATCAGCGCGTCATCGACGGCGGTGCCGTGAACGGCGCGGCCCGCGGCGCGCGCGCCCTCGGCTGGGCGAACCGGTGGCTGCAGACGGGGCAGGTGGGCATGTACGTCGCGATTTTCGTCGTCGGTGTGCTGCTCCTCATCTGGCGGGCAGTGAGCTGATGTACGAGCGCTGGGTCTTGACCGCACTGCTTGTGTGGCCGCTGATCGCCGGCCTCATCGTTCTGCTCCTGCCGGTGCGCCTCGCGAAGTACGTGGCCCTCGCCGCGAGCCTCATCGAATTCGCGATCTCGCTGCCGCTGTGGTGGTCGTTCGTGCCGGACGGCGGCATGCAGTTCACCGCCGATCGCGCCTGGATCGCGGTATGGGGTATCCACTACACCGTCGGCGTGGACGGCATCTCGCTGTTTATGGTGCTGCTCACGACCTTCCTGATGCCGCTCTCGGTGCTCGGCAGCTGGGCATACATCACGAAGCGCGAGCGCGGCTTTTACTCCCTCCTGCTCGTCCTGACAACCGGGATGATCGGCGTCTTCGTCGCGCTCGATCTCTTCCTCTTCTATGTGATGTGGGAAGTGATGCTCATCCCGATGTACTTCATCATCGGGGTCTGGGGCGGCGAGAACCGCCTGTACGCGGCGATCAAGTTCTTCATCTACACATTCTTCGGATCGCTGCTCATGCTCGTGGCGATTCTCGTGCTGTACGTGCGCGCGGGACAAGCGACCGGGGTCTACTCGTTCAGCTATGCGCATCTCCTCACCCAGATCGGTGGGTTGGGCAGCGTCGCGTGGTGGCTGTTCGCCGCTTTCTTCCTGGCGTTCGCAATCAAGGTGCCGATCTTTCCGCTCCACACCTGGCTGCCCGACGCGCACGTGGAAGCGCCGACGGCGGGATCGGTGATCCTCGCCGGCATTCTCCTCAAGATGGGGACGTACGGCTTCCTGCGGTTCGCGTTGCCGTTCTTCCCAAGCGTCGCGCTCAGCCCGGCCGTGCAGACCGTCATCGTGATCCTGTCGCTGATCGGAATCATTTACGGCGGCCTGGTCGCGATGGTGCAGCCCGATTTCAAGAAGCTCATCGCCTACTCGTCCGTCGCGCACCTCGGCTTCGTGATGCTC
>DATGEQ010000094.1:0-14579 GCA_035309945.1 Gemmatimonadales bacterium | reverse complement strand
GCGCCCACCCCGACTACAAGCAGGCGATCGTGGCCGCGACCGAGGACGACATCGTCCTCACGGAGCGCGTGACCGGCGTGCCGCTCGCGGTGATCCGCACGCCCTATGTCGAGCGCATCGGCACGAAGGCGGGACCCGTTGCGCGTTGGCTGCTGCGCGGCCGCAAGACGAAGCATTGGATGCGGATGTTCTACGCTTTACGGTCGGCGTGGCAGCTCAAGCGCGCGTCGCTCGCCGGCGGCGCGCGTGAGCCGACGTCAAAGGATTATTGGCAGGCGGGCAAGAGCGTCGAAGGGATCGACAAGATCGAGCCCGCGGGAGCGATCGTGCGGCGGTTTGCAGCTGCCGCATCCCCAGGAGGAGCGTTCGATCTACCATGAGGGTCGATCGAGTAGCAATGCGCATGCTTTGCGGGCCAATGTCGGATGTCCACTGACCAATGCGCGTCTTTCTGTGACCGATTAGGGAGTTTTCCCAGGTCGCGCGCGAGCGTTTTTTCACTGTGAGCGAGCATTTGCGCTCAGCGAGCGACCATTTTCACACAGTGTCGGAGCATTTTGGGCCAGTGCGGGAGCATTTTGATCGAGTGGGGGAGCTGTTTTCGTCCGTGCGACTGTTCATCAGCCGCGATGCGTTGTTATTTCGACACGAATTCAACGAAACTGTCCTCATTTGAGGACACCTGCATTTCCATCCTGAGCACAAATCTCGTGGCACGCATTATTCCTAGCACGAAATTGTCGGCGAAGTCCCAATAGCGGTCACGGCGCCGACGCCGTGGCCACAACAGGAGGGAGCGTTATGAACGCTCAAGTACGTAGGCGGCTGGAGATGGCCGCGCGGGCTCGGGACTTTTTGCGGGCCCACCAGGTGGAAGAAGTAGGGCAGGATCTCGGGCTGACGAAGCTCGAGCAGCTGCTGGAGCACGCCGAGAATCTGGCGACCCAGCAGCGGACGGGGGTGGCGGTGGAGCGCTCGGCCGTGAAGCAGCGGCAGGGGCTCCGGCGCGCGCTGCAGCCCAGGATACTCGGCTATTTGAGTGCCGTGGGCGCAGTGGTAGGCACCCAGAATGCGGAATTGGCGGAGCAGTTCCGCATGCCGCCGCCGAACACCACGCACCAGGGGTTGCTCACGATGAGTCGAGCGATCCTGGAGCGGGCGACGGCGCAGAAGGAGCTCCTGGTGAAGCTCGGGATGTCGGAGCAGGTGTTGGACGAGCTCGCCACGGCGCTCGGGCAGTACGAGGACACGCTGCAGGCGACCAGCGCAGGCCGGCGCGAGCATGTAGGTGCGCGTGCCGATCTGCAGGTGGTTGCCGCGGACATCAGCAAGCAGCTCCGCTTGCTGGACAAGGTGGTCCGCTATCGGTTCGGCGATAGTGCCGAGCTGATGGGAGCGTGGGAGAGTGCCCGCAATGTGCCTGGATCGTTCCAGACCAAGAACGAGTCCCAGTCCGGGGCGGGCGGTAGTGAGACGCCGAACGTGGCGTGATGTCCTCACTCCCTGACGAATAGCAAGGCGCGGTAGACTGATCACCTGCCGCGCCTTGTGTTATGGCTTGATGTAGCTCAGTCCCACCACGCCCGTCGGATACGGATGGGCCGACGCCAACTTGAATTTCGCATCGATGCGATCGGGGAACACGCGCTTGCCTTTGCCGAGCGCGATCGGATAGACGTGCAGGAACAGCTCGTCGACCAGGTCGTGCTGCAGTAGAGCATGCACGAGCTGGCTCGAGCCGTCGGTCACGATATTCTTGCCGGACTCGGCCTTGAGCTTGCGCACCGCTTCGATCGGGTTGTCGCGAATGATCGTCGTGTTGCGCCAGGTCGGTGCTTTCAGCGTCTTCGAGACGACGTATTTCCTGGGCGCGTTCATCACGTCGCCGAACGGGTCGCCGGGCTGCATGGGCTCGAACGCCGCGGCGTGGGTCACGTAGGTGTGCCGGCCGAGCAGGAAGGCGTCGACGTTCTGCATGAGGCGGAAGAAGGCGGCGCCGATACGATGAGCTTTCGCACGGCCGCATTCCTCGCGCTCGGGTGTGGGGGATGGCGCGCGTCCCCTCGCTGCGCTCGGGGCAGGCTCTGAAGGACGCAATGAGCCCTTCAGGGCTCGCGTATTCGCCGAGCCGGCGCTTCAGCGCGCGGCCCCAATGGAATCCTGGTCACTCTTTCGGCCTGCGCATTTTCTCGGTCCCGTCGGAACGAAATTGATCTTCGGGTTCGCCGAGCGTACGTTAGGTTGTGGCGTGTCCATCACGCCTCGGTTGTCCCAGAAGCTTCAGCAAACGCTCGGAGGACAGGAGGGCGCCGAGTTTGTGAATTGGATGCATGAGATGGACGCGCGCGACCGCGACGTTGCTACGCACGGCGATTTTGACCAGTTACGTGCGGACATCGCCGAGTTGCGACAAGAGATGCAAGTGGGGTTCGCGAGGCTCGAGACCCGGTTCGAGCGCCGCTTCGGCGACTTGATCAAGTGGTCGTTTGTCTTCTGGGTCGGCGCGGTCGCCGCGATTGCGATGCTCGCGCGCGCGTTGCGCTAACCCCGCTCCCCTCCGGAGTCCTCACCCCCTGCCCCCTCTCCTTTCAGGAAAGGGGGAACTAACGGTTGGATCCGAGCTCCTCGCGCAGCACCGCTTCGAGGCAGAGAGCGGGTCAGGGGTGAAAACCGGAACGAAGCAGCCATTTGAATGTGCGTTGAATGCGCACTCGTACGTTGGTTGCGATGCCGGCCGAGCCCGCCTACGTTCCGCCCATGTCGCCTGAGCTCATGACCGCCGAGCAGCTCCTGGACATGAGCATCCCGGGGAAGCAGGTCGAGCTGGTCCGCGGCCGCCTAGTTGTGAAGGAACCGCCCGGTTACCTGCACGCGGCCGTTGTCGCGCGACTTGCCGCGGAGCTCGTGAACTACGCGCGGGCACAGAACCTTGGCCAGGTAGTTGCCGGCGATCCCGGATTCACTCTTTCGAGAGGCCCGGATACGGTCCGCGCTCCGGACGTCGCCTTCGTCCAGCGCGCCCGTGTGCCCGATCCGTTGCCCGCAGCGTTTGCGGAATTCGCGCCCGATCTGGCGGTGGAAGTGCTCTCGCCGCATGACCGGCCCGGTGAAACGCTCGCCAAAATCGGTGACTGGCTGGATGCCGGCACGCGTGTGGTGTGGGTCATCGATCCCGCGCGTCGGCAGGCGCGGGTCTATCGGCAGGACGGAACTGAAGCAGTGCTGAGCGAAACCGACGCGCTACGCGGCGAGGACGTGCTTCCCGGCTTTTCGTGCGCCATCGCCGCTATTCTCGGGAGTTAATGACTGCGTCGCACCAACGACTCGAGCATCGGGCGCGATCGAGCAGCCGGCCGAGCTGATCGCGCGCAACATTCCGAACGCGGCGTCGATGTGCTACGACGGAGCGCATCAGCTCCTGATCCCGATGAATCCCAACAACGGGCTCGCGTTTGTGCCGTTGAGATAGGGGACCTCACCGCGACTTATTGACACCATCGGCACGATCATGGTACTACTCGGCAACCCTCGAGGGGGCATTATGCGTGACGATATGGGAACGTTTCGGATTGACGTCGTCGTCGAGAACCCCGCTCACCCGGGGGCGCGCCGCACCGTGCACTCCGTGCTCGTCGATACCGGGGCCGAGTTGTCCTGGATTCCCGCAGAGGTGCTCGACGCGCTGCGGATCGAGCGCTACGCCAAGTCGCGCTTCCGACAGGCGAACGGCACCATTCTCGAGCGCTGGACCGGCCCGGCCTTCCTGCACGTTGCGGGCAAGCGTGCGACCGACGACGTCGTGTTCGGGGAGCCGGGCGACTTGGTCCTGCTGGGCGCGCGATCGCTGGAAGGCCTGAACTTCCGCATCGATCCAGTCACGAAACAGCTGGTCGACGCTGGGCCCGCACCGGCGGCCGTCTCGGCCTCACCCTGTAGTTAGTGACTGCGTTTCACCAGCGTCTCGAGAGCCTCGAGCGCTTCGCCGGCCGCGGACAAGCGCTCCACTTCCGCCGTCAGCTCCCGGCACCGTGCCTCGGCGCGCGTGCGACCTGACTGCGCCTCCTTGAGCCGCCCGTCCAGATCGGCCAGCTCCGCCTCAGCTTCCTGCAGCAGGGCCGCCTGGTCTTCGAGGCCGCGCAGCCCGGCAATCTCCTCGAGCACCTGATCGCGCTCGGCGGCGAGCGCCTCCGCCTCCGCCACCGCTTCCTCGGCGATCCGCCGGCGCTCCTCGGCCTGCGCCTCGAGCGCGGCCCGCACCCGGCGCTCCTTCTTCAGCTCGGCCTCGGCCCGCCCAAGCGCGGCGCGCGCTTCCTCCAGCTCCCCGGCCAGCTTGCTCCGTTCCTCGATCGCGGCCTCGAGCCGGCCGCGCATCGCCTCGATCAACTCCCGCACTCGGGCAGCCGTCTGCTGCGGCTCGGCCCCAGCGGCGTGAGCCGTCAGCGCCAGACGTTCCCGCAACGACGCGGCGCGCTCTTTACCGTTCTTCCCGCGTGGCGCGCGGGGGCCTGGTTTCGGAGTGGCAGGCGGAGGCTCGGCAGCCAGCTCGATAGTCGCCGGCGGCTGGTCAGGGGGTGAGGACACCTTGTCGGAGACGGCCGTGAGCTCGGTGAGCACGCGAGAGATCGTCCGCGGCTTGCGGGCTGGAACGTTGGCGTCGAAACCGGTGGTCACGCGCTCCTCTCCATCGCGCGCTCGAAGCGCGCGCTCATCATCTCGGTGATAAGGGCGTCGATGTCCCTGGCTCCCTTGGACGATGGAGCGTAGGCAGTGATGGGCAGGCCGTCGCTCGATGCACGCGCGAACTGCGTGCACTGCCGCACGATCGTGTCCGACAGAAACTCGCGATAGTGCTGCTCCAGCGCGCCTTTGGCCTCGCGCGCGATCCGGGTCGTGGGGTTGTACTGATTGATGACGATCTTGATCCGCTGCAGCCGGTGGTTCAGGTCGTCCTCGATCTGGCCCAGCGTCTCGAACAGCAATTTGAGACCGTGAAACGACAGGAAATCGGGGAGCACCGGCACGAGCAGGTCGTCGGTCGCCATCAGCGCGTTGAGATTCAACAGCCCAAAGGAGGGCGGGGCGTCCATGACGATGAACTCGTAGCGGTCCGACACCCCCGCGAGCGCCCGCTGGAGCTTGTACTCGCGCCCGGCCATCGGCATGAGCGAGATGTCGATGGTCGTCATCCGCAAATTGGCCGGGAGCACATCGAACTCCGCGAGCGGTGTCGGCAAGATCACGTCCGTGATCGGGACCCCGTTGACCAGGGTATCGAAGACCGTGCGCTCGAGCTTCTCGCCGCCGACGCCCAGGTGCTGTGTCGCGTGCCCCTGTGAGTCGAGGTCGATCAGGAGGACCCGGTGGCCCATCTCCGCGAGCCGATAGGCGTACGCCACCGAGAGGCTGGTCTTGCCCGTGCCACCCTTGAAGTTGAGGAAGAGCTGGCGGCTAGGGCGTTCCGGGCGAGGGTGAAGGTCCAGCACCCTGCGGTACGCCGACAGGTGTCGCGGCTGGTACGAAGCGGGTCCGCCGGCGAGTGCCTTCAGCTCGGGCAGGTTGTCCGCGGCGGCCAGCTGCTTGTCCGTGAACCCCAGGAGCTTGGCGAAGTGGCTGCGCGTGTAACGGATATCCACTATGACGCTCGCTGCACGATGTCGGCTTCCGTGCGCTGAGGGTCTTGAGGCGCGGTCCGTAGGATCCGATGCACGATGCGTCGCACTTGGGGATCGGGATCGCCGCTCAGGGGCTCGAGGAGCGGCCGCAGGTCGAGCCCGCGCGCCGCCGCCGCGGCGAGCACGACGCGACGCCGCACATGCGGATTGGCGTCGGCGATCCCCCAGCGGACGTGGGGCTCGAGCCGCGCCGGGTCCCGTTCCAGCAGCCGGCCGAGTGACTGGTAGGCCGCGGCGCGAACGTTGGGATCTTCAGCGGTGGCAAAGGGCCGGACGGCATAAAACGCGTCGTCCCCCCCGCCGCGACGGCCGAGGCGGAGGAGCAGCTCTACTTGATCCTGTGGGTGCTGCGCCGCGGCCAGTGCTGCGACCAGATCGTCCGCAGGAGGAGGGAGAGGGGAGATGGGAGAGGGGGTGGGCGGGGGTAGAGCCGATGGCGCTATCGCCTGCTCGAGCTGCTCGCGCAGCGCGGCCTCGCGGCGCTCTCCCAGGGCGTTGTCGCGTTCGAGGTCGAGGACGGCGCGGCGCAGGCTGCCGATAAACTCGGCAAGGTCGACGGCTTCGGGGTCGCCGTGGCGTACGGCGCGTTGCCACTCGATCACCCGGGTGAGCAAGGTCTCGCGGGATGCCACCAGCTCGTCCACCCGAGCCCGCAGCTGCGCGGCGGTCTGTTCGCTGGCGGCGATGCGATCGTGGGCCGCGGCAACTTCGCGCCGCAGGCGCACCAGCTCCTGCGCGTCGTCGCGACCGTCCGACTCGAAGAAATGTCCCTGGAGCTTGGCGCGCAGCGCCTCGGAGTGTTCCAGTCGCCGGTGTAGCGTGGCGACTTCTTCACGGGCGCGGGCGAGCTCGTCTTGGACCCCGCTCAGGCGCTGGGTTTCAGCGGCCTCACGGGCGGCAGCCTCGGCGAGCCGGATGCGGGCCTGATCGGCTTCGGCGCGCGCCTCGTCGAGCGCGCCGCGCAGCTGCTCGAGCCGGCACTCGAGCAGCAGGGTCCGATCCGGGCTGGCCGGCGTGCTTCGACGCGGGGCCGTTACGCCTTCTCGCAAGGCAAAAGGACCATGCGTCACTATAGTGAAATGCGTCAATTCGCGAAACCCAGGAGGGCGGGCCGGTCCCCTCACGATGCTGCCTGCGGAGCTACGCGAGCATTCCTTGGGGGAGCGGCGTGAACGCGACGCGCCGGCGTAGCAGCCGCCAAGCCTCGCTGCGTCGTTGGAACGGCACGAACCCGGCTCTATAGCAGCCCTTGAGCGACGGGGTGTTGTTGACGCCGACGAAGGTGAGCACCCAGCGGGCGCCGAAATCGCGGGCGACGACGGCGATGCGGCTCATCGCGTGCGCCATGATGCCCTGGCCGCGGTAGGCATCGCCAGTGAACGCGCCCTCCAGCAGCGCCTCGCCGGGCGCGAGCTGGGGGAACAGATCGTCCCACAGCGCGCGAATCCGGTCGTTGTCGCGCGGCGCGACGAGCCACTGCATGTAGCAGACTTTCCCGTCGGGCGCGATCGCGACCCAGCACGTCGGCAGCCTGGCGGCGATCAGCCGCCGCTGCGCCAGCCGCTCGAACATCACCCGGCCTTGGAGCCCGGGTGTGTCGACATCCAGAATCGACAGATCATCCTGCGGCTGGAGCGGCCGGACGACGAGTGGAATCTTCGCCGTCGGGTGCTCGCAGGGGATGTCGAGGTCGCGGCGCAAGCCAAAAGCGAGTGTTTCAGAATGGAGGCGCGTGCCGAGCGCATGGCGCAGAACGGTCTGCGGGTGGCCCCGCATGAGCAGGCTCATGGCGTCCTGCGTGCGAAGCAATAGTTGGGGGATCACGGTGCGGGAGACAGCATGATCTGTACCGCGGCTGCGTGATGGCGGATGCGGGGCCAACGTCGCGAAGCGGTGCTACGGCTCAGCGCCCGTGCAGCCGCTCGACATCGCGCGTCGGGGCTTTGCCAAACAACCGCTTGTATTCGCGACTGAAGTGCGAGGGATCCTCGTAGCCGACGCGGTATCCCGCTCTGGCGACGTCGGTCTCGCCGGCGAGCAGCAGCCGCCGCGCCTCCTGCAGCCGCAGCTGCTTTTGAAATTGCAGCGGGCTCATCCCGGTGACCGCCTTGAACTGCGAGTGCAGTCCCGACACGCTCACGGCGAGCTGCCGAGCGATGTCGGCGACACGGAGCGGCTTGTCGCGGTCCTTGCCGAGCATCTCGATCGCCCTGGCAATGCGGTGGACGCGGCCGTCGACGACCGCGATCTGGCGCAGCCGGGCGCCCTGATCCCCGATCAACAAGCGATACACGATTTCGCGGACCACGAGCGGCGCGAGCACCGCGTAGTCGGCGGGGGAATCGAGCAGCCGCACGAGGCGCACGACGGCGTCGAGCAGATTTGTGTCGAGCCGGCTCACCGCGACGGCCCTCACGTCGCCATTCTCGCGTGCGACCGGGAGACCCGACTCGACCAGAACGGCCGTCACGACCGCGGGGTCGAGCGTGAGACCGAGCGCGAGATACGGTTGGTCCTTCGACGCTTCGATGACGTGGCCCACGAGGGGCAATCCGGCGGAGACGAGCAGGTAGCGCGCAGCGTCATAGCGATACCGTTCCGTGCCGAGGACGACCTCTTTGCTTCCCTGCGCGATGACGCAGAAGCGCGGCTTGCTGATGGCGAATGCCGGTCCGGCCGGCGTCGAGAAGCGGTAGAACAGGAGGCCTGGCGCGACCTCGACGGTGCCATCCGTCGTGACGCGGCGCGCGATTCGCTGAGCGAGCTCATTCATGATTGGAGAATTGTACCACGAATCCGTTGGATCGTCATACGGCTGCCGCACCACCGCCGGTAGAATCATGAAGGAGGCACACCATGAAACGACACATACTGGGCGCACTCATCGCCCTCGGGGCCGTCGTGTCGTCCAGCGCGGCACAGGGAGCCCCACGCGAACAAGAGATCATCAATCTCTCCAGAACCAAGTGGCGCTGGATGGCAGAGCGCAAGGTCGACTCGCTCGCCGCGCTCTTCGATGATCAGGCCGTCTTCGTACACATGGGCGGCACGATGTCGCGGAGCCAGGAGCTCGACGTCATCAAAAACGGAATGATTCAGTACAAGAACGCGGAGATCCAGGAAACGTCGGTGCGCTTCATTGGGGCGACCGCCATCCTGTTGAACAGGATCCGCCTGACGGCGGTTGTCGGCGGCAACGAGGTGGTCAATCCCTTCGTCGTGACTGAAGTGTACGTGCAGCAGAACGGCACCTGGAGACTGGGCTCGCTGTCGTTCACGAGGCTTCTGACACCGCCGTGATGCAAACTCGGACCCTCGGCAACAATCTCACCGTGTCCGCGCTCGGCTACGGCTGCATGGGTCTCGAAAGCGTCTACGGGCCTGGAGCCGGCCGGCAGGAAGGCATTGCGATCATCCGCGCCGCCGTCGAGCGCGGCGTGACGTTGTTCGACACGGCCGAGGCGTACGGACCGTTCACGAATGAGGAGCTGGTTGGTGAGGCGCTCGCTCCCGTGCGCGACCGCGTGATCATCGCGACGAAGTTCGGGTTCGGCATCAACGCTGACGGCACGCGCTACGGCCTGGACTCGCGGCCCGACCACATCCGGCAGGTGACGGACGCCGCGCTCGGGCGTCTCCGCGTCGAGACGATCGACCTGCTTTACCAGCACCGGGTCGACCGGAACGTCCCGATCGAGGACGTCGCGGGCACGGTCAAAGAGCTCATCCAGCAAGGGAAGGTTCGCCACTTCGGGCTGTCGGAGGCGCGCGCGGACACCATCCGGCGTGCGCACGCGGTGCAGCCGCTGGCCGCGGTGCAGAGCGAATACTCGCTGTGGACGCGCGACCCCGAGCGCAACGGCGTGCTGGCGACGTGCGAAGCGTTGGGGATCGGGTTCGTGCCGTTCAGCCCGTTGGGCGCGGGGTTTCTCACGGGAAAGATCGATCCGGCGACGCAGCTCGACCCGAAAGACTTCCGCAGCAGATCGCCGCGCTTCGAGGCGGACGCGCGCGCGGCCAACATGGCGTTGGTCGAGCTGCTCAAACGCGTCGCCGAGCGCAAGCGCGCGACACCGGCGCAGATCGCGCTCGCCTGGCTGCTCGCGCAGAAGCCGTGGATCGTGCCGATCCCCGGGACCAAGAAGCTCGCGCGTCTCGAGGAAAATCTGGGCGCGGTGAACGTAGAGCTCACCCGCGACGACCTGCGCGAGATCGAGGACGCCGCGTCAAGGATCCCCATCAAAGGAGAGCGGCTCCCCGAAGCCGTGTTGAAGCTCACCAACGGCTAGGGCTTGGCCGCTGAAGTGGGCTTGAATAGGGGATGAGCGCATCCAGCCTCGGAGTTTTATATTCTCTGCCGCATGGGACGGATCTTTGTTGTTGCACTCGCCGCGCTCGTCGCGGCGTCCGCACCGCAAGCCAAGAAACCCGCCTGCGCGCCTGACAACGCCGGGTTGAAACTGCAGCCCGGCTTCTGCGCCCTCATCGTCGCCGAATCGATCGGGCCGGCACGCCATCTCACGGTGCTCGAAAACGGTGACGTGCTCGTCGCCGTGGCCGGGCCACGCGGCGGCGTGCGGGTGCTGCGCGATACGACGGGGGACGGGAAGGCCGACGTGGTCAGCTCGTTCGGGATCGGCGGCGGGACCGGTATCGCCTTCTCCGGCGAATACCTCTACTTCGCAACCAACGACGCCGTGGTCCGCTGGCACTGGAACATCGGGCAACTGACACCGACGGCCGGTCCCGATACGGTGGTCAGCGGTCTCACCAATCGCCGCGAACACGCCGCCAAAAGCATCGCAATCGGCGCGGACGGCCAGCTGTACGTGAACATCGGCGCCCCATCCAACTCCTGTCAGGTGCAGGATCGCGTGCCGGAGTCGCCGGGGCAGGACCCCTGTCCGCTGCTCGATATCGCCGGCGGCATTTGGCGCTTCGACCCCCGCCGGGGCGGCCAGACGCAATCAGATGGTCAGCGCTATGCGACGGGAATTCGCAACGCGGTCGCCTTGGCGGTGGACCCGGAGACTCACGCGCTCTTCGTCGCGCAACATGGCCGCGATCAGCTCTCCGCCAACTGGCCGAAGTTCTACAACGACACCGTGAGCGCCGAGTTGCCGGCGGAGGTCGTGTTTCGGCTCGAGGCGGGTGGCGATTACGGCTGGCCGTACTGCTACTACGACTGGCGGCGCCGGCAGAACATCATGCAGCCCGAGTATGGCGGAGATGGGAAGACCGTGGGCCGCTGCGAATCCGTGCCGCGGCCGGTCGTCGCGTTTCCCGGTCACTGGGCGCCCGACGGGATCACGTTCTACAACAGCCGCCATTTCCCGCTGAAGTATCGCGGCGGCCTGTTCATCGCCTTCCACGGCTCGTGGAATCGCGCGCCGCTGCCGCAGGCCGGCTACAAAGTGGTGTTCGTCCCGATGTCGCGCGGCGTGGTGTCCGGGCCGGCGGAGGTATTCGCGGATGGGTTTGCCGGCGCAACCATGACTCCGAACGGCGCGCGCTACCGGCCGACCGGTGTCGCGGTCGGGCCGGATGGCTCGCTCTATGTGACGTCGGATCAGAATGAGGGGGCGGTTTTCCGGATCGTGTCATCCACACCCTAAAGGGTGTGCTTCAGCGTGTCGTCCGACCGCCCAGCCGCACGCGCGCGACGGAGTCGGCGGTGGCGATCGCGCGATCCGAATCCCACTTGTAGTAGAGCGTCAGGCACGACGACAGATTCATCTGCCGCTTGGCCTCGCACGTCTCGAGCTCGCGGTGATGCTTCGGGGTCTCAGACCGCCAGACGGAATCCTGCGCCGCGAGCACGCGCTGCAGCGGCCAGCCGGCGACCAGCAGGCAGTTCTTGAGTTGATCGTCGCTCGTGTTGCAGGTCCGCAAATCGTGACGGTGCTTGGTGACGCCCAGCGCCCACACCGAATCTTCCTGATACGTCTTGATCGAATCCAGCTCGCGCGCGCGCTTGTTCGCCGCATTCTGCGCATCCAGCGGCTTCCAGTGATAGAGCTGCACGAGACACTGCGTCGTGCCTTTCGCGTCGAGGGAGATGGAGCTGCACTCCACGACCTGGTTCCGCGCGGTCGGCTTCTTGGCGCAGGCCCCGGCCAACGCGGCGAAGGCAACCAACAGGCTCGTTCTGCGGAAATGAGATTTCATGTGGACCTAAGATAATCGTGCGGTAGCTTAGTGGAATAACAGCAATACATCGTACAGGGAATGCGTCCAAGCAGTTATGCCGAATCCCCGCGTCAGGTATAGCGCGCTGAAGAAGACTCCCGCGATCGCGCGGAAGACAAACGAGTACACGTCCAGGCGATCGCCGTACGGGCCGATATAGTGGAACGCAGAGAACACGAGTGCGCCGATCACGGTGGCGACGACGCCGGCCACGACCGGGCGCCAGCCGAGGAGCTTGGTGGCGCTCCAGGCAATGAGCCCGACCAGCAAGACACGAAACAGCAATTCCTCGTAGATCCCGGCACCGAGCGACAGCATGAGCATCGTCCAGCGTCCCAACCGCTCGGCGGACGACAGCGACATCGGCGGGGGCGGCGCGCCGAGCAGCGCGGCGGTCAGACCGCCGACGACGATGCCGAATACGAGCGACAGACAGATCGATTCGGCCATCATGCCGGCGAGAAACGTTGGTTTCAGCGCGCCACCCCCGCGGTGGGAGCGGATGTCGCGCGCCATCAGCCACGCCCCGACGCCGATCACGCACAGTATGAAGATCCGTGGGCCCCAGGCGCCCGCGGCCCAGACGAATACCGACTGGAGAATCACGTCCGCGCCGTTGCGGACGCTCATGCCGCCGGGTCCCGCGGGCGCGACTGCCGCGAGGATCTGGTAAATGATGAGCAGCGGCAAGGCGAATAGCAGGCTGTAACGCGGCGCGCGACTGGCCTGCCAGTAAGTGCGAAGCATGCTGAATCTTATCCTTCACTGGGTTTCGTACAGAGTCCTACGTGATCCTCGCGTTCCTCGTTACCGCCGTCCTCGCCGCTCAGAACCCCGCGGACAGTTCCGCCTACCTCGATGCCGAGGCCCGGCGCCTCGTCGCCGCGGCGCGCCAGCGCCGCGAGACCATCGACCGCTCCATCACCGCATACCGCACCCGCGTTCGCGAGCGCATTGGGGTCGGCATCCGCGCGCTGCGACGCGATCGCATGCTGTACCGGCGCGAGATCGCATTACAGATCGACTGGCGGCGTGACTCGCTCGGGCGCATCACGGTGATCGGCGCGCGCGAGACCATTCCCGCGGCGATCCCCAAGCCCTCGCTCCCTGAGGACCTGAAGAGCGACGCGCCCGATTACGCCTTCGACCCCGCGGACGACCGTCTCACGATGGACTTCGGGGGGGGCGGGGGGGGGGGCGACAACGCGCGGCGCGACAGCACGCAAGGGAGGGATTCGACCAAACACCACGATGTCGAGTTCCGCCATCCCCTCGCACCGGGCAGTGAGGCCGACTATCGGTTTGCCACCGGTGATTCGAGCGTCGTGGTATTCGCCGACGGCCGCACCATCAAGCTGCGTGAGCTGATCATCATCCCGCGTCGCGTCGAGTTCCGCCTGATGGCCGGCTCGTTCTGGATCGACGAGAACTCGCACGCCGTCGTGCGCGCGCTGATTCGCCCCGCCCGGCCGTTCGACCTGGAACAGGATGTCGAAGACAATTCTGGCGAACACGTGCCAGGCTTTCTCAAGCCGATTCGCGCCGCGATCCATTTTCTCACGATCGACTACGGCCTATGGAATGGGCGGTGGTGGCTGCCGCGCCTTATCGCGATGGATGCGGTTGCCACTGCCGGATCGTTCCTCCAGATGCCGCTGCATTACGAGCGTCTCTACGATCACTACGAAGTGCAGGGCGATACCGCTGCGCGGCTCGCGCCGCGGCCACCGCGCGCGAGCGCGGCGGAGGATTCGCTTGCACGCGCGGCATGTCACGCGCGCGCAAAGGAAAAAAAAATCTCGTGCCGCTGCTCGCATGGCCATTGCATGACATTTGCGGTCAGCATTCCGACCGACACGGCCGCACTCCTCGCGAGCGCGGCGCTGCCGCCGCCGTTCGGTGCCGGCACCGCGGACGACACGCTGATCTCTGCCGGCGAGCTCGCGGAGTTGACGCACGGTCTGGGCGACTTGCCGCAGGCGCCCTGGCAGTTTCACGCCCGGCCGCCCCGGTGGGGACTGGCGCGCTACAATCGTATCGAAGGCTTATCGCTCGGCGCGCGCGGCGAGCTGGATCTCGGCCGCCTGCAACTGAACGGCACCGCCCGTATCGCCACCACTAACGGCCATCCCGATCTCCAGGCCGGCGTGCGGCGGGAGACCGGGACGGCGCGGATCCGCGTGAACGCCTACCATCGCCTGGCCGCCGTCGACCCCACCGCGCATTCGCTCTCGATCGGCAATTCGCTCGGGGCGCTCGTGCTCGGCCGTGACGACGGCGATTACTTCCGCGCGAGCGGCGCGGAGCTGACCGTCGCGCCGGCGGTGACGCTGCCGCAGCGGTTCGTGCTTCGCGTGTACGCCGAGCGCCAGCGCCATGTAACGAAGCTGACCGACTTCTCGCTGCCGCATGCGCTGCATGCGGATCATCTGTTTCGGCCCAACATTACCGCCGACTCCGCCGATCAGCTCGGCGCCTCGCTCACGCTGCATACGCAGCGCGGGATCGATCCCGCCCGGCCGCAGTGGACCGCGGACGTCACGCTGGACGGCGGCGTGGGAACGTTCCGATTCGGGCGGGTGAGCAGCACGGTGCGCGTGGCCGCGCCGCTCGGGCCGCGCATCGCCGGCGCGATGGAACTGGCGGGTGGCATGGCCGACGGCGTCGTGCCCATCCAGAGCTACTGGTATCTCGGCGGCCCCGGCACCGTGCGCGGCT
>DATGEQ010000093.1:0-11985 GCA_035309945.1 Gemmatimonadales bacterium | reverse complement strand
CTCGACGTCCTGGAGTCGCGGCTCCCCGACACGCTTCCCCGTTATCTTATGGGCGTCGGGTTTCCCGAAGATCTCGTGGCGGCGGTCGAGCGCGGCGTCGATCTGTTCGACTGCGTCGCCCCGACGCGTGGCGGGCGCAACGGCTCGGCGTTCACGCCGGACGGCACGCTCAACATTCGGAACGCGGCGTACCGCGCGGACGACCGGCCGCTCGATCCGAGCTGCGATTGTGAGACGTGCACGACGTATTCGCGCGGCTACTTGCGGCATCTGTTCGTCGCCGGCGAGCTGCTGGCTTTAAGGCTCATGTCGCTGCACAACGTGCGTTACTTGATCCGGCTCGCCGGGGAAATGCGTGAGGCGATCCGGCGCGGCGGCGATGCGTTCGCGGTTTGGGCGCAGGACTGGCGCCGCCGCCACCAACACTCGCAGGAGAAGGGGGAGGAAGTCGCATGATCATGGCCTCGCTGTTGCTCGTGCCATCGGGCCAGGGTGGACCAGGAGCCAGCGCTTTCATCATCCAGATCGCCCTGTTCATCGCGATCTTCTACTTCATTCTGATCCGGCCGCAGCGCAAACAGCAGCAAGAGCACAAGCAGCTGCTCGCGTCGCTCCAGCGCGGCGACAAGGTCGTGACGTCGAGCGGGATCGTCGGCGAGGTCGTGTACATCAAGGACGACGAAGTCACGCTTCGCAGTGGTGAGGCCAAGCTCGTCATCGTGCGTTCCGGGATCGCTTCCATCACCAATCGGACGACCGCGACCCCCGCTCCCGTGGAGGCGAAGAAGGCGTGACGGTTCGCACGCTGCACATTCTCGGCTCGCCCGTCCTGCGGCAGCAATCACCGGCCGTCGCCACGGTCGATGACGCCGTGCGCCAGCTCGTCGACGATCTCTTCGAGACGATGCGCGCCGCGAAAGGCGTCGGCCTGGCCGCCAATCAGATCGGCGTCGCGCGCCGCGTCGCCGTGGTCGACGTCGGCGAAGAGGATCCGCCACCGCTGGTGCTCATCAATCCGGTCATCCTGGAGCGCAGCGACGACCACGAGACCGCCGAGGAGGGCTGTCTCTCGATCCCGGACATCTTTGGCGACATCGAGCGGCATGCGCGCATCGTCGTCGAGGCGCTGGACCGCGACGGCGCGAAGCTGCGCGTGGAGGCGCAGGGGTACAAGGCGCGCGCCATTCAGCACGAGATCGATCACCTCGACGGCGTCCTGTTCCTCGACCATCTGAGCGCCGTCAAGCGCAGCCTGCTGCTGGCCAAGTGGAAGAAGTCGCGCAAAGGCCAGACCGGTTACCTGAAGGAGGTCACGCCGGAGCCGGCGGGTGAGCTGTAAATGCGCGTCGTCTTTTTCGGTACGCCCGAGTTCGCGGTGCCGTCATTGCGGGCGTTGGTGGGTGAGGGATTCGACGTCGTCGCCGTGGTGACGCAGCCGGACGCCGCGCAGGGGCGCTCGCGCTCGCAGCTCATCGCATCGCCGGTCAAAGTCGCCGCGCAAGCCGAAGATTTGCTCGTCCTGCAGCCCGACAAGCCGACCGATCCCGCATTCCTCGACCGATTGCGCAGCCTCGAGCCCGACATCGGCGTCGTCGTCGCGTACGGGCACATCTTGCGGCCAGCGCTGCTCGAGCTGCCGCTGCGGGGGATGATCAACGTGCATCCGTCGCTATTACCGGGGCTGCGCGGCGCCGCACCCGTCGAATGGGCCATCATCCGCGGCCACGAGACGACGGGCGTGACGATCATGCAGCTCGACGCCGGCATGGATTCGGGCCCGATCCTGCACCAGATCCCGCATCGCATCGATCGCGACGTCACCGGCGGTGAGCTGTCGTCGCATCTCGCCGAGATGGGCGCGCAGGCCCTGATCGAGACACTCACCATGATCGAGCAGAGCGACCCGCCCCCGCAACCGGTGCCGCAGAACAACGAACGAGCGACCATCGCGCCGAAGCTCACGCGCGAGCATGCACGGGTCGATTG
Source organism: Gemmatimonadales bacterium (assembly GCA_035309945.1). Classification (GTDB taxonomy): domain Bacteria; phylum Gemmatimonadota; class Gemmatimonadetes; order Gemmatimonadales; family GWC2-71-9; genus 20CM-2-65-7. Next base: position 9,999 of record DATGEQ010000093.1, on the reverse strand, counting down.
GACAAAAGATGCGCGCACGGTCAGCGCCCTCATTCGCGGACTCGATCCCCGTCCCGGCGCCTGGGCGGAGCTCAACGGCAAAGAGATCAAGCTGTTCACGCCGAAAGTGATGGAGCCGCCGTTTCCCGGCACCGGCGCGCCGGGCGAGGTCCTCTCGGTCGACGGCTCGTTCGTCGTCGCGACGGGGCCGCTCAAGGATCTGAGCGGCGGCAGCGTCGAAATCTTCGAAGTCCAACCCGCCGGTAAGGAACGGATGCCGTCGACAGACTGGCTGCGCGGCGCGCGCCTCAAGCCGGGCGAGAAGTTGACGTGAGACCGCCGCTGCCGCGGCTGCATGCGATCACCGACGAACCCATCGCGCGGCGCACCGACATCGAGACAATCGCGCGCGCGCTCGCCGACGGTGGGGGCAGCGATCTGGCAATCCATGCGCGGGGGCGCGAGCTCACCGGTCTCGAGCATTACACGCTGGCCCGCCGTCTTTCCACACTGCCGTCGCAGCTCTTCGTCAACGACCGGCTCGACGTCGCGCTCGCCGTTCCCAGCGCCGGCGTGCAGCTTGGCCGCGGCAGTCTGCCGGTGAGCGCTGCCCGCGGACTGAATCCGTCGTGGTGGATCGGCAGGTCGGTGCACAACTTGGTGGAGGCCGAGGCCGCAAGGACCGAAGGGGCCGACTATCTTGTTGTAGGGCCGGTGTTCGCAACCGCTTCGCACCCCGCTGCACAACCGCTCGGCCTCGCAAAACTGCGGCAGATCGTGAGGGCGGCGGGCGACATTCCGATCATTGCCATCGGCGGCATCACCGCCGACCGGGTAATGGACGTGCGAAGCAGCGGTGCATACGGCCTGGCGGCGATCCGGGCACTGTGGCACGACGCCGAGCCGGCGGTGGCCGCGCGGAGGATGCGGGAATGGATGTCGTAATCAATGGAGAGCACAGAGACATCAAGGGCGGCACACTGCTCGACGTGCTCGCGGAGCTGGAGCTCGATCCGCGCGCCGTGGTTGTGGAGTACAATCGCAAGATCGTGCGTCGCGTGGGACTGGGAGACGTAACCGTGCAGGACGGAGACGCCCTCGAGGTCGTGCACTTTGTGGGCGGAGGATGAGCGAATGACGACAGCGGTCGAAACACTTCGCGATGAGGCGCTGACGATCAGCGGGCACACGTTCCAATCGCGCCTGATGGTCGGCACGGGCAAGTATCGCGACATGGAGACGATGGTGCGGGCGATCGACGCCTCCGGCGCCGAGGTCGTGACGGTGGCCGTGCGGCGCGTGAATCTCGATCGCTCCAAGGAGTCGAGCGTCCTGCACTTCCTCGATCCGAAAAGAATCTTCCTGCTCGCGAACACGGCGGGCTGCTATACAGCGGCCGATGCGATTCGGTACGCGAGGCTCGCGCGCGAAGCGGGGTTCAACGACTTCGTGAAGCTCGAAGTGATCGGTGACGAAGAGACACTGCTCCCCGACGTGGCCGGACTGCTCGAGGCCGCCAAGGTCCTGGTGCAGGAAGGCTTCAAGGTGCTGGCGTATACCAACGAAGATCTCGTCACCGCGCTCCGGCTCGAGGATGCCGGATGCGCCGCGGTCATGCCGCTCGCGTCGCCTATCGGCAGCGGCCTCGGTCTGTTGAATCCGTTCAGCGTGCGCACGATCAAGCGGCGGCTCCGCGTTCCTGTCATCGTAGACGCGGGAGTGGGGACCGCGTCGGACGCGTGCGTCACGATGGAGCAAGGCGTCGACGGCATCTTGATGAACACCGCCATCGCCGCAGCTCAGGATCCCGTATCGATGGCGCATGCCATGCGGCTGGCGACGATCGCGGGCCGTGCCGCGTTTCTCGGCGGTCGCATGCCGCGCCGCGAAGTGGCAGTGCCGTCATCTCCGACCAAGGGTATGCTGGATTAGGGACGCACGGCACGCGGCACTCGAGATTCTCCGCGCAGTACGATCCGGCACTCCCCTGGCCGACGCGCGCGATCGCTATCTCGCCGGCCTTCCGGAGCGCGACCGCCGGCTCGCATACGAGCTGTCGGCCGGCGTGCTCCGCCGCCAGCGTGAGCTCGACCACGCGCTGCAACTCGAGCGCACCGATCCCCGCCTCCACGACGTCCTGCGCCTGGGCGCCTACCAGCTGCGCTGGTTGACGCGGGTGCCGGCGCATGCCGCCGTCTCAACCTCTGTCGACTTGGCTCGGGAGACGGTGGGCGAAGCGAGCACGGGATATGTGAATCGATCGTTACGGCAGCTATCGGCTATTGGCTATCGGCTCTTGGGTCACGAAGGGACGCATCCAGACTGGCTCATCACTCGCTGGACGGCCCGATTTGGGGCCGCAGAGACAGCGCAAATCGTCGAGTGGAACGACACGAAGCCCGAGCTCTTCCTTCAACCCGCTCGTTGGAACCAAGACACTTTGCTTCAGCGACTCCGCGACGGGGGGATTCGTGCCGACGCAGCACCATTCGGCGCGGGAATTCGCCTTTACCCACTAGCCAATAGCCGATACCCACTAGCCAAGAGTCTGCCAGGCTTCACCGAAGGCGCCTTCATCGTCCAGGATCCCGCCCACGCGCTCGTCGCGCGCCACGCCGCCGTCCGGCCTGGAGAGCTCGTATTTGACGCCTGCGCCGCGCCCGGTGGCAAAGCGGTCGCGCTCGAGAGCCTCGGCGCCAGGGTGCTGGCAGGGGACGCGCGCCACGAGCGCATGGGCCGGCTCGCCGATACCGTCCGACGGGCGGGAGTGGCGATTCGCTCGGTCGCCGCCAATCTTGAGGCGGCCCCGCTCCGGCCCGGAAGCGTACCAGCGGTGTTCGTGGATGCGCCGTGCAGCGCCACCGGAACGATGCGCCGCCACCCCGACGCGCGCTGGCGTCTGCATGCGGGCGTCTTTGCACGCCTGGCGGAACGGCAATCGCGGCTGCTCACCGCCGCCGCCGCACTCGTGCGACCGGGCGGACTACTTGTCTATGCCACCTGCTCGCTGGAACCGGAGGAGAATGAACAGGTCGTGGAGCGGTTTCTGAACTCGCGATCCGATTTCACGCGCGCGCGCGAGACGACCGCCATTCCCGCCGAGCTGCTCACCGCGCGCGGCGATTTTCAATCTTTGCCGCAACGCCATGGCATCGACGGTGCCTACGCGGCGCGGCTCGAGCGAGCGCATTGATGCGCATTCGCCGGCACTTCGAGCCGTTCCAGGGCATCACGATCGACGCCCGAGTTTGGCGATGGCTCGGCATCGGCGTCGGCATGGTGCTCGCGGGCTATCTCACGGCGTACCTCATCCTCTTCCCCGCCCCGATTCTGCCGGGGCACCACGCCGTGCCGCGCGTGCTCGGACTCACGATGCCCGAGGCGCAGGCGGAAATCCAAAAGGACAAGCTGCAGATCACCGACGGCGGCGCCGAGCCGCATCCTACGGCGCCGCAGGGCACCGTGATCTGGCAGGATCCCCCGGCCGACGTCGTTGCGCCGGAGGGCACGAAGGTCACCCTCGTCACGAGCGCCGGGCCGCCCAAGATACCGGTACCGGACGTCGCTGGACTCGACGCCGCGTTGGCGCAATCGATGGTGGCGGCCGCCGGATTGGTCGTGAGCCAGGTCGAATCCGTCCAGGCCGCGTCACCGACTGGCCTCGCGATGATGACGCGGCCGCCCGCGGGCACGGCGCTCGCGCCGGGCGCGGGCCTGACGGTCGTGATCAGTCGCGGCGCCCCGACCATCGCCGTGCCCGATCTCTTGGGCATGGCGTCAGCAGACGCGCGCACGAAACTGGAAAACCAGGGACTGCAGCTCGGCACGGTGACCAGGCGTCGGACCAATGACGGATCGCCGGGGACGGTGGTCGCCCAGAGCCCCGCCGCGGGCACGCTCGCGGCGCCGGGAACCGTGGTCGATATCGTGGTGGCGCGGAGTCCCCAATGAACAACGGCATTCGGATCGCGCCGAGCGTGTTGTCCGCCGATCTGACACGGCTGAAGGATCAGGTCGCGCAAGTCCTGGAAGCCGGCGCCGATTGGCTGCACGTGGACGTCATGGACGGCCGGTTCGTCCCGAACATCACGTTCGGGGCCAACATGATCGAGGCGCTCCGGAAACTGACCGACCGGCCGATCGACGTGCACCTGATGGTCGTAGAGCCCGAGCATTACATCGACTCGTTCGCTGCCGCCGGCGGGTCGGTGTTCACGTTTCATCCCGAAGCCACGATTCACGTGCAGCGCCAGCTCGACGCCGTGAAGCAGCGCGGCATGCTGGCCGGGCTCGCGCTCAATCCCGCGACGCCGCTCGCCCACGCGGAAGAGGTGGTGCGCGACCTCGATTTGTTGCTGATTATGAGTGTGAACCCGGGATTTGGTGGTCAATCCTACTTGGCGGGATCGAATGACAAGATTCGTCGCGCTCATGCCCTACGGACGACGCACGACGCACGGTTCTTCTTGGAGGTCGATGGTGGTATTTCACGGCAGACCATCGCCGCCGCCCATCAGGCCGGCGCCGACACCTTCGTGGCGGGTCAGGCGGTCTTCGCGAGCGCCGATCCGGGTCGCGAAGTCCAGGAGCTGCGGCGGCGCTGCATGGTGACCGTATGACGAATCGCCAGCAATGGAGTCTCATCGCCGGCGTCGTAATGACGGCGGTGTTCGGGGTGGCGCTCGCCGTCAAGCTGCGGCCGCAGATGAACCCGGTCGAAATCGGATCGCGCGCGCCCGCGTTCCATGCGACCAATCTGCGCACGAGCCGGCCGGCGACCCTTGGCGACTACCGCGGGAAGGTCGTCCTCGTCAACATTTGGGCGACCTGGTGCCCGCCATGCCGGGCGGAGATGCCGTCGATGGAGCGGCTGCACCGGAAACTCGCGGACACCGACTTCCGGATCGCCGCGGTGAGCGTCGATGGCGATCCCTTCCATCCGGAGGACTCGCAGGACCCGAGTGGCATCATGGCGTTCGCGAAAAATCTGGGACTGACCTTCGACATTCTGCACGATCCGAGCGGCGCGATCCGCAAGGCATACGACATCTTCGGTGTGCCGGAGAGCTACGTCATCGACCGCGACGGCGTTATCGTGAAACGCGTCATCGGCGCGGCGAATTGGGAAGATCCCGTGAACGAAATGCTGATCCGCAGACTCTTGAATGCGCGCTAGCCTCATTCAACTGTTCACGCGCAACTGGCCCATCAAGGGCGCGGCGCTGTTCTTGGCGCTGATGCTCTACGTCGCCGTGCAGCTCCAGCAGCCGATCACCGCGAGCTTCGACGTGAACCTCAACGTGCTGCTGCCGCCCGGGCGCGCGTTGTTGCAGAAGCCGCCCAAGGTGCGAGTCCAGATCTCCGGGAAAGGCAGCCAGATCCTGAAACTGCGCTCGCTGGCCGGCGACATCACCCGCCGCGTCCCTGATACGCTGACGGCGACGATCTGGCCCGTCCATCTCGACCCCGGGGAGGTCGAGCTCGCGCTCCCGAAAGGGGCCGATGTCCGCGTGGTGGAAGTGCGACCGAGCGATATCACGCTCGCGCTCGACAGCGTCGTCCGGAAGGAAGTGCGCATTGTCTCGCTCGTGACCGTGACTCCCGATTCGGGCCAGGTGCTGCACGGCGGGCTCTCCATGACGCCGACCACCGTCCGGCTGGTGGGCCCCGAGAAGAGCCTCGCCGCGATCGACTCGGTGACGACGGTTCCGATGGAAATCACAAACGTCACGGGCGATTTCACGCGCAAGGTGCCGATCGACACCATGCCGCTCGGGATCGTGCGACTGGCGCCGAAAGAAGTCGTCGTCACGGGCGAGATGGGCCGCACCGCCGAGCGCTCCTTTGGCGGCATTCCGGTCGAGACCGGCGCGGGCGCGATCACCGGCTTCATCGTCACCCCGGCCCGCGTTTCAGTTGCGGTCACCGGCCCCGAGGACCGCGTGCAGGGGCTCACCCGCGATTCGCTGCGTGTCGTCGCTCATATCGCCGGCTCAAATGCCGGGGGCGGCACCGCGCGCATCACCGTCATCGCGCCCCGCGGCATCACGGCGCGCGCCATTCCGGACTCCGTCACGCTGCGCCGGCGCGGCACGCCTTCGCGTCGTGGCTGACGTCGTCCTCGGTCTCGAGACCTCGTGCGACGAGACGTCGGCGGCGGTGCTGGTGGGCGGCGAGCTCGCCAGCCTCGTCATTCTGTCGCAGGACATTCACGAGGTTTTCGGCGGCGTCGTTCCCGAGCTCGCGAGCCGCGCTCATCTTGCGGCGCTGCCGGCGGTCGTCGACCGGGCGCTGACCGAAGCGGGACTGCCTGCCTCCGCGATCGACGCGGTCGCGGTGACCGCCGGGCCCGGACTCGCGGGCGCCCTGCTGGTCGGCGTCGTGTACGCCAAGACGTTCGCATACGCCGGCAAGCGCGCGCTCATCGGCGTGCATCACATGGAGGGCCACCTCTTCGCGCCGGCGATCGAAGACAAGAGCCTCGCGCCGCCGTTCGTCGCGCTGCTCGTCTCGGGCGGGCATACGCTGCTGCTCGACGTCCCGGCCTGGGGGAGTTACCGGCTGCTCGGCGAAACGCGCGACGACGCGGCTGGTGAAGCCTTCGACAAGGTCGCCACGCTGCTCGGATTGGGATATCCCGGCGGTCCGGCCATCGAGCGCCTCGCGCGCGAAGGCGAGCCGGCGCGGTTCACCTTCCCGCGCCCCATGATCGGCGAAGGGTTCGAGTTCTCGTTTTCGGGTCTGAAAACCGCCGTGCTGCACGCCGTGCGCGCGTCGGGCGATCTCGAGCGCGACCGGCCGCACATCGCGCGCGGCTTTCAGGACGCCGTGCTCGACGTGCTGGTCACCAAACTCGACCGCGCGGTCCACTCGACCGGCTACACCACGGCGGTGCTCGGCGGCGGCGTCGCGTGCAGCAAGGCACTGTCCGCCCGTGCCGCCGACGCGCTCCGTGGCACCGCGCGCGTGGCGGTGGCGAGCCCGCGTCTCAATGCCGATAACGCCGCGATGATCGCGCGCGCGGGGTGGCATCGGCTGCGCCTCGGCGAGCGCAGCGATTGGACGCTGGATGCACGCGCGGACCTTCCCCTTCCCGGACTCGAGATGAACGAGACGACGCACGACGCACGTCGCACGGCCGTTTCATGACCGTCTATCCCTTCGCGATCCATCTGGGTCCCCTGACGCTGACCGGCTACGGCCTGATGATGATGGTCGCGTTCCTGATGGCGGGTTGGGCGATACAGATCGATCTGCGGGACCGCGGGCTCGACGAGGATTACGCGGCGGACATCATCATCGCCGGCGTCATCGGCGGCCTCGTCGGCGCGAAGCTGTGGTACGTCTTCCTCACCGGCGATGCCGGCGCATTGTTCCGGCGCGGGGGCTTCGTGTGGTACGGCGGCTTTCTTGGCGCGACCGCGGCGATCCTGCTGAACGGCTGGCGCCGGCGCGTCCCCGCGCGCTTCACCGCCGAGCTCTGCGCCGCGCCACTCGCGCTCGGTTACGCGCTCGGCCGCGTCGGCTGTTTTCTCGTGAACGACGATTACGGTATCCCGACCAACCTGCCGTGGGGCATGAAGTTTCCCGACGGTTTGCCGCCGACCACCGTCGCGAACCTGCAGGGGATGGGCGTGCATTTCCCGCCGGGGACGAATCCGGCTCAGGTCGTCGCAGTCCATCCGACGGAACTCTACGAGACGGCGTTGATGCTGCTCGTCTTCTGGTGGCTGTGGCGCCGGCGCGATCACGGCCACGCCATCGGCTGGCTGTTCGCTTGCTACATGGTGTTCGCCGGGATCGAGCGCTTCCTGATCGAAGCCGTCCGCTCCAAAGACGACCGCCTGCTCGGGTCGTTCACGCTGGCGCAGGCGACGAGCGTGCTGCTGGTGGTGGTGGGCGCGATTCTGCTGCTGCAATGGCGCGAGCCCGCCGGCCCGCAGCAGCTCCCGGACTCGCTACGGCCGAAGCAGGTCGCCCTCCGGACTGGCCCCTGAAGATCTGACCTTCGACCGCATCGCCCAGATCGCGGCCGCGATGGCCAGCACGAGCAGCAGTGCCTGCATCGCCAGCGACTCGAGCGTCGGATAGATGCCGAGCACGGGAATGCGCGGCGCGCCCTCGATGACGGTCACGGGCAGCAGCTGCGCCTCCTGCAACGACGCGATGCCCTTCCCCGCAAAGACGAATGCCATGTAATACAGCATCGCGCCCGTAACCGCGAAGAACGGTTTCATGGCGACGCGCAGCCCGAGCTGATTGATCACGAAATAGACCGCGACGAGTCCGACGGCACCGGCCGCGATGCCCGCGACGATCGGCGCGCCGCTCGAACCGCCCCCGCCACCGGAAGTGAACAGCGCCTTGTAGAACAGAATGGTCTCGAAACCCTCGCGGTAGACGGCGAGGAATGCGACCGCGCTGAGCGCCATGCCCGACCCGGATGACAGCGCACTCTGCATCTTGCCGTGAACAAACGCGGTCCATTTCGCGGCTTCGATCTTCGACAGTAGCCAATAGCTCACGTAGAAGAGCACGGCGGCGGCAAGCAGCATCGTGCCGCCCTCGAGCATCTCGCGCTGCACCGGCGTCACCTCGAGCAGCAGCTCGACCATGACCCAGGTAAGCAGGCTGGCGGCGACGGCGAGCCAGGCGCCGCGCGCCACTTCGCGCCGCCGCGCGACCGCGCCCGCCTTGGCCAAGAACGTCATGAGTGCGGCGATGATGAGGATCGCCTCGAATCCCTCGCGGATGAGAACGAAGAACGAGGCGACGAACAGGCTGGCTCCCGACGGCCGGTCGGCGACGACGCGCTCCGCCAGCTCCAGATTCGCCAGGAGCCGCTCGCGAATCGTGGTGCGCTCGGCCTGATCGGCCTTCACGGCGCGCGCGCGCAGCCACGCAAAGTCTCCCTCGAGCTCGCTGGCCAACCCCGGGTTCTTGGCGCGAATCGACGTCTCCACCTGCTCGAACGTCATGTAGGCGTCGACCGCAGTCTTGTCCGAATGCTTCGCCAGCGCCGAATCGATCTGCCGGCGCACCGCGGCGAAAATCGCGGCCGTCGCCGAGCCGCCGTACTGCATCGCCTGCACATAGGCCGCGACCGCCCAGCGATCCTCGGCAGAGACGTCCTCACCGAACTCCGGCATCGCCGTTCCCGGCGTGCCGATCGTCACCCGCCGGAAGATGTCCAGCATCGACTTGTCGCCCATCACCCGGTGGTCCGCCAGATTCGCGGGTGCCGGACCCTTCAGCGTCTTCGCCTTGGGTCCGTCACCGTGTCCCGTCTCGCCATGACAGGCCGCGCATTGCTCGTGAAAAACAGCGGCGCCACGCGCGAGCGAGGGCGGGCGACCGGGTAACGGCTCGATGACGCGGGTGCCGCCAAACGCGCTGGTGATGACGGCGACGAGACTGTCGGCGAGGTGGGCGACGGTGTCGGGCGGCGCAAGCGAGTCGAGCAGCTGCGCCATACGCGCGAGCATCCGCGTCGCCGTGGCGCGCGCTGGCGACGGCAGTCCGGGAACGTCGAAGCCGGCCTGCTGGAGGAAGAGCTTCGCCTCGTCGACTTCCTCGGGCAGCGTTATTTGGTGACCGGCGGGAGTGACGCCGAGGGCGTATTCCTTGGCGGCAAGCGATGCGGCGGCGACGACGCGCTGCGCCAAAGCCAGAGAATCAGTTGCCCCCCCCTGGCCCGCGAGTGGCTGAGCAAGGCAGGCGCTGAGCGCTAGAAAGAGGCTTCGGAACCGCACGGGCAGCAAAGTAGAGTGATCTTGTCGGGAATTCAATCCGTTGACAGCACGGCAATTGCGATCGCGGCTTCATGTGTGTGCGATAACGACAAGAGCACACGCTTCACGCCCAACTCCTTCGCACGTCTCGCTGCCAAGCCGGTGAGCACGACGTCGGGCCGCCCATCCGGCGCGCGAGTGACCTCGATGTCACGCCACCCGATGCCGCGCGCCGGTTCGCTACCCTGCAACGCCTTGTAGACCGCCTCCTTCGCCGCGAGTCGCACGG
>DATGEQ010000092.1:0-31174 GCA_035309945.1 Gemmatimonadales bacterium | reverse complement strand
GACGCGATTGCCAAGGCGGCCGACGAGGTGCTATCGGGCGGTCATCGCGATCAATTCGTCGTCGATCCGTATCAGGCCGGCGCCGGTACGTCGCACAACATGAATTGCAACGAGGTGCTCGCGAACCGGGCCAACGAGCTGCTCGGCGCGAAGCGCGGCGAGTACAAGCCGGTGCATCCCAACGATCACGTCAACATGGCGCAGTCCACGAACGACGTCATTCCGACGGCGATCAGGTTGGGCGCGCTGTCGCTGCTCGCCGGGCTCACGGAGTCGCTCACAAGACTCGCGCGCGCGTTCGCGGCGAAGGGCAAAGCGTTTGACGAGATCGTCAAGTCGGGGCGGACGCATCTACAGGACGCGACGCCCGTCCGGCTTGGCCAGGAATTCACGGCCTGGGCGCACACCGTGGAGCGCAACCGCGATCGCATCACGCGGGCAGCGGACGATCTCCGCGATCTCGGCATCGGCGGTACGGCCGTCGGTACGGGGCTGAACGCCGAGCCGCAGTACCCCGGCTTGATGGTCAAGCACTTGCAGGCCATGACCGGCCTCGAGCTCCGAGAAGGAAAAGATCGCATCCAGCTGATGCAGTCGATGGGAGATCCGGCGGCGTTTTCCGGCGCGCTGCGCACCTACGCGGTCGATCTCGCGAAGATCGCGAGCGATCTGCGCCTCCTCGCGTCGGGGCCGCGCACGGGGCTCGCGGAGATCCTGTTGCCCGCCGTGCAGCCGGGCTCGAGCATCATGCCGGGGAAGGTGAATCCGTCGATCGCGGAAATGGTGAACCAGGTCTGCTATCAAGTGATGGGCAACGACGTGACCGTGACGACGGCTGCAGAGGCGGGACAGCTCGAGCTGAACGTGATGATGCCCGTGATCGCGCATAATCTGTTCGGCTCGATGCTGATCCTCACGTCCGCCACGCGCGTGATGGCGGAGCGGTGCGTGGAAGGGATCGAAGCCGACGCGGCGCAGTGCGCGCATTGGCTGGAGCGCAGCCCGGCGCTCGTGACGGCACTCGCGCCGAAGATTGGCTACGCGGAGGCGGCGAAGCTCGCCAAAGAGGCGGTTGCAAAGAATGTGACGGTTCGTCAATTGGTGATGCAGAAAGGGCTGTTGCAGGGGAAAGAGCTCGACGAAGTCCTCGATTTGAAGGCGATGACGGAGCTCGGCGTGCCCGGAGAGCGGAAATAACTCGTTCCTAGGAGACGCGCGTATGAACTGGATTGCCGGACTGGTCGCAGGCGTCGTCGTGTACCTCGCGGATTGGATCTTGTGGAGCAAGGTGTTCACCACGGGAATGGACGCGTACATGACGCAGATGTCGCCCGAGGAGATGAAGAAGTTCATGGGTCCGGCGATGGTTTGGTCAGCGGTGCTGTCGCTGATCTTCGGCTTTCTCTTCGCCTGGTTCTATGCGCGTTTCCGCGGCGCGCTCTGGGTCCAGAGTGGCGGACCGCTCGCGGGCATGGAATTCGCCACCGCGCTGTGGCTCCCTACGATTTGCCTGGCCATGGTCGGGGGAAGCGTGTGGTACACCAAGTTGCGCCCGATTCATATGGCGACGATGTGGGCCTGGCTCATTCGCATGAACGTCGCCGGCATCGTCGTGGGATTGATGGTGAAGTGACCCGAGTCACGGCAGCCGCGAGCGCGTCAGGGTACAAGTTGGCGCATGCGTATCCTGACGATGGTCATCATTGCGCTCGCGGCTGCCGGCAGTAGCGCCGCGCAACGGCGCGCGCGCGTTGGTCCGACGGTATCATCCATTTCCATCGAGAACGGCTCAGGCAGCAGCCAGGCGTTTACGGCATTTGGCGGCAGCATCGCGCTGCTCTCCGGCGACGACGGCGAGATCGGTCTCGGCGTTTCTCGCTACGGCGATCTGTCGACCGAGAGCTGCACGCGCAACATGACGTTCATCGGCTTCGAATCGAACTACTATCCGGTCGGCGCCAAGGGCATCGCGCCGTACGCGTCGACGGCTATCGGGCTGGCGCGCATCCTCGACCAGAACCCGACGCTCTCGCTGCTCGGCTGCAACACCGGCGCGCAGCCGAGCAACCAGCTCGGCCTGGGCTTCGGGCTCGGCGTGCGCTTCAACGTCGGCGATCAGGCGGCGGCCCTCGTCGAGGGACGATTTTTCCAGGTACCGAACAGCGCGATCCAGGCGCTCGAGGGACGGGCGAATCTGTCGCTCGCGTTCGGCAGCCCGCGCGCCAAAACCGAGCTGCTGAACGGCACGCTCGGTCCCGCGATCGGCATGCTGGCCCGTCTGGGTGGTCCGATGGAGGGACGAGGCCCGACCATCGGTGTGCGATTCCGTCGCGATACAAAAAAGGCGGGATCTCTGGGACTGCAGATCGACTACGCACCGCTCCGCGTCACGACCGGCTGTGCGAGCACGAATTGCGATCCCTACGCCGTGGTGTTTGCACCGTCGTACGAGCCGTCACTCTATCCCGCCTGGGGCAGGTTGTACGTGGCACTCGGCGCTTTGCTCGCCGGATTTCCCGCCCTGAGCGACGATCGCGGCATGGCCGAAGGAGCGCACGGTGGATTCGGGGCCGACATCTACAGCGGCCGCACGCTCATGGCCAACGTAAACGCGCGCGTGTTGTGGCTGCAGCGTAAGGTGTCCACGGATCGCGATGTGTTCATCGTGCAGGCCGGCGTCAGTCTCAGTCCGAGGCTCGAGCACACGAGCCATTGAATCCCGATAAGGCCTCTCGCATATTCCCCCCATGCGCGTTACAACCTGGGCGGAATACGGTTTAATCGTCTCGATTCATCTGGCCAAGCAGAGCGGGAAGGGCCCGGTGGCTGCTCGTGAGCTAGCTGAGCAGGAACGTCTCCCGCACGACTACGTCGAGCAGATCCTGCTGCGCCTGCGGCGCGCCGGCCTCGTCGAGTCGGTGCGTGGCGCGCGGGGCGGCTATCTCCTGGCGCGCGCCCCGCAGGCCGTGAGCGTCAAGGACGTCATCGAGGCATCGGAGCACGTGACGTTCGAAGTGAATTGTGATCTCCACCGCGTGGACGATGAGCGTTGCGATCCGGCGACCGCCTGCAGCATTCGTCCCGTCTGGCGCCTGCTCGAGCGGCGCATCAACGAAGTGCTCGCGGGCGTTTCGCTCGCGGACCTGCTGCACGCCGAGCCGCAAGTCTACCAGATCGCCGGGGTGGCGTCGGGCACTTGACGACGGGCACGCTCTCGCATGAGGAGCTGCTGCGCTACTCCCGGCACCTCACGCTTCCTGATGTAGGTCTCGAAGGTCAAAAGAAACTGCGCGCAGCGCGTGTCCTGCTGGTCGGCGCGGGCGGGCTCGGTTCACCCGCGGCGCTCTACCTCGCGGCTGCCGGCGTCGGCACGCTCGGTCTCGTCGATTTTGATCTGGTCGATCGCAGTAACCTGCAGCGCCAGATTCTGCACGGCACGTCCGGCATCGGCACGCCGAAGACCGAATCCGCGCGGGCGCGATTGCGCGACATCAATCCGCATGTCCAGGTCCAGACCTTCGGCGAAACGCTGCGCTCGGCGAACGCGCTCGAGATCCTCGGCGGCTTCGACGTCATTGTCGACGGCTCCGACAACTTTCCGACGCGTTATCTCGTCAACGACGCCTGCGTTCTGCTCGGCAAACCGGACGTGTATGGCTCGGTGTTTCGATTCGATGGTCAGGCGGCGGTTTTCTTTGCGGAGCAGGGTCCCTGCTACCGTTGCCTGTACGCCGAGCCGCCGCCGCCGGATCTCGTGCCGTCGTGCGCTGAGGGCGGAGTCCTCGGCGTGTTGCCCGGGATCATCGGATCATTGCAGGCGCTCGAAGCGATCAAGTTGATCGTGGGATTCGGGCAGCCGCTGATCGGACGCCTGCTTCTGTTCGACGGCCGCCGCCTGCAGTTCCGAGAGCTCGCGCTGGAAAAGGATCCCGCATGCCCGGTGTGCGGGGAGCATCCAACAGTCACGAAGTTGATCGATTACGAAGCCTTTTGTGGAGTCGGGAGCCGGGATTGGGGAGCCGGGGTCGAAATCTCCGCGCGTGAGTTGCAACACGAGCGCGCTCACAAGCCGAATCTGCTGCTGCTCGACGTGCGGGAGCCGCGCGAGGCAGAAATCGCCCACATCACCGGCGCGCGACTGATTCCGTTGCGCGAGCTCCCCCGCCGCCTTGGTGAGCTGCCGGGACATGCGGAAATCGTGACGCACTGCCATCACGGGCAGCGGTCACTCAGGGCGCGCGAGATCCTGGTCGGTGCCGGATTTCAGAATGTGCGGAGCCTGGCCGGGGGGATCGATGCGTGGTCGCGGGAAGTGGATACCGAGGTCCCGCGCTACTGATGCCGAAGGGGGGACTCGAACCCCCACGGGCTTGCGCCCACTGGCTCCTGAAGCCAGCGCGTCTACCAGTTCCACCACTTCGGCGACGTTTTTTTGAGGAACGGCAATCTAGAACGTTGTATAACCCCAAGTCAATGCGTATCTTGCCGACGTCACCGTGGAAAAAGTCTCCATCGCCCGCAATCCGCGCGCTCGTCACGACTACCACCTCCTCGAGACGTGGGAGGCGGGCTTGGTTCTTACGGGAACGGAGGTCAAGTCGCTGCGCGATCGCAAGGCGAGTCTCAATGAGGCTTACGCCCACGTCCGGAATGGCGAGGTCTGGCTGGAAGGCATGACGATTTCGCACTACGGACCGGGTAGCTACAACAATCCTCCCCCTGCTCGTTCCCGCAAACTGCTGCTTCACAAACGTGAGATCCGAAAGCTGCTTGGCGCTACGACCCAGAAAGGTCTCACCGTCGTGCCGCTCGAGCTCTATTTCAAAGACGGACTGGCGAAGGTCGCCATAGCGCTCGCCAAGGCCAAGAAAGCCCATGACAAGCGCGAAGACCTCAAGCGGCGGGTCGCTGAGCGCGAGATGGCACGCGTTGTGAAGGGTAGAAGGTCATAATGATGTTCTGGTTGATTGCGGTCCTTATCCCGCAGCAGGTCCTCATCGCGACACCGCGCGGTCAGACCAACGTCCCGGTGTCGAACGAGATGGGCGCGGCAGCCGTCGCGGCACCGCTGCTCGCGCAACCACTCGGGTTGAGCGTGTCGCTCGACGGTTCCGCGGCGCGTGTGACGCTCGATGGGCGGGTGTTCGAATTTGACGTGGGCTCCCCGTTCTTCCGTTACGACAGCACCACCTATCCGCTCGTGGGTTCGCCGTACGTTGCGCGAGACACGCTTTTTCTGCCGCTGCATTGGCTCACCGGTTATGTCCCGCGCCTCCTCGCAAATCGGTTTCGCTGGGATCCTTGGCTTGCGCGTCTGGACGAACAGCCTCGCACCGCCGCGAGCAGCGTGGCGGTCAGCGCAGCGCCGACGATGCCGCCCGCGCCCCCAGCCCCGCCCGCAGCGGCATCATCACCGGCCACGACCGCTGCGTTTCGCACGCCCAACCCGATCACCGGCCTGCGACTGCCCCACACGATCGTTGTCGATCCGGGGCACGGTGGAATCGATCCTGGCAATCCGGGAATGCAGTTCCCGCGCGGCGTCACCGAGAAAGACATCACGCTCGGCATCGGGAAGCTGCTGCGCGCGGAGCTCGTGCGGCGCGGTCTCAACGTCGTGCTCACGCGCTCGACCGACACGCTCATCGATCTCGCCAGCCGGCCGACGTATTGCCGCGCGGATTGCGATTTGTTCGTGAGTATCCATGTGAACTCGATGCCGCCGGGCAGACGCCAGTCCGCGGTCAACGGGGTCGAGACCTATTTTCTCTCCGACGCAAAGACGGAAGATCAGAAGCGCGTGGCGCAGATGGAAAACGACGCGTTGCGGTTCGAGAACACGCCGGTGGTGGATGGGCCGCTCGGGTTCATTCTGCGCGACCTGCAGTTGAACGAATACTTGCGCGAATCGGCCCGGCTCGCGGAGCTCGTGCAAGGCAAGGTTTCCGCGATTCATCCCGGCGAAGATCGCGGCGTGCAGCAGGGACCGTTCATGGTGCTGGCCGCCGCGCGGCGGCCCGCCATTCTCGTCGAGACCGGTTTTGCTACCAACCGGACCGACGGCGCGTTTCTCACCTCCGCGATGGGACAGCACAAGATCGCATCCGCGATCGCCGATGGAATCGTGGCCTACCTCCTGGAGTTCGAGCGGAAACTGGCCGGCGGCGGAGGTGGGCTGGCGCGATGATGTCGCTCCGCTTCCTGCCGGTGATCACACTCGGAATCGCCGCGGCGGGTTGCGCCTCGTACAACGTGATGTGGAGCGCCGAGCATCACGCGGCCGAGGCGCGGCGGCTCGAGCGGCAAGGCCAGCCGTCCGAGGCGCGGGCCGAGTGGACGCTGGCGGCTAATCGAGCGCGTGTCGTGTTGCTGCGGCGTCCGCGCAGCCGCGCGGCCGACGCCGCGCTCGTTCTCCAGGCCGAATCATTGGCTCGCGCCGGCGCATGCCAGGATGCCGCGGCGCCCATCGCCGGAGCGACGGAGCGTGCGACCGGCGCCGCTGCCCGCGAGCGCGTGGCGCTCGCCGCGGCCGAATGCGCGGTTGCGGCCGGTCGCGCGGACGATGCCGATGCAGCACTGCGCTTGCCGCTGGCATCTCAGAATGCGGATCGGCGGTCGCGGGCGGAGTACCTCGCCGGCGCGTCAGCGGCGCTGCGACTCGACTGGGATGCCGCGCTCGATCACTTCGGTCGCTCGCACGAGCCAACTGCCCGGGGCAGAGGACTCGTGGCGGAGCAGCGACTCCGTATTGTTCGAGCTGTCGCGCTTGCCGACCTCACGCCCGTCGTCGCCGAGCTGACGCGCCTGGTGCGTGTCGAGCATGGAACCGACGAGGCCACCCACGTGCTGGAGTTGCTGAACCAGGTCATGGGCGCGACGGAAACCGCAGGCGCGCGCTTTCACGCTGCCGAAGTCGCGCGCGATTCGCTGCGGGCGCCCGCGCTCGCGAGCGAGATGTTGCTCGCCGTCGCCCGCGCTGACACGGCATCCCTTTACGCGCCGAAAGCGTTGATCGCCGCCCTCGTGTTGCGACCCGAGCTGCATGACTCGATCGTCACGGTATTGGATGAGCGGTATCCGGCCTCGCCGTACACGCAGGCGTTCCATGGTGAGCCGAGTGTCGCCTATGCCGCCGCGGAGGATTCGCTGGCGCGCGCGCTGGGCGTCGCAACGCCGCGCGGCCCGGCTGTCACAGCCACCCCGCGCTTCGACTCGCCGTCGCCGGGGCCGCGGGGCCCTCGCCAGCCTTGAGCGCGATCGAGCTGTTCGGCACGACGTTCCAAAATCCCATCCTTCTTGCCGCCGGTACCGCCGGATTCGGGCGGGAGCTCGATCACGTCATCGACCTCGACCTGCTCGGCGGGATCGTCACGAAGGCCGTGACCCCCGAGCCGCGGCGCGGCTACGCAGCGTTGCGCGTCGCCGAGTTTCGTGGTGGCATGCTGAACGCCATCGGTTTGGCGAACCCAGGGGTGGAACGTGTCGCCGCACACGAGCTGCCGTGGCTCGCGCAACGACTGCAGCGCGCGCGCGTCATCGTGAACGTGGCCGGCGCCACGATGGGTGACTACGTGCAGGTGATCGAGCGGCTCACGCCCCTCGCCGTGATTACTGCGTTCGAGATCAACGCCTCCTGTCCAAACACGAGTGCTGGAGGGTTGGAGTTCGGAGCGGACCCGCACGGCCTTGCGGATCTGGTCAAGGCCTGCCGCCACGCATCGACGAAACCGTTGACGGTTAAATTGTCTCCCGTGCTCCCCGACATCCCGGCGATGGCTCAGGTGGCGCGCGATCACGGCGCGGAAGCGGTGACGCTTGTCAACACCATGCCCGGATTGCTGGATAACCGTCTCGGTAATGGCAGCGGCGGGTTGAGCGGACCGGCGCTCCTGCCCATCGGCGTGCTCGCGACGCGGCGCGTGCGCGAGAAGGTCGGGATGCCGGTCATCGGGGTCGGCGGCGTGCGAACGGCCGCCGACGCGCGCGAATACCTGGCCGCGGGCGCGTCGCTGGTCGCCGTCGGCACCGCCGCGCTCGCCGACCCGCGGGCGCCGCTTCGCATCGTCAAGGAACTGGAGCGAGCGGGTGGCTGAGCTGATCGTCGCGTTCGACGTAGCGAGCGGCAGCGAGGCGCTGCGAATGGCTCGCCTCCTGCCGAGCCTCCGCTGGGTGAAAGTCGGGCCGGTGCTCTATAACCGCGAAGGACCGCCGCTCGTCAAGGAATTCATTCAGCGCGGCATCCGCGTGTTTCTCGATCTAAAGTGGCACGACATTCCCAACATCGTCGCGAGCGCGGTGACCGCGGCCCGTGAGCTCGGTGTCTCGATGACCACCGTCCACTGCCTCGGCGGACGAAACATGTTGACCGCCGCCGCCGCGGCGGCCGGCCCGGAGTTGGCCGTCGTCGGCGTCACCGTCCTCACGTCACACGACGCCGCCGAGCTCGAGAGCATACTCGGGCGAGGCGTGCCGGACATCGGATTCGAAGCCGAGCGATTGGCGCGGACGGCGGTCGCTTGCGGCCTGCGGGGCGTTGTGACCTCCGGCCGTGAGGTCGGGATTATTCGCGAAGCGCTCGGCGTGGATCCCTGGATCATCGTGCCGGGCGTCCGTGCCCCGGGCGAAGCGGCCGGCGATCAAGTCCGCACGATCGAACCCGCGGAAGCGGTCCGGCGGGGCGCAACCCACCTGGTCGTGGGGCGACCGATCACTGCGGCGCGAGACCCGCTGGGCGCCTATCAGCGGCTCGTGGAAGCCCTCGATTGAACACTCCCTCCCGGCTGCTGCCCGTCCTGGTCCTGTTGCTGCCGGCGTCGTCACTGCCAGCGCAGCGGACGCTGCCGGACGCCGCGGCACAAGCCAAGCAGGCGTGGTCCGCGCACAACGCCGCTGCTTTAGTGGGGCAAAGCTCGAGTCTCGTTCTCCAAATCCCGGGTGCCGATCCATCCTCGCCGCTTGGGCGGTCGCAGGCGATCGAGCTGCTCAGCCGCTATTTCCGTCCCACCGAGGAGCGCGGTCTGGATGTCACGGCCATTCGGGAGGTCGAGCCGGGCAACGGGTTCGTCGAGCTGACGCGCCGGTATGTCGTGGCGGGGACCTCGGAATTGCGGCGCGAAACGCTGTTCCTCGGCTATCGCTTGCTGGACCGCGAATGGCGACTCGTGGAACTGCGGAGTGCTCCGTAATTGATTGTGGTGCCGCCCCTTGCGTGAAGTCCGGACCCCGTCTATAGTTCAAGACTCAGCCAGAAAATTTTCACTTTTTCGGAGCAGCCTGTTGAAGGTACGTTCGAGCGTGCGCCCCATCTGCGAGCACTGCAAAGTCGTGACGCGCCGGGGCGTTATTCGCGTGATCTGCAAGCGTAACCCCAAGCACAAACAGCGGCAGGGTTAGCTATGGCTCGTATTGCAGGCGTAGATTTGCCGCGCGACAAAAAGATCCAATACGCATTGCCGTACATCTACGGCATCGGTCCCTCGAACTCCATCCGCATTCTCGCGGAGACGGGTATCAGCCCGGACGCGCGCGTGCGCGATTTGCGTGACGCCGAGGTGGCCAGGCTGCGGCAGGTGATCGAGCGGGACTACAAGGTCGAGGGCGCGCTGCGGACCGAAGTCGCGATGAACATCAAACGGTTGATGGACATCGGGACGTACCGCGGCGGGCGCCATCGCAAGAATCTGCCGGTGCGCGGCCAGCGCACGCACACCAATGCGCGCACCAAGAAAGGACCGCGGCGCGCGATCGCGGGCAAGAAGAAGCCCGTCCTGAAAAAGTAGAGGCACATGGCAGACGCCAAACCCGAACCAAAAGCGGAAGCAAAGCCGGAAGCGGCCAAACCCGACGCGAAACCGACACCGGTCCGCGCCGCCGGCGCGGCCAAGCGGACAAAGAAGGTCGTCGAAGCCGAGGGTGTCGCGCACATCACGGCGACGTTCAACAACACGCTCATCACGATCACCGATCTGCAGGGCAATGCGATCACCTGGGGCTCGTCCGGCAAGGCCGGGTTCAAAGGCTCCAAGAAGTCGACGCCCTTCGCCGCGACCGTCGCGGCCGAGCAGGCGGCGCGCGAGGCGTTGAACCTCGGCGTGAAGCGCGTGCACGTGCGCGTGCAGGGTCCCGGCTCGGGCCGTGAGTCGGCCATTCAGGCGCTTGCGAGCGCGGGTCTGCAGATCCGGTCGATCCGCGACGTGACGCCGATTCCTCACAATGGGTGCCGCCCGCCCAAGAAACGGCGGGTCTGACGCATGGCGCGCTACACGGGTCCAGTGTGCAAGCTGTGCCGGCGCGAGGGCACCAAGCTGTTTCTCAAAGGCACGCGTTGCCTGACCGAAAAATGCGCGGTCGAGCGGCGCGCCTACGCGCCGGGTCAGCACGGCCAGTCGACCGGCCGGCGTCGCAAAGCATCCGAGTACGCCAAGCAGCTGCGTGAAAAGCAGAAGGTGAAGCGGATCTACGGGCTCTCGGAGCGGCAGTTCCGCAACATCTTCGAGCGCGCGTTGAAGGAGCCGGGCGTAACGGGTGAAGCGTTGCTCGTGGCGTTGGAAAGCCGGCTGGACAACCTCGTGTTCCGGATGGGGTTCGCGACGTCGCGCAAACAGGCGCGTCAGCTCGTGCGGCACCGGCACATTCAGGTCAACGGCCGCATCGTGGACATTCCGTCCTACGTCGTGCGTCCAGGTGACGAAGTGAAGGTTGTGGATGCGAGCAAGGAGCTCGTGCAGATCAAGGTCGCGATGGAGCAGTTCACGCGCGGCCAGCCCGTTTCGTGGATTCAGGTGGATACCGACAAGGCGCTGGGACGGATGACGGAGCGGCCAACCCGTGACGCCATTCCGATCGCCGCGCAAGAACAGTTAATCGTCGAGCTCTATTCCAAGTGATCACAACTCTCGATTTGACGGGGTTGGTCCGGCCGCATCTGGTCGAGATGACCAAGCGCGAGGACAACCCGAATTCCGCCGAGTTCCGCCTCCAGCCGCTGGAGCGGGGCTATGGCTATACGTTGGGCAATTCGCTGCGCCGGTTGCTGCTGTCGTCGCTGCGCGGCGCCGCGGTCTGGGCATTCCGGATCGACGGCGTCGTCCACGAGCACCAGACCATTTCCGGCGTCGTGGAAGACGTTCACCAGATCATCCAGCGCCTGAAGCAACTCACGCTGGTGCTCGCGCCCGAAGTCGACGAGGCCGTGCTCCGCTTCAAGGTGGAGAAGGCGGGGCCCGTATACGCGCGCGATCTCGAGCAGCATGGCGCGGTCACGATCGTCAACCCGGACCAGCTGCTGTTCACCGTTCAGGACGACCGTGACATCACGGGCGAGCTGTACGTGAACAAGGGTCGCGGTTACGTCGAAGCCGAACAGCATCCGGTCGACCGGACGCTGGCCGTGGATGTCGTGCGCGTGGACTCGATCTACAATCCCGTCCGCCGTGCCAACTTCACCGTGGCGGAAACGCGCGTCGGCCAGCGCACCGACTACGACCGGCTGACGTTGACCGTCGAAACCAACGGAACGATCTCGCCCGAGGACGCCGTGGCGTATGCCGCCGCGCTCGCGCAGGAGCACTTCCGCTTCTTCGTCGACTTCGGCAAAGTGCCGATCGTCGCCGGTGAAGGCGGGCCCGGCGGCGTGGGCAACGGTGGCTCGGAAAGCAACCGCCTGCGGGACGTGCTGGGCCGCGCGATCGATGATGCCGGGTTGTCGGTGCGGTCTGTGAATTCGCTGAAGAACTCCAACATTCGCACGCTGGGCGATCTCGTCCGCTACAAGGAAGACGATCTGCTGAAGGTGAAGAACGTCGGCGAGAAGGCGCTGGGCGAAATCGCGGAGCTGCTCCGTCGCGAAGGGCTGAACTTCGGCATGCAGATCGAAGAGACGCCCGGTGGCGAGATCCGGGTGGTCGATCCCGGTCTCGCGCCGCAAGCGCAGCTCACCGGGGCCGAGGAAGAGTAATGCGTCACCGCGCCAAGGGCCGGCAGCTCTCGCGCACGGCCAGCCACAAGAAGGCGACGCTGAACAACATGGCGACCAGCCTCTTCCAGCATGGCGGCATCCAGACCACCGAAGCCAAGGCGAAAGAGCTGCGTCCGTTCGCCGAGCGGCTGATCACACTGGCGCGCCGTGGCGATCTCCACGCGCGCCGGCTGGTCGAGCGGCGGCTCAAGGACAAAGCGGTCACCACCAAGCTCTTCGCCGAAATCGGCAAGCGGTTTGCCGCGCGGCCCGGTGGCTATACCCGAATCGTCAAACTGGGCCATCGCGTCGGTGATGGTGCCGACGTTGCCCGGATCGAACTATTGAGTGAGTAAAGGTGCGGCGGGAGCGACGAGCAAAACAAAGGGGACCCGGTGGGTCCCCTTTTTTACGAAGCCTTCGCCACGCGGTTCGACTTGATGCACTGCGTGCAGACGCGGATGCGGCGCACGGCGCCGTTCACGACGACGCGAACGCGCTGTAGGTTGGGGTACCAGCGCCGGGGCGTCTTATTGTTCGCGTGGCTGACATTGTGTCCCGCCACGGGGCCTTTGCCACAGACTTCACACACTCGAGCCATATGCCGTCCGACAAAAAATTGAGGCCGAAACCTAAACCCGCCGCGAAGGCCGGGCAACCCCGCAAGACGGCGGTGATCACGGGCGTCACCGGCCAGGACGGCTCGTACCTGGCCGAGCTGCTGCTGGAGAAAGGATACGAGGTGATCGGCGTCGTGCGGCGGACCTCGCACGATTCCTACGAGCGCATCGGCCACCTGCTCGACCGCGTCCGCATCGTGGCGGCGGATCTCCTCGACCAGCACTCGCTCACAATGGTGATCCGCGATGCGAAGCCCGACGAGGTCTACAACCTCGCGGCGCAGAGCTTCGTCCCGACCTCGTGGAACCAACCGGTCCTCACGGGCGAGTTCACGGCTCTCGGCGTCACGAGATTGCTCGAGGCGATCCGCCTGGCGCATCCCCAAGCGCGATTCTATCAGGCGAGCTCATCGGAGATGTTCGGCAAGGCGGTCGAGACCCCGCAGCGCGAGACCACGCCCTTCTATCCGCGCTCGCCTTACGGAGTCGCCAAGGTCTACGGGCATTGGATTACGGTGAATTACCGCGAGTCCTACGGGATGTACGCCGTGAGCGGAATCCTGTTCAATCACGAGTCGCCGCGCCGCGGTCTCGAGTTCGTCACCCGCAAGGTCACCGACGCCGTGGCCAGGATCAAGCTCGGCAAGACGAGCGAGCTGCGCCTCGGCAACCTGGATTCGGGACGCGACTGGGGATTCGCGGGCGATTATGTCGACGCGATGTGGCGCATGCTGCAGCAGCCCGCGCCCCACGATTACGTCGTCGGCACCGGGAAGATGCACACCGTGCGCGATCTGTGCGCCGCGGCGTTCGGGCATGTGGGCCTCGACTGGAAGAAGTACGTCAAGGTCGACCCGAAATTCGTGCGCCCCGCGGAGGTCGACACTCTCCTCGCGGACGCGACACGCGTGCGCAAGGATCTCGGCTGGGCGCCACACGTGAGCTTCGAAGCGCTCGTGCACATGATGGTGGACGCCGACCTGGAGCGCCTGGCGTGAAGGTATTGGTGACCGGCGCGAACGGCTTTGTCGGTCGCAGCGTGGTGAAGCGCCTTCTGGCCGACGGCAACAGCGTCGTTGCGGCCATGGGTCCCGGTGCCTCGGGGTGTCCGGCGGAACCCAATGTGACGTGCGTGCCGCTCGACGTCGGGAATGATCTCTCGGTGCGCGGCTGCTTCGCCGCGCCGGTCGACGCGGTCATTCATCTGGCCGCCGTGGCGCTGAGTCGCGCCGCGGACCACGCTCCGGCGCTGGCCTGGACGATCAACGCCGAAGGAACCGCGAAGCTCGCGTCCGCATTGGCCCAGCAGGCAAAGCGGTGGAGCAGGCGACCACTGTTCCTGCTGGCGTCGACCGCCGACGTGTACGCGTGGCAGCAGCGTCCTATTAAGGAAGAGGACCCCGTCCAGCCGTCGACCGCCTATGCTTCCAGCAAACTGGGCGCCGAGCTTGCCACACGCGAAGCGGCGGCGCTCGGCGGCGTAAACGTCATCGTCGCGCGTCCATTCCCGCATTCGGGGGCGGGCCAGGACGAGAGCTTCTGGATTCCGGCGCGCTGCCGGCTGCTCCGCGAAGTGAAGCGCAACGGCTGGGCCGCCGTGCCGGTGGGCGACTTGACGGCGGTGCGTGACTTCCTGCATGTGGAGGACGTGGCCGACGCCTACGCACTGCTGCTCGAGCGCGGAACGCCCGGCGAGGTGTACAACATCGCCTCTGGCCGCGGGGTAACTCTGGACCAGATTCACACGCGACTGGAAGAGCTGCTCGGCATCAACCCGAAGCGCGAAGTGGACGCCAGCCAGGTGCGACGCGAAGCGCGCCCATACCTGGTCGGTGATTCGGCCAAACTGCGGGCGGCGACAGGGTGGACGCCGCGCCGCACGCTCGACGATATCCTGCGAGACGTCCTCGATGCCCAAAAGAACTGATCTCGCCCGCATCCTGCTCCTCGGCTCCGGCCCGATCGTCATCGGCCAGGCGGCGGAGTTCGACTACTCCGGCACCCAGGCGGTGAAGGCGCTCAAGGAAGAGGGCTACACCGTCATCCTGGTGAACTCGAATCCCGCGACGATCATGACGGACCCCGAGCTCGCCGATCGCACGTACATCGAGCCCGTCACGCCGGAATGGGTGCGCAAGGTGATCGAGCGGGAACGGCCGGACGCCCTGCTGCCCACGATGGGCGGCCAGACCGCGCTCAACGTCGCCATGGCGCTGGCGAACGACGGTACGCTGCAGAAGTACGGCGTCGAGCTGATCGGCGCCAACGCGCGGGCGATCCGGATGGCCGAAGACCGCGCCGAGTTCAGCGCGGCGATGCAGCGCATCGGATTGGCGACGCCGGCGGGTCGCACGGTCACGGAGGTCGCCGCCGCGCTCGACGTCGTGCAGGACCTCGGCTACCCCGCGATCATCCGCCCGTCGTTCACGCTGGGCGGGACGGGCGGCGGCGTCGCCTTCAATCGCGCCGAGCTCGAGGAGATGGTGGAACGGGCGCTCGAGCTGTCGCCGGTGCACTCGACGTTGATCGAGCGCAGCGTGCTCGGCTGGAAAGAATTCGAGCTCGAGGTGATGCGCGACGGGCGCGACAATGTCGTCATCGTCTGCTCGATCGAAAACCTCGACCCGATGGGTGTGCATACCGGCGACTCGATCACCGTCGCGCCGGCCATGACGCTCACCGATCGCGAGTACCAGCGCATGCGCGACGCGGCGATCGCGATCATCCGCGAGATCGGCGTCGAGGCGGGTGGCTGCAACATCCAGTTTGCCGTGAATCCCGCCGACGGCGAAATGCTGGTGATCGAGATGAACCCGCGCGTCTCGCGATCCTCGGCGCTCGCGTCGAAGGCGACCGGCTTCCCGATTGCCCGGATCGGCACCAAGCTCGCCGTCGGGTACACGCTGGACGAATTGCCGAACGACATCACGCGCACGACGCCGGCGTCGTTCGAGCCGGTGCTCGACTATGTGGTGGTCAAGGTGCCGCGCTTCGCGTTCGAGAAATTCCCGCGCGCGGACTTCCGGCTCACGACGCAGATGAAATCGGTAGGCGAAGCGATGGCGATCGGTCGCACGTTCAAGGAGGCGTTCCAGAAGGGGCTGCGCGCGCTCGAGATCGGGCGGCCGGGGTGGGTGCTGGGCGCGACGCTCGCCGACGACCGGCTCACCAGCGCCTCGCTCGAGGATCTGCGCGTGGCGCTGCGCACGCCGACGCCGGAGCGAATCTTCCAGATCAAACACGCGCTGATTGCGGGCATGTCGGCGGAAGAGATCCACCAGGCATCCGGCATCGATCCGTGGTTTCTGTATCAGCTCCAGGAGCTGGTCGCGGCGGAGCAGTGGTTCGGCGGGCTCACATCGCCCGGCAGGGCGGAGCTCAAACGGATGAAGCGGCTCGGATTCTCCGACCGCCAGCTCGCTACGTTGCGCGCGACGACCGAAGCGGCGATTCGGGAGCAGCGCTGGAAGCTGGACATCCATCCCGCCTACAAGACGGTCGACACCTGCGCGGGTGAGTTTCCATCGTCGACGCCATACCTCTACTCGTCCTATGACGAGGAAAACGAGTCCGAGCCGTTCGGCGAGCGCGGCATCGTGATCCTCGGCAGCGGTCCGAATCGCATCGGCCAGGGCGTCGAGTTCGACTACTGCTGCGTCCGCACCGGTCTCGCGTTTCGCGAGCTGGGGTTCAAGACGATCATGATCAACTCGAATCCGGAGACCGTCTCCACCGACTTCGACATCTCCGACAAGCTGTACTTCGAGCCGCTCACCTTTGAGGACGTGCTCGAGATCGTTCACTGGGAGCGGCCCAAGGGGGTCGTCGTCCAGTTGGGCGGGCAGACACCGCTGCAGTTGACCAAGCCGCTCGAGGCGGCGGGTGTGCCGATCCTCGGAACGTCGCCCGATTCGATCGACATCGCCGAAGATCGCGAGCGCTTCGAAGCGCTCGCCGACCAGCTCGGCGTGAGGCAGCCGCCGAACGGGATCGCGCGCTCGGTTGAAGAAGCGGTCGGCGTCGCGCAGCGCATCGGGTATCCGGTGCTGGTGCGCCCGTCCTACGTGCTCGGCGGGCGGGCGATGGAGATCGTGTACGACGACGGATCGTTGCGCGACTACTTCGTCAAAGCGGCGCGCGTGGCGCCGGAGCATCCGGTCCTGATCGACCGCTTTCTCGAGGACGCCTTCGAAGCGGACGTCGATGCGATCGCGGACGGCAAGCGCTGCGTGATCGGCGGCGTGATGCAGCACATCGAGGACGCGGGCGTGCACTCCGGCGACTCCGCGTGCGTGCTCCCGCCCTATCTGATCGGCGACCGCGTGGTGGAGGAGATGCGCCGGCACACGCAGGCGTTCGCCAAGGCGCTGAACGTGGTCGGGCTGATCAACGTGCAGTACGCGATCAAAGACGGCGTGGTGTACGTGCTGGAGGTCAATCCGCGGGCGTCGCGGACCGTGCCGTTCGTGAGCAAAGCGACCGGAGTGCCCCTGGCAAAGCTTGCAGCCGCCGTCATCGTCGGGAGGACACTGGACGATTTGGGCCTTCCCGATGAGCTTCCCGTCGCCGGGGTAGCGGTCAAGGAGGCGGTTTTCCCCTTCACGAAGCTGCCCGGCGTGGATACCGTGTTGGGGCCCGAGATGCGGTCCACCGGCGAGGCGATGGGGCTGGCGGACAGTTTCGGGATGGCGTTTGCCAAGGCGCAGATCGCAGCGGATGGTAGCTTGCCCCTCCAGGGCACGATCTTCGTCACGGTGAACGACCACGACAAGCCGACGGTACTGCCCATCGCGCGCCGCTTTCACGAGCTCGGATTCCGGATCCTGGCGACCGAGGGAACGGAGCGGTACCTGCGGGGCCGCGGCGTACCGGCGGAGCGGGTGCTCAAGGTGCACGAGGGGCGGCCGAACGCGATCGATCTGATCGTGTCGGGCGACGTACAGCTGCTCATCAACACGCCGCTCGGGAAGTTCACGCAGGTGGATGACTACGAGATCCGGCGCGCCGCGCTGGTGCACCGGGTGCCGTACACGACGACGATGTCGGCGGCCAGTGCCGCGTGCGATGCAATCATTGCGCTCCGCAGCCGTACCGGGAGCGTCAGGAGCCTACAGGAATGGCACGAAAGAGCGAACGGCGTAAAGTCGCCGACCGTCGGCGGACGGGAAGAGGGGGGACGCGGGAAAGTGGCAGCGACAAGCGCGTAGCAAAGGCCGCCGCCAAACCCGCAAAGGCCAAGGCCCCGCCCGCGGCCGCGCCACCCGCGCCCGCAAGAATCAAGTTCCGCGGCAAGCTGCTCGAAAACGAGCCGCTCGCCCGCTACACGACGTGGCGGATCGGCGGACCGGCGCGCTACCTCGTGCTGCCGGCCGACAGCGACGACGTCGTGCGCGCGCTCGAGCTGGCGCAGGAGCGCGGTCTTCCCTGGCTGGTGCTCGGCCTCGGCTCGAATGTGTTGGTCAAAGACACCGGATTCCCCGGGATCGTAATCCGGATGGGGAAGGGCATGGATCGCTTTGAGATGAAAGGCGCGACGGCCATCGTCGGTGCCGGCATGCCCACGCCCATCCTCGCGCGGCGGACCGCGGAGGCGGGGTTCGTGGGTGTGGAGCGGTTCGTGGGCATCCCCGGGACCGTCGGCGGCGGCATTTACATGAACGCCGGCTGCCACGGCGCCGAATTCGCGGAGATCGTTACGGAAGTGACGGTCATGGATTCGCGCGGCAAAGTGAAGCAGCTGTCCCGGAAGCAGATCTCCTACAAGTACCGCTCGAGCAACATCGAAGGCATCGTGCTCGAGGCGAAGCTCGGCCTCGGTGAAGAGTCGCCCGCCAAACTCAAGGAGCTGCAGGCCAAGTTGTTCCGGTGGCGGAAGGCGGGCACGCCGTTCGATCAGCCGTGCTGCGGCTCGACGTTCACCAATCCGAGCGGGATCACCAAGTCGGCCGGCATGTTGATCGACGAGTGCGGCTTGAAGGGATTCCAGATCGGCGGCGCGCAGGTTTCCACGATGCACGCCAACTACATCATCAACAAGGGCACGGCCACCGCGAGCGACGTGCTCAAGGTGATCGATCACATACGCAAGACGGTCGCCAAGAAGACCGGCGTCACCCTGGAGCTCGAGTGCAAGATCATCGGGTAGGGTATTTCGCGCACGAGTCCAGTTATGTCGACGACGGGGCGGTCATCGGGAACGGCACCAAGATCTGGCATTTCTGCCATGTGATGCCGGGGGCCGTGATCGGTGAACGCTGCAACCTCGGTCAGAACGTGGTCGTGATGCCCGGCACGAAAATCGGCAACAACGTGAAGATTCAAAATAACGTCTCGATTTACGAAGGGGTCGAGCTGGAGGACGACGTGTTCTGCGGACCATCGTGCGTGTTCACCAACGTCACGAATCCGCGCAGTCACGTGTCGCGCAAGGACGAGTACCGGCCGACGATCGTCAGACGGGGAAGCACGATTGGCGCGAACGCGACCATCGTGTGCGGCATCACCCTCGGCGAATACGCGTTCATCGGCGCCGGTGCCGTCGTCACGTCCGACGTTCCGGCGTATGGGCTGATGGTCGGCGTACCGGCGCGCCGCGTCGGATGGATGTGCCAGTGTGGCGAGCGCATCCACCTGAGCGGCGGCCGTGCCACCTGTCCGCGCTGCGGCGCGAGCTACTCCGAATCGGGCGGCGCGCTGCGCCAGACGACGCCCGCGCGCGTCGGCGCCTCCCCCTCATGAACATCCCCATGCTCGACCTGGTCGCGCAGTACAGCGCGATCAAGGACGAAGTGCTGCCCGCCATGATGAAGGTCATCGAGACCCAGCAGTTCATCATGGGTCCGTCGGTGCCGCAGCTCGAGACGGAGATCGCCCGCCTCTCGCATGCGAAGCACGGCATCGGCTGCGCCAGCGGGACCGACGCGCTGCTCCTGCCGCTCACAGCGCTGAATCTCCAGCCCGGTGACGAAGTCATCACCACACCGTTCACGTTCTTCGCGACCGCGGGAACGATTCACAACGCCGGCGGCACGCCGGTCTTCGTCGACATCATGCCCGACACATTCAACATCGATCCGGCCGCGGTGCAGCGCGCGATCACGCCGCGGACGCGGGCGATCATGCCCGTGCATCTGTACGGCCAAATGGCCGACATGCTCGAGCTGATGGCGATCGCCCGAACGCGCGGACTCAAGGTCATCGAGGATGCGGCGCAGGCGATCGGCGCGCGGCGGAAGATCGACGGCGAGTGGCGGATGGCGGGAGAGCTCGGCTGGGTAACGGGCTACTCCTTCTTCCCGAGCAAGAACCTCGGCGCCTGGGGTGACGGCGGGATGATGGTCACGTCGGACGATGCGGCCGCGGAGCGGCTCAAGAAACTCAGGTTGCACGGTGGCGCGAAGCAGTATCACCACGACGAAGTGGGCACGAACTCGCGGCTCGATTCGCTGCAGGCCGCGATTCTGCTCGCCAAACTGCCGCATCTCGCGAGCTGGTCGGCCAAACGCCGTGAGCATGCGGCGTATTACTCGAAGGCCCTCGCGGACGTTGCGCAGGTCAAGCCGCCCGCCATCGATCCTGCGAACGAGCACATCTTTCATCAGTACACGCTGCGCGCCGAGCGGCGCGACGCGCTCCAGGCCCATCTGAAGAAGGAAGGGATCGGGCACGCGGTCTATTATCCCGTGCCGCTGCACCGCCAGCCCTGTTTTGCGCACCTCGGTTACGGAGAGGGAAGCTTGCCGCAGGCGGAGGGCGCCGCGCGGGAAGCGATCTCGCTGCCCATTTATCCGGAGCTGACTCGGTCGCAGCTCGACCGCGTGATCGAAGCGATCCGCGGATTCTATCGGTGAAGCGGCTCAAAATCGGCGTTGTCGGAGCCGGCGCCTGGGGGCGCAACCACGTCCGCACGGTGGCCGGTCTGGCCGAAGGCGAATTGACAGCGGTTTGCGACACTGATGCCAAGATTCGCGAACGGGTGGTTCGGCAGTACCCGGGCACTTTGGTCACCGCCGATCTGGGCGCGCTGCTCGGAGCGGTGGAGGCCGTGATCGTGGCGTCCCCCGCGGCCACACATGCGGCGGTGGCGCGCCAGGCAGTCGAGGCCGGCAAGCCGGTGCTGGTCGAGAAGCCCTTTGCGCTCAGCGTCCGGGACGCCGAGGCCGTAGCCACACTGAGTGTGCAGCGGGGCGTGCCGGTGCTGGCCGGCCACCTCCTCGTCTATCATCCCGCTGTGGAACGCCTGCGGGAGATGGTGCAGAAAGGCGAGCTGGGCAAGGTGTTCTATCTCTATGGGCTGCGTGTAAACCTGGGCCAGGTTCGGAAGGACGAAAACGCGCTGTGGAGCTTTGGACCGCATGACGTGTCAGTGGCACTTTACTTGCTTGGTGAGCAGCCCGTACGAGTTGCCGCGCAAGGCAAGAGTTATCTGCAGCCCGCGATCGAGGATGTCGTGTTCTTGACTATGGAGTTCGCGAGCGGGGTGCTGGCGCACGTCCAGATGTCGTGGCTCGACCCGCATAAAGAACGGAAGCTCACGGTGGTGGGCGCCAAAAAAATGGTGGTCTTCGACGACATGGAGCCCCGCGAGAAGCTGCGGATCTACGATAAAGGCGTGGACCGCCCGCCCGAGTACGGATCGTTCGGCGAGAGCCTCGCGATCCGTGAGGGCGACATCTTCATTCCTCGCGTCCCCACCGTCGAGCCGTTGGCGGCGGAGCTGGCGCATTTCGTTCGCGCCGCGCAGGGACGTGAAACACCGCGCGCGAGCGCGGAGGACGGCGTGCGCGTCGTCCGCGTGCTAGAGGCCGCTTCGCGCTCCCTGGCGCGGGGCGGCGCTCCGGAGACACCATGACAGCGACTGTTACAGCACCCACGACCGTTGACACTCTGCTCGCCAAGGCGAAAGACCGCACGGCCGTGTTCGGCGTGGTGGGCCTCGGGTACGTCGGTCTCCCGCTCGCCATGGAGCTGGTCCGCGCCGGCTATCGCGTCCTCGGCGTGGACGTGAACTCGCGGGTCGTCGATTCGCTGAACGCCGGCCACTCGCACATCCAGGACGTCGCCGCCGCCACCGTCGCCGATGCCGTGAAGGCCAAGAAGTTTTCGGCGACGGCTGATCTCAGCCGGTTGAAAGAGCCCGACGTCATTTCGATCAGCGTGCCGACGCCGTTGTCCAAGACGAAAGATCCGGATGTGAGCTACGTGCTCGCGGCGACCGAGTCGGTCAAGCGCGCGCTTCGGAAAGGCCAGCTCGTCGTGTTGGAATCCACGACGTATCCCGGCACGACGCGCGAGCTGATGCTTCCGGCGCTCGAGTCCACGGGCTTGAAAGTCGGCGAAGACTTTTTCCTCGCGTTCTCGCCCGAGCGCGTCGATCCGGGCAACGAACGGTTCAACACCCGGAACACGCCGAAGGTCGTGGGGGGGATGACGCCGAATTGCCTCAAAGTCGCGATGGCGCTCTATCAGCCCGCGATCGATACGCTCATTCCGGTCTCGTCGCCGGAAGCGGCGGAGCTCGTGAAGATTCTCGAGAACACGTTCCGCAGCGTGAACATCGGGCTCGTCAACGAGATGGCCATCGTCTGCGACAAGCTCGGCGTCGACGTGTGGGAAGTGATCGAGGCGGCGGCGACGAAGCCGTTTGGGTTCATGAAATTCACGCCGGGCCCCGGCGTCGGCGGCCACTGCATTCCGCTCGATCCGCACTATCTCGCGTGGAAGATGCGGACGCTGAACTACAAGACCCGGTTCATCGAGCTCGCCGGCGAGCTGAACGCCGAGATGCCCGAGTTCTGGGTCGCGAAGGTGGTGGACGCGCTGAACGAGCAGGGCAAAGCCGTGCGCGGCAGCCGCGTGCTGCTGCTCGGTGTGGCGTACAAGAAGAACATCGACGACATTCGCGAGAGTCCGGCGCTCGACGTCATCCGGCTGCTCCGCCAGCGCGGCGCGCAGGTCTCGTATCACGATCCGCACGTCGCCAGCGTGGAAGAGGACGGCGTCGCGTTGAGCTCCGTGCCGCTGTCGGCGGAAACGCTGCAAGGTGCCGACTGCGTCATGATCGTCACCGACCACGACGCGGTCGATTATCAGATGGTGAAGCGCCATGCCCGCGCCACCGTGGACACCCGTCACGTCCTGTCCCGTGAGCGGAAGGCGGGAGGACCTCGGGCGTGAAGGTCGCCGTCGTCGGCACGGGGTACGTCGGCCTCGTCGTAGGCGCGTGTCTCGCGGAAACGGGCAATGAGGTCATCTGCGCGGACGTCGACGCGGGAAAGATCGCTTCCCTCAAGCAGAACAAGCTCCCCATCTACGAGCCGGGCCTCGAGCCGATGGTCGTCCGCAATCAGCGCGACGGCCGGCTCACGTTCACCACGGACGTCGCTCAGGCCGTGGAGCGGTCGGAGGTCATCTTCATCGCCGTCGGCACGCCGCCCGATGAAGACGGCTCCGCCGATCTGCAGCACGTCCTCGACGTCGCCCGCACGATCGGCGACCACATGAACGGACCCAAGCTCGTCGTCACGAAGAGCACGGTGCCCGTGGGCACGGCGGAGAAGGTGCGCGCCGAAATCGCGCAGCGGACACGGAAGCCGTTCCACGTCTGCTCGAATCCGGAGTTTCTGAAAGAGGGCGCCGCGGTCGAAGACTTCATGAAGCCCGATCGCGTCGTGGTCGGCGTCGACTCCGATGAAGCGGCAAAGGTGATCGAGGAGCTGTACGCGCCGTTCGTCCGCACCGGCAATCCGCTCATCGTGATGGACATTCCATCCGCGGAAATGACGAAGTACGCGGCGAACGCGATGCTCGCGACACGCATCTCGTTCATGAACCAGATCGCCCGGCTATGCGAAGCGGTCGGCGCCAACGTGACGCACGTGCGGCGCGGCATCGGCAGCGACCGTCGCATCGGCCAGGGCTTTCTGTTCCCAGGCCCCGGCTACGGCGGCTCCTGCTTCCCCAAGGACATCAAGGCGCTCATTCGCACCGGCAGAGAAAACCAGATTACCCTCGGCATCCTCGATGCGGTCGAAGCGGCGAACGATGCGCAGAAGGAGGTGCTCTTTGAGAAGCTGCGCCAGCACGTGGGCGATCTGAATCAGCGCACGATCGCGGTGTGGGGTCTCGCGTTCAAGGCGGAGACCGACGACGTGCGCGAGAGTCCGGCGCTGGTGCTGGTCGAAGCGCTCCTCTGCGCCGGCGCCAAGGTGCAGGTCCACGATCCCGCCGCGATGAAATCGGCGGCGCGCCACCTCGGCAGCCGCGTCAAATACGCCGAGCACGCCTACGACGCCCTCGGCGGCGCCGACGCGCTCGCGATCGTGACCGAATGGCTCGAGTACCGCAATCCCGATTTTGCGAAAATCAAAAGCCTCCTGAACCGGCCGTTGATCGTTGACGGGCGCAACCTCTACGACCCTGTCAAGCTGGGCCGGCTTGGGTTCACCTACGACAGCATCGGCCGCCGGCTCGGATGCGCGTCCTCGTAACGGGCGCAGCAGGTTTCCTCGGTTCTCATCTCGTCGACAAATTCCTGGCACTCGGCTACGACGTGCTGGGGATGGACAATCACATCACCGGCAATCCGGCCAATCTCGGCCATCTCGCTGCGCATCCGCGCTTCCGCTTCGCGCAGCAGGACGTCACGCGCTACATCGAAGTCGACGGTCCGCTCGACGGTGTGCTCCATTTCGCGAGTCCAGCCAGCCCGGTCGACTATCTCGAGCTTCCGATCCAGACGCTCAAAGTCGGCGCGCTCGGCACGCATAAGGCGCTGGGACTCGCGATGGCGAAGCGTGCGCGCTTTCTGCTCGCCTCCACGTCCGAGGTCTACGGTGATCCCCTGGTCCATCCGCAGCCCGAGTCGTATTGGGGCAACGTCAACCCGGTCGGCCCGCGCGGCGTCTACGACGAGGCCAAGCGCTTCGCCGAGGCGCTGACCATGGCGTACCATCGCTTTCACGGACTCGATACCCGGATCGTCCGGATCTTCAACACGTACGGCCCGCGGATGCGACCGAAAGACGGCCGCGTCGTGTCGAACTTCATCGTGCAGGCGTTGCGCGGCGAGCCGCTCACGGTCTATGGCGACGGATCGCAGACGCGGTCGTTCTGCTATGTCGATGATTTGATCGAGGGGATCTATCGTTTGTTCGATCGCGGCACGCCCGAACCGACCAACGTCGGCAATCCAGACGAATTCACCGTGCGCCAACTCGCCGACTGCGTGCTGGCGCTCACCGGCAGCAAGAGCACGGTCGTGGAGCGGCCGCTCCCGATCGACGATCCGCAGGTCCGCCAACCAGACATCACGTACGCCCGGAAGACGCTCGGTTGGGAGCCGAAGATCGGCCTGGAGGACGGGCTGCGTCGCACCATCGAGTACTTCCGCGGCGTCCTGGCGCGCGAGCGCGCGGCGACGACATGACGCAACGCTTTCTGGTCACCGGCGCCGCCGGATTCATCGGCTCGCATCTCAGCGAAGCGTTGATCGCCCGCGGTCACGAGGTGAGCGGAGTCGACAACTTCGATCCGTTCTACGCGCGCGAGGTGAAGGAGCGCAATCTCTCGACGCTCGAGCGGCTGCCGGGCTTTCGCTTCGTCGAGGCCGACGTGGCGCGCGATCCGATGCCGCTGGAGGGTATCGAGGCGATCATTCACCTCGCGGCAAAGCCCGGCGTCCGGCCGTCGCTCGAGGATCCCGGGTCGTATATGGAAGCGAACGTGACGGCGACGGCGCGCCTGATCGATGCCGCACGCCGCATCGGGCTGAACCGCATCGTCTTCGGGTCCTCGTCGTCGGTGTACGGCAACGCCACGCCTGCGCCATTCGCCGAGACCGAGCCGGCCGTCGCGCCGATCTCTCCGTACGCCGCGAGCAAGCGGGCGGGCGAGCTGATCGCGCATGCGTTCGCCCATCTGTATCCGGTGAAGATCATCTGCCTGCGGTTTTTCACCGTGTACGGGCCGCGGCAGCGGCCGGACCTCGCGATCCACAAGTTCACCGACCTCATCGCGCGCGACCGGCCGGTGCGGATGCACGGGGATGGGTCGAGCGAGCGCGACTACACCTATATTACCGACTGCTTGGACGGCATTCTGGCCGCGCTGGAGTGGACGGGCCGGGCGGCGCCCGGTACCATCGAGACGGTCAATCTCGGTGGTGGGGAGCGCGTTCGCCTTGACCGCCTGATCGCGCTCATCGCCAAGACGCTCGGTCGGGAGGCGCGCATCGAGCGCTACCCCGATCAGCCCGGTGATGTCCGGCTGACGGATGCCGATCTGGCCCATGCGGGACGCGTGCTCGGCTTCAAGCCGCGCGTGGGGATCGAGGAAGGCATTCGCAAGTTCGTCGATTGGTACGAGGAGGTTCATGGACGTCAGTCCCGAGCGTCTCGTCGAGCAGGCTAACGAGCGATTTCAGCTCCAGGACTATTACGGCGCGATTCACCTCCTGGAGGAGGTGATTGCCACTGGACGTGCGTTCGCTGACGCGCACCATCTGCTCGGGCTCTCGTACTCGCTCGCGGGCCAGTCGGACAAAGCGCTCGAGCAGCTCGATCGGGCTCTGGCACTCAACCCTAATTACATCGAAGCGCTGATCCATCGCGCGCTCGTGCTGAACGAACTCGGCCGCGAGGAGGAAGCGAACGCGGTGCTGCGTCGCGCGCGCCAGGTGACGACGGACCGGCGAGGGGGCTTTCACGGGCATGTGGCGGCGAAGCTCGCCAACCAGCACGCCGCGCTGGGCCAGGCCTATTACGAGGCGGGCGGATTGAACGAGGCCATCGCGCAGTACGAAGCCGCGCTCGCGCTCGGTCCCGGGTTCCATGATCTGCGGTACAAACTGGGGCGGCTATTGCTCGAGGCGGGACGCGCGCTCGACGCGCACGAGCAATTTCAGATCATCGTGCGGGAGCGGCCGTCGTTCCTCGATGCGGTCGCGATGCTCGGGCTCGCCAGCTACCTGGCCGGCGACGGGCTTGCGGCGCGGTCGGTATGGGAGGAGCTGCGCGCACGCCGGCCTGAGGACCCCCGTGTCGAAGCGTACCTCGCGCTGCTGACGCGAAGCGATGTCGGACCCGCGGCTGTCGCCGCGGACGGCGCAGAGCCCGGTCCGACGGAAGCCTCTCCCCCTCCCCCGGCGCCGCGAAAGAAGAAAAAGAGGTGAAGCGCGTCGCCGCGATATTGCTGCTCCTGTCGCTGAGCTGCACCCGTTCCGCCGCCAATCATGAAGAGCTCGGCGATCGCGCCTACGCGGCCGGATCGTATGCCGACGCGCTGGCGGAATACGAGCTGGGTCGCAAGGCGAATCCCGGCAGCGCGAGCCTGCTCGCCAAGGTGGGAGCCGCGGCGCTCCACGCCGAAGATTACGATCTCGCGGCGGAGGCGTATCGCGGGCTCGCCAAGCGCGACCGCTCGCGCGCGGATGAAGCGGCGGACGGCCTGGATCGGGTCGCGCGCGCGGCCCTGGGGGCCAACGATCGCACCGCACTCGCGAGTGCATTGACCGGCCTCCGCGAGGTCGCCCCGCGCCGGCCGTTGGGCCGCTACGTCGTCCTGGCGGCGCTCGATGCCGTGGATCGCGGAGACACGGCGGAAGCGAAGGCGTTGTTGCCGGTTGCAGCGGCGTCGGCAGTCGACGCGGCCCGGTCGGACTCGTTACTGTTCGTGTACGGCATGACGCTGGTGCGCGCCCGCGACTGTAGCACGGCGGTCCGCGTCTTTGAAGGTGTCGTGCGGCGTCAGCGCGCCGCCGCGGTCGTCGAGTCGGCGCGCGAGGGCCTCGGTCTCTGCGCGCTGGTCCAGGGACAGATCGCGCTCGAGCAGGGACACCCGACCGACGCCGAGGCGTGGTTCCGCCGCGCGACGGCTCCCGGAGCGTCGCCCGATGTCGTGCGCGGCGCGTTCTTGGGACTCGGCGACGTGCGCATGGCGCAAGGAGACATTGCCGGCGCAACGGAGAGCTACCGCCAGGCGCTCGCCGGCGGCACACCGGGGGATACGATTTCGCAGCGCGCGCAGGAAAAGCTCAACGCATTGGGAAAGGCCGAACCTGAATGAGGATGTATCGAGCGATCGGTGTGGCCGTGCTTGCAGCGCTGGCAACCGGCATAGCCGGCTGTCATCGCGGGGTTGGCGTGAGCACCACCGCGCCGGTCGTCCCACCGGAGGTCCGGCTCAGCCGCGCGATGGAGCTGTTTCATCACGGTGACTTCCGCCGGGCGCTGGGGCTGTTTCAGCGCATGACGTTCGATCTCGATCCCGGTCGGCCCGAGCTCGCGGAGATCCGCTATTACATGGCGGAATGCTCGTTCCAGATGGGCGACTACGTGCAAGCCGCGAGCGATTTCCGGAAAGTCTCGGACGAATTCTCCACCACGGCATACGCCCCACTGGCGCTGCTGCGAGCCGGCGACGCCAACCTGAGGCTCTGGAAGCGTCCCGAGCTCGATCCATCATACGGAGAAACGGCGCTCGCAATCTACCAGGAGCTCGCCGGGCGCTTTCCGGACAGCGATGCCGCGGCTCGCGCGCGTGCGCACGTAAAGCGTCTCGAGAATGAGTTCGCGGAGAAGACCTACAAGACCGGCATATTCTACCTGCGGCGCAAAGCGTTCGACTCGGCGATCATCTACTTCAAAGACGTCATCGCGAATTATCCGAACTCCGCGCGCGCGCCCGACGCGCTGTTGCGCCTCGTGGACAGCTATCGCGCGATTCGTTACACGCAGGAGCTGCAGGAGACCTGCGACCATTTGCGGCGCTACTATCCCACTGCCAAGGATCTCAACCGCACCTGTCCCGCCGCGGTGACCGATTCCGCCGCGACGCGCGCCACGCCCACGACGCCGACGAGTCCCTGACGACGTGAACCGACAGGCCCCCCAGGCTCTGTTCGGGGGATCGTTCGACCCCGTGCATGTGGGTCACTTGATCGTGGCGGAAGCGGCGGCGGACGCGCTGGGAGCTACCATACGCTTTTTGCCGGCTCGCGAGCAGCCGTTCAAGCGCGCCGCGCACCAGGCCAGTCCCGCGCAGCGAGGGGAAATGCTCGAGCTGGCGGTCGCCGGCAATCCCAGGCTGACGGTGGAGCGGATCGAGCTGGACCTGCCGACGCCGTCCTACACGGTGCGGACGCTGCGGGAGCTCGAACAGCGGGAGCCGGGGAACCGCTTCACGTTACTGCTTGGGGCGGATGCCGCCCGCGATCTTGCCGCCTGGTGGGAAGTCGAAGCGCTCCCAGCACTTGCCGATGTCGTCGTGTTTGCCCGGCCGGGCACGCAAGTCGCCCGCCATTCCTTGATCCGGCAGGTCGTGCCCGTGCCGTCGATCGACGTCTCCGCGACCAAGGTCCGGGAGCGCGTCAGACAGGGCCTTTCCATTCGATATTTAGTGCCCGAGGCGGTCCGCGAGTACATCGGGAAACACGGCTTGTATCGCTAGAGGGTTAATGGCCAATCGTTGGTTCACGAAAATCTTCGGGACGCGGTTCGACCGCGAGCTGAAGCGCGTCCAGCCGATCGTGGATGCGATTCACGAGCACGAAGTGCGTCTCAAGACTCTGAGCGAAGCCGAGCTGCAGGCGCAAACCGCCAAGTTCCGCGAGACGATCGCGCAACGCACGGGCGCGCTGCAGGCCGAGGTCGATCGCCTCAAGCGAGAGAAGCACGACTGTCCTGATCCGGAGCAACGCGCCGACTTGAGCGCGCAGCTGGCGAAGGCCGAGGACGCGTTCGTCAAAGCGCTGCAAGGCACGCTGGACGACTTGCTCCCCGAAGCCTTCGCGACGGTGCGAGAAGCGTCGCGCCGGTTGCTGGGCAGCGAGGTCGTGGTGACCGGCCACTCGCTGAAATGGGACATGGTGCCCTACGACGTGCAGCTCATCGGCGGCATCGTGCTGCACCAGGGCAAGATCGCCGAAATGGCGACGGGCGAGGGCAAGACACTGGTCGCCACGCTGCCGCTTTACCTCAACGCGCTCGCGGGCCGCGGCGCGCATCTCGTCACGGTCAATAACTATCTGGCGCGGCGCGACTCGCAGTGGATGGGCCATCTCTTCAAGTGGCTCGGCGTCAGGGTCGGATGTATCGACGACACGCAGCCCGGGACGCCGGAGCGGCGCGCCGCGTACTACTGCGACATCACCTACGGTACCAACAACGAGTTCGGCTTCGACTATCTGCGCGACAACATGGTGGGCAGCCTGGACCACCGGGTGCAGCGCGGCCACATCTACGCCATCATCGACGAAGTCGACTCCATCCTGATCGACGAGGCGCGGACGCCGCTCATCATTTCGGGCGCGGTGGGCACCGAGTCCGACGAGAAGTACGCGCAGTACAACGCGCAAGTCGTGCAGCTGGTCCGCAAGCAGACGGCTGTGGCCAACGATCTCATCGCCCGCGCCGAGCCCTTGCTCGCGGACGGGGAAAACGGCAAAAGCTACGAGGGCGCGACGCTGCTGTACAAGGCGCAGCTCGGGATGCCCAAGAACAAGAAGCTGCTCAAGCTGCTCAACGAGCAGGGCGTCAAGCAGCTGGTGCAGCGCGTCGAGCTCGACCGCCTGGCGGACCGTAAGCTCCCCGCCCGCGACCAGAAAATGCGCGACATGGAGGACGATCTCTATTTCGTGATGGACGAGCGCGGCCGGTCCGTGCATCTCACCGACAAGGGCGTGGAGACCATGTCGCCGGAGGACCCGACGCTCTTCGTCGTGCCCGACATCTCGCACGACGTCCACGAGATCGAGCACGATCCCGATCTGACGCCGGCGGAGAAGATCGAGCGCCGCCGCACGGTGGAAGCGGAGTACGCCACCAAGAGCGAGACGCTGCACATCATCCACAAGCTGCTGCAGGCGCACGCGCTCTACGAAAAGGACGTCGAGTACGTGGTGCAGGACGGCCAGGTCTTCATCGTCGACGAGTTCACCGGTCGCTTGATGCCCGGCCGGCGCTGGTCGGACGGATTGCACCAGGCGGTCGAAGCCAAGGAAGGCGTGGCGGTGCGCGAGGAGTCGCAGACCCTCGCCACGATCACGATTCAGAACTACTTCCGCATGTACGAGAAGATCGCCGGCATGACGGGCACGGCGGAGACCGAAGAAACCGAGTTCCACGAGATCTACAAGCTCGACGTCGTCGTGATTCCGACGAACCGGCCCGTGCGGCGCGTGGACAAGCACGATCTCGTCTACAAGACGCGCAAAGAGAAATACGACGCGATCATGGAAGAGATCGAGCGCCAGCACAAGCGCGGTCTCCCGATCCTCGTCGGCACGACGAACGTCGACGTCTCGGAGACGTTGTCGCGCCTGCTCAAGCGCCGGGGACTCAAGCACGAAGTCCTGAACGCGAAGTACCACGAGCGCGAGGCCGAAATCGTCGCGCAAGCCGGCCAGCCCGGCGCGATCACGATCGCGACGAACATGGCCGGTCGCGGCACGGACATCAAACTCGGCCCCGGCGTCAAGAAGTGTCAGGTCTGCGGCATCAAGTCGCGCGAGGCGCCGTTCGGGCAGCTCCTCGAGAAGCCCGATTTGTCGCCCGAGCAGATCAAAGAGCTCAAGTGCAACGAGGATCCGCCGTGCGGCCTC
>DATGEQ010000091.1:0-11087 GCA_035309945.1 Gemmatimonadales bacterium | reverse complement strand
CGGGGAAGCGTGTCGGGCAGCCGCGACTCCAGGACGTCGAGCGTGGCGTACATCTGCGCTTTCGTCTCGCCGACCGACAATCCGCCTATCGCTATGCCCGTCCACGGGCCTAGCTCCTGAATACGGTCGAGCGATTCTGTTCTCAGCGCGGGGAGTGTTCCGCCCTGGATTATCGGCCAGAGCGTCTGATCGGCCGTCTGCAGCTGCTGGTGGCGTTGCTTGCATCGGGCGAGCCAGCGCAGCGTGCGATCGAGGGCATCGCGGGCGGTGGTTTCGTCAGCGCCGGCGGGAATGACGTGGTCGAACGCCATCGCCACATCGGAGCCGAGCGTCGCCTGGATTTCAATCGCCTTTTCAGGAGTCAGCTTGCGCCGCCCGCCGTCGACGTGGCTTTGAAATTCGACGCCGTCTTCGTCGACCTTGCGGAAGCCCTCGAGCGAGAAGACCTGAAAGCCGCCGGAATCCGTGAGCAGCGGGCGCTCCCAGGCCATGAACTTGTGCAGGCCGCCGAGCTTGGCGATGACGTCTTCGCCAGGCCGCACGTGCAAGTGGTAGGTGTTGGCGAGCACGATCTGCGCGCCGACGGCTTTGAGATCGGCGGGCGACAATGTGCGCACGGTCGCTTGAGTGCCGACGGGCATGAACATGGGTGTCTCGACCGAGCCGTGCGGCAGGGTCAGTACGCCGGAGCGCGCCGCGCCCGACTGGCCGTCGATCCAGAAATCGAACATGGAGTGTGGGCCGCTCAGTGCACGTCGCTCGGGACGACTTGGAGTCCGATCGCACGAACGATGCGCTGAAACCGCGGAGAGCCGCGAATCGGCTCATACTGTGGATCGGCGCCGATCATGGGGAGGTAGAACCCCCGCTCGCTGTAGGCACGCTCCAGCCAGTCGAGTGCACGCGCAGTGTCGCCGACGCCCAGGGCGATCAGAGTGAACGCTTGGGGTGTGATGTATCGCTCACGCGCGAGCTGCTCGAGGCTCCGTTGGATCGCCAACGCGTCGGCTCGGCGGCCCGTCACGCCGTACGCCCAGCCCAGAAAGCCTCCCCCGTTGTGTCCCGCCTGAAGGTCGATCTTCCGCGGCAATGTCGCCAACCCCTCAGGAATGTGGTGCTGAAAGATCAACAGGCGCCCCAGCTCGGCTCGCGCGCCCAGGTTGGTGGAGTCGAGCGCCAGGGCTTCGCGCAGCGCAGCGGCGGCGGCATCGTAGCGGTGCAGGTAATACAGGACGCTGCCCAGGCGGGTGTTGATGATAGGCGACAAGGGATTGAGTTGCCGAGCCGTTTCGACCTCGCGCAACGCGTCGTCGAGCTGTCCTTGGGCCACGTAGTACCAGGCGTGAAACAGATGCGCGCGGGGCTCGGTCGCGTCGAGCGCGAGCGCCCGGTCGAACGCGCGCGCTGCGGTGGACCAATCCCAATCATAGAAGACACTGACGATGCCAAGCGACGTGTATGCCTCGGCGAGCGTGCTGTCGAGGGCCAGGGCGCGCTGCACGGCACGCTTGGCCTTCGCGAACGCGTCGGCGGGCGGGACGTCCCCAAACGCGGGCAGGAGGCTGTACGCGTCCGCCAGCCCGGCCCACGCGCGCGCGTAGCTGGAATCGAGCGCGATCGCCTGGTTGAAATAGTCGACGGCACGATGCAGCGGCGCCGGTCCACTCCCTCGTTGGTTCCAGAACCAGCGGCCTTTCATGTAAAGGTCGTACGCCTCGAGGTTCTCGGTCGCTCGCCGAACCAGTGGTCGCGCGTCGCCAACGAGCCGCACCTGCAGGGCCCGGACCACGGCCTGGGAGATCTCGTCCTGCAAGGCGAACACATCCTTGCGGTCGCGGCGGAAGGTGTCGGACCAGCGGACGTAGCCGTCCCCAGCGCTCACGAGGCGCACACTCACCTGGAGCGTCGGACCCGCGTGCTGGTAGCTGCCCTCGAGCATCGTCGCGACGTGGAGGCGCGCACCGATGGCGCGGCTGTCCAAGTGTGCGTCGCGGTAAGCGAAGACCGACATGCGGGAGGCAACGTTAAGGCCGGTCACGTGCGATAGCCCGTCGATCAACGCATCCGTCATGCCGTCCGCGCGGATCTCGTCGTCTTGCGTGCCGCTTTCATTGACGAGCGGGAGCACTGCGATCGATTGTGCCGCCGCATCGTGCCGCCGCGTCGCGAGGGTGAGACCGGCGATCCCGAAACCCGCTACGATCGCGGTGATGGCGATCCGGCGCACGAGACGCGAACGGGTAAGCGTGGTGGCGACGGTCGCAGGGACGAGAGCGGCAAGCGCGGCGTCCAGCTCGGCCGCTTTGCCGTAGCGCTGCGCCGGCGTCTTTGCGAGCGACCGGGCGACGGCGCGCGCCAACGGCTCGGGTGCGCTGCCGTCCCGGGTGCGGAGCGACGGAATGGGCTCGACGGAGTGACTCGCGAGCACCGCGAGGGACGTGGAGCCGCCGAAGGGAGGCGAGCCCGCCAGCATCTCGTACAACACGCAGCCAAGACTGTACACGTCGCTGCGGCCGTCCACCGGATCACCCGCGATCTGTTCGGGACTCATGTAAAGGGGAGTCCCGACGGTCACGCCCGTGTGCGTCAATCCGGGGCCACCCGCCACGTTGATCGCGCGCGCGATGCCGAAATCGGTGACGAGGGCGTGGCCGTCCTGCAAGAGGATGTTCTCCGGCTTGATGTCCCGATGCACGACATCGTGGGAGTGCGCGTACGCGAGCGCGCCGGCGACTTCCCGCGCGAGCCGCACGGCATCCGCGACGGACAGCTGGCCGTCGCGAAGCAACCGCGCCCGCAGGGATTCACCGTCGATGTAGGGCATGACGTAATACGGCAAGTCATCCACGGCGCCCGAGTCGTGCAGCGGGACGATGTGGGGATGGCTGAGTCGAGCCGCAATCTGGATCTCGCGCAAGAAGCGCTCGACGCCGATGGCGGCGGCGAGCTCGCGGCGGAGGACCTTGAGTGCGACGAGCCGGTCGTGCTTTAGATCGCGGGCGAGATAGAC
Source organism: Gemmatimonadales bacterium (assembly GCA_035309945.1). Lineage (GTDB taxonomy): Bacteria > Gemmatimonadota > Gemmatimonadetes > Gemmatimonadales > GWC2-71-9 > 20CM-2-65-7. The sequence goes on along the minus strand of DATGEQ010000091.1, from coordinate 8,077 downwards.
CGTCGCCATGCCGCCCCGCCCCAGCTCACGCTCCACGCGGAAGCGATCGGCCCACACTGCCGCGAGACTCGACACGTCGTCAATCCGCAAGCACCCGCCCGGCAAAAAAAGTGCTGGAATATAGATCGCGCCGTTACACCACGGCCATCGCGTCGCCGTAGCTGTAGAAGCGATAGCCCTCGCGCACCGCCTCCCGGTACGCTGCCATCACGCGCTCATATCTGCCAAACGCGCACACCAGCATCAATAACGTCGACCGCGGCAAATGGAAGTTGGTGACCAGGTGACTGACAACCTTGAAATCATATGGCGGCCGGATGAAGAGGCTCGTCTCACCCGCGCTGGCGCGAATCAGGCCATTTGGGTCGACCGATGATTCCAGTGCGCGCACGACCGTCGTCCCCACGGCCCATACGCCGCGCTTTCGTTGGATTGCGTGGTTGATCCACTCCGCCGCCCCCGGCGTAATCTCGTACGCCTCGGCGTGCATCGGATGTTTACCGATGTCTTCGGTCTCGACCGGTTTGAAGGTCCCTGGGCCGACATGCAGGTCGATCGATGCGACGCGTATTTGTCGCGTGTAGAGGTCCGCGAGCAGCTCCGGCGTGAAGTGGAGGCCCGCGGTTGGTGCGGCGATGCTGCCGTCGTGAGCAGCGTAAACGGTTTGATAGCGCTCGACGTCATTAGCTTCCGGTGCGCGGCGGATGTAGGGCGGCAGCGGAACCTCGCCGTACTTCGCGAGCGTCGCGCGCGCGTCGAGCGCGCCGACAAAGCGCACGCGCCGTAATCCGCCACCGAGCGTCTCGACGATCTCGGCTGCGCTGTCATCGCCGAATGTCACGCGCCGGCCTGGCTTGAGCTTGCCGCCCGGATGACCCATGGCGAGCCACGTTCCATCGGGCTGTTCCCGCACGAGCAGCAGCTCGGCGGCGTTTCCCCCTTCCCGTTTCCCCCGCAGGCGCGCCCGTATGACGCGCGACGTGTTGATGACGAGAACGTCGCGCGGAGGAATGAGCGCCGGGAGATCGTGGAAGTGCAGATGGCGGATCTCGCCGGTCGCGCGATCGAGCACCAACAATCGACTCGCAGCTCGCTCGGCTAAGGGGTGCTGCGCAATCTGTGTGCTGGGAAGATCGTAATCGAAATCCGAGAGGTGGTGCATTAACCGTCGAAGATACTTGCCTGCTCCGCCGATTTCGGGGGGACGAATCCGAAATGTCTGTAGGCCGCCGGCGTGGCCACTCGGCCGCGCGGCGTGCGCGCGAGGAAGCCCTGCTGCATCAGAAACGGCTCGTAGACCTCTTCGAGCGTGCCGGGATCTTCGCCGACGGCGGCCGCGACCGTCTGCACGCCCACCGGCCCGCCATCGAACATCTCGATGATGGCTTTGAGAATGCGCGCGTCCATGTCGTCGAGGCCGAACTCGTCCACGTCGAGCCGCTTGAGCGCTTCCGCCGCGACCGCCGCGGTGATCTTTCCCGCCGCGCGCACCTGCGCGTAATCGCGCACGCGCTTGAGCAGCCGGTTCGCCACGCGCGGCGTCCCGCGACTGCGTCGCGCGATCTCGGCCACGCCGGCCGCATCGGCGCTGACGCCGAGGATTCCGGCCGACCGGGTGATGATCTGGACCAGATCGTCGGGGGGATAATAATGCAGGCGCTCCACCAGGCCGAAGCGCGCCCGTAACGGCGGGGTGAGCAGCCCGAACCGCGTCGTGGCGCCGATCAGCGTGAACCGCTCGAGCTGCATCGGCAACGTCTGGGCGTGCGGGCCATCGGCAATCCGGACGTCCACACGGAACTCCTCCATCGCCGGATAGAGGAACTCTTCGAGCGCCGGCCGCAGGCGATGCACTTCATCTATAAAGAGAATGTCACCCGCCTTGAGCGACGTCAGCATGCCGACGAGATCGCCGGGGCGCTCCAGCACCGGTCCCGAGGTCGTGCGGATGCTCACGTCCAGCTCTCTCGCCATCAGCAGCGCCAGCGTCGTCTTGCCGAGCCCCGGCGGGCCGAAGAAGAGGACATGGTCCAGCGGCTCTTTGCGCTGTTTCGCGGCGTCGATTGCGATCTGCAGCGACTCTTTGACCTTGGCCTGTCCTACGAATTCATCGAGCCGCGACGGCCGCAGCGCGGCGTCGGTCAGCCGCTCGTTCTCGAGCGCTTCGGGTGTCGTTATCTCCGAGCGAGCCACGAATCCGAGCCTCGCGACTTGGCGTGCGCGATCCACCGCACCGGCCGCTTGTCGGCCTCGATTTCGTGCCGCGTGTGGCAGCGCAGACACACGTCTTCGGCACGCGTGACGCCGGCAGGTACCAGTCGGCGGTTGGTGGATCCGCACCGCGTGCAGATCCACTCGGCGGTCGTCTGGCCGGGCGGGAGATCAGGCGAGGGCTGGGTCATCGGGTCGTCAGGATCTGGAGCGCGCGCCGCACGAGCACTTCGGTTTCGTCGGTCCCATTGCCGGCGAGAACCTGGCGCACGGCGCGATCCGCCTCGGCCGTGGCGTAGCCGAGCCGTTCCAACGCCTTGAGCGCGGCGTCGGCGCCGGCGGGAATCGCGATGGTCGGAGCATCCGTGAAGTCTTCCACCTTCTCACCCAGCTCGAGCGCGAGCCGTTCCGCCGTCTTTCTCCCGATGCCGTTGACTGACGACAGCAGGGCGATGTTCTTCTCGCGCAGTGCCCGCGCCCCGCGCTCCACGCCCAGCGCCGATAGTAGCGCGATACCGATTTTCGGACCGACTCCGCTTACGCTCGTCAGCCGCTGGAAAAAGCGCCGCTCGGCTTCGTCGAGAAAGCCGTACAGCGCCCAGCCGTCCTCACGCACGACCAGCTCGGTTGCGAGCGTGATTTCCGCACCGGCCGCCGGCAATCGTTCCATCACGCCGAGCGGCACGACGACTTCGTAGCCGACGCCGCCGGGTGTCTCGACCACGACACGATCGGCGGCTTTGGCGGCCACACGGCCGCGGACATGCGCGATCATCGGTTGCTAATGTAGGGGCGCAGCATGCTGCGCCCCTACCCGGGGTCCCGAACGCAGGATGAACGTCAGCGCCGCCGCCACCCCGTCTGCAGCATCCGCAGGTTGTGGTGCGGACTTCAATCGCAACAGATGCGCGACCATTGCGCCCACCTGGTTCTTCTTCGCGCCGCCGGCGCCGACGACCGTTTTCTTGATCATGGCCGGCGCGTACTGCGCGATCTCGAGCTCGGCTTGCTCTGCCGCGAGCAGGATGACGCCGCGCGCATGTCCCAGCACGAGCGTGGTGCGCACGTTCTTATGATAGAAAGCGTCCTCGAGCGCGAGCACGGATGGCTGATGGCGTTTGATGAGATTGGCGATTTCGTGATGTAGCTCGGCGAGACGGGAGGGAAGAGGATTGTTGCGGGCAAACCGCAGCACACCGCATTCGACGAGACGCCCCATTCCCGGAGAACCATTCCCCGTTTCGATCACGCCGTAACCCGTGACCTGAGTGCCGGGGTCGACGCCCAGGATCCTCACGTCATCCAGTCACCGCCGCCATGGCCTCGGCGTCGATGTCGAAGTTGGAAAAGACCTTCGCGACGTCGTCCATTTCCTCCAAACTTTCGACGAGCTGCAGCAGCCGCCTGGCGTCGCTGCCCTCGACCTTCACCGTGTTCTTCGGCACCATCGCGATCTCGGCGCTCTGGACGGGTAGCTGCTTGGCCCGCAACGCCTGATCGATTGCGTGCAGCTGCGCTGGGGGCGTCGTGATGACGTAGAAGTCGCCCTCTCTCTCCATGTCGTCCGCGCCGGCATCGAGCGCGACTTCCATCGTGGCGTCCTCGCTGGCCTTGCCGTCGATCACGATCTGGCCTTTGCGATCGAACATCCACGCGACGGCATTGGCCGCACCCAGATTCCCGCCGTGCTTGTGGAATACGTTGCGGATCTCCGCAACGGTGCGATTGGCGTTGTCGGTGGTGGCCTGAATCAGCAGTGCGGCACCACCGGGTCCGTATCCTTCATACGTGACTTCCTCGTACGTCACACCTTCGAGCTCGCCGGTGCCCTTCTTGACCGCGCGGTCGATGTTGTCCCACGGCATGTTCTCGGCTTTGGCCGCGTCGATCGCGGTGCGCAGCCGCGGGTTACCGCCGGGGTCGCCGCCGCCCGCCTTTGCCGCGATCGTGATTTCACGGATGAGGCGCGTGAACATCGCGCCCCGTTTCTGATCCGTGACCGCTTTCTTCCGTTTGATCTGCTTCCACTTACTGTGGCCAGCCATAAACTGCTCCTCACGCGCTTACCTGGTGCGTCTGCTGCGTCTGTGCGTCTTAACCATCTCAAAGTAACACTTATCGATCGGGGTCGAGCATGTCCTCGAACCGCATCCACCGCCGATAAAAATACAGATCGACGAATCCGGTCGGGCCATTCCGATTCTTGGCGACGATCAACTCGGTGGCGCCATCGACGCCGCCGCCGGGGTTGTACATCTCTTCGCGAAAGAGCGACAGGATGATGTCGGCGTGCTGCTTCGGCGCGCCCATGACGCCGTAGTCGTCGAGCGTGGGTCGTTTGCCGTCGCGGTCGCTCTCGAAGCCGGGGAGCTGTGAGACAACGAGGAGCGCGACCTGGCGCGACAGCGCGAGGGCCTTCAGGTGTCGCAACACCAGCGCGGTGTCCTCATCCTGTGTGGTCCGCGCTTTGGGCGGCGGAACGAGCTGCAAGTAGTCGATTACGACGAGGCCGATCTGCCGCAGCGAATCGAGCGGCTCGAACGCGCTTTCAAAGTCGCTACCAGCGAGCGGCAAGAGCGATAGCGGCAGTCCGCGCAGCCGCACCGCCGCGCCGCCCACACCGGCGCGCGTGTGATCGCTGAGCTTGGCGGCGCGCAGGTCGTCGACCGCGACTTTGCCTTCGATCGCCAGCGCGCGCTCCATCAGTCGCTCTTCGTTCATTTCTCCCGACAGGTACGCCACGCCGAGCCCCCCCGACTGCTGCGCCACGCGCAGGGCGATGCCGAGCGCGAGCGCGGATTTGCCGCTCCCGATGTCGCCGCCGAGCAGTACCAGATCGCGGCGCCGGAATCCGCCGCCGAGGAGCTTGTCGAGCGATCCGAATCCCGTGGGCACCGTGTCGCCCGTGATCTCCCCGGGGCGCTGCGCATCGACGCGCTCGACCAGATTGTCGAGCGAGGGGCGTTTTTCGAAGCGGCGTGCGGGCGAGGGCATGGTCTATAGATGCAATTTCGCGGTGCGCGCGGCAACGGTGACGGCATCCGCCGCTTCGGGTCCCAGCACTTCGCGGGCCGGAGCGGTGAGCTGGCTGAGCACGAGCGCCGCTGCGTCCGGAGTGGCGCTCTCGAGATGCTGCCGGGCGGCTGCGAGCGCGCGCTTCAGCGGGGCCGGCAACGCCAGGCTGCCGAGTCGATGCTCCAACGCCTGCAGCCGGCGGCGGTGATTCTTGGCGCTCACGGGGGCAGGGGGAAGCAGTGCTTCGGCGGCCCGAACCACCAGCCACAGCGCGAACAGGCCCTCCCGCTGCGGGCCGCGGACGGACTCGGCGATCAGCGTGATCAACCGCTCTTCCGCCGGCGTGTTCATGCCACGAGTTGCTGCACGGCAGCCGCGACCTGGTCGGGCGCGATGTCGCGGAGACAGCGGTGATGGCCCAGCGGGCATCGCTCCGTCCCCATGGCGGAGCAGGGACGGCAGCTGAGATCGCGCTCCAGCACGGTCGCCTGCTTGGTGTAGGGATAGAAGCCGAACGGTTCGACTGTCGGGCCGAACAGCGCAACGACCCGCGTGCCGACGCCCGTCGCCATGTGCATGACGCCGGTGTCGCCGGAGACGACCACGGTCGCGCGCGACAGGCACGCGCCCGTTTCCTGCAGCGTGAATTCTCCGGCGACGCTGATCACGCGGTCGCCCAGCGCGTTCGCGAGCTCGCGGTCCTCGGGGCCTCCCACCGCCACGACGCCCAGCCCGAGATCGTGCATTCGTCCCACAAGCGCCCGCCAATGCGCGAGCGGCCAGCGCTTCGTCGCGTGCGCGGCACCCGGCGCGATCACGGCGAACGGTTTTTGATCGAGACCCACCTCGGCGAGCCAGTGCGTCATGTGCGCGCGCGCCGTCGGAGCGAGAAAGAATTCCGGTGGACGGCCGTCGGGTTCGACGTCGAGCCGCGCGCGGCGCGCCGCCTCGAAGTAGCGCTCGGGGACCGGAACCGATTTGCCGTAGATGTTGATTTTCGTCGCGATCAACGCCGTACGCGCGATCTTCCGTTTCGAGTATCCCGACCAGGCGCACGGGACGAGCAGCCGGAGCGCCGCGCTGCGCAGGCTGCCGTGCAGGTCCAGCGCGTGCGTCGGGCCGAGCGCGCGGAGCCGCGTCGCGAGATCGGTGATCCGCTCGCGCGGCGCGAGCTCGACGACTTGCGTGAGGTGCGGATTTTCCACGACCAGCGGCGCCATCGCTTGTTTCGTGACGAAATACAGCTCGGCGTCGGGATGACGCCGGTGCAGCGCGCGCACGAGTGGAGTAGTGAGGAGGACGTCGCCGATCGAGCTGAAGCGGACGCACAGAATGCGCAACACGCGGCCAATGTAGTCGCGCGTTGCCCGGCTTCGCCAGCGGGACTAGCTTGTCACACACGATGCCGCGTCCGAAGAGCATTCTGTGGATTGACGACGAGGTAGAAGGTCTGGCCGCGCACCGGCGTTTCCTCGAGCAGCAGGGATTCGCGGTCGCGCAGGCGGCACATGGTGACGACGCGCTCGCGATGCTCCGGCGCCAACCCTACAGTGTCGTGTTGCTCGACGAGCAGATGCCCGGGCGCCGCGGCATCGAGTTGATCCCCGAAATCCGCGCCATCGATCCCGCCATGGCCGTCGTGATGGTGACGCAAAGCGAAGACGACAGTGTGCTGCGCGACGCCATCGGCATCGAGATCGACGATTATCTAGTCAAGCCGGTGCACCCGCGCCAGGTTCTCTCCGTTGTCACTCGCTTGCTCGAGGGCGATCGCATTCGGCAGCAGCGGCTCGCGCGCGATTTCGTCACCCGGTTCCGCGAGCTCGAGGGCCGGCGCGGCGCGTCCCTCGCCTGGCGCGAGTGGAGCGAGCTGATCGCCGAGCTGGCACGGTGGGAAGTGCGGCTCGCCGCCGCGGACGAGCCCGGATTGCAGGAAGCGCTGCGCACGTTGCAGGAAAGTCTGCGGAAGGACTTTCAGGGCTTCATCATCAAGAATTATCCGCGCTGGCTCTCCGATCCGGAGCGCGACCGGCCGCCGCTGTCCGTCGATGTCGGGGCCGAGTTTCTCGTGCCGGCGCTAAAGCGCACCGGGCGCGTCGTGTTCATCGTGATCGATTGCCTGCGGCTCGATCAGTGGGAAGTGCTCCGCAATCTGATCACGCCGCTGTTCGACGTCGAGGAGTCGCACTACTACAGCATTCTTCCGACGGCCACGCCGTTCTCGCGGAACGCGGTTTTCAGCGGCCTGTTTCCGATGGAGATCGCGGCGCGCCATCCCGAATGGTGGGGCGCGCCCACCGACGAAGAAAGTCTCAACGCCCACGAGCCCGAGCTGCTCGCAGAGCAGCTGCGGGAGCTCGTCGGGGAGCCGGTCCCCGTGCGCTACGAAAAGTTGTTCACGGCCGCTGATGGCGCCGACCTCCTGCGGCGCCTTCCCGCGCATGTGGCGCAGCCAGGCGTGACAGCCCTCGTCTTCAACTTCATCGATCAGCTGACCCACGGCCGCTCCGAGAATGCGATCCTGTATGAAGTCGCCCGCGACGCCGATGCCCTGCGCGGATTGACGCGCACGTGGTTCGAGAGGTCTCCCGTGATGGCGGCGCTCGAGGAGGCGGAGCGGCGTAACGTGCCGGTGCTCCTCACCACCGATCACGGCGCCATCCATTGCGAGACGCCGGCGACGGTGTTCGCCAAACGCGACGCGACCGCGAACCTGCGCTACAAGTTCGGCGAAGACCTCCGGGCCGAGGATCCCGAGGCGGCAATCATGGTCGAAGACCTGAAATCGTACGGGCTGCCGGCGAAAGGTCTGGGGGTGCGGTTACTGCTCGCCACAGGCGATCGCTTCTTC
>DATGEQ010000090.1:0-15948 GCA_035309945.1 Gemmatimonadales bacterium | reverse complement strand
CTCGGCGGCGGCGCCTGGGGGACGGCCCTGGCCGATCTGCTCGCCAGAAAGGGCGAGCACGTGACGCTCTGGGCCCGCGAATCGGAGGTGGTGGAGAGCGTCAACCACCGCCACGCCAACGAGATGTTTCTGCCGGGCGCGGCGCTTGCCCCGTCACTTCGCGCCGAGGCGGAGATTGCGGCTGCCGTGCGTGGCGCCGAGACGATCGTCTCCGCACCGCCGTCGCACGCCGTTCGACCGGTCATGCAACAGGTGGCCGCGTCGCTCCACGGCGCGCCGCTCGTCATCAGCGCTTCCAAGGGGCTCGATCCAGAACGGCTCGAGCGGCCGTCCTGCGTCCTCAGTGAGGTGCTGCCACACGACGTGCAGGTTGCCGTCCTGTCCGGCCCGTCGTTCGCCCTGGAAGTCTTCCAACGCCAACCGACCGCCGTGGTGGCGGCCGCAACCGACCATGCGGTCGCGCAGCGCGCGCAGCGGGTCTGCTCGACGTCGTATTTCCGCGTCTACTCGCACACCGACGTCGTGGGTGTCGAGCTCGCGGGCGCGCTCAAGAACGTCATCGCGCTCGCCGCCGGCATACTCGAGGGCTTGGGTCTCGGGTTCAACACGCGCGCGGCTCTCATCACGCGCGGTCTCGCCGAAATCACACGGCTCGGCGTGACGCTCGGCGCGCAGCCGGTGACATTTGCGGGACTCGCCGGGATGGGCGATCTCATTCTGACCGCGACGGGCGCGCTATCGCGCAATCGCACGCTGGGCGTCGCCCTGGGGCAGGGGAAGACGCTGGAGCAGGCGTTGGCCGGCAAGCCTGCGGTCGTCGAGGGCGTCAACACCACGCGGACGGCGGTGGCGCTCGGCGAGCGGCACGGAGTCGAGCTCCCGATCGCCCGTGAGGTGTTCAACGTCTTATTCAAGGACAAGTCGCCCCGTCAGGCGATCAGCGATCTCATGGAGCGTGAGCTCAAGGCGGAGACGTGATCAGCAGCGGCACTCCCGCGCAACCGGTCCAGGAGTTCTTCTCGATCGGCGAAGTGTGCCAGCTCACCGACCTGAAGCCGCACGTGCTCCGCTACTGGGAGAGCCAGTTCCGCTTCCTGAATCCCGCAAAGAACCGATCGGGCAACCGCGTATACCAGCGCCGCGAGATCGAGCTCATCATGCTGGTCAAACATCTGCTGTACACGGAGAAGTACACGATCGAGGGCGCGCGACAGAAAATCGAGCAGTACCGCCGGTCTGGCGAGCTCAAACCGGAAGCCCGGCGCGCCCTCGCCACCGAGACCGTCAAGGAGCTCCGCGCCGAGCTGAAGTCCGTGCTCGGCATCCTCGAAGGCGGCGGGGGGGGGAGTTGATCTGAGCGTCGTGGTCGTCATTCCCGCGTATCAGGCAGCAGCCACCATCCGCGGGGTCATTGCCCGCATCCATGCAACCGTTCCATCCGCTACCATACTGGTCGTCGACGACGGCTCGACGGACGGCACGCGCGCGGCCGCCGGCGAGGTCGCGATCGCGCACGCGCGCAACCTCGGCAAGGGCGCGGCGCTGCGGGACGGCATTCGGGAAGCGATTGCGCGCGGCGCCGCTCTCGTGGTTACCATTGATGCCGACGGACAACACCCGCCCGAGGAGATTCCTCGGCTCCTGCAACCGCTCGAACGAGGACAGGCGGATCTCGTGCTCGGTGCGCGCAAACGCGATCGCGTCATGCCGATGTCCCGGCGCGTCACGAATTGGCTGTCGGCCACCCTGGCGTCGCGCATCGGCGGGCAGCGCGTGCGGGACGCGCAGACCGGGTTTCGCGCGTTTACACGCGCGCTGGCGGACCAGCTGCGTCCCCTGGGAGATCGTTACGAGTTCGAGGCCAACTTCCTGCTGGACGCGTTGCGCGCCGGTTATCGCGTCGTCTCAGTGGACGTGCCGACCATCTACGAAAGCGGCGTGCCGAGTCACTTTCGGGCGTGGGGCGACACGTGGCGGATGGTACGGGCGTTCGCGCGTCATGCCGGCAGGATCGTGGTAGGGGCCACGTGACCGATCCCATGGGCAACGGTTTGCGCATTCTCGTCTCGAACGACGACGGCGTCCTCGCGCCCGGGATCGCGCTGCTCGCGGATGTCTGCTCCACAGTCGGGCAGGTGACGGTCGTGGCGCCCGACCGCGAGCAGAGCGGCACCTCGCACTCGCTCACGCTGCATCGCCCGCTGCGCGCGCATCGGCGCTCGGACGGGGCCTTCCAGGTCGACGGCACGCCTACCGATTGCGTACTGCTGGCCCTCGGCGCCCTGATGCCCGATGGCCCGAACTGGGTGTTCTCGGGGGTCAATCACGGGCCAAACATGGGCGAGGACGTGCTGTACTCCGGGACCGTGTCCGCGGCCATGGAAGGCCTCGCGGCCGGCGTGCCGAGCATCGCGATTTCGTACGGCAGCTTCGACCTCGAGCATCTGGAGAGCCACCGCGCCGGACTCGAGCACCTCGTCAAACGGATCGTGCACGTCGAAAACTTCCCGGGCGAAACGCTCCTGAACATCAATCTCCCACCCATCCCGGGCGATCAGGTGAAGGGTGTGAAGGTGACGAACCTCGGCAGCCGGGTCTTTCACGAAGAGATCGCGACGATGAAGGACCCGTGGGGCCGCGAGGTGCACTGGATCGGTGGGGGGCGGGTGACCTGGTCGGGCGGCGCCGATTCGGATTTCCAGGCGGTGAAGGACGGCTACATCTCGGTCACGCCGCTGCACGTCGATCTCACCAATTACAAGCTGCTGGAAGTCGTGCGAAAGTGGGATCTGGGGACGTGACGGGCAGCCGCGATACCTACGGCGGCTACCGCGCGCGCCTGGTCGAGCAGCTGCGCGCGCAAGGCATTCGCGATCTCGCCGTACTCCGCGCCTTTGCGGCGACGCCCCGCCATCTCTTCGTACCCGAGGCGGTGCGGCACCGCGCCTATGAAGATGCCGCGCTCCCAATTGGGATCGGGCAGACGATTTCGCAACCGTTCACGCAAGCGCGCTATCTGGAGACGCTCGGCTTGAAGGGGAAGGAGCGGGTCCTCGAGATCGGCACGGGGTCCGGGTATCAGACCGCGCTGCTGGCGGCGCTCGCCGATCAGGTGTTCACGATCGAGCGCGTCCGTCCGCTGGCCGAGTCGGCCCAGGCGGCGCTGCGCGCTGCGGGCGTCACGAATGTCTCGGTCCTGCTCGGCGACGGAACGCTGGGATGGAGCGCTTATGCGCCCTACGACGCCATCCTCGTGGCGGCGGGGGGCCCGGAGATCCCGCCGCCCCTTGTGGAGCAGCTCGCGCCGGAGGGGCGGATGATCATCCCGCTTGGCGCCAAAGGAGCGGGCGCGCAGACGTTGACGTTGGTGCGCCGCACGGCTGGGGGAGTCCGGACGTCACCGATTGGTGAAGCGCGGTTCGTCCCGCTGGTCGGCGAGCACGGCTTCGATGGTTGAGCGATTCATCGACTGGCTGTTGCAAACGCTCCTGCACATCGGCTATCCCGGCATCATCGCACTGATGGCCTTGGAGTCGTCGATCCTGCCCGTGCCCAGCGAGCTGGTGATGCCGCCGGCTGGTTATTGGGCCGCCAAGGGCCAGATGAGCTTTCCCGTGGCGCTCGTGTGCGGCATCGCCGGGAGCATCATCGGCGCGCTCGCCAATTACTACGGCGCGCAGCTGATCGGCCGGCCGCTGATCCAGCGCTACGGCAAGTACGTGCTGCTCAGCGAGAAGAATCTGCTGCGCTCGGAGCAGTTCTTCGCGCAACACGGCGAGATCAGCACCTTGATCGGACGCCTGTTTCCCGTGATCCGGCACCTGATCTCGATTCCAGCGGGACTCCACCGCATGCCGCTCCCGAAGTTCATCCTGTACACGGCCATCGGAGCGGGTACGTGGTGCGCTATCCTGACGGGGATCGGCTACTTCCTCGGCCAGCACGAGGGCGTGCTGCGCAACGAGGAGATCCATCGGTACGCCACGCGCGCGATCGTGATCCTGATCCCGGTCACACTCGTCATCATCGCGGGTTACGTGTGGCGGCGGCGTCGCGCGAAATGAGCCTCCGGCGTTGGATTATCCGGGGCCGCGTTCAGGGCGTGGGGTTCAGGTGGTTTGTCATGCGTGAGGCCGAGCGACTGAAGCTCGGCGGGTTCGCGCGCAATCTCGCCGATGGATCGGTTGAAGTAGTTTCTCAGGGTCCGGAAGCCGCGCTGGAACAGCTGGAGAGCGAGCTGCGGCGTGGACCGTCGTACGCACGCGTCGACGACGTCCAGCGACTTCAAGTTCCAGTTGAACTGGAGATCCCGAGGTCCTTTGACATCCGATAAATCGAAGATTCTGGACGAGCTCAAGCGCACGATCCGGGACGTCAACAACTTCCCGAAGGCCGGGATCGTCTTCAAGGACGTCACGCCGGTGCTGCTCGACCCACAGCTGTTCGCCGCGACGGTGACGCTCATGACAGAGCCGTTCCGTGCCGCCAGGATAACGCGCGTCGTGTCGATCGAATCCCGCGGTTTTCTCTTCGGCGCGCCCATCGCGCTCGACCTCGGGGCCGGGCTCGTCCCGATTCGTAAGCCGGGGAAGCTGCCGGCGGCGACGCAGCGAGTCGAATACGCGCTGGAGTACGGCACGGACGCGCTCGAGATGCATCACGACGCGGTCCGGGCAGGGGACCGCGTTCTCGTGGTCGACGACGTTCTTGCGACCGGTGGCACGGCGAACGCGGCGGCGCAGCTCGTGGGTGGCACGGGCGCCGCCGTCGCGGGGTTCAGCTTCCTGATCGAATTGGATTTCCTGAAGGGTCGCCAGCGGCTCCAGGGAAGGCGCGTCGAGGCCTTGCTGCATTACGCTTAACTCTAGTAAATTCTTTCGTTTACGCCTCTGGAACACGCCCCTGTAGCTCAGGTGGATAGAGCAGCGGTTTCCTAAACCGTTGGCCGGGTGTTCGAGTCACCCCAGGGGCACTGGCAACTGCCAATGATCAATGTTCATTGATCATTGATCAGTGAACACTGAACATTGGACATTCTTCAGCATGGCAACCGCAACACGCATCTCTGGAAAATCGACCCCAAACACCAGCGGCGTGGCGACGACCACCGTGCCGGGCGCGCAGCGACCGCCGATCGGCGATCGGCTGAGCGCGTGGGCCAAGGGGCATAGCAAGCTCGTTTCATGGATCGTAGCGATCCTGGTGGTCGCTGGAGCACTGTTCGTCTGGACGCTATCCACCAAGCGCAAGGCGGAGGACATCGCCGGCCGGAATCTCGCAGCCGCGCGCTTCGCGTTTGAGAACCAGAACCTGCCACTAGCGGCGAGCGAGCTGTCAAAGCTCATCGAGGACTATTCCGGGACCAACGCCGCCGAGGAAGGGCGGGTATTGCTCGCGAACCTGCGTTTGATGCAGGGACAGCCGCAACAGGCGGTGGCCGTGCTGAAGGACTATGCTGACGGCGCCGGCCGCGCCTACCGCTCCCAAGCGTTCAGCCTGCTGGGCGGTGCCTACGAGAACATGGGACGGCCGCGAGAAGCGGCGGACGCGTACGAGAAAGGATCTGGCGCCGCGCAGCTCGATTTCTTTCGGGCCCAGCTTCTGGATGACGCTGGCCGCGCCTGGACGGTCGCAGGAGACACGGCAAAGGCCATTACCGACTATCAGCGCGTCATCAAGGAGTTCGGCAAGGAGACGGCCGCTACGGAGGCCAAGGTGCGCCTGGCGGAGCTGACGCGGGGGGCGCTGCCGAAGCCCAGCTAGCGCGCCTTTTTTCTGCGGCGATGGGTTTCGTATAATAGTTGTTATGTTAAGTCGACATGTGTGTGAATGTGGACAAGCGCCTCACGTAATCACACCTCTAAACACCATTCTCCCCTCGCCGGCCAGCCAGACATCCTCATAGCGGCTCGTGCCCCGGGTCGCGCGAATGCCCAAAACGCCTCCGCTGCGGCTTTCGATCTCGAGCGGCAGCCGTCCCAACCCCCACTCCTGAATGGCGCAGGCAGCGCCTACGGCACCAGTGCCGCATGCCAATGTCTCGCCCTCGATCCCGCGCTCATACGTGCGCATCCGCCAGCGGCCGTCGCCGGCGTTGGAGATGAAATTCACGTTGGCGCCCTCAGGTGCGAGCGCGGCGTCAAACCGCAGCAATCGACCGCGGTCCGTGAGGGCGATTCCGTCGACGTCGTCGACCAGCACGATGAGGTGCGGCACGCCGACTCGACTCAGGACAGCCTGACGCTCGCCAGGCCCCAGCTTCAGGCCGCGCACCGCCGCGGGAGGATCGACGGAAGCAAGATGAAGCTCGGCGCGGCAGCTCGTCAGGCTGCGACTTTGGTACGTCCCCGCGTCGGTCTCGAGGTCCATGCCGCCCGTCGAGCCGACGGCGAGATGAGTGGCCAGCGTGGTACTACACAGCGCCGCGTTGCCGCACATGGCGGCGTGCGAGCCATCGGCGTTGTAGTAGATCATGCGTGCGGCCCCGGGCCGGGATCCCGGTCCAACGAAGACGAGACCGTCCGCACCGATGCCCGTGCCCCGGGCGCAGACCGCCTGCATATCCTCGGGAGTCCAGTCCGCCGGCGCCGAGACGCGCCCGTCGATCATGACGAAATCGTTGCCCGATCCCGTCATTTTATAGATCGGCAGGCCGATCAGATGCGACCGAACCAGGCCATGAGCCGCAGGCGCGGTACTTTCCATACCGCTTCGCGGACGATGGCCCGATTCATCTTGCTCTGGCCCTCGGCTCGGTCGACGAAGACGATCGGAATCTCGTGAAGCTTGAACCCTTTTCGCCATGCGCGAACGCTCATCTCGATTTGAAAGGCGTAGCCATTGGAGCCCACTTGGGACAGATCAATGGCTTCGAGCACCCGCCTGCGAAAGCACTTGAACCCCCCCGTCAGGTCCCAGACCTTCAAACCCGTGAACCAGCGGGCGTAAATATTGGCCAGGTACGATAGCACCAACCGGCCCATCGGCCAATTGACGACCGTCACCCTTCCATTGAGATAGCGGGAGCCGAGCACGACGTCGGCGTCCTGGATGGCATTGAGAAAGTCCTTGAGGTGCCCCGGATCGTGCGAGAAGTCCGCGTCCATCTCGAAGATGTAGTCGTATTTCCGCTCCAGCGCCCATTTGAAACCCGTGATGTACGCGGTGCCGAGGCCCAGCTTTCCCTCGCGATGAATGGCGTGGATGCGCGGGTTGGTCCGCACCATTTCGTCGGCCATTTGCCCCGTGCCGTCCGGCGAGTTGTCGTCCACGACGAGGATTTCGAGCCGCGGGTCTTCGGCGAGAACCTGCGGCACGATCTGCGGCAG
Organism: Gemmatimonadales bacterium; assembly: GCA_035309945.1. Taxonomy (GTDB): domain Bacteria; phylum Gemmatimonadota; class Gemmatimonadetes; order Gemmatimonadales; family GWC2-71-9; genus 20CM-2-65-7. Next base: position 8,620 of record DATGEQ010000090.1, on the reverse strand, counting down.
ATTCACGGCCTCGTTGTACGTCGGTATCACGACCAACGCACGCTCAGGCACTCGGTCGTCTCCGCTCCCATGCCGGGGGCACGACGAACGCCGCGATGACGAGCAGCAGCGTCACCAAGCCGATTGCCTTGCCGCGCGCGAACGACCGGGAATAATAGCTGAGCTCGAGGAGCCTGGCGCCGGGCGCCACGGGAATCGTGAGTAACGCGTGATCGCCGCGCAGCACCTGCCCCGGCTGGCCATCCACGCGCACGCGCCAATCGAGGTACCAATTCTCGGCGATGAGCACGAAACTCGAATCGCGCGGAGGCGGCTCGAGTGCGACCGTCATTTTCCCCGCATCCCAGTTCGTCACATGTGCCCGCGACATGGAGGGCGCAGGCAGGCTCTTCAGCGCCGCGAGGCTGATTGGAGCACTCGGTCCCAGAAGCACGATGCGGTCGTATCCGGGCATGCGCGGATCGGCGAGCGTCGGCGGAACGAGTGAATCGGCGTCGAGCTTCACTGCGGCCGGAACGACCCGGGCATAGGGCGGCTCGGTGTCGGCCTGGTACATGTAGCCGCGCGTTCCCGCCGCGGTTTCCACGGGTCCGAGCACGCGATGATAGCCGGGGACTCGCGCCGTATCGGGGATGAGCAGGAAGCGTACCGCCAACAAATCCCAAAGCTTTGTGGACGAGAGGAGATAGCGTCCTTCGGTCTGGGTGCCGGGTCGGCCGCCGATCAGCTCGTCGAAATAGCGCAGCTCATTCCCCTGGTAGCCGAGTACCTGAGGGATGGAGTGCGCCATCAAAGTATTTTCCGGATAGACACCAACATCCAGCACCCGAAATGGCTTTGGCTCCGCGCGCAACCGCGTGACGATGGCGTCGTCACGATACAGCGTCTGGTTCGGAGGGTCAGAGTACAGCCAGAAACGGCGGCCGTCGCGCCACAGGTCCGCCCCCACTAGCAGCGGCAGGCCGAGCGCGAACGCAAATACGGGCGCGCTGCCTCGCAGGTACGTAAATGCCAGCAGCGCGACCGCGAAAAATAGGGCGGCGCCGACGAACGCCGAGACGCGGATACTCGACCCCAGTGCCGCGGCGAGCTGGCCCCGCCCCGGCGGCGCCATCGCTTCCGCCAAGTGGCCAAACACCCCGGCTATACCGAGTAATGCGATGATTCCCGCGGCGATGAGCCAGGCGCGCACGTGCCCTTCCCCGTCCCTTTGCTCCAGCCGGTTAGCGCCGAGCGCCGCGAATGTCGCCGTCAAGAACGCGACCACGAAAAAGACCATGCCCGGTGCTCGAGTCTTCCGCACGTATGGCATGACGCTCCACCACAACTTGTAAAACGGCGTCGCGCTGCCGAGCGCAATCAGCAGGAACAGGATGCAAATCCCGCCCGTCCACCAAATCAGTCGCCGGCGATCAGGACCGCTCCGGGCGAGACCAAGAATGGCGAGCGCCAGTACCGGCAGCCCAAGGTACTCGGAGTGCAGCTTTATCGGGTTGGATCCCCAGTAGGTCCCCGATTCGCCGGTGAATCCCGCGATGACGAATCCCAGCACATGGTCCCACGGCACGCCGTAAGACGCGGCGTTTTCGAACGCCCCGGAGTACGCGACGGCGCGCGGTGAGTGCGGGATATACTGGAGGAACGGCAGGATCTGCGGCATCGCGACGCCGAAGCCCGCAATCACGGCGACGAGCACGATCGCCAGGCGGGCGAGCCGCGGCCGCGCCGGTTCGGTTGTCGGTTCGCCAAACGTGAGGTAGAGCGAGAACAAGCCGGTAGCGATCAGGAGATAGTACGTCGTCTGCACGTGCGGGCTGAGCAGGCACAGCGCAACGGCCACGCTCAGGAGCGGATATCCCCACGCGCGGCGATCGCGGAGCGCGGCGAGCAGCGCGAAACAGGCCAGCGGCAGCATCGTGGAGACGAAGAGTTTGCCGTCGTGGCCCGGCCGCGCGTACGAGATGATGATCCCCGACAGCTGATAGGCGAGACCGCCGACGACCGAGCCAAGCCACGATACGCGCAGCCGCCGCAAAAAGAGGTACATGAACAGGCCGGCCAGGATGTAATGCAGGACGAATCCGAAGTCGGTCACTTTGTCGGCCGACCAGAACCATCTCAGGAACGACGTCGGATAGAGGACGTCGCCATGCGTGACCGGCGCGATGTAGGGCAGCCCGTCCATGATCATCGGATTCCAGAGCGGCAGCTGTCCGGACGCGCGCCACTGCTCCGCCTGCCACTCGTGTACCGCGTATGCGCTCGCGTACTGATCGCTGCTTGGCGCCGCGAGCCACTTCCCGTGCAGCATCGGGCGGGCGAGTACGACGATGAACAACACGAAATACCCGGTGGCCGTCAGCGTTGGGAAGCGCGGCTGGTACGTACTGGCCACCGCGCCTACGTGCGGCGTCTGTTTAACTTTCAGTTAACTCCTCCTTCTTGGCGGGCTTCAGCAGCAGCGCGAGACCGGCCGCGCCCGGCTCCGTGAGCGTCAACTGCACGCGTGACGCGAGGCTCACCGCCAGCGCTCCTCCGCTCCCGAGGAGCGGCGTCAGAAAACCCACGAGCGCGATGTCGCGCACACCAATACCTCCAGGCACAAAGACCGCGACGATTCCCAGCACATATCCGAGCGCGAACATACCCATCGACGCCGGAAGCGGCACGGTGGCCGTCGAAATCAAGCCACGAATGAGCATCCAAAACGCCAGTCCAAACGTGGCCCACGACAGGAGCATCAGACCGCTGGAAAGGACGATCGCCGACAACGGGAGCGGCGGCAGCGGCATGCTCGTATCGGCGAGACGCCCGAGCCATTCTGCCGTGCGCCGCCACGCGAGGATGCCGATCAGGATCACGGCGGCGACTACCGCCCCGGCGAGCAGGAGCGGCGACGTAGCGTGCGGTGTCGCGACGGCTACAAGCACGACGCCCGTGCCGAGTACGACGGCCTGCATCGCAAACGCCGATATCGCGGCGGCGCTCCGGCGCACGCCCGCGCGCTCCGCCAGCACGACCAGGCCCGCGACGCTCCAAACCTTCCCCGGGATATAGCGTCCGAGATTCGAGATGGTCCAGGCTCGGACGGCATTGGAGTACGGGAGATGCTGGCCCCAGCCGCGAAGCATGCACCGCCAGGATTCGATCTGAATGGCGTATGTGACGAAGACGACGATAAGTGATGCCGCAAGCCACGCGATGTTGATGTCGAGCGTGACGTGCACCGATTGAAACGCAGCCCAATTGCGCGCGATCGATCGCGCGACCAGGGCCAGGACCAGCAACATGGCGGCGATTTTGCCCGCTCGGAGCCAGCCTGCGCCGGTTGTCAATCCTTCACGAACTTGTAGGCGATGGACCGGCCGAGGAGCCACCACGGCGCGCGAATCGGCGGCCAGATATACGTGCCGGCATAGTCCGCGCGCCGGAAACCGTTCATCTCGCCCAGGCGTGTCATCGTCTGCCTCGTCCAACTGTAGACGTGCCCCCACTTGTCCGGCACGCCGAACAGATTCCAGATGATTTCCTTGAAGTGATAGGGGTTCGGCACGGAGACGACCCAGACGCCGCCCGGTTTGAGCACGCGGTACACCTCACCGGCGGTCTGGAACGCGGTGGGTGTGTGCTCGAGCACTTCGATCATGAACACGCGGTCGAATGACGCGTCCGGGAATGGCAAACCCTTGGTGATGTCGTGGATCAAGACGTCGGGGCCGGCGTACTCCGGCGCGATGTCGAGTCCCTGATACTTGATGCCCTGCGGCAGGAACTTGCGGATCTCGCCCTCGCGGCCGCCGATGTCGAGCACTGCGTGGCCCGGTTGGGTCTGCGCGAGCTTCTGCGCGAGGCGGTAGCGGATGCTCTCCTCACCCCAGTTTCGCCACGCGGTCCGATCGCTGTAGAACTCCACCAGTTCCGGCGAGCCTGAGATTATGCGTTTTGCCATGACGAAAAACTCCCCACAGGAGGCGTCTAAATCAAGAGAAGGCCTTATCTTCGACGCCATGCGCATTCTGCATCTCGTGACGGCATTTCCCCGCGATGAGCGCGACATTATCGCGCCCTGGCTGGTCGAGCTGATCAAGCGGCAACGCGCTGCCGGTCACGACGCGCAGGTTTTCGCACCGGCCTATCACGCCAGCCGCGATCATGAATTTGCCGGGATTCCGGTGCACCGCTTCCGCTATTTTCCCGCGCGTTGGGAGGCGCTGACCCACGACGAATCGGCGCCGGACCGCATGCAGCGCTCCCTCCTCTTTCGCCTCATGCCTGTTCCGTTCGTTTTGTCCGGCGTGGTCGCCGTGTGGCGGCTGTGTCGGCGCGAGCGCTACGACGTAATTCACGTCCACTGGCCCGTCCCGCTCGCTCTGTGGGGCTGGGCGGCGCGGCGTGCAGGACGGAAGGGGGGGCGCGCCGGCGTCGTTCTCACGTTCTACGGCATCGAGCTGCGCTGGGTCAAACGGTCGCTGCCGTTTCTCAAAGGCTTCGTGCGCTGGGCATGTCGCACCGCCGACCGGGTGGTCGCCATCTCCACCGAGACGGCGCGCGAGATCCGCGAGCTCAGCGACGTGCCCGTCGCGGTCATTCCCTACACCACACCGTTCGCCACCAGCGGTGCGACGCGTTCACTGCGGGCGTGCGACGGCACGCGCACCACAGTTCTGTTCATTGGCCGGCTCGTCGAGCTGAAGGGACTGTCCTACCTCATCGAAGCGGCGGCCGCGCTGCGCGGCCGGATCGCGACGCGCATCATCGCGATCGGGATCGGCCCCGAACGCCAACGGCTCGAGCAACTCGCGCGGGATCGCCAGGTCCAGATCGATTTTCGCAACAAGGTGCCCGACGCCGAGCTGCACCAGGCGTTTCTGACGGCGGATATGCTGGTGTTGCCGTCCATCATCGACGCGCGCGGCGACACCGAGGGCCTGGGCGTCGCCCTGCTCGACGCCATGAGCTACGGCCTGCCGGCCATCGCGAGCCGGGTTGGCGGCATTCCGGACATCATCGAGGACGGCGTTTCCGGGTTGCTGGTCCCGCCCGCCAACGCGCGCGCGCTCGCGGACGCGATCGAACGGGTCGCGCGCGATCCGGCGTACGCCCAACGCCTGGCCGACGCCGGACGCGAACGCCTGCGCACGCATTTCAGTTGGGACGTGATTACCAAACAATGGGAAGCGGTCTACCGCACCATCTCCGCCGATCGTCCGTCGCTGTCCTCCAGCCTCAGCTGAAGCGCCGTCTTGCTCGACGTCGTCGCGCGGACCGTTCCATCTGCGGCGATCGTCTCGACGCGCACGCCACGCCTGGCGCGTCGCCACTCGACCATCGTTTCGAGCGGCGCGACAAACGGCGCTTGCGCCAGAACACCGGCGACGGTCCTGGCATAGCTCGCCGGCGCATCCGGGAAGCCGAGTGGCGGAGTCAGATTCGGATGCCAGAGCCCGACCCAGAGGCCGCCCACCGCCTGTGCCGTCGCCGCCAGCTCCAGGGCGTCCTGGGCCCACGCATCCGGTTGTTCGATGCCGCGGTACTTGCTCAGCGCGCGATCCATCCAGGCAAAGGGAACCTCGTCGATCGCGATCGGCCGGCCGGCGGCGTCCCAACGTTGCACGACGTCGGCAACACCCAGACGAAAGCCGTTGCGGTCCGGGAACCCGAACGTCGAGTCGTACCTGAATTCGGCCGCGGCCATGGCGTGCTCGGTCTGACCGGGATTGAGGCGCACGTAGTGCTGGCGCACGCCGCGCAATGGCGCCCCCACCAGGCGCTCGAGCCGGGCTTTTTGCTCGACAAAGGCGCGGTCGTCGTGAAGCGTGGCGAAGCTGCCGTGAAGCCCGATCTCGTGGCCGGCCGCGCGCACCTGCGTCACGATGGAGCGCGCTTTGCCTTCGGGTCGATATGTCAGATCGCCGTGACGGATGGTTCGGAGCGTCGGCGTACCGCAGAGCACGAACCACGTCGAGCGCAGTCGCACGGCTGACTCGGTATTGAGGACGCCGGCGACGCCCTGGAAGACTGGATCGAATCCAAGACTCCCGACGGCCGCCGTGGCAACGCGCGCGGCGCGCGCGAAGGCGCCTTTGAACGTCAGCTCCGCCATTCGCAGCAGGCTGAACGCGGGCCACCAATCCACCACGTCGAGATCGTGCGTGAAGGCGGCGGCCCAACGCCGACCGTCCGGCCAGGCCGCGACGGTTCGAAATGCCCGTCTTCCCGCCGCCTTGCGAACCGCCGCCTGTAGGGCGAGGGCGGCGCGTTGAATGACGGGCTCGCGTTCCAGGCCTGCACGAACGAGCGGATTCGCGGCCGACGGGACGCGGCTGTAGCGATCCCGCTCAGTGCTCCGCTGCTCCGCCGCCGCTCCGGCGACGTCGACGATCGTGTACAGCAGCGGTCGGGGCACATGGACGACGCCATCCCCGGCCTCGATCCCCCACCCGGCCGCCATCCAGCCCCGGAGCTCGCGCGGCAGCTGATCATTCAGCTCGAGCCGGACGACGTCCAGCGACGGCGCGGCGGGCACGAGCCGCGCCAGATCGACGAGCAAATCGAGCGCGAAGCGCTCGGCCGTTGTCGAGGTTTCGGGGAGTTTGATCACGCGGCGTCGAAACGTACATTACGACGCCAATGCCCGAAACACTCCTCCCCAAGACGCGCATCCCCTGGCGACATCTCGTGCTGTTCGGTTGGCTGCCGAGCCCGCTCAAGGTTCTCGCGTATCGCGTCTTCCTCGGCTACAAGATCGGCCGGCGGGTACGAATCAGCTTCGGCGGCGTCGTGATCGGCAGAACGGTGGAGCTCGGCGATCACGTCGAGATCGGGTTCCTCGCGGTCGTCCAGGGCGAGACGATCCGGATCGGGCGGCACTCCAGCGTGGGGACCTTCAGCTATCTGTCCTGCAACGTCATCGAGATCGGCGAGGATGCGAAGATCCGCGAGCAGGTGTACGTCGGGGGGCCGCAGCTTCCCGAATCGAAGTTCGTGCTCGGGAGCCGCACCATCATCTTGCAGCTGACGAACATCAATCCGACGAAGCCCGTGGTGATCGGGGATGACACCGGCATCGGCGGCCATTGCCTGATTTTCACGCACGGCGCGTGGGCAAACGCGCTGGACGGCTATCCCGTGACCTATGAGCCCGTCACACTCGGCGCGAGCGTCTGGTTGCCGTGGCGCGTGTTCGTGATGCCGGGCAGCACGATCGGCGACGGCACGGTGATCGGTGCGAACTCGCTCGTAGCGGGAAAAATTCCGCCCAAGAGCCTGGCCGTCGGCTCTCCTGCCAAGGTCATCCGCTCGGCGCCCGATTTTCCGAAGCAGCTGAGCGAGAGCGAGCGAGCGGCGCTCGTCGCGACGATCATCGCTGAATTCGACCGCTTTTTGCAGCACGGTGGCGTCACGATTGCCGACCAGGGATCGGTCCGGCTCTACACGTACGGTCGCCGGACGTGGCGCTTGCTGTGGCTGCGGAGCGGCACGCGGATGGACGACGTCGCAGCCGTGAAAGGCGACACGGTGTTGGCGGGATGCCCGCTCTCCGCTGACGCGTTCGCTGATTTCGCGCGGCGGGGCGTGTTTTGGCTCGATCTGGACGGCCGGACGCGCAGCGAGGGCGGCGCCCGGCTTACCGAGGAGCTCGCCCTCTTTATCGGACGCTACGGCATCCGGCTGGCGCGCGGCGGGCCTAGTGGGCTCGGATAAGGTCTATCCATCCGGCTTCGTTCGTGACGAGGACGCGGTTCCGGCTGGCATCAATCGTCAGCTCGCGTGGTGTGCCCCCGACGGTAATGGTCCGTACGACGGTGCTCGTCGCTGGATCGACCACTTGAACCTCGCCATTGAAGACCAGACCGACATAGAGCTTGCCGTCGGGGTTTAGCGCCAGCCCCTCTCCTCCGCCCGCCAGCGGGACCGCGTCAATGCTGCCGGTCGGCAGCCAAATGATCTGCAGGACGTTGCTGAGTTCGTTGGCCACGTACAGCTCGTTATGATCCGCGGAGATCGCCATGCCCTGAGGTCGACCGCCCAGCGTGAACGTTCTGGCTACCGCCATCGTATGCCAGTTCACTTCGAGCACCGTGCCGGCATCGCGCGTCGCGACGTACAAGAGGTTGCCGTTGGGGTGCACAAGCAGGTGATGTGAGGTCGCCGGCAAATCCAGGGAGCCGATGACGGCGTTCGTCGGAAGGTTGATCTTGAAGAGTCGGTTGGCGTTTGTGGTGACGAACAGTGTGGTGTCATTCGTCATCGCGACCGGTAAAGGATCGCCCGTGAGCGGGATCGTGCCGATTGCGCGGTTCGTCGTCAGATCGATGATGCTGACGTTGTCGCTGAACTGATTCGCGACATATGCGCGCGTGCCGGTCGAATTGACGACAATGCCGCACGCATCATTGCCCGCGCCAATGAAGCCGGTGTAGGTGTCCGTCGTCAGGTCCACCTTCCCTACGCCATTGGAAAGCGTTTGGGTGATGTATGCCACGTCGTGGAATATCGCGGGACCGAACGCTCCAGAGACCCCTACGCGAGTGTAGCCGGTGTCGGGTGGGACCGGCGGGGGCGGCGGCGGCGGCGGTGGAGGAGGTGGCGGCGGCGGCGGTGCGGGCACGAGGGAATC
>DATGEQ010000089.1:0-77642 GCA_035309945.1 Gemmatimonadales bacterium | reverse complement strand
CGAAACGGTGCTGGACTACCGGAGGCAGGGCAAGACGGTGCTGTTTTCTACGCACATCATGGAGCACGCGGAAAAGCTGTGCGACCGGCTGTGCATCATAGCGCGCGGTAAGAAGCTGATCGACGGCACGCTCGCCGAAGTGAAGCGCAACCACGGCGGCAAGCATCTCATCGTGGCGTTTGACGGCAGTCAGGGCGACGCGCGCCGGATCTTTGCGGATCCGCGCCTCGTCGCACGGCTCCAGGACTTCGGCCAGGAGGCCGAGCTGGAGCTCGCGAACGGCGCCGATGCGCAGGAGATCTTGCGGGCGCTCGTGAGCTCGGGGGCGCGGCTGTCACGCTTCGAGCTCGCGAGTCCGTCGCTGCACGCGATCTTCGTCGATTTGGTGGGTCCCGAAGCGGCGACGGCGGCTGCGGTCCCGAGCCCGGCAAGCGCCGCCCATGCATAAGGTCTGGGCGGTCGTCCGCCGCGAATTCATCGAGCGTGTCCGCACTCGCTGGTTTTGGGTTTCGGCGATCCTCGGGCCCCTGCTCTTCGCCGGGATCATCGTATTTCAAATCCGCCAGACGGTCGGTCGCACGATTCGCAACATCGCGGTGGTCGACAGCACGACCGGTGGACTTGGGGAGCGCATCGTCGATGCGCTGTATGCCAGCAATTCCTTCCGGCCGACGCTGATCCCGGCCGGTCCGCACGTCATCGATTCACTCAAAGAGCTGGTCGACACCAAGCAACTCCATGGGTTTTTGATCGTTTCGAACAACTTGGTGTCGAGCGGTAAAGCCGAATATCAGGCCTCGAATCTCGGCATGCAGACGGTCGAAGCGCTCCAGCGCTCGCTGGGCAAGCTCGTCGTGAAAGAGCGGCTGGAGCAGCGGGGCGTCGATCCCGCGAGCGTCGATTGGGCGCAGAGCCTGCCGATCACGATCGAGCAGATGAAGATTTCCCGGGGTAAGACGGTGGCGGAGAATGCGACGCAATCGTTCTTCACCGCGTACTTCATGGCGATTCTGTTGTTCATGGCGATCCTGCTCTACGGCGTCAATGTCATGAGCTCCGTACTCGAAGAAAAGACGACGCGCATCATCGAGGTGCTCGTCTCTTCGGTCCGGCCATTTCAGCTGATGCTGGGCAAAGTGCTGGGCGCGGGCGCGGTGTCGTTCTTCCAGTTCCTGATTTGGGCGGCGTCGGCGCGCGTGCTCCTCGCGCTGCGGAATCCGATCGCGCGCGCCATGGGAGCCGATCCGCGCGACATTCAGACGATGTCGCTGCCGCACATCTCGACCGGCACGCTCGCCGTATTCTTCGGCTACTTCCTCGGCGGCTTCCTGCTGTACTCGGCGATGTTCGCCGCGGTCGGCGCGATGTCGTCGAACGAGCAGGAAGCGCGGCAGGCCCAGCAGCCCGTGACGTACCTGCTCATGATCTCCTATTTCTCGATCATCGCGCTGACCAACGACCCCAGCTCGATGTTCGGGCGGATTCTGTCGATCGTGCCGTTTACCTCACCGATCGCCACCCCGGTTCGCTGGACCGCGGGAAGTCTCCCGACGTGGGAGCTGGTCGTCTCCCTGCTCATGCTCGCGCTCGGTATCGTGGCGGTGACATGGATCGCGTCGAGGATCTACAGAGTGGGGATCTTGATGACAGGCAAGCGGCCGAATCTCAAGGAGCTCGTGCGCTGGGTTAGGGCCTAGCTCGGCCGCTCCCCGAAACCTCGACGTCCGGCGTCAACGCTCGTTATTCTTCGAGTCATGTTGGATTACGACATCATCGTCATCGGTGGTGGCCACGCTGGTACCGAAGCTGCCGCCATGTCCGCCCGCCTCGGCGCGCGCACGTTGCTGCTTACGTCCGTGCTCGACACGATCGGCCAGATGTCGTGCAATCCCGCCATCGGCGGTATCGCAAAGGGGACCGTCGTCCGCGAAGTCGATGCCCTGGGTGGCATCATGGGCCGCGCCGCCGATCGCGCGACCATTCAGTTCCGCATGCTGAATCGGTCGAAGGGGCCGGCCGTGTGGGCACCGCGCGCACAGGCCGATCGTACGCTTTACAAGCGCGCGGTGCGCACGTTGCTCGAGCGGTTCCCCACCCTGGAGCTCTCGCAGGGAATGGTCACGAATCTGCTGTTCGAGCGCGACGGCCAGCGCATCACCGGCGTCGAGACGGGCGACGGGCGGCGTTACACCGCGCGAGCCGTCGTCATCACGGCAGGGACATTCCTGCGCGGTCGCATTCACCTCGGCACCAACACGCAGATTCCGGCCGGCCGCGCGGGCGATCAGCCGTCCGTGGATATGGCGCAAGTCATTGAGAACGCTGGACTTACGGTGTCGCGCTTCAAGACCGGTACGCCGCCACGCATCGATGGTCGTTCTGTGGATTGGGCTAAGGTCGAACGCCAGGACGGCGACAGCGAAGAGTTTCGGTTCTCGTTTCATGAGCGCGTCGAGCGTCCGCGTCAAATGCCGTGCTGGATCACGTGGGCCGGCGAAGCGGTGAAGCAAATCATTCAGCGCCACATCAAGGAGTCGGCGCTGTATGGTGGCGCTATCAGCGGGCGAGGTCCGCGCTACTGCCCATCGGTCGAAGACAAGATCGTCAAGTTTCCCGAGGCCAAGCGGCACCAGATCTTCCTGGAGCCCGAGGGACTTGATACGACCGAGTTGTACGTGAACGGTCTCTCCACTTCCCTGCCGGTCAGCGTGCAGCTGGAGTTCCTGCACGCGGTCCCAGGTCTCGAGCGCGCGCGAATGACTCGACCAGGCTACGCGATCGAGTACGACTACTATCCGCCGACGCAGCTCACACCGTGGCTCGAGGTGAAGACGGTCGAGCATCTCTTCTTCGCCGGCCAGATTAACGGCACGACCGGCTACGAAGAAGCAGCCGGTCAGGGCGTCGTAGCCGGCATCAACGCTGTGCGTCGGATCCGTGGCGTCGAGCCGGTAGTCCTCGGTCGCGACGATGCGTACATCGGTGTCCTCGTCGATGACCTCGTCACACGCGGCGTCGACGAGCCGTACCGGCTGTTCACGTCGCGGTCAGAATTCCGGCTGCTGCTGCGCCAGGACAATGCGCTGCGCCGGCTGCTCCCCTTGGCGGAACGCCTGGGTCTCTTGAGTGACGGCGAATTGCGCGCGGCCGAGCGGCGGATGGATGCGGAGCAGCTCGCGCTGCAACTCGCGCGCGACACGACGATCTCGCCCGAGAACGCCGCCGCGCCGCTCGCTGCGACGGGCACGTCACTGGTGGAGGGTGAGCGCATCGCGACTGTCGCCAAACGACCGGGTGTCTCGCTCGCGGCGCTGTTCGCGGCAGCCGGTGTTGGGGACAGGGCACCGACCGACGCAGTGCTGGCCGCCGAGATCGAAATCAAGTACGACGGTTACTTGACGCGTGAGCGCGAAGCGGCCGCGCGCCTCGCGGAGCTCGCTTCATTTACACTGCCCGCCGACCTTCCCTACCTGAACCTTCGCACGCTGGCGACCGAGGCCCGGCAGAAGCTCGATCGTGTTCGGCCCGGCTCGCTTGCGCAGGCGGCGCGGATTCCCGGCGTTACGCCCAGCGACCTTCACAACCTCGTGCTGGAAGCGACGCGCTGGCGTCGCAGCGTCGCCTAGTTCCGATTTGTTGCAGTTTCACGTGAAACGTATGCTCTTTCGTTTCACGTGAAACGAACATATATTGGACGCGCGTCGGCACTCAAGACTACACAACTTATTGATACACAAAGACTTATAATGTCACGCGTAATCGCGATCGCAAATCAGAAAGGCGGCGTCGGTAAGACGACGACCGCTGTGAACCTTGCCGCGTCGCTCGCGATCGCGGAGCGGAAAACTCTTCTGGTCGATGCAGATCCTCAAGGCAATTCGACGAGCGGCGTCGGGATCGAGCGCGACCGGATTCGTCGTTCGCTGTACGAAACGCTGATCGACGGCGCGGCGCTCACACAGTCGCGGTTTCCTCACGTTCATTTCCCGTACCTCGACGTCATCCCCGCAACTCAGGATCTCGTGGGCGCCGAGCTCGAGCTGGTGAATCAGCGCGCGCGGGAAACCCGGATGCGGGAGGCGGTGCGCGACATCCGCGACGAGTACGGCTACGTCATCATCGACTGTCCGCCGTCACTCGGCCTGCTGACACTGAACATGCTGACCGCGGCCGACAGCGTGATCATTCCGATTCAATGCGAGTATTACGCGCTCGAGGGACTGTCGCAGCTGTTGAATACCGTCAAGCTGGTGCAGCGCAATTTCAATCCGGCCCTCGCGATCGAGGGCGTGCTGCTCACGATGTACGACGCGCGCCTGAACCTCTGCAAGCAGGTCGCCGAAGAAGCGAAGGAATACTTCGGCGGTCGCATGTTCAATGTGACGATCCCACGCAATGTGCGCCTGGCGGAAGCGCCCAGTTTCGGAAAACCGATCGTGCTGTACGACGTGCAATCGATCGGCGCGAAGAGCTACCTGGCCGTCGCGCAAGAACTGATACGACGCGTCGAGCAGGGCGCGCCGCCGTCTCCGAATATCCCCGCCATTGAATCGCTGCCGCCGGAGGTGCCCGCATGACGGAAACCACCGCAGGAAGACGCCGGCTTGGCCGTGGCCTCGAGGCGCTCCTGGGACCGACCCGCGAAGAGGCCGAGCGGGAAGGGAGCCTGGTCGAGCTGCCCATCAAGGACATCAAGCCGAATCCGTTCCAGCCGCGGAAAACCGTCGATCCGACCGCGCTCGAGGAATTGGTGTCCTCCATCAAACAGGCAGGATTGCTGCAGCCCGTCGTCGTGCGCCGCGCGAACGGCGGTTACGAGCTGATCGCGGGCGAGCGGCGGCTGCGGGCCTGCCAGCAGCTCGGGTGGGAGCGCATTCCCGCGGTGCAGCGCGACGCGGACGACCGCACGCTGCTCACGTTGGCGCTGATCGAAAACCTCCAGCGCGACGATCTGTCGCCCGTGGACGAGGCGCGCGGCTACGAGCGCCTGATCGCGGAATTCAACCTCGCGCAGCAGGACGTCGCCGATGCCGTGGGCCGCGATCGCTCGACCGTCGCTAATGCCCTGCGCCTGCTGAAGCTCCCTGAAGTCGTGCTGCAGATGTTGCACGAGGGCCATCTGTCCGTCGGTCATGCGCGCGCGCTCCTCGGCATGGAAGACCCGCGGATGGTGACGACGCTCGCGCGCGAGGCGGTAGCGCAGGGCCTCTCGGTGCGCGAAGTCGAGGACCGCGTGCGCGGCGGACGCGCGCCGGAACGCCGGCCGCGCATGAAGCGCGGTCTCGGTGTCGCGCCGGAGGTACGTCGTGTCGAGGATGCGCTCCGCCGCCGCCTCGGTACCGACGTGCGCGTGACGCTGCGGGCGAAGGGGAAGGGTCAGATCCATATGTCGTTCTACTCGAACGACGATCTCGCTCGCCTCCTGGACCTGATCCTCGGCGCCCCGTTCGACGGATGACACGCGCGACTCGCGGCGTCACGGTCGTCGTGCACGCCGACGGTGATCTCGAATCCAAACAGTACCGCATCCCGCGCTGGGCGTTCGTGGCGGGGAAGTGGGGCGCCGGCGCGATCGCGGTCTCGGTCGTCGGGTTCTTCGCTTTCGCGGGGCCGATCTTTCGGAATGCCGCCCGCGTGCCGGGCCTCGAGCGCGAAGTCTCGCGGCTGCGGATCGAGAACAGCCGCGTGCAGCAGCTTGCGTCTGCACTGAATCGCGCCGAGGCGAATTATCAGGAGCTGCGGCAGATGCTCGGCGTGAAAGCGCCGGCAACACCGGCGAGCGGTAAGGGCGGCAGCGTCGCGCGGAACGTCGATGCGACGACCATGCGCGCGTTTCCCATCCGCGCCACGCTTCCCGGCGCTACGCGGCGGTTCGAGAACGGAGCGTCCGTGCCTTCACACTGGCCGCTCGACGTCCCCGGGTTCGTGACGCGGGGGCAAGTCCGTCCGGGCGTTGTGGACGAATCGCATCCGGGCATCGATATCGCCGTCCCAATCGGGACGCCGGTTCGGGCCTCCGGTGGCGGCACCGTGACGGCCGCGGGCTACGATGCCGACTATGGGCTGTTCGTGCTCTTGCGACACCCCTCAGGCTATGAGACGATGTATGGTCATACGTCACGGCTCCTGGCCGCCGAGGGAGACGAAGTTCAGGCGGGGCAGGTAATCGGTTTGTCCGGAAACTCGGGGCGATCCACAGCACCGCATCTGCATTTCGAAATCCGACACGACGGCAAGTCCGTCGATCCGCTCGAGCTTGTGAAAGAAGGGGGAGGGGGGACTCGCTGATGGCGGTGTTTTCGGAAAAGACTCCAGCACCCAGCGGCGGCGAGCGAGAGCGCGGCGCCCGCGAAGGCGTTCCCGGCCTGTCGATCATCGGCGCGGGTATGCGTGTCGTCGGCGACATATCCGCGGATGGGGTCGTAAAGATTGAAGGGACCGTGAACGGCACGGTGCGCGCGGCAAAGCAAGTCCTCGTGGCGCGCGGTGGTGAGGTCGAAGGCGACGTCATCAGCCGCGAGGCGATCATCGGCGGCGACGTACGCGGCGCGATCTACGCCGAAGAGCGCGTGGAGCTTCAAGCGACCAGCGTCGTCCATGGCGACGTCCACACCAAACGGCTGCTGATTCAAGAAGGCGGCGAGATCAACGGCGTCCTGCGCATGGGAGAGGATGCGGGCCAACCGCCGCAGACGACTCCACGCGGTCAGGCGCTAGCAAGAGCGTAAAAGAATTTTCCACACGGCCCTGCTTGGCGCATGTGGATACTCTAACCAATTGCGTAATCGATGTTTACACGTGCTGGGCGTGTGGAAAGCTGGCTAACTGCTTCGATAGTGTGTCTACGGTGTCTTAAATGCGCCTAGACACTCTGGTCGATTTCCTCAATGAATATCTCCGCGTCGTCGATGAAGTCGCAGACGCACCCGAAGCATTAAACGGACTGCAGGTCGGCAATGCCGGAGAGGTTACGCGCATCGCCGCGGCGGTCGACCTCTGCGAGGCGACCGTGCGAGAGGCGGCGGAGCGGCGTGCGGATCTGCTGCTGGTCCATCATGGCATGTTCTGGGGTGGCTTACGTCCGTTGGTCGGTCCGGCCTATCGACGTATCGCCGGCTTGATCAAATCGAACATCGCGCTCTACGCGGCGCACCTTCCCCTCGACCGTCATCCCGACGTCGGCAATAACCACGTGCTCGCCCGCCTTCTCGGGATCAAGGTGCGGAGCGACTTTGGCTCGTATCACGGTGCGCCAGCGGGCGTGTGGGGCGAGTACCGCGGCACTCGCGACGAGCTGACCTGGGCGCTCACCAAAACGTTGGGCAGTGCGCCACGAGTCTTTCCGTTCGGCCCGGAGCGCGTGCAGCGCATCGGCATCGTCACCGGTTCGGGTGGCTCGCTCATTCCGCAGGCCGCGGCGGCGGGACTCGATACATTCGTGACCGGCGAAGGGCAGCATTGGACGTTCTTCGACGCCGAGGAGCTCGGTCTCAACGTTTATTACGCCGGTCACTACGCGACCGAGACGGTCGGCGTCAAAGCGCTCGCCGAACACGTTTCCAAGAAGTTCGACCTGCCCTGGGTGTTTCTGGATCATCCCACAGGATTGTGACGTCACGGCGGGTCTTGGCGGTGCTGGCCATCGCAGAGTTGCTCGCCATGGCGCCGTGGTTCAGCGCGTCCGCTGTCGCGCCCACGCTGTCGCGTGTCTGGCAGCTCTCACCTGTGACGACCGCCTGGCTCACGATCTCCGTGCAGTTGGGATTCGTCGCCGGCGCGCTCGTGAGCGCGATTCTCACGCTCGCCGATCGTCTGTCCGCGCGCCGGTTGGTCGCGGGGTCCGCGGCGCTCGCGGCGCTCGCCACGCTTGGGGTGGCCGCTGCGCGCGGAATCACCGCCGGCATCGCTTGCCGCCTGCTGACGGGCGCGGCGCTTGCCGGCGTCTATCCACCCGGAATGAAGATCGCAGCGGGGTGGTTTAAAGAAGGAAGAGGACTGGCAATCGGCATCCTGGTGGGCGCGCTCACGCTGGGCTCGGCCAGCCCGCATCTGGTTCGGTGGGTGGTGGCGCCAGCCGCTTGGCGTGTCGTCCTGGTCGTCGCCGCCGCGAGCGCAATCGCCGGTGGCCTCCTCGTGCTGCTGGTGCCGAGCGATGGACCGTTCGCCGCGCCGTCGCCGCCATTTTCGCTTGCCGCGGCCCCCCGAATCTTGCGGGATCGCGCCGTTGCGCTCGCCAATCTCGGTTACCTGGGGCACATGTGGGAACTGTACGCCATGTGGACGTGGATAGCCGCGTTCGTCGCGGCTAGCGAGCACGCCCGGCGCGGCGTCGCGGCCGACGTCGGTGGCGTTGCCGCGCTCGTCACCTTCGGTGTCGTGGGCAGCGGCGCGATCGGCTGTTGGCTCGGCGGGAAGTACGCCGACCGCTGGGGGCGAACGATCGTCACCAGCGTCGCCATGGCAATCTCGGGCGGCTGTTGTCTCTTGGCTGGGTTCGTCTTTGGCGCGCCACTCGTCGCGCTCCTCCCGTTGCTGTTGGCCTGGGGCGTCAGCATCGTCGCGGATTCCGCGCAGTTCTCGGCAGCGGTCAGCGAGCTCGCGCCAACCGAGTACGTGGGCACCGCGCTCACACTGCAGACCAGCATGGGGTTCCTGCTGACGTGCGCGACGATCTATCTGTTACCGCGGGCTGCGGGAGCGATCGGCTGGCGATGGAGCATGAGCGTGCTCGCGCTCGGGCCCGCGTTGGGCATCGTTGCGATGTTGGCGTTGCGGCGGCGTCCGGAGGCTCGGCTGCTCGCCGGTGGTGCGGGCTAGGGCACGACGAAGATGCCCACCTCGCCGTCGTCCCGGATAGCTCCGCGCCCGCACCACCGCATCCGTAGCAGCGAAGGCTCACGGCCGGGATATATTTTCCGGCCGTGAGCACAATCTCGCGACTGCTCCCGTCATTCGCGCTCGCGCTCTTCGCGGCGTGCGCGCATCGGCCTCCGGCGCCGCCGTTGACAGGACCTTCGTCGGCGCCGGTGCTCGAAACGCCGGCGCGCGTCGCGCTGCTCACCGCGCCGACCGACGCCGACTGGAAGGCACTGGGCGACGAGGCGACGGCGCTGCTGTCGCAATACCTGCGCATCAATACGACCAATCCACCGGGCCATGAAATCGCCGCAGCACGCTGGCTCGCCGAGGTCTTGCGGCGCGACGGCATCGAGTCGCGGATCTTCGAGCCCGCGCCCGGCAAGGCGAATCTTTACGCGCGCCTGGCCGGCGACGGCAGCGCCCGCCCGATCATTCTGCTGAACCACATGGACGTCGTGCTCGCGTCGCCCGAGTACTGGAGTGTCGATCCATTCGGTGGGGTGATCAAGGACGGCGCCGTGTGGGGCCGCGGCGCGCTCGACATGAAGGGCGTGGCCATCACCGAGCTGATGACGATGCTGGTGCTGAAACGCGCGCACGTGCCGCTCAAACGCGACATCATCTTTCTCGCGACATCGGATGAAGAGATCGGCGTCGGCGTCGGCGCGGGATGGATGGTGGAGCACGAGCCGGACCTCGTGCGCAACGCAGAGTTCGTGCTGAACGAAGGCGGCGAAACGCACGCCGACGGCCACGGCGGCGTGGACTTCTACGCCGTCGGAACGACCGAGAAGTCGCCGTTCTGGCTCGATGTCACGGCGCACGGTACCGCCGCACACGGCTCGCGCCCGACGCACGACAATCCCGTCCACCGACTGATTCGTGCGTTGAGTCGCGTCGTGGATTGGCAGACGCCGTTGATCGTGACGCCTACCGTCGAGCGCTCATTTCACGATCTCGCCACGATCGAGCGCGATTCGACGGCACGTCGCTGGTTGAGCGACATTCGCGCGGCGCTGCGCGACTCGGTCGCCGCCCGCGCGATCACCAGCGACATCACGTACAACGCTCTCCTGCGAAACACCATCTCGATCACCGGATTGAAAGGCAGCGATAAGACCAACGTCATTCCGCCCGTCGCGACCGCGGCGATCGACGTGCGACTGCTCCCGGGCCAGGATCCGGCCGCGTTTCTCGCGGACATCACCCGTATCGTAGGAGATACGGCGGTGACGATCAAACCGGAGGGCCCCAACTGGCCCGCGACCGAAAGTCCGGCGGAAACGGAGTTGTTTCGCGCCATCACCGCGGCCGCGCACGCGCGCCACCCCAAGGCGCTCGTGACGCCGCTCATGCTGGCGGGATTCACCGACAGCCACTACTTCCGCAGTCTGGGCATCGCGAGCTACGGTATCGGGCCGTTTCCGCTGACGGCGGATGCCGCGCGCGGAGTCCACGGGAACAACGAGCACGTCAGCATCGAAGCGCTCCGCTTCGGGATCCGCTTCGTCTACGACATCGTCACGCGCGTCGCCGCGCAGTAGTTCAGCGACAAGCGTTCGGATTCGATCTCGGCTCGACTTCGCCGGACCACTCCCAGCCATCCGCCGACCATGGCCGGAAGGGTTGGGTGGTCAATGTGTCGGTCGTCGCCTCGGTGGCGGCCAGATAGCCGATGGCATGGAGGAACGGCCAGCGAAAGCACTGCGTCCTGTTCGGTTCGATCCGCGCGGCGACGAGCTCTCGCCCCGCGCCGTCGCGCGCGAGAACGACGAGCGTATTCGCGGTCGGATTGCGGACCAACATCATCGGCGCTTCATAGGGCCACTGTGTGTATCGTGTCGCGCCGGCGCAGGCAGCCATAACCGCCAACGCCAGCGGCGCGAGAATTCGGGTTTGCATCGAGCACCTCGTGTGGCATAGAGCGCAAGCTCCATGCCCGGGTGCCCGGGTTGCTTCAGTTCATTCCTTCGATCTACTTGAGTGGAACGACGAACCTCACGGTGAGCTGCTCGGCGGTTTGCGGGCTCACACTGCAAAAACAATCCCGGCCGATGATCCGCTTGACGCCGAGAACTTCGGCTTCGGCGATGCCCGCGACGTCGCGATACGTGATCTCGATTGTCTGTCCGTCGATTACGCGGTAGCTGACGGGACGTCCCAGCAGCCGGTGGTGCGGATCGATCTTGGCGAGTCCATCGGCAAGCCGCCGCAGCAGGTCGGTAATTGCTTCAGTCGTCGTCATGCGCGAGTACCGCCGCTGCGTTGCGCTGCATGCCGCGATGCCCGGGGCGGGTGAAGGGCGTGCCGTCGTAACGGCGACGAAACTCGGGCTCGTCGAGTTGCGCCAGCGCGCGTACGTCGGGCGCGGCGATGTCGGGGCGAGGCGTGAGTGCCGCATCCACGGTCGGGTGGGCGAAGCTCACGTTCCAGGGACACACATCCTGGCACACGTCGCAGCCGAACAGCCACTCACCGACCCGCTCGCGTTCCTGGGCCGTGAAGTCGGCGCGGTGCTCGATCGTGAGATACGAGATACAGGCGCGCGCGTCGAGATCGCGCGGGCCGACGAAGGCTTGCGTCGGACACGCATCGAGGCAACGCCGGCACGTCCCGCAGCGATCGGCCGCGAACGGCAGATCGGCCTCGAGCGCAGCGTCGGTCAACACGACGCCGATGAACGTGAACGAGCCGATGTCGGGATGAATCAACATCATGTTCTTGCCGATCCAGCCCAGGCCGGCGAGCTGCGCGAGCTCGCGCTCGGGAACGGGACCCGCGTCGACGTAACAGCGGGTCGTAGAGCCGGGGATCAACAGTTTGATCACCGCCGCGAGCTGCTCGAGACGCTCACCAAGAACCTCATGATAGTCCGAAGACCAGGCGTACTGCGCGACTCGCGTGCCCGCGCCAGGTTCCGGAGCTCCATGGAAGTAATTGGTGAGCGTAACCACCGCGGACTTGGCGCCGGCCATGATACGACGGGGGTCCCTGCGTTTTTCCGCCTGCCGATGCAGATACGTCATCGTTCCCGCGTGACCTGCGGCGAGCCAGCGGTCGAGCTGAGCCGCGTGCGGATTGCGATCGAGTCGCGCGATTCCCGTCGCGGCAAACCCCAGCGCCGCCGCTCGACGTCTGATCTCGACGCTCATAGTCCCATCGTCTCCCGCCGCCAGCGCGCGAAATTGACGACGTCGGCCACCGGCGGCACCGCCTGTTCGTCGCCGTACGCGGTGAACATCCGCCACTGCATGTACTCGCGCGGAGGGAGCGGCAGAAACGGCGCCCGGCGATACCAGTCGCGCGCGCGGAAGCTCCACGTGAGGCGCAGTAAATCGACCGCGAGCCGCGGATTCACCAGCGCCTTGAGCGCCAGGCGGAAGTAGAGTGCCGACCAACTCGCGATACGCCGCATTCCTTCTGTATATTCCCGGCCTATGACGCTCGCAAGCAGCGTTGTGACGCGCGCGCCCGGACTCGCTCGCTACCGGAGCGAGTTTCCCATCTTCAGGGACAGCGTCTACCTGAACACCTGCTCGCTCGGGCCTCTGGGCGAGCGGTCTCGCCGCAAGGTAGCGGAATTCCTCGACATCTGGCAGAGCCGCGGCGCCGCGGCATGGTACGACGTCTGGTGGGAAGCGCTGAGCGACCTGCGGGCGCGCTACGGGCGGATCATCAACGCCGCGCCGCACGACGTTGCGCTGGCGCCGAGTATCTCGGTGGCGCTGAGCGCGGTGGCGGAGTCGCTCGACTATGGGCGTCGCCCCAAGGTCGTGATCACGTCGCTCGATTTCCCGACGGTCGCGTATCAGTGGCTCGCCAAGGCGCGGAGCGGCGTAGAGCTGGTGGTCGTCGAGAGTCCCGACAAGATCAGCGTACCGGTCGAAGCGATCGCGCGAGCGGTGGACGACCGCACCGCGCTGGTCGTGACGTCGCACGTGTATTTCACCACCGGCGCGATTCAGGACATCAAGCGCGTCGCCGAGGTCGCCCACGCGCGCGGCGCGTTGTGCTTGATCGACGCCTATCAATCGGTGGGGCAGATCCCGGTTGACGTCCAGGACAGTGGGGTCGACGCGCTCGTCGCCGGCGGCCTGAAGTGGCTGCTGGGCGGCCCGGGCATCGTCTTCCTCTATATGCGCCAGGCCGTCGCGCGCCGGCTCGAGCCGCGGATCTCCGGGTGGTTCGGGCAGCGCGAACAGTTCGCGTTCGACCCCAGAGCGTTGACGCTTCACGATGATGCGCGTCGCTTCGAGATGGGCACGCCGTCGCTCGCCGCCGTGTACGCCCAGCTCGGCGGTCTCGCATACATCGAGGAAATCGGCGTTCCCGTCATTCGCGAGACGACCGCTGCACTCACCGAACATTTGATCGCCACGTTGCGCGGTGCCGGCTTCAAACCGAAGGTCGCGCCCGAAGTCGAGCGGCGGTCGGCCATCGTGATGATCCCGCTGCCCGATCCGATGGCAGCCGTACGGCACCTGGCGGCGGGCGGCATCATTGCCGACAGTAGGCCGGGCCACGTGCGGTTCTCGCCTTTCTTCTATAACACGCAGGATGACCATGTCCGAGCAACCGAGCGCCTCGCCTCGCAGCCCGCTCACTGAAGACGAACAGCTTCTCATTCCGCCGCAGGTCGTCCCGATCGAGCGGCGGGCGTCGTTCACGAGCACCGATCCCTGGCGCGTGCTGCGGATCATGGGGGAATTCGTGGAGGGGTTCGACACCCTCTCCGACGTCCGCAACGCGGTGACCGTGTTCGGCTCGGCGCGAACGGTCGAAGGCGATCCCTTTTACGCCGCGGCGCGCGAGACGTCGCGCATGCTGGCGAAGGAAGGCTTTGCGATCATCACCGGCGGCGGTCCGGGAATCATGGAAGCGGCCAATCGCGGCGCCAAGGAGGGCGGTGGCCTGTCGATCGGCTGCAATATCGAGCTGCCGTTCGAGCAAGGCACGAACAAATGGGTGGAGCGCTCGGTCCACTTCCGCTACTTCTTTGTGCGCAAGACGATGTTCGTGAAGTACTCCACCGCATTCATCACTTTTCCCGGCGGCTACGGGACCATGGACGAGCTGTTCGAGGCGCTGACGCTCGTGCAGACGGGTAAAGTCAAACAATTTCCCGTCGTGCTGTTCGGGCGGGACTATTGGCGCGGGCTCGCGGACTGGTTGAAGGATCGTGTGGCGGCCGAGAACAAGATCTCTCCGGAGGACCTGAATCTCTTTCTGCTCACCGACGATCCCAAAGAGGCGCTGGGGTGGATCGTGGACGCTCGCGAGCGCCGCACCCGCGCATTTCGCGCCATGCAACCGATCAGCCAGTCCACGCGATGACCCAAAGCGAATTCCTGCGCGGCCAGCGTATCAATCCGAAGCCGATCACCGGCAAAGAGACCGTCGCCGAGCTGGTCGAGAACGCGTTTCTCGCGTACAACGCGGGCCGGCTCGCCGAAGGGTGCCGCCTCTTTACCGAGCGGATGCTCGAAGACGACGTCACCGTAGGCATGAGTCTCACCGGCGCGATGACGCCGGCCGGCCTCGGGATGTCGACGATCATTCCCCTCATCGAAGCCGGATTCATCGATTGGATGGTGTCGACCGGCGCCAATTTGTATCACGACGCGCACTTCGGTCTCGGCATGGCGATGCATCGCGGCACGCCGTTCGCCGACGACGTCGTGCTGCGGGAAGAGGGCGTCGTGCGCATCTACGACATCTTCTTCGACTACGACGTGCTACTCTCCACCGATCGCTTCGTCCGCGAGGTATCGGCGCGTCCGGAATTCCAGCGATCCATGAGCACCGCGGAGTACCACTACCTGCTTGGTGGCTACGTCCGCGAGCGCGAGAACGCGCTCGGCATCACGCGCAAATCCGTACTGGGCGCCGCCCATCAGGCCGCGGTCCCGATCTACACATCTTCCCCGGGCGATTCGTCGATCGGCATGAACGTCGCCGAGCAGGCGCTGTCGGGCAGCAAGCTGCGGTTCGACGTGAGCGCCGACGTCAACGAAACGTCGGCCATCGTGTTCGCCGCCAAAGTGCACGGTGGAAAGAGCGGCATCCTGATCATCGGCGGTGGAAGTCCCAAGAACTTCGTGCTCCAGACCGAGCCGCAGATTCAGGAAGTGCTGGGCATCAGCGAAAAGGGTCACGATTACTACCTGCAGCTGACGGACGCGCGACCCGACACCGGCGGTCTGTCCGGCGCGACGCCGTCCGAAGCGGTGAGCTGGGGCAAAGTGGACCCCGACAAGCTTCCCGGAACGGTCGTGGCGTATCTCGACAACACGGTGGCGTTTCCGGTGCTGGCCGCGTACGCGCTGGCGCGCCGCAAACCTCGCAAACTGAAGCGCCTGTACGACCGGCGCGGAGACATGATGCGCGAGCTGACCGATTCGTATCTCGAGGCGAAAGCCGATCGCGATGCGCGCGCCGAGGCAGCCACTGGCGGCCGGGCGACCTGAAAGGCGGAAGACGCCGCGTTCGACCAGGGCGTACGCCGCGTATGTCCTGGGGCTGCTCACACTCGTCAATCTCTTCAACTATCTCGATCGCAACGTCGTCTTTGCGGTGTTCGAGCCGGTCAAGCGCGATCTCCATCTAACCGACGCGCAACTCGGTTGGCTGGGCTCGGCGTACATCGTGGTGCTGTCGCTGGCGGCATTGCCGCTCGGTGTGATCGGGGACCTGCGTTCGCGGCGCAGCGTCATCACGCTGGGCGTGGCGGTGTGGACCGCGTCGACCGC
The DNA here is from genome assembly GCA_035309945.1 of Gemmatimonadales bacterium. Classification (GTDB taxonomy): domain Bacteria; phylum Gemmatimonadota; class Gemmatimonadetes; order Gemmatimonadales; family GWC2-71-9; genus 20CM-2-65-7. The sequence continues at coordinate 62,034 of DATGEQ010000089.1, read as the reverse complement.
GGCAGGCGGGTTGGTGCGCAAGTTCTGGCAGCTCTTCACCTGTCGCGCGCTGGTGGGATTCGGCGAAGCGGGGTACGCGCCGGCCGCGCAGGCTCTCATCGCCCAGTACTACAAAGGTCGCCGTCGCGCGTTCGCGATCGGCGTGTACTCCGTCGGCATGGCGCTGGGCGGCGTGCTCGGCATCTGGTTCGGCGGCGTCATCGCCGAGCGGTACGGTTGGCGTTGGGCATTCATCGGGATGGGACTCCCCGGCCTCGTGCTCGCCATTCTTGCATCGCGGCTGCGCGAGCTCGATCGGCGGCCGCCACCGCCGATCTTCGAGACGTTGCGGCGCTGGGGCGAGCGCGGCATGCGCGGCGTCCTGTACTACGCGATGCCGGTCGTGGTGTGCGCGGGCGTGGGCGCCATCTTGGCGGGATTCCTGTCGCTGTTCGAGGGAATTCCCTCGCAGGTGGGCACGGCGCTATTCGGCGTCGGCGTGAGCATCGGCATCGCATGGACCGTGTGGCGCCTCGTGCCGGTCGCCGTGCGCCGCACCACCGCGGCCGGCGCCGTCGCGGCGGACGCGTTCGACGACTTTCAGGACGCCGCGGTTCTCGTGCTGCGCACGCCGACGTTGATCTGGGTGTTTCTGGGCGGCGCGATGATTACGTTCGCGGTGAACGGGCTCATCGCGTGGGCCGCGGCGTTCATGGAGCGCGTCCATGGACTCTCGGTCGCGAGCGTCGGCGCGCAGTTCGGTCTGTGGGCCCTCGCCGGCGGCGTGCTCGGCGCGCTGGTCGGCGGCAGGCTGGCCGACCGGTTGCAGCAACGCTGGAGCGGGGGCCGCGTGCTCGCGTCCGGCGCCGGGTTCGTGCTCGGCGCCCCCGTGTGCGCGGCGCTCTTGCTGGTTCACGATCTGCGCTGGTTCGCGCCGCTCATTCTGGCGACGTATTTCTTGTACTCCTGGTACAATGGACCACTCGCCGCCGTGATCCTGGACGTCGTGCCGCCCGCGGTGCAGGCCTCGGTGCTCGGCGCCTTCGTGCTGTTTTCGCACCTCGCCGGCGACGCGCTCGCGCCGCCGCTGATCGGCTATCTGTCGGACCGGACCGGGACCCTGCGGACCGCGATGCTGCTGTTGCCGGCCGTCGGGGTGTTGGGCGGCGCAATCATTCTGATCGGACTGACAACCGTGAAACGCGACATGCAACGCGTGAGCGCGCTCGACATGCATGTGTCGCGCCGGCGCTGAGGTCCGGTCGTGAAGATCGCCGTCATCTTCGATTCGCTGCATCCCGAATGGGACGACGCCGCGTTCAAACGTGAAGTCGAGCAGAAGGCGGAGGAGGCGGAGTACGACGTCGCGCGCGCGTTGATCGCGAACGGGCACGAGGTGCTGATGATCGGCATCGGCGACGACGTCGCCCCGCTGCTGACCAAGCTCGTCTGGTTTCAGCCAAAGCTCGTGTTCAACGGCTGTGAAGGTTTTCGCAGGAACGCGCGCCACGAGTATGCCATCGCCGCGTTGCTCGACATGTACGGCTATCGCTACACCGGCTCGTCGCCGACCGCCCTCTTGGTTGCGCGCAACAAATCGCTGACGAAGAAAGTGCTCGCCTTCCACGGCATTCGCGTGCCCGCGTTCGCCGAATTTCACGAAGGCGACGACGTGCTCCGGCCCTCGGAGCTGCGGTTCCCCCTGATCGTGAAGCCGCTGCTCGAGGATGCGTCCATCGGCATCGCGCAGGCCTCGGTCGTCGAAGACGACCCGAGCCTGAAGCAGCGCGTCGAGTTCATTCACGGCAAGTACCACCAGGCCGCGATTGTCGAAGAGCTGGTCGAAGGTCGCGAGGTCTATGTCGGCCTGATCGGGAACGACGAGCTCGAGGTGCTCCCACTCACCGAGATGACGTTCGGCGAGCCCGAAACGGGTGAGCATCGCATCGCGACCTACAAGGCGAAGTGGGACGAGGAGTACCGAAAAAAGAAGCGGATCAAGAACGTGTTCGCGAAAGGCGTGTCGGAAGAGCTGACGCGCCGGATCGGCGAGATCTGCAGCACGGCGTTCCACGCGCTCTGGCTCCAGGACTACGGGCGCGTGGACGTGCGGTTGGCGCACGACGATGAAGTTTACGTGCTCGAGGTGAACCCGAATCCATTCATCGCCGCCGAGCACGAAATGGCGGAAGCGGCGGAGAAGGCGGGTTTCAAGTACAACGCGTTCATTCAACGCATCGTGGACGAGGCCCTGGCGCGGTGAGTAAGCGCGAAATCCCTACTCCCGAGCTGCGATGCCCGCGCTGCCACACGGAGCTCGAGCGGTTCTGGAGCTTCTGCCCGAGCTGCAGCCGGCGGCTCGAGTGGCCTGACGTCCAAAGGGAGACGGGCGCCGAGTGTGCGTACTGCGGATGGATGGTGTCGGACGCGTTTTCCTTCTGTCCCTGGTGCGGCCGGAACATCCACGATGAGGATTCGAGTCCCGAGCCGCTGAAGGCGCCCAAGGGTTTCAAGTATCACGCGCGCTGCGATTGGGGCTGTGGCGGCGGCGTCATGTACCCCATGCGGTTCTGTCCCTGGTGTGGGCGGGCCCAAACGTGGCGCTACGACGATTTCCAGAACGTCTGCCCGCACTGCGACCGCGGGGCGGACGACTGGATGGCGACGTGTCCCTGGTGCGGTGAAGACGCCACCGGCCGCGATCTCATTCCGCGCGCGCTGCGCAGGGCGCGGCGGCTCTTGATCGTCGCGCGGATTCGGGACTGGCATTATCGCGTGATGCTGCGGCCCGGCGTGTCGGGTGTGGCGCCCCGTGCACCGAAGGTGATCGAGCTCGATCGCCGCTACGTCACCGGGAAGCGCCGGCGTGACGAGATCTCCTGGAACATGCTGACCGGCCTTCTGCTCCACGAGCTGGGGCACTCTTTTCTCTATCATCACTGGTCGTGGACTCGCACCGGCCGCTTCCGGCGCGCGTTCGGTGAGGTGCGCAAAGCCTACCGTGTGGCAGACGAGCACTGGGTGGACTTCGAGCGGCGGCGCATCGCGACCACGCTGACCGATTACGTGAGCGCCTACGCGGCGACCCATCCGCAGGAAGACTTTGCCGAGACGTTTCGATTCTACGTGACCCGGCGTGGCCGGTTACGCGAGTTGTTCAGTGAGTTCGGCAGAAAGCGCAAAGGCGTGCGCTTGTACGAGAAATTTCTCGTGCTACATGATTATGTAAGGGGCTTGAGGGGATGGAAGTAGGGGCGCAGCATGCTGCGCCCCTACACGAATGCAACTCACCCTGCGAAACAGTAAACGCAGCCCTTCTCCTGCGCGCGCGAGACCGCGAGCACGCCCGACGGTACCACCTGCACTCCCGGAATCAGCCCCGCGACCCATTCCGATTTCACAGCGGCCGCGTCCATGCTCATCTTCTGGGCAACCATGCCGCTAAAGACCGTGAGCGCCACGTTGCAGACGCCGATCTGCGCGCCGCTCGCGAGCAGCGCCTCGACTCCCGTCCCCGGCAGCGGCAGTGGCAGCGTCTTCGCGAATAGATTGCGCACCGACGGCGCATCGCCGTCCTTGATACCGAACACCTCGCCGAATTTGTACTTCGCCCACAGCGCGTCCTGCATCGCGATCGGGATCGCGCCGTGCCGCAGCACGATCACCGCCGAGTTGTCCGTGTCCTTCGTGCCGTAATTGTCGTTGTTGCCGTTGAGCCAGACGCGCGGCCAGACGACCGCCATGCCGCCGTTCGGCTCGGGTGCGTCGAACAACATCTTGTGTTTGCCGTTGATTCGGTTGAGCCACGTCTCGAACGACGCGTCCGCACCGCCGGCCATGGGCTCGTGACGGATCGACGGCTGCGCTTCCAGTCGAAGCGGGGTCAACCCTGCGACTCCAGCGGCCGCGGTGGCGGCGAGACGACCGAGAAACCCGCGCCTGTACATACGTGCCTCCTAGTGGTGTGCTCGTGTGGGATACGCGACATCCGGTGGTGGATCACCGTTCGGCCAATCGTTCTCTTTCCCGGCGAAGTCGGGCCGAGTATGCGCATTGATGAACGCGGCGACGTTGAACGCGTCGGCGTCCCGCAGCGTGCCCGGCGCGTCGAACGGCATGTTGCGGCTGATGAATTCGGCGGCGGCGCGCACCCGCGACATGCCGGCGCCGATGTTGTACGAATCCGGGCCCCAGACCGGCGGCGCGACCGCGGTTCCCTCGCCCGACGTGCCGTGACACTTGGCGCAAACAGCGGCATAGACGCGCGACCCGCTGTCGGGATCGGCCGTGAGCACGGCCCATTTTTGCAGCCGCAGGCTCAGCCCGGGTGGCCCGACGGTTACGCCCTTCGACAGAAACGCGAGGTAGGCCACGATGTCCCGCATGTCATCGCTCGCGGGATCGAGGGCCGTCCCGTTCATGCTGCGGCGAAAGCAATCGTTCACGCGATATTCGATCGTTTCGACGACGCCACTGCGCGCACGATATTGCGGATAGCGCGCGAACACGCCGATCCACGTGCCGGTCTCACGTCGCCCCACGTCGAGATGGCAGCTCGTGCAGCGCAGCTTGTTGCCGACATTCCCCGGCAGGCTGTCCCGTGTCGCCAGCACGAGGGCTTTGCCGCGTCGCACGGCATCTCCGAACGGTCCGGACGGAATGATCGAGTCTGCCACGCTTGCCGTTCGTGACGGGGCCGGACTGGAGCATCCCGCCATACTGATCAGAACGAGCAGCACGGCATAGCTGCGGAAGTGACGGCGGACGCTGGGGCGCACGGGGCGAAAACATACCGGCATTTCCGAAGGCGGCAACCTTTCCGCCTACGCCCCTATCCAAGTGAACGTCTCTCGAACCGGGATTCCCATGCTCGCGCCGTTACTGACGTCGCTCCTGCTCGTCGTGCAGGAACGCGCTCCGCTCGATTCCGCAGCCGTTACTCGCGTCCTGAATCAGTTGGGCACCGCCGACTCGACCGTTTGCGCGCTGGCCGGCGAATCGCTCATGAACTACGGTGGTTTTTGGGGCCGCGCCTTCTTGACGCCCGGAATGCCGATGCCGCAGCCCATGCCTACACCGATGCCGATGCCAGGGGGAGGCGGAGGCGGCGGCTTTCACATTGCCATGCACGAGAGCCGGCACCAGCTCGATCCTGCCGTGCTCGGTGCCTTCCGCGCATTCGTTCGCGACGACAATCGCTGCGTCCGCAACATTGCCGCCCGCGTGCTGGGCAACCACGGCGGCTCCGCCAGCTATGACCTGTTCATCGGGTTGCTGCGCGAGACGCGAGCCGACTTTCGCGAGACTGGTGCGCTCGGGTTAGGTGAGCTCGAGGACCGTCGCGCAATCGACCCGCTCAGCAACGCCCTGAAGAATGACGCGAGCTCGGCCGTCCGCATGACCGCCGCCTGGGCCCTGGGCGAAATGGACGAGAAGCTCACGATTGATGCGCTGGCGGCGGCGTTGAGCGATCGCGCGCCCGAGGTGCGTCGCACCGCTGCCTGGGCGCTCGGCGAAATCGATGACGCGCGCGCCGTCCGGCCGTTGAGCAACGCACTCAAAGACTCCGACATCGATGTGCGCCTCTCCGCGGTTTGGGCCCTCGGCGAAATCGAGGACGGGTCTGCCGTGCCCATTTTGAGCACGGCAACCCAGGACCGCGACCCGCGCGTGCGGCAACAGGCGGCCTGGGCGTTGGGCGAAATCGACAAAGCCGAAGGCATCGCCCCGCTCGAAGCATTGCTGCATGACGCGGTGCCCGACGTGCGCAAGACCGCTATCTGGGCGCTCGGCGAAATCGAAGATGCCGGGTCCGTCGATGCGCTGGCGGCCGCGTTGAAAGACGACGATCCGGAGGTACGGGCGCTGGCTGCCTGGGCGCTGGGTGAAGTCCAGGGCGACGGGGCCGTCGAGCCCCTGGTGAGCGCCCTCAAGGACCGCGATGAAGACGTAAGGGCGACCGCAGCCTGGGCGCTCGGTGAAATCGAGAGCCCGCGCGCGCGGGACGGGCTCACCGCCGCGCAGCGCGACGAGGTCGGTTCGGTTCGCCACGCGGCGACGTGGGCGCTCCGGCAAATCGACGACAACGACGACGGCCCGCACGTGCACGTGCACCCTCACGTACACGTCAACCCTCACGTGAGGGTCAGGCCGTAATCCGAGCGCGCTCGATCACCTGGAAGTAGTCTCGCAGCTCCTCGGCTTCGCGTGTCTGGTCCCAGCCGAGGAGCTGTTTCATTTGCGCGGCGACGCGGCCGGCTACCGCGCGCGCCTGATCGGGAAGTTCATAGAAGAGATGGAGACGTCGCACGAGCACGTCTTGCACGCGCACCGCCAATTCACGCTCGACCGTGTATGCGATCTCCGCCCAGATTTCCGGGCGCCCGGCGACGATGGACGTGCCGAGCTGGCGGTCGCGATCCACGAGATTGAGTACAGCGGCGGCTTCGGTGCCGTAGCTGGCAACGAGGTGTCGAGCGGTCGACTCCGATGCACCGCGCGCGCGTGCCGCTTCGATCAGAATGTCGAGATCGGCTGCCTCGCCGCCCGGAAGCGGCACCTTGTCGGTTGCGGGACGTGGCGGGAGCGCCCGCCCGTCGAGCTCGCGCAGGCGCGCCGCAACGCGATCGGCGACGTCGCGCGCCATGACGCGATAGGTGGTCAGCTTGCCGCCGGCAATCGTAATCAGGCCTTGCGCGCTCTCGAACACTTTGTGCTCGCGCGATAGCTGCGATGGATTCGCGCGATCCTCCCGGAGCAGCGGCCGCAGGCCTACCCAGGCGGAGACGACGTCATTCGACGCGAGCCGCGCATCCGGGAATGCGGCGTTCGCGGAGCGGAGCAGATACGTCACGTCCGCCGCCGTCACGCGCAGCGCATCGGGTGAGGAGTCGGCGTCCGTGTCGGTCGTCCCGATGTAGGACAGATCATCCCACGGCAACACGAACATCACGCGTCCATCGATCTGCGACAGCAGCGTGACGGCGTGCTCGTTGGCGAGGCGGCGCCGCGGGACAGTGACGTGTACGCCTTTCGTGAGGCGCAAGATTGCCGGCGCCTGCGGATCGTCGAGCCGGCGCAGCTGATCGGACCACGGGCCGGTGGCGTTTACGACAACGTTTGCGCGAATTGTGGCGGTCTGGCCGGTCAGCACGTCACGCACCAGGGCCCCGCGGACTCGGCCGTCGGGCTTGAGCAGCGCGGTGGTCTCGACGTAGTTGGCCGCCACGGCTCCCGCGCGGATCGCGCTCCGGATCGTGGCGATGACGAGACGCGCATCGTCGGTTTGGGCGTCGTAGTACAGCGCCGCGCCGACAAGGCCGCGCTCGCGAAGTGCCGGTTCGACCCGCCGGACTTTCTTGGTGCTGAGCCAGCGATGCCAGCGCACGTTACGGAAGGACGCCAGCAGATCGTACAGCCACATGCCGGCGCGGAGTTTCCACGCCGGAATGCGGCCACCTCGATAAATCGGAAAGAGAAAGGCCAGCGGCCGCACCAAATGCGGCGCGATGGTCAGCAGGACCCGCCGCTCGTGACTGGCTTCGAAGACCAGCCGGAACGCGCCCTGCTCGAGATAGCGGATGCCGCCGTGGATCAAGCGCGACGAATGCGACGACGTGCCGGCGCCGAAATCCGCCTTGTCCACCAGCGCCGTCCGAAACCCCCGCATCGCCGCGTCGCGCGCGATCCCCGCCCCCGTGATGCCGCCGCCAATGATCAGCACGTCGACCGGCGTTTCGACCATTGCTTTCAGGGCCGCTGCGCGGGTCTGCTCCAACTCCCCTCCACTTGGGGCTGGTGGTAGGTTTCGAGTCCTGCTGGAGGGGGCAATCTAATGCCGAGTCTCAACGGTCGTCGCGTTGCAGTGATCGCCGGCGTCCGTACGCCCTTTGCCAAGGCCGGCACCGTCTTAAGAGACCAGCGCGCGGTCGATCTCGCGCGCTACGCCGCGCGCGAGCTGCTCGAGCGAACCAATCTCGATGGCCAGGACGTCGATGAAGTGATCTTCGGACAGGTGGTGCCGTCGGCGCTCGTGCCGAATATCGGGCGCGAAGTGAGCCTGCTGCCGCAATTTCCCAAAGAGATTCCCGCCTATTCACTGAATCGGGCCTGCGCGTCCGCCAATCAGGCCATCAGCGCCGCGCAGGATCAGATCGCGCTCGGCAACGCGAACATCATCATCGCGGGCGGCGCGGAGGCGCTGTCGGAAATCCCGATTCTCGCGTCGCGCCGGCTCGCCGACATTCTCGTCGAAGCGAGCAAAGCCAAGTCGCTCGGCGCGCGCATCCGGACGTTCGCGAAGATTCGCCCGAAGGATCTCGTTCCCGTCGCGCCCGCGATCGCCGAGCCGTCGACGGGGATGTCGATGGGGCAGTCGGCAGAGAAGATGGCGAAAGAGAATCACATCCCGCGCGAAGCGCAGGACCGCTGGGCCTTGCGCAGCCATAAGCTCGCGGCGGAGGGCACGGCCGACGGGCGGTTGACCGCGGAGATCGTGCCGTGGCTCCCGCAGCGTCCCGGTGCGGAGATCGTGCGTCAGGACAATGGCATTCGCAGTGACACTTCGCTCGATCAGATGGCCAAGCTCAGGCCCGTCTTTGACCGCCGCTATGGCACCGTTACGGCCGCCAATTCTTCCCCGCTCACCGATGGCGCGTCGGCGGTGCTGCTCATGAGCGATGAAAAAGCGCGCGCGCTCGGCTACGAGCCGCTGACCTACATCCGCTCCTACGCCGTCGCGGCCGTTGATCCGGGATGGCAACTGCTGCAGGCGCCCGTCTGGGCCGTGCCGAAGGCGCTCGAACGCGCCGGCATTCAGTGGAAGGATTTGGGGTTGATCGAAATCCACGAGGCGTTCGCATCGCAGGTACTCTCTAACCTTCAGGGATTTGCGGCCAAAGGTTGGGAGATCAACGAAGACATCATCAACGTCATGGGCGGCTCGATTGCGATCGGTCATCCGTTCGGCGCGACTGGCGGGCGGCTCGTTACGACGCTGTCCAATGAAATGCGGCGCCGCGACGTGCAGTACGGCCTGATTTCCGTGTGCGCGCAGGGCGGCATGGCGTTCGCCATGGTGCTGGAGCGCCGGTAGTGGCCACGATCGCGTCCTCCCCGTCGCGGACCGCTCCAGCCGTCACCTGGGAGATCGCCGACGGGATCGCGACGGTGGTGCTGGACTTGAAGGGTCAGCCCGTCAACGTCATCTCGCGCGCCGTCAAAGACGAATTTCTCGCCTGCTTTGCCGCGCTGGCCGACGATCCGAGCGTTCGCGCGGTCGTCTTTCTGTCCGGCAAGCCCGACAACTTCATCGCCGGCGCCGACATCGAGGAGTTCGTCACCCTCGGCTCGGCAGCGGAAGCGGAGCGACTCTCGGCAGACGGGCAGGAGATGCTCGATCGCGTCGCGCGGTTTCCCAAACCGATCGCAGTCGGGATTCATGGCGCCTGCCTGGGTGGTGGGCTGGAATTCGCACTGGCGTGCCAATACCGCGTTGCCACCGATCACCCCAAAACGCAGATCGGCCTTCCCGAAGTCCAGCTCGGCATCCTGCCCGCGGCGGGCGGCTGCCAGCGGTTGCCGCGATTGATTGGCGCGCGTGCTGCGCTCGACATCATTCTCGCGGGCAAGAGTGAGCGCGCGCCCAAGGCGTTCCGGCTCGGTATCGTGGACGAGCTCGTCCCGCCACCAATACTCGCTGAGATCACAACGGCGGCTGCGAAGCGGATGGCGGGGGGCTGGCGCCCCAAGCGCAAACGGCCCGGCGGCTTCCTCGGATTGCTGCTCGACGGCAATCCCCTGGGCCGAAGCCTGGTCTTCCGGATGGCGCGCAAGCAGGTGCTCGAGAAGACCGGCGGGCACTATCCGGCGCCGCTCGCCGCGCTCGAGGCCGCCGAGTACGGCCTCAAGCACGGCATGACCGAGGGACTCAAACGCGAAGCCCAGTTGTTCGGCCAGCTCGCAGTAACAGACGTCTCACGCAAACTGGTCCAGATCTTCTTCGCGACCAATCAGCTCAAAAAGGACCCCGGGGTCGAGAACGCTCCGCCTCCGGTGCGGGTCGAGCGGCTCGGGATCATCGGTTCCGGCTTCATGGGCTCCGGGATCGCGGGCACGGCCGTGGCGCAAGCGGAAGTCGACGTCCGGATGAAGGACGCCGACTTGGTGCGTGTCGGTCAAGGGATTCTGGCGGCGCGCGCGATCCTCGACGACCGGCTGAAGCGGCGGCGCATCACGAAGTACGAGTACGCGCGGCTCGTCGCGCTTCTTTCTGGAAGCGACAGCTACGCGGGATTTGGCCGCGCCGAGCTGACAATCGAAGCGGTCTTCGAGGAAATCGGGGTCAAGCAAGAGGTGTTGCGCGAGGTCGAGCCGATGCTGCCGCGCGACGGCGTCTTCGCATCCAACACGTCCACGATCCCAATCACCCGCATCGCGGAAGCGGCGCGTGTCCCGGAACGCGTCATCGGCATGCACTTCTTTTCGCCGGTCGCCAAGATGCCGCTGCTCGAGGTCATCCCCGGCGCGCGCACCGAGCCGCAAACCATCAGCACGGCGGTCGCCTTCGGACGGCGGATCGGGAAGACCGTCATCGTCGTTAAGGACAGCCCGGGCTTCTGGGTGAACCGGATTCTCGCGCCGTACGCGAACGAAGTCGGCCATCTCCTCGCGGAAGGCGCTTCGATCGAAGAAGTCGACAGCTTGGCCGTGCGCTTCGGGTTCCCGGTCGGCCCGGTCACCCTGCTCGACGAAGTCGGTCTCGACGTCGCGACCAAAGTCGCCTCGGTCATGCAGGAGGCCTACGGCGATCACATCGTTCCCCCGCCGGGCGCGGGGGTCGCCACGTTGGTCAAAGCCGGACGTCTCGGGCGCAAATCGGCCCGAGGCTTTTACGTCTACAAGGGTGGCAAGAAGCGCGGGGTCGATGAGAGCGTGTACGGTCTTCTGGGCGTGCACCCGAACGGCGGCCCGCGACCCGCCGAGATTCTCCAGCGCCTGGTGCTGCCGATGGTGAACGAAGCGGCCCGCGCGCTTGGTGAAGGTGTGGTACACCATCCGCGCGACGGCGACATCGGCGCCATCTTCGGATTCGGCTTCCCGCCGTTCCGCGGCGGTCCGCTGCGCTACGGCGACGACCTCGGCGCCGAGCGCGTCGTCGCCGACCTGGAGCGCCTGGCCGAGCGGCATGGTGTCCGCTTCGCGCCGTGCGAGGTGCTCCGCGAGCAGGCCCGTCAGGGAACAACGTTCTACAGCTGATGCTGCGCGCGGGATTTCTGTGGTTGAGCGAGCAGCCGCGCATCTTCCGTTTCGTCCGGAAGAACCGGCTCGCCCGCAAACTCGCATCCCGGTTTGTCGCCGGCGAGACGATCGACGAAGCCGTGGCGACGCTGCGCGAGCTGAACACCGGCCACCTGTCCGCGTCGTTGGATCTGCTCGGCGAGTCGGTACAACACGCCGATGAAGCGCGTCGCGCTTGCAGAACGTATCTCGATGTCCTCGACCGAATCCACACGACCGACGCCGACGCCAATGTTTCGATCAAGCTCACGCAAATGGGGCTCGACATCGACGAACAGCTGTGCATGGCCAATCTGCGCGCAATCGTCGGCAAGGCGAAGCAGATCGATTCGTTCGTGCGCATCGACATGGAGCAGTCCAGCTACACCGCCAAGACGATTGCGCTGTTCAAGGACGTGTTCTATCCCGAGTTCGGGAATGCCGTCGGGGTCGTGCTCCAGTCGTACCTGCGCCGTACCGCGGCCGACGTCGCCACCATGATCCGGCTGGGCGCGCGCGTGCGCCTCTGTAAGGGCGCCTACAAAGAACCGGAAGACGTGGCGTTTCCCGAGAAGCGCGACGTCGACGCCAACTTCATCGATTGCATGGAGCAATTGATGGAGCGCGGCAACTACCCAGGAATCGCGACGCACGACTTGAAGATCATCGACCACGCCAAAGCATTTGCCAAGCAACGTCGCATTCCCGTCGAGCGATTCGAGTTCCAGATGCTGTACGGCGTGCGACGCGATCTCCAGTATGGACTGCGGCGGGAAGGCTACAACGTGCGCGTGTACGTCCCGTTCGGGTCGCACTGGTACCCCTATCTCATGCGCCGCCTGGCCGAGCGTCCCGCGAACATCGCATTCATTACCTCCAACATCCTCAAGGAATGGACGACACGACGTTAGGCGGCTACCAGCAGATGCACGGCCGTCCGCCAGCGTTCGGCGCGGCCGACGGTCAGGCGTACTCGGTCGCGACCTTCGCCGACGATGCGGGGTCGGACGGCGCGTACGGCGCCGCTCTCCTGTTCGTGCGTTGGGGCGAAAGTGGCAGTCCCGTCGGGCATCTCGAGACCGATTACCTGGGCTTCGGCGCGACACCGGAGGAGGCACTCGCGCCGCTGCTGGCGCTCACGCTCGAGCAGGTGAAAGCCCATCTCGATCAGTGCGTGGCGCGCGGGAAGGCCTCGGCATGACCGCGACGAGCGGCGTGGTGCTCGCGCGCACCGCGGGAGCATACCGCGTGCACACCGCTGCGGGCGAAATCACGGCCACGCTGCGCGGCAAACTGAAGTATCAGGACTCCGATCGCGTCGTCCCCGGCGACGTCGTCGTCCTCGAGGGATCGACGATCGCGGAGATTCGGCCACGCCGTTCCGTACTTGCGCGGCGCGAGGCCGGGAGCGGACAACGCCGTTCCCAGCCCGTCGCGGCCAACGTCGATCAGGTCATCGTCGTCACATCCGCTCGCGATCCGGAGCCCAGTCCGCGGATGCTGGATCGCATTCTCGTCATTGCGGAGGCGAACGGTCTCCCGGCGGCGATCGTCGTGAACAAAACCGAGCTCGATCCCGCGGTGGCGACGGCGCTCGCCAAGCGGTTCGGTCCGGCGGAGTACCAGATCTTGCCGACGTCGGTGAAAGTCGAGGAGGGGCTCGCGGCGCTGCGCGACTTGCTGCGCGGCCGCGAGTCGGTCTTTACCGGCGCATCGGGCGTCGGAAAATCCAGCCTGCTCAATGCGCTCGAGCCGGGACTCAAGCTCCGCGTCGGAGCGATCAGCGAGAAGTGGCGCACGGGAAAGCACACGACCACGGCCGCGGAGCTCGTTCCGGTCGCCGGTGTCGGTTATGTGATCGATACGCCGGGCTTACGCGAAGTCGGCGCGTGGGGCATCGAGCCGAACTCCCTGGGCGCGTGCTTTCCGGAGTTCCGGCCATTTCTCGATCAATGCCGCTTCGACAATTGCCGGCACCTGGCCGAACCCGGCTGTGCGGTCCGCAGCGCGCCGGAAGGGGCCATCGACCCCGACCGGCTCCTGTCGTACGAGCGGATCTACGAAGAAGTCAACGAACCTTCCTGGTCCAGCGGCCGCCGTCGCGGGAGGTGACCTTGGTCATCACCTGTTCGAACGCGGCATCGAGATCGATGCGTTGCGAGTTCGCGATGCAGATGACCACCAACAGAACGTCGGCGAGCTCCATCGCGATCGAGCCGGGCGGCTCGTCCGCCTTCTTCTGCTTGGGGCCAAATTGGTGATTGATCTCACGGGCCAGCTCGCCGACTTCTTCGGTGAGTCGCGCGACATTGGCGAGCGGGGGGAAATAGCCCTCTACGAACTGACTCACCCAATCGTCGACTCGCTGCTGCGCTTCCCGAAAGCTCATGGCTGACCTCGTCGCGCCGTTTCAGGGTGAGCGATACGCTGCCGTAGACCGGCTGAGCAATTTGATTGCGCCGCCGTACGATGTGATCGATCCGCCGGAGCGCGCCCGCCTCGCCGCGCTCGATCCCGACAATATCGTGCACGTCATGCTCCCGGAAGCACCGCCCGGTGCGCGCGACGAGGCGCGCTACAGTGCCGCCGCGGAGCGCCTCGGCGCGTGGCGACGCGCGAGCGTCCTGCGGCGCGACGCCGGGCCGGCGCTGTACGTCCTCGCGCAGGATTTTACGCTCCCCAACGGCGAACGCCGCACGCGCCGCGGTGTCTTTGCCGCTGTCGCGGCTGAAGGCTACGAGCCACGCCGCATTCGCCCGCACGAGCACACGCACGCTGGGCCAAAAGCGGATCGCCTGGCGCTGCTCCGCGCGACGGCGACGAACATCGAATCGATCTTTCTGCTTGCGCCGGATGACAATCGGATGCTGGCGAACGCGCTGGCGCAGGCTTCGCAAGGGAAACCCGACGCGACCGCCGAGCTCGACGGCGTGGGGATTCGCCTCTGGATCGTGCGTGACCCGTCCCGCTTCCCGCTTCCCCAGTCCCCGTTGTACATCGCCGACGGGCACCACCGCTACGAAACGGCGAGCGCGTATGCCGCCGAGAACCCCTCCGCCGATCGCGTACTCGCATTGATCGTCTCGGCACGGGATCCCGGTCTCGCCGTCTTGCCGACGCATCGGGTGATTTTCGGAACGGGGCGCGAATTGGACCGGATGTTGCCGCGCTGGCAGGATTGGTTCGAGGTCCAAACACTGGCCTCCGGTCGCGATCCCGTCGCGGCGCTCGCCTCGTTAGGTAAGGACCGCACCGCGTGTCTCGTCGCCGATCGCTCGCGCATCATCGGCTTGCTGCTCAAGCCCGGTGTCCTGCCCGATCGGCTGCCGAGCCTCGCGCACAGCACCGCGGTGCGCGAGCTCGACGTCGCGCGGATCGAATCGCTGGTGGTCAAGGAGATCCTCGGCGCCGGGACATCGACGCCGATCGTGCGTTATGTCGCCGACGCGAGTGAAGCGTTGCGCGCGGTCCAGCACGGCGGCGCAGCGCTCGCGGTGTTACACAATCCGACGAAGGTCGAACAGGTGTTTGCGGTTGCCGATGCCGGCGACGTGATGCCGCCGAAATCGACGTACTTCGTGCCGAAAGTACCGAGCGGGCTAGTCTTGCGGCCCCTGTCGTAGCGCGGCAATCAGCGCTCTGCAAAACTGCGGGAGGTCGGCGGGCGTGCGGGACGAGATCAGATTCCCGTCGACCACGACCGCGCTGTCCTCCCAGATCACGCCCGCGTTCTCCATGTCGTCCTTGATGGCGCGCACGCTCGTCGCGCGCTTTCCTTTCAGAATCTTGGCCGAGATCGGCACCCAGCCGGCGTGACAGATGAAGGCCAGAGGCTTGCCGGACTGGTAGATCTCGCGCGTCAGCCGCAAAACGTTGTCCGACCGCCGCAACTGATCGGGTGCGAACCCGCCGGGGATCACGAGTCCATCGAAATCCGCTGCAACGACTTTATCGACGTCGGTGTCGGCCGTGACGGGATAGCCGCGTTTACCTGGATAGGTTTTCTCGCCCATACCGGCGACCGTCGTGCTCGCGCCTTCTTCCTCGAGCCGGATCTTGGGATACCAGAGCTCGAGATCTTCGTACAAAGGCGCGGCGAAGAAGAGGACGCGTTTTCCGGTCAGCATCATGCAGGGAAGCTATCCCTCTCGCCGCCGTGAATCCACCGATATATTGGCGGGCGGACGCCGTCGGGAGCGTGTCATGCGCAGGACTATGCTCGTGTTGCTGTATCTCGGTTTCACCGTTTCAGCGTTGCAGGCGCAGCAGCTCACGATCCTCGATCGCAGCCTCAAGGATGTTGAAGCGTTTGCTCGTGAGGACACGAACGATTCCCAGCGTCAATACATCCTCGCGCTGGCGCACTGGAAGCAGCATCACTGGCGCCAGACCGACAGCTTATTGCGGCTGGCCGTGCAGCTCGATCCACGCTACGCCGACGCCTATCTGGCGCTGTATTTCCTCCCGTTCGCGCGCCGTCCGTCTCTCGGCGACGAGGAAATCGATGGACGCGTCCCCGATTCGTGGAAGCCGGCGCTCACCGAGGCCGAAGGGTTCTACCAGCGCGCGATTCGCACGATGCCAATGGTCAATCTGCAGATCCTCGGTGTCGCCTTCGAAATCGATGATCCGTCCGTGGCGGACATGTCGAACGCTGAATGGCTGGCGTACCAGAGGTCCTACGCCTGGTACGTCGACCTCGGATTGGGGCGCTATCGCCTGGCGTACGACCGCATGCAGAAGCTCGTGGAACGCGAGTTCGACGGGGTGCATCATCCGGAGAAAATCCCCGATTACATCCTCTGGTATCGCGGACTCGCGGCCGCGCACAGTTGGCAGTACAACGCCGCCATGGGCGATTTCCGCATGCTGCTCGACCGAGCGATCAAGCGGCAGCAACGCGACGAGATCGTGCACGTGCCGCTGCGCGACAACGAGTACCGTTTCGTGCTGGCGTCATTGCAGGAGCTCACGCGGCACCGCGATAGCGCCATCGCGCTGTATCAGGAGGCGCTCGTTCACGATCTCGGCCTGGTGATGGCGCACATCCATCTTGCGAACCTGTACGAGGAGAATGGACAGGCGGCGGATGCGTTGACCGAGCGCCGTCGGGCCGCGGAGGCCGGCTCCGACGACCCGACCGTGTTGTTTGATCTGGCTGCATCGCTGTTCAACGACGGGCAGGTCACCCAAGCCGAAGACCCGCTGCTGAAAGCGGTCAAGATCGATCCGCGCTATGCGCCGACCTACTATTTGCTCGGACGCTCGGCGGAAGAGCTGGGGCTGACCGACGAGGCCCGCGATCAGTACACCAAGTATCTCGCGCTCGCGCCGCTGCGCGCCGCGGACCTGCGCACCGATGCGCAGCAGCGGCTCCAGAAGCTCACCAGGTGAGCCCCCGACCGCGCCAACAGATTCTCGACAATCTCGATACGGTGTATCGGGAAGCCTACGAGCGCGCCAAGGCGGCGAAGGATGAGCGTCGCATGGCGGACCTCGATGCCGCCTATCAACGCGAGCAGCTGCTGCTCGAAGTCCTGCTCGATATCCGGGACGGCATCGCGGCCCCTCCCCCACCGCCCGCTGCGCAGAGAGGCGCGGGGCCCGATCCCCTTGCGGCGCTCGACACCATTCGCCGGATCACTCGACTCCGTTAGGAGGTATGCCGTGCGTCGTGCGTCGTACGTCGTTCTGTTCGCCCTGCTCGCTGGCTGTGGCACCAAAGCCGATCTGGTCATCGAAGGCGGGCCCGTGTGGACCGGTCTGTCGACAGGCCGAGGTCGGCCCGGTGCGGTCGCGATCGGCGACGGCAAAATCCTGGCGGTCGGCGACTCGGCCGAGATCGCGCGGTATGTCGGCTCCAAGACGCGCGTGCTACACGCCAAGGGCGGGCTCATCATGCCGGGCTTCTCGGACGGGCACACCCACTTCGTCAACGGCGGCTTCGTGCTCGCGTCGGTCAATCTGCGCGATGCCGCGTCGCCGCAGGAATTCGTGCACCGGCTCAAGGAATACGCCGCGCACCTGAAGCCGGGAGAATGGATTCAGGGCGGGGATTGGGACCACACGCTCTGGCGCGGCGCGCCGTTGCCGCATCACGAGTGGATCGATTCCGTCACCCCGAACAACCCGGTCTTCGTGTCGCGTCTCGATGGTCACATGGCGCTGGCGAACGCCGCAGCCATGCGCGCCGCCAAAGTCACCCGCGACACCAAAGCCCCTTCAGGTGGTGAGATCCCCCGCGACGCGCGCGGGAATCCGATCGGGATTTTCAAGGACAACGCCGAGGGACTCATCGACGCGGTCATTCCCGCGCCGACGCCCGAGCAGGAAGACTCGGCGCTCAGTCGCGCGCTCGCGCATGCGGCCGCGCTCGGTGTGACGGCGACCGGAAACATGTCCGCCTCGTGGCCGGATCTCGCGTCGTATAAGCGGATGGAACGCGCCGGCCGGATGTCGATTCGGGTTTCGCTCTACCTGCCGATCGAGGACTGGCGGACTGTCGCGGACAGCGTGAAGCGCGACGGCGCCGGCGACGATTGGGTGCGGATTGGCGGCGTCAAAGGGTACATGGACGGCTCGGCAGGCTCGCGGACGGCGTATTTCTTCGAGCCGTTCTCGGACTCGGCGGGTTACCGCGGCTTGATGCATCAGCCCGAGTCCGACATGCGCGCCTGGGTCGGCGCGGCGGATTCGGCGGGATTGCAGATCGCCGTACACGCAATCGGCGATCGCGCCAACGCGATCATCCTCGCGATCTACGACAGCGTCGCGCATGCGCACGGGATGAACGCGCGCGACCGGCGGTTCCGGGTCGAGCACGCGCAACATCTGCGGCCGGAAGATATTCCGCGCTTTGGTGCCCAGCACGTCATCGCGTCCATGCAGCCGTATCATGCCATCGACGACGGCCGCTGGGTGGAGAAGCGCATCGGGCCCGTGCGGATCAAAACGACCTATGCGTTTCGCACGCTGCTCGACACCGACGCGACGCTCGCCTTTGGGTCCGACTGGACCGTGGCGCCGCTCGACCCGATGCTGGGCGTCTACGCGGCGGTCACGCGGCGTACGCTCGACGGCAAGAACCCCAACGGTTGGGTGCCGGAACAGAAGATCACTGTAGGCGAAGCCCTGCGCGCCTACACGTACGGCAACGCGTGGGCGACGTTCAACGAGCAGAAGTGGGGCACGCTCGCGCCCGGCCGGTTCGCGGATGTCGTCGTGCTTGATCGGGATCCATTTGCCGTTCCCCCCGAATCGCTCGGTACCATCAAGCCGCGCTTCACGATTGTCGGCGGGAAGGTGGTGTACCGAAAATCGTGACGGATCGATGGTTTCGACTTGTATCGGCGTGCGCTACCGGGCTGTAGATTGGCCGAACGCTTAACGCGGAGCGGATCATGATCCGCCGGTCTGGTGTTGCGCTGGTCGCCGGTCTCGTCGTGACTGCGGTGGTTTCCCCGGGCGCCGTGGCGGGCCAGGCCATCGAAATCCTCAATCGCGACATCAAGGACGTCGAAGCGCAGCTCCAGTTCTTCCTCGCCCTCCTTCGGACCGAAGCGGAACAGCGTGTGGCGGCGCTGCCGAAATGAGGCTGGGCGTCACGCCGTTTGCGCTCGCAGGACTGCTCGTTGGCGCGCGGGAGGCCGGCTGTCAGCAGCTCTCCTTTCTCGATCGCGGTCCCAAGGAGATCGAAGCCTGGGCGCGGGAGGACACGAACGACTTCCACCGCCTGTACTATCTGGCTCTGTCGCATTGGAAATGGCAGCACTGGAAGCAAGTCGACAGTCTGCTCCGGTTCGTCGCCCGAATGGAGCCACGCTATCCCGAGCCCTATCTCGCGCTGGCCTACCTGCCGTTTGCACGCCGCTCTCGTCTGGCCGATGAAGAGCGATTGAATCACATCCCGGATGACTGGATACCGGTGGTCAAGGAAGCGAACGATTTCTACGATCGGGCGTTTCGCACCGATCCGATGGTCAGTCTGGAAATCTTCGAAGTCATGTACGACGTGAAAGACCCGCACGAGCTCGACATGTCGATGTCGGAGTACCAGGGCTATTTGCGCTTTTACGCATGGGCGGTGGACTTGGGGCTCGGCCGTTATCGCTCCGCGCGCGAGCGTCTCGCGAACCTCGGCCGGAGCGAGTATCAGGAGGCGAAGCACCCCGATCGCGTGCCGACGTTTCTCCTGCTGTATCGCGGCCTCGCCGCGGCGCACGGCGCCCAATACGACTCGGCGATCGTAGACTTCCGCACCCTGCTCGCTCGGTCTCTGAAGCCGGAGCAGAAGGGCGAAATCGTGCATGTTCCGCTCCGCGACAACGAATACCGGTTCATGCTCGCCGCGTTGCACCATCTCGCGGGACACACCGATAGCGCGGTGGCGCTGTATCAGGAGTCGCTCGAGCACGATTTAGGGCTGGTGATGGCCCATACCTACCTGGCGAGCATCTACGAGCGGACGGGTCGGCCCGCGGATGCTTTGGTCGAGCGACGGCGCGCCGTGGACGTGGATCGCGACGATCCCGCGGCGCTATTCGATCTCGGGATTTCGTTGATAAACAGCGGGCATGTGATGGAAGGCGTCGATCCGTTGTACCGTGCGATCGGGCTCAATCCGCGCTTTTCGCCGCCGTACTATCTGCTGGGGCGGGCCGCCGAGATGTTGGGTCAGAACGAAGAGGCGCGAAACAAGTACCTCCAGTTTCTCGAGCGAGCGCCCTTGCGCCTGTCCGACATGCGCGCCGATGCGCAACAACGGCTGGAGCGGCTCCCGCAGTAAGGACGGAGATATGAGAATCAGGACATTGGTGCTCATCGTGTTGCTCCGCGGGCCGGGCGTCGCACTGTCCGGTCAAACGCCGCGGTCGGCTTACGAGGAGTTACAGAATTTCTCCGGGGTCTTGAATTACATCCGCCTGAACTATCCGGACTCCGTGAGCTACAGCGATCTCGTTACCGCGGCGATCCGCGGGATGCTGCGGTCCCTGGATCCCCACAGCTATTATGTCTCACGCGCCGGCCTGCGAACCCGCGACGCCCTGGACCGCGGAGAGTTGTTCGGCGTGGGCCTCGCGCTCGAAGCAGTGGATGATGCCGCCACCGTGCTCGCCGTTCTGCCCAAAAGCGCCGCCGACAAGGCCGGTATCCTCCCGGGCGATCGCGTCGTGCGGTTGAACGACACGTCGGTCGCCGGTCTCGACATGCAAACGCTGCAAATCCGCCTGGCCGGTCCGAAGGGCTCGAAAGTCAGGCTGCAGCTCGAGCGCGGATCGCGATTGGAGCCGGACACCTTCAGCGTCACGTTGAAGCGCGATCCGTTCGAGATGCGCGCGGTGTCATTCGTGCGCATGCTCGATGCGCAGACCGGCTATCTCCGGCTCGAAGAGTTCACGGAAAAAGCCGGGGATCAGGTTCACGACGCGCTCGGCAGGTTGCGCGACATGCAGGCGCAGCGCGTGATCCTCGATCTGCGCGGTAATCCCGGCGGCATCATCACGTCCGCCGTTGATGTAGCGAGTGAGTTCTTCCCGAAGAACACGGTGGTGTTCCGCACGCGGGGCCGGCGGCGGGAAGCCGACACCACCTTCACCACGAAGCACAACGGCTCGTTCAGCGATCTGCCGCTCATCGTGCTCGTTGACGAGCGCAGCGCGAGCGCGGCCGAAGCGCTCTCGGGCTCGTTGCAGGATCACGACCGCGCGCTGCTGGTCGGACGCCGCACTTTCGGCAAAGCGCTCATGCAGACGGTATTCCTCCTCCCCTCGGGTGACAACGTCTGGTTGACCATTGGGCACGTCGTCACACCGAACGGGCGTTTCATTCAGCGGCGCTATCGCGGCATCGGATACGAGCAGTATCTGAGCTACGCCGGTACGTCGGGCGCGCAGGAGGATACGACCGCGGTATTCAAAACCGACAACGGTCGTCCCGTGCGCGGCGGCGGCGGCATTGTGCCTGACGTCTACGTTCCGCTCAGCGCGCCGTTGCCAATCTGGTGGAGCGCAGCGGCCGATTCCGGATTCGACGACGCCGTGTCCGACAGCGTGGCCCATACCTTGCCGCAGACTCCCGCAGCACGGATGGCCTGGCTCATGGCGGAGCAGGACTGGCGCGCCAAGCTGCTGCCGCCATTTCTGGCGCGGGTGCGCAGCCGGCTTGGGGTTGCAGCGCCCACCGACAGCCTGCTCGCGAAACGGCTGTCGCGCACTCTCGCGGCACGCGTCGCGGAAGTGCGGTGGGGCAGCGACGCCTGGGAGGAGTTCTTGGTCCGGAACGATCCAACGATACGCGTGGCGCTCGATCAGTTTCCACGCCTCAACGCGCTTTTGTCGCCCAAATAGGTATTTTTCGTCAATGGCATCACGTTCCCGCACGACTGCCGCCGCGCCCGCAACCAAATCGCGCGTCACGCTCTCGAAAGCCGATCTGCTGGACATGTATCGGCTGATCCTGACTTCGCGGCGTATCGATGACCGGGAAATTCAGCTCAAACGCCAAAACAAGATCTTCTTTCAGATTTCCGGAGCCGGGCACGAAGCGGTGCTGGTCGCGGCGGGCAAGGCGCTCCGCCCGGGATACGACTGGTTCTACCCGTACTATCGCGACCGCGCTCTCTGCCTGACCCTCGGTATGACGCCCACCGAGATGTTCCTGTCGGCCGTCGGCGCTGCGGACGATCCGAACTCCGGTGGGCGCCAAATGCCCTCGCACTGGGGCCACAAACAGCTCAACATCGTCAGTCAGTCGAGCCCGACCGGGACGCAGTTCCTGCAGGCCGTCGGATGCGCGGAAGCCTGGCTGCGCTACAAGCGCAATGACGACATAAAGGACAAGCCAAGCCGCGGCGACGAAGTCGTCTACTGCTCCGCGGGCGACGGCACGACCAGTGAAGGAGAGTGGTGGGAGGCGCTGAATACGGCCAGCAATCTCAAACTGCCCGTCCTCTTTCTCATCGAAGACAACAAATACGCGATCTCGGTGCCGATCGAGGTTCAGACGGCCGGAGGTTCGGTGTCGAAGCTCGTCGGCAACTTCCCCGATCTCCACATCGACGAGGTCGACGGCTGCGACCCCATCGCGTCATACGAGGCGCTGTCACGCGCCGTCGATTGGTGCCGGCAGCGCAAGGGGCCAGCGCTCGTTCACGCCCACGTGACGCGGCCGTACTCGCACTCCCTTTCCGACGACGAGATCCTGTATAAACCGCCGCGCGAGCGCGAAGCGGAAGCGAAACGCGATCCCATGATCACCTTCCCCAAGCGCCTGCTCGAGGATGGCGTCGCGACCGAGGCGGAGCTCGAAGCGATCAAGACCCAGGTCGACGAAGACATCCAGGTTGCGGCCGATATGGCCCTCTCGTCGCCTCAGCCCAAGCCGGAGACGGCGCTGCTCTGGGTGTATTCGCCGGATGTCGATCCCACCTCGGAACAGTTCGATACCGAAGACGACCCGCATTTTACCGGCGAGCCGACCACGATGGTGGATCTGCTCAATGCCTGCCTCAAAGACGAAATGGCGCGAGATCCCCGCATCGTCGTGTTCGGCGAGGACGTCGCAGATGCGAGTCGCGAGCAGTACCTCAAGGAAGTGAAAGGCAAGGGCGGCGTCTTCAAGGTCACGTGGGGACTGCAGCGCCAGTTTGGGAGCAATCGCGTCTATAATTCCCCCCTCGCCGAGGCCAACATCGTCGGGCGGGCGATCGGGATGGCGACGCGCGGGCTCAAGCCGATCGTGGAAATCCAGTTCTTCGATTACATCTGGCCCGCGTATCACCAGCTTCGCAACGAGCTCGCAACGCTGCGCTGGCGCTCGAACAACAATTTCAGCGCGGCGGTGGTCGTACGCGTCACGTATGGCGGCTACCTGAAGGGCGGCTCGGTCTATCACTCGCAGACCGGCGCGGTTGTCTTCACGTCGGTACCGGGTCTGCGCGTGATCTGCCCGTCAACCGCGCTCGATGCGAACGGGCTCCTGCGCACCGCGATTCGCTGCGACGATCCCGTCCTCTTCCTCGAACACAAACACCTCTACCGCCAGACCTACAACAAAGCGCCGAACCCGGGCCCGAACTTCATGATCCCGTTCGGCAAGGCGAGAGTCGTCCGGGAGGGGACCGGCCTGACGGTCGTGACGTACGGCGCCGTCGTGCAGCGCGCGCTGGTCGCGGCCAAGGAGCTAGAAGAGAAAGAGGGCGTGAGCGTCGAGGTCATCGACCTGCGGTCGCTCTCGCCAGTCGATTGGGATACCGTCGCCGCATCGATCAAAAAAACCAACAAGGTCATCGTAGCGTACGAAGACGCCGCCTCGTGGGGCTACGGCGCGGAGATCGCCGCCCGTATAGCCGATGAGTGCTTCCCCTGGCTCGACGCGCCCGTCAAACGCGTCGCGTCCACCGACACGTTCGTCGCGTACGCGCCCGATCTCGAGGACTACATTCTGCCGCAGGTGGAGGACCTCGCGCAGGCCATGCGCGAGCTGCATGCGTTCTAGGCTTTCGCCGCGACTCGTCTACAGCCTCCTCTTCTTTTTGTCTGGTGCGACCGGGCTCATCTACGAGCTGCTCTGGGTCCGGGTCCTGTATCAATCGTTCGGATCCACGATTCAATCCGTCACCACGGTCGTCGCGGCCTACATGGGCGGCCTGGGCCTCGGCGCCTGGCTGCTGGGGAGAGTGGCGGATCGAACGGCGCAACCCGCGGTCTTGTACGGCCGGCTCGAGATCGGCATCGCCGCGTTCGGCGTCGTGTCGCCGCTGATTCTGGGACTCGCGCACTGGAGCTACATCGGAATCGCCGGCGCCGTGTCGCTCGGCGCGACCGGGAGCCTGGCACTGCGATTCGGTCTCGCCGCTCTCGTGCTCCTGATCCCTACGACGCTGATGGGCGGCACGCTCCCCGTGCTGACCCGGGCTCTGACGGGAGAGGATCGCGACCTGCTCAAGCCGTCTCTGGGCCGGCTGTACGGCTTGAACACGCTCGGCGCGATGCTCGGCACCGCACTCGCGGGATTCGTCTTGATCGAGTTCGTCGGTGTGCGCGCGTCGCTGTGGGCGACCGCCACAATCAACCTGGCCATCGGGATCACGGCGATCAGATTCGGTCGCGGGCAGCCGGCCGAAACCGCCCGCGACACGTCTGATGCCCCGACGGCCGGCCCGTTAGTCCGCGATCATCTGCGGATGCTTGCGCTCGTCCTGCTCACCCTTACCGCGTTCACCGCACTGCTCTACGAAATCGCATGGACGCGCGTCTTGATCATGGTCGTCGGTGGATCGACGTACGCCTTTACGATCGTTCTGCTCGTCTTTCTGTTGGGAATCGGCCTTGGAAGCGTGATTGTCGCTCGCCGGAGTGCGGCGCGCATCGATACCGCCGCGACCGCCGCGCTCGCGCAAGGCATCACGGGGATCGGCGCGGCCGCGCTGTTCGTCTTTTTCGGATTCTTGCCGGCGTACGTAATCGCGGTCTTCCAGATTCCCGCCTTGAGTGCCGTCACGCGGTTGCTGCTGATGGGCGTGGCCGTCGGCGCGGTCGTGCTCATTCCGGCGCTCGGCATGGGCATGACGTTTCCGCTGCTCACCGAGTTGACGGCCGCGGGCGGCACGGCGCGCGGCGCCGACGTCGGTGGCGCCTACGGCTTGAACACGCTCGGATCGATCGCGGGCGCCGTTCTCACCGGGTTCGTCCTCATCGCCGCAATCGGAACGCAGACCACCCTGCGCGTCGGCATCATCATCAATGGCATCGCCGCCGTGGCGCTGGGCCTGCTGGCCTCGCGTGGGGTAACGGAGGGCTCTCCCGAGGATCGCCGGATGCGTGTGCGCGTACTCAGTGGCGCCGGATTGGGCGTGCTGGCCCTGGTTGCCGCGGCGGCCGCGCCGGGGTGGAGCACGCGATTGATCGACCTCGGGCCGACGATTTATGCCCGGCAGCAAATGAGCAGAGCAGACCGCGAGCGCTTTCTCGCGCATCGCGGCGTCCGCCAGCTCGCGTTCCGGGAGGGGCCGAACGCCACCGTCAGTGTGTGGGAAGGCGAATCGGGCCGCTCGCTGCGCGTCAACGGCAAGATCGACGGGTCCGACCGCGGCGACATGGACACGCAAGTGATGCTCGGACTCGCTCCGGCGGTCGCCTTTGCCAACCCGGGATCGGCGCTGGTGATCGGCTACGGCACCGGAGTCACCGCGCGCGTCCTGGCGAGCGTCCCGAGCGTGACCCGGCTGCGCGTCGTGGAAATCGAGCCCGCAGTCGTGCAGATGGACAGCTTCTTCTACGGCGTGAATGCCGCGGTCCTGCATCGTCCCAATGTCGACGTCGCGCTCGACGACGCGCGGAGCGCGCTGCAGCTGGACCGCCATCGCTACGACCTGATCGTGTCCGAGCCGTCCAATCCCTGGGTTGCCGGAATCGCCACCCTGTACACGCCGCAATTCTTCCGGATCGCACGCGCCCGGCTGTCGGATAATGGTGTCTTTTGCCAGTGGATTCAGCTGTACCAGCTGCCGCTCCCCGTCGTCGCGGGTGTCGTCAAGAGCCTGCGGGACGTTTTCCCCTACGTCCACGTGTGGTTTGGTGGAACGGCCGACCTGGTTGTGCTCGCGTCGCCACGCCCCATCGCGTACGACCGCGGTTGGCTGGACCGGCTGATCGGGACCGGCGGTCCGTTGCATCAGCTGAGCAACGACTGGCTGAGCATCGAATCTTCCGATCAATACTTCGGCCGCATGCTGCTGGGCGACTCCGGCGTGTCGCGCCTGCTCACGCGCGCGACCTTCGGTCACACCGACGACCGGCCGCGGCTCGAGTTCGTGGCGGCGCGGGAGTTTCTCGATCCCCGTCTGGTCGCATACGGGGTGTTCGACTCCCTCGTGGCGATGGGTCGTGATGATCCCGGCACTTCGCCGTATGCACTGCTTCGTATCCTCGCGGCGCGGCGCAGCGACGCCGGGTTGCTGCCATATCTCGATGCGGCCAGGCGGGCTCAACCCAATGTGGTGGAGTGGATCGTGCGGAGTGCTGGAGTCCAACTCGCGCTGGGCGATACTGCGCAAGCGGATTCCCTCCTCAGTGTCGCGGTCGCGCGAACTCCGGGCGCGCGTACCGACGCACTACTGATGCGCGGCCTGCTCGCGGCCACTCGGAAGCAGCCCCTCGCCGGCATGGCCCTCCGCGAAGCGTTGGCGGCCGGAGCCGATACCGCGCAGGTACGAGCGGCGCTGTCATGGTTGGCGGTGCGAGGATCACGCTGGAACGAGGCGGTGACGCAAGCGCGCGGGGCGCTGAGCGCGGCGCAGGGGACGTTTCGCCACCCCTTCCCCGGAGAGTTTCTCACGCAGTCGCTCGGCCAGATCGCACTGGATGCGCCGCCGACACTGGCCGACAGTTTGCTCAGCTACGCGGCGGAGCGGCGGCCCGGCTCGGCCCGCTACCGCGAGCTTGCCGCCGTCGCGGCATTACGCGCCGGCCGCTGTGACGCGGCGGCACGGGCATTCATGGAGCTGCTGGACTTCGCGCTGATGCGGGACAACGGACCGGCACTCGTGCGGGAGTGCTGGGCCAACCAGGACTCTAGGGCGCGGACCGCGGGCGCGGACCGCGGGGCAGCGGCGGCGAGGCGGGTGCAGGCGACGCACTGAGCACGTCGCGGATTTCCCCGGCCGCCGCAATCACATGGTCGACGTCGCGCGACAGCGCGCGGGCCTGCTGCGTCGCCTGTGTCAGATCGCTCAACACCGCCGCCACACCCGCCGATCGTAACCGCAGCAGGTCGAACCGCACATTCTGCATCGCCAGCACGCACGATTCAATCTGTTCTTCCACGTTGTTGCGTCGCGCCAAGAGATCACTCAACGCCTGCCGCTGCCGGTCCAGCAGACCGAGCTGGCGCTCGCGCTCGGCGCCCTGCTCGTGATGCTTGACCGCCTCGATACGTCCCTCGATCCTTGCGAGCGCACCGTCGTCGACGTCGGCGGTCATACCGGTGAGCATGCGGGCAAGCTCCTCCGCGCGTTTGAGCAGCGCGTCGACAGTGACGACCACGTCGGGGAGCAGCTTGCGCTCGGACGCCGGAACGCGCTCCATGATTTTGAGGATGGCTTCGCGGTCGTTGCGGACCAGCCGGACGGTCTCGACGTGGCGGCCGAATTCCTCGGCCTTTGGAGGCGCGAGTGACCGGCGCGCGCCGCCCAGCAACGCCTCTTGCGCATCCGGGGCGGCCGGGCGGTTGAGCACGTCACGCCACGAGTATCCATTTTGCCACAGTTTCATGTACTGCGGCAGAATTCCGAACCCGCCCCAAATCGCCGTCGGCACCAGCGACCAGCCGAGCCCGTGACCCATGAGCAGATCGATAAACATGAGGCCGCCGCAGATCGAAGCCCACGAGACGAACGAGTCGCGAAACTTCACGACCATGCGCGGCTCGCCGCTTGGCGTCAGCTCGCTCTTGGGGTCGCGCTTGGGCGCGGGACGGTTGGCGCGCCGGCGCTCCGGCCGGCCGCCACTGGAAATGCGCGCCGGCGGGCCGCCGGCACCTTCGGCGCGCGTGAGTCCACCGCCCAGCCCGCCGGCGGCAGCAGTCCGGCGCGCGGGGCGGTACGGTGGCGCGCTCCGCGATTCGAGCGCGCGCCGCAACGCATCTGCGGTCGGCCAACGCGCCTCTGGTTCCTTTTCGAGCGATCGCATCACGCAGGCGGAGAGGTCGTCCGGGCACGTGGGCGATCGATCCTTCAGGTTCGGTGCCTGCTCGGTGATCTGTTTGAGCAGTATGCCGGGCACCGTCGGTGCCGAGAACGGCAATTCCCCCGCGAGCATCTGGTAGCCGACGACCCCGAGACTGTAGATGTCCGAACGCCCGTCGATCTCGCGATCGCCCGCGGCCTGCTCCGGACTCATGTAGTGTGGTGTCCCGATTGCGACGCCGGTCGCCGTCAAGGTCCCGGGCCCGGTCGTGGAGGTCAGCGCCTTCGCGATTCCGAAGTCCGTAAGGACCGTCCGGCCGCGGCTGCCTTCGAGCAGAATGTTGTCAGGCTTCACGTCGCGGTGGATGATGCCCAGGGCGTGTCCCGCGCCGAGCGCGTCTGCCGTCTCCATCATGATGCGGCGAGCTTCCTCGGGCGGGAGCCGCTGGCGACGCTTCAGCCGCGCCGCGAGCGATTCCCCGTCGACGTAGGCCATCACGAAATAGACGAGGCCGTCGGGGCCTTCGCCGACCGAGTGAATCGGAACGATGTGTGGGTGCGACAGGCGCGCGGCAGTTTCCGCTTCGCGCAGAAACCGCGTGCGAATCTCCTCGCGAAAGGCGAGCTCTGGCGGCAGGACCTTGACGGCTACTCTGCGCTTGAGCCGCTCGTCGCGAGCGTGATAGACCACGCCCATGCCGCCCCGACCGATCTCGCCCTCGAGCGTAAACGAGGAGCCGAGGGCCTGACTCAGTCGCTGCGCCAACGGGTCGTTCATGCCTTTTTACAATCCATTCGAGGTCAAAAAGATACTCGTCGAGCGTCGACTTGGCATGCTGCGCGCCGCTTTGGCGGCGTAATTCGGAACGGACCTGCCTTCTGAAGTGTTTTTTCGTGGCATGGACGGTGCATTCAGCCTGCCAGACCGTGGTCCATGCAACCCACAATTGGAGAACTCCATGTCTGACCGGATGACATTGCCCGTCCTGCCGCTTCGCGACGCCGTGCTGTTTCCCGGTGTGGCGACGCCGATCGGCGCGGGCCGTCCAGCGACATTGCGTGCCATAGAAGCCGCCTTGAAGCAGTCCGACCGCAAAGTGTTCGCAGTCGCTCAGAAAGAAAACGTCGACCAGGTGTCTCCCGGGGTTCTTTACACGACCGGGACAATTGCCCGCATCAGCCAGGTGCAGCGTAACCTCGGCGGCGTACAGCTGGTCCTGCACGGCGAGAATCGCGGCACCGCGGTCCACTATTCCGAGACCACCGGCTATCTCGAAGCCACCGTGCGGGAAGCTCCCGACCTCCCGCCTGTCAATGAGAAAGATCCGGCGTTCGTAGCGTTGCATCGCGAGGTCCGCGAGCGCGCCGCCGAGCTGGGCCAGAAGTCGGGCCTGCCGGCGGAGGTGGTCCAGCAGGTGCTTCAGGGAGTCGAGAACCCCGGCGCGCTGTCCGACCTCGTGGCCGGTCATCTCGACATTCAGTCCCTCGAGCGCCAGCAGCTGCTCGAAACGCTCGCGGTAGAGGACCGGCTCCGCCGGGTGCTCGTGCACGTGCAACGGCAGATCGCGGTCCTGGACGCGCAAGAGGACATCAAAACTCAGGTTCAGGAAGAGCTGGGCGAGCGGCAGCGCGAGATGTTGCTGCGCGAGCAGATGAAGGCGATCCGCAAGGAGCTGGGCGAGGAAGAGGAGGCGAAAGAGGCCGACGATCTCAAGAAGCGGCTCGACGCCCTCGAGCTACCCGAGGCCGCACGCAGAGAGGTCGACCGCGAGCTCGCCCGCCTGGAGCGCGCCGGCCGGGAGTCGATGGAGGCGCAAGTCATACGTACGTACCTCGAGACAGTCGCCGAGCTGCCATGGAACAAGCGCACGGAAGAGTCGCTCGACCTGAAGCGCGCGGCGGAGATTCTCGAAGAGGATCACTACGGGCTTCAGGATGTGAAGGACCAGGTCCTGGAATTCCTCGCGGTCCGGCAGCTGCGGCAGCAGCAGCCCAAGGAGCAGGCGCCCGGAAACGAGGACGACCGCGCCGCCCGTGCGCCCACGCTGTTGTTCGTCGGACCACCGGGCGTCGGCAAGACATCGATAGCCAAATCGATCGCGCGCGCGATGGGACGCCCGTACGTCCGGATTTCGCTGGGCGGGGCACGCGATGAGGCCGATATTCGCGGGCACCGGCGCACCTACGTCGGCGCCATGCCTGGCCGGATCATCCAGGGCATGAAGCAGGCGGGCGCCAAGAACCCGATTTTCCTGCTCGACGAGGTCGATAAACTCGGCATCTCGTTCCAGGGCGATCCGGCGGCGGCGCTACTCGAGGTGCTCGATCCGGCGCAGAACGACACGTTTACGGATCATTACCTCGGTGTTCCGTTCGATCTGTCCGAGGTCCTGTTCATCGCGACGGCGAATTTCATTCAGAACATCCCGGCGCCGCTGCTCGACCGGCTCGAGACGGTGAACTTCGCCGGCTACACCGAGCGCGAGAAACTCGAGATTGCCAAGCGCTACCTCGTTCCTCGGCAGCTGCGAGAAAACGGGCTGCGTGACGATCAGCTGGCCTTGAAGGACGACGCGCTGAGCGGGATCATCGCGAGCTACACCCGTGAAGCCGGGGTGCGACAACTCGAGCGCGAGATCGGCAAGCTGGGCCGCAAGGTGGCCCGCAAGATCGCAGACGGCGAAGCCCAGCAGGTGATCGTCGGCGAGAAGGACATACCCGACCTGATCGGCCGGCCCAAGGTTCACCCCGAACGGATGGCACGGGAGGATCAAGTGGGCGTGTCGACAGGCATGTACTACACGCCCGTCGGCGGCGACATCATGTTCGTCGAAGCGAGTGTCATGCGCGGTAAGGGCGAGTTGGTGCTGACGGGTCAGCTGGGGGACGTAATGAAGGAATCAGCCCGGGCTGCATTGACCTATGCCAAATCCCACGCCGACCTGCTCGGGATTCCCGAAGGCGCTTTCATCGACACCGACATCCACGTCCATGTGCCGGCGGGGGCGATCCCCAAAGATGGTCCCTCGGCGGGAATTACGATGGCCACGGCACTCGTATCGGCGCTCTCACGCCGCCCGGCGCGTCACGACATCGCCATGACCGGCGAGATAACCCTTCGCGGTCGGGTTCTGCCGATCGGAGGAGTGAAGGAGAAGGTACTGGGCGCGGTTCGCGCAGGCATCACGTCCGTCATCCTGCCTAAGGAGAACGAGCGCGACCTCGAGGACCTGCCCGAGGAAGTTCGGAAGACGCTCGACGTACATTTGGCGGAGGAGCTGGGTGATGTTCTGAGCCTGGCATTGCGAGGTGCGCGGTTCGAGGCCGGGCACTTGATTTTTGAGACCGAAGCGCCGATCAGCCTAACTCACGCGCACTCCGGCCACCACTAAGTCGACCGCGGCGGCCCGCCAGCGATCGCGCAGCGAGGGTTCGTCGAGGGGACGCGCGCTGGAAGCGATCAAGGCTTCCATGTTGAGGTAGCCAACCATCAAGATCAAAGCCTGGGCGGCGGTCAGGTGCGGATCGACATCGTCCCGCACCTGCCCCAAGCCCTGACCTTCCGCCAGCAACACCACCAGCCGATTGATCGCGGGTGCCAACGCGGCGCCGGACCGGGTGCACTGCCCGATCAACGCGACCACCTGCGGATGTTGCGCCAGAAAATCGAACTGAGCCCCCAGGGTCAGCCGCAGCCGTTCGAGCGGTCCGCCCGACGGCAGCGCCAACCCCGCGAGCGCCCGCTCGAGTTCGGTGCCCGATTGCGTCAGCACGGCCTGGAAGAGCCCGCGTTTGGAGTGGTAGTAGTAGAACAGCAGCTGCTTGTTGACGCCCGCGCGTTGCGCGATCTGGTCGATGCGCGCTCCCGCGAAGCCGCGCTTGGCGAACTCCTCGCGAGCGGCGGCGACAATGCGTATAGCTCTATCATTGCTCAGCTTAGGTGGCACGTGGCGATTCATCAACCGTTTGGTTGATCAAATCTAAGGTTATCGCGTGCTCAACGCCACGTTTTCCGGAATCCGAGATAGGCCTTCTTTGAGAAACTCCAGCAGAAAACGATTCACCTGGTCGGGCGATTCTTCCATGGCGTCGTGACCGGCGTGGGAAACGACGACAAACTCGCTGCGCGGCAGCTCACGCGCGAAGCGACTGCCGTCGCCAATCGAGATCCAGCGATCAGCGTCGCCCCAGAGAACCAAGGTCGGTGTTTGGAGACTGCCGAGGCGGCCGCCGAGGCTATCGAACCTGAACTCCCGCAACACGCCTCGCAAAGCGCGACCGTAGTTCGGATCTGCGACGGGCGCATAGTACTGGTCGACGTCGGCCTCCGTGACCTTCGCGGGATCGGCAAACGTCGAGCGCACGATCCGGCCGGTGATCCAGCGGCTGCGGAACGCCGTGGCGACGGCGCCGAGAATCGGAACGCGCGCCAGCTTGAACACGCCGGGCACGCGTATGCCGTAGCCGGCGGCGTCGATCAACACAAGCCCGCGTACGCGATCAGGGTGAGCGAGTGCGACTTCCGCAGCGATGGCGCCGCCCATCGAATGGCCAACGAGAACGGCGGCCGATATCCCTAATGAGTCGAGCAGTGAGACGACGAGGTGCGCGTATTCGGCGTTGTGGTAACCATGGGCAGGCTTGTCGGAAAACCCGAACCCCCGATTGTCAAACACGATGACCCGGTAGCCGGCGCTCACCACAGGTTCGAGCTGACGCCGCCAGCTGTATAGCGAGGCGCCGATTCCATGAATGAAAACGACTGGCGTGCCGTTGCCCGAATCGATGAGACGCAAGCGCGTTCCGTCGATGGTCCGGTACTGTTCGCGGAATGACGTCCCGGCAGGGTAGCGTTGCGACGCGGCTATCGGGGCGGCGCGACAGGCACAGGCGAAGGCAATAACGCTAAGAAGCCAGCGCATGGCGAGCGAGCAGCACGAAAAGAGGATGTGAGGTCCATACGCCGGCGACCGCATCTCCGTCGCCGGACGTCAACACCAACTGAGTGTCGTCGATCAAAAGCGCGGTCACGGGAAGGCCATCCTCGCGCACCGGCTCCAGCCACGGCGGAGGGTCAGTAGGCATCCCACCGCCCATGCGAACCTGCATCCGAGCCCGCTCGCCGGCACGTCGCCACGCCGGCAGCGTTGGTCGCCAGAGCTCCAGAGTCACGACGCCTTCTACACTCCGCTCGGCCCGAGCGACCAGCTGCATTATGAGGTTAGCGACTGCGCGAGCACCAGCCACTTCGCGGGTTACCGGATCGCCGGGTCGCGACAGGTCACGGAGCTCCTTGCCCAAGCGATCCAGCGCCTCACCCTGTCGGGTGGCGAGGTGCGCAAGCAACGCTTGCGGGTCCGTCGGGCGGTAGCGCGCCGGCCGTGCCGGCGGCGGCGTACGCGTCGCCGCACCGCGAAGAACCAATCCTTCGAGTGCTGCGTACGTGTTTGCCCTGGCCAGCCCCGCTCCGCGAGCGACGGCGTAGCCGGTCGACGGTCCCAACTTCAGCAGCGTGGCATAGACCAGCGACTCGGTCGGGGTGAAGCCAAAAGGTGTAAGATCCGGGTGCATTGTAGTAGCAGATACTACTACTTCAATCACCGCTAGACAACGTTCAGAGGCATTCCCAAGAGTTTCGCGATCAACGCCAACCGAAAAGTCACGTCCGTCTGCCGCTGTGCGGGACTCTTGCCCGGGCCTTCGAGTGGGAAATAATGCGAGATCACTGGATTGGCCGATTTCGGCATCGCACGCAGGCCGGCGGGGGTCCAGATCCCCCGGTCGTCGCACTCGCTGAAGAGCCGAGCCAGCACGCGGGCGGCGCTGAGCACCTGTCGGACGATTCCCAACCGCGCCAGCAGCTCCAACCAATACACGGCGAAGGCGACGTCATCGACCCGGCCCTGGGCATCGGCATGCAGGGGATCGCCGAGCAGCTCGAAGAACGGTCGAATGATCTTCTTGCCGGCGAGTACCAAGAACGACCGCCGGGGTGCCGGGATCGAAAAGTAGGCGGCCAGACGCTCCAGAAACCCGGCGCGTTCGCGCTGCACCGCCGGCATGAAGGCCAGCATTTCCATCGAGAAGACGGTCGGCGGGTAGGCGAGAGGATCGAGCACCGTCTTGCCCTGAGCCTTCCTGAACGGCTTCTGCGCCAGCTCGCTCCTCAGATACATCGAAATATCGCTCGCGATGCGATGCGCCGCGCCGCGCAGCCGCGGGTCGTCCTGGTGCGCGCCGCGAGCGAGGGCTGCCGCGGCGGCCTGCGAGCCCATACCTCTCACCCACAGCGCCAGTCCCGGATCGCTCTTCGCGGTACGCTGGAACTCGACAAGGAGGGCGGGATCGTCATCGCGTGACAGCAGGCGGAACAGAAACCGGTCCGCGAAGCGGAACACGCGGGCATCCGCCGGCCAGCCGAGCTCGAGCAGCCGCCGATACTGCGAAATCGTCCCCACTTCCTTCCAGCCCATCGCGTTCGACGGGGCGGGCGCCAGCAGATTGCCGCCCCACAGGCCGGTCTCTTTCTGCTTGCGGACGATGGCGACGGCTTCCTTGTAATGGAGGATCTGCTCGCGCAGCAGTGCGAGCTGTTCGACGTCGCGCGCAGACTCGGGCACGACCTCGGTAAGCGTCCGGTACTGGATTGGAAGACTGGCCGCCTCATACAACCATGACAGAGGCACCGTATGCGTGGAGGGAATCTCCAACCGCCGCTCCAATAGTTAACGAGGTCGGACCAGCTGGTGCTGCGCGGGTCAAAAACGGGCGCAAACTTACCCCCCCCCCGGCGAATAGGCAATCGCCGAACACTAACCATTTATGTATCAATATGTTGCGCGAATCGTCCGCTACGGCTGTGGTCGCTGGAATTCTGAGGACCGCAGCCAGCGTGGCCGCGCCGGATCGTTGGCCACGGCCCGGGCGATCCGCACGGTCACACGGACCTCCTGTGCCATGCCATCGTAGCGGAAGGTCGGCTGATACTCGTCGCTGGGCTGGTGATAGCGCTCCTGATTGTAAATCGCCTCCTGTTGCTGACCCCAACCCTTCGGCCGTCCCACGAAATCGATGCCCGGTCTGATCGAAAGCGCCGGGACACCGGAGCGCGCGAACGGAAAATGATCGGAGCGAAAGAAAGCTCCACGCACGTCCGGTTGAGAAACGACCGCAAGCGACTCCGCTCGTGCCGCGGCGGCGAACACCGAGCCCAGCGTCGAGCGGTCCATGCCGAGCGCGCCGATATCGCGGGTCGCGCCACGCACGCTCGTGACGTCGAGATTCAGGACCGCGGCGGTCTGTGCGAGTGGGATCAATGGATGCTGGACGTAGGCCTCGCTCCCGAGCAGGCCGCTCTCCTCCGCCGTCGTGGCGACGAAGAGGATCGATCGTGCCGGTCGCGGTAGTTGCGCGAGCGCCTTCGCCGCGCCAAGCATCGCGGCCACGCCCGACGCGTTATCCTCCGCGCCATTGTAGATAGAGTCGCCGCCGACGAGGGGTCCGATGCCTTTGTGGTCCCAATGCGCAATGATCAGAACCGCTTGCGCGGCGAGTTGTCGATCGCGTCCCGGCAAGCGACCGACCACGTTCTCCGATTGCACGTGACGCAGGGCGCTGTGGACCCGCACGGCGGCCGTGAGTCCTGTTGCGACGGGACGGAAATCGCGTCGCGCGGCGGCCTTGGCCAGAGTATCCAGATCGAGTCCGACCTTCCCCAGAGCCGCGCGCGCACTCCCTTCCGTGACCCAGCCCGCAAACGCGAGGCTGGGCGAGTGCGGCTGATCGAGCTTGAATTGCTCGACCGACCACGACCCGCGCACGACTTCCCAGGGGTATGTCGCGCTCTCGGACGTATGAATGAGAATGGCTCCCACGGCGCCCTGGCGGGCCGCTTCTTCGAGCTTGTAGGTCCAGCGTCCGTAGTACGTGAGGACTTTGCCGAGGAAGACCGACGAGTCGACGAGCCCCGGATCATTGACCAGCATCAGCAGCACTTTCCCCCGCAGGTCGGTCCCTTTGTAATCGTCCCACCGCCACTCGGGCGCGCGAATCCCATAGCCCACGAACACGACGTCCCCGGTTGCCGCGATATCCGCTTCGGGTCTTTCGCCCCAGGCGACGAATGCATCGCGATAGACCAACGTGTCGGCCGTGCCGCCCGTCTTGCCCCATGCGAACGACGGCTGGGGAGTCATGCCGACCAGCGGCACTGGCTGGAAATAGCCGCCGTTCGCTCCGGCGGGCTTCAACCCGAGCGCCTGGAATTGCGCGGCGATGTACTCTGTTGCGAGCCGCCCACCGCGAGTCGCCGGGGCGCGGCCCTCGAGCAAGTCGCTTGCAAGAAATCGAAGATGCGCATCCATCGCCGCCGTATCGACCGGGATGGTCGATGGCCGTTGCGCGGCGACGGCGGTGCTCAGCGCTGCCATGATCGCGACAATCATCGAGCCTCCGGGCAAATCCGCTTGCTGGGTTCCGAGCAAGTGGTGATACTTCGCGCATGCGGGACGCCAAGGTTCGATTGCAGGGCCGGATCCTTTATCTCACGGAAGATCCCGCGTTCGTGCGCGCGCAACTGGCCGGGGAAGATCCCGCCTGGACGCCGGCCAACAAACTACGCGACGATATCTCCACCGACGAAATTACGCCGGCGTACATCTGCTACTACTACGACGAGACGCTCGGCGAATTCCCGTACCTGGGCCTCAAGTGTCGCGACGAATTTCCCATTCCGCGAGGCGCCGTCAAACGCGGGGGCTTCGTCGCGGCAGTGAGCGGCAAGCGGCGCGGCAAAGGGTCGTCGCGCGAGCAGTCGCCCTTCGCCGAAATGTGCGCCGGCATCCAGCTCGTCGTCGCGGAAAGCATTGAACGGATCTACCGCGAGAATTGCCAGAACCTCGGCATCCTGACGACGACCGACTTCTCGATTCTCGACAAGATACGCCGCGGCGAAGAGATCCCGCTCTCCGCATTCACGGCGGGCGAGGGCGAGATCACGCGCGGCATCATCGAGCACGGCGGACTTTTCAAGTACAACATGGCGCGGCTCAAGGGCGACGTCGTGCTCCATCCGCCCGAGACCAAACGCCGGCCCATGACGCTCGGCGAAAAGATTCTCGCACGGCATTGGGTCGTCGATCCGGCAAAAGGGAAGATCGGCGTTTCCGCAGTGAAGCCGGGCGATGAAGGCTTTGTCCTCACCGACATCCGATTCAGCCACGAATACGTCACGCCGATGGCGGCGATCTTCTTTGAGCAGCTCGTCGGCAAGAG
Source organism: Gemmatimonadales bacterium (assembly GCA_035309945.1). Lineage (GTDB taxonomy): Bacteria > Gemmatimonadota > Gemmatimonadetes > Gemmatimonadales > GWC2-71-9 > 20CM-2-65-7. Next base: position 24,821 of record DATGEQ010000089.1, on the reverse strand, counting down.
TGCGAAGGTCAACGATCCCGGCTCCGTTCTCATGTTTCGCGATCACCTCACCTTTCTGCCCGAGGCGATGACGCCGGAGCGGATCAAGGAAGGGCTGCTCGACGTCGCGATGCAGCTCGAGAAGAAGCAGCGCGAGTTCGCGGCGGCGCAGGGGATCAAGCTCTACGGCGAGCTCCGACTCGGGCACCACGGCTCCGAGGCCATCTGCCATTCAAAGATTCTCGAGTCGCATGCCCTGCCGGGCCATGTCATCATTGGTTCCGACTCGCACACGCCACACGCGGGAGCCGTCGGCTGCATCGCATTCGGCGTCGGCACGACGGCCATCTTCAACTCGTGGATCACGAAGGACGTGCGGTTGCAGGTCCCCGAGACGGTTAAAGTCGTGATCCGCGGCCACAAGCCGGTGAACGTCACCGCCAAAGACTTCATGCTCGAGGTGCTGCGGCACCCGTACGTGAAGACCGGCAAGGCGATCGGGAAGCTGGTCGAATACTGTGGCGATGCTGTCGAGTCGCTATCGGTTGACGAACGCGCGACCATGACCAACATGACGGCCGAAGTCGGCGGGTTTACCGGCTACGTCGCACCCGACGAGAAGACCGTCGACTATTTGACGGATTATCGGAAGATGTCGCGAGCCGACGCTGAGCGGCTCTGCGCCGGGCTCGCGAGCGATCCCGGCGCCGAGTACTGCGAGGTGATCGAGATCGATGCGGCGACGATTCGGCCGATGATCGCCCTCCCGGGCGATCCTGGGAACGGCCTCTACATCGCTGCCGTGGCGCAGCCCATCAAGGTCGACATCGCCTATGCAGGCTCCTGCACCGCCGGCAAGAAGGAAGACATGGACATGTACGCTCGTGTGCTCGCGGAGGCGCTCGGCCGCGGTGAGCGGGTGGCGCCGTGGGTGCGGTTCTTCATTCAGTGTGGCTCGCAGGATGTGAAGCGCTACTGTGAAGAGCGCGGCTACCTGGACGTTTTCCGACAGGTGGGCGCCACCTTCCTGGAGCCTTCGTGTGGCGCGTGCATCAATGCGGGGCCGGGCGTGTCGAAGACTCGGGAAGAAGTGACGATAAGCGCCATCAATCGAAATTTTCCGGGCCGCTCGGGCCCGGGGCAGCTCTACCTGGCCAATCCCTATACCGTCGCTGCGTCCGCGATCACGGGTTACATCACGGCGTGGGAGCCGGGAATGGTACTGGAGAACGCCCGCTCATAAGCTGCCGCGGATCGTGACCTTGATGGCGCGAGCCCCGCTGCCGAAGTCCAACGCCGACATCACCGTCGTACTGGAATCCGGAACCAGTTTTGCGTCGATGGTCAACTGGCCGCTCAACGTACCGCGCGCGACGCTGAACGACGTGCCGCCCTGAGGCGCGCCGTACTGGCTCGCCGTCGTCCGCAAATGCCCACCCCGCGACAGCCATTTCGTTACGACGGCATCCGTAGCCTGATGAATGACGAAGCCGGTTCCCGTTCCGGCCGAATCGAGTGTAAACGGCCGCCACAGCGTGTCGCTCACGGGCGCCCGGCCGGCGCCGAGGAGGAAGAACACCGTATCCATCGTCTGCGTGGTGGAGTCATATCCTTTCCACGCGATTACCGCCGTCAAGTTGCTCACGACCTGAACGCCGTTTCGCGAAGCGTTGATGTCGAACTCGACGCCGACCACGCGCGTCGTGTCGACGCCTCCCGTGGAGATTCGCGAAGCGCGATCGATGAACGGAATGACCAGCGTGGACATCAGCGCATAAAGTCCCGAGTCGCCGGTGAACGCCGGATCGAGGGTCGTGTCGTGCCGAAATGCGGAATCGAGTGCGACCCAGAGCGCATGCTTCTGGGCCGCCGGGATGGCGTCGGGATCGACGCCGCCCGCGTCGGAAGAGCACGCGACTTGAGCGAGCGCTCCAAAGAGCGCCAGCGGAAGGAGCCACTTTTTCATGACGTGAATATGGTGCTACTGCGTGCCGGCGGAAGCCGTGGTACCTCCGTCCCGATACGGCCGCAGCGAATCACGCTGATACACGCTGCGCGGATTCCATAGCACCCAGGTGTCGATGCCCAACTCTTCGGCCGCGCGAATCTGCTCGCGGATTTCGTGCGGTGTATAGCGCGGCTTGCGGCGTCCGAGCGTGAACGCCTGCAGGTAGGGACGGATCGCGGCCGCCTTGGCGAGCGGGCGCGAGCGCTCGATCGCCTCGCTCAGCGCGTCTCGTACGATCCGATACGGTTCGCCGTTGGGCCATGCGATGCCGTAGCTGCCGCGATAGTAGTGACTGGGATAAACCATCGGGAGTACGACGTCCGCGACGCTGACGAAATCTTCCCACACCTGTCCGATGCCAAGGTCGCCGGTCGCCGAAGACGTCAGGCCGAAGATATCGAACGTGACCGGCACACCGAGCGGCTGGATGCGGTGCGCGAGGATCCCGATGCCGTTCTGCACACCTTGGCGTTCGGACTCACCGGGCTTGCGCGCGGCGAAGATCGCTTCGGCGAGCGCCTCCTTCGGCTCGTCCGGGAAGCGCACGTAGTCGAACTGCACTTCGTTGAATCCGAGCTTTACGGCTTCTTCGGCGAGCTGCGCCGCGTAGATCCACACGGAGTCGTTGTATGCATCCACCCACGCGATGCCGATGCGGTCGCGCCACAAGCCGCCATCGACGCGATTCTTCACCGACCACTGGGGGCGGCGCTCGGCGAGGAGCGGATCCTTGGCGACGACGATGCGTGCGATCGCGTAGATGTCGTGCGCGCGCAACGTGTCGAGTCGCGAACGCACGTCCTTGGTACGGACGCATTTCGTCGCGCCGATCTCTTGCGCGACCTTCACCTCAGAGGGATACAGCAGACAGCCGGTGTCGTCCTTGATGTCGACGACGAAGGCGTTGATTTCGGTCGAGTCGGCGAGGCGAACGAGCTGCGCGAGCTTCGGCGAGCCGAACGCCCACGCGTTCACGTAGATCGCCTTGATCGGCTCCGTGCTCTGGTCGTTGGCGAACAGCGGCTCCGGCAAGACGTAACGCAGCTCCGCGCCGCGGAGCTGCAACTTGTCCGGCGACGTCGGCAATTGTTGGGCAAAAAGGCCGCGACCAAACGTCGCGGCCCAGAGCAAGAGAACGATCGCCTGCCGAGCCAACCTCATAGGGGCCACCAACATAGGAAATTGACCCCTACGCGGGCAAGGACTCGCTCCTCATTTGCGCCGCAAGCTGTTGAACAACAAGGGATAAGTCGCCAAGCTCTGCCCGCGATACTGTGGTCTCATTCCGAACAGGATCACCCGACCTGCACCTTGCTGCACTTCCAGGATCGCCGCCTTGCCTGCTATGCGATCAGGATGCAGCACCCATCCCGAAAGCAGCAGGCGATCGGGATCGTCCGGCCAGCGACCCACGACGCGCGTCACGCTCGAATCGAGCACCTCGAACGCAGGGCCTTCCTGAAACCACCCGATGGTCTCCCGCGGCAAGCCGCGGGCGATGGCGTTCGTGGTGTCGAGCTCGAGTCGAAAGATCGAACCGGGCGCGTAGAAATCTTCGTCACTCACGGCTTCGAGGACGTTGCGCACCGGCAGCAACAACGCCTGGATCGCGAAGCGGCTCGCTTCGTTCAGTGCGATCAATGTTCCGCCATCGACCACGAACTGCCGCAGCGCATCGCTGCCGTCCGGGCCGAGTCCACCGGCGTACGGCGCGGGGTAGCGCGAGGAAAGCCCGTCGAGGATTTCGTTGGGCGGCTGGTCGGGCAGAATGATGACGTCGAACCGATCGCGCAGTCTTCCCGCGCGCACGACCGAGTCGACCAGCGAGGTGTACGGCACCTTCCATTTGTCGAATACCCAACGCGTCCACCCCTCGTCGATCGTGGCGCGGTACGACTTGTAGACACCGATGCGAACGGAGTCGAGCAGCGGCGCAATCGGCGGGGGGCTCACATTTCGCGGTGTGATTGGCGCCGACAGTGGAACGCGGATCGAGTCGTTCACCGCGGTCGCGCTGATGCCCATCAGCAGCGGCAGCGTGTGTGCCGTGACGTCGTACGGCCTCTCCGGCGGGCCGCCGGGATAAAGCCGGCGGTCGGGATAGCGCTGTGGTTCCAGCAACGTCTTCGCGAATGAGGCGTACGGCTGCCGCAGCACGACAACATACGTGCCAGCGGGGTGGCGTTGCCCTCCCGCGCTGAATGACTGCAGCGCGCTCCGGATTTCGACGTTGCCACGCCGCAAGATGCCGAGCAGCGCGCTCAACGCCACGGAGTCCTGGCGGGCGGGAAGCACATAGGCGTAGGGCCACTCGCGCCAGCCGTGGATCGCATGTGTCTCGACCTGGAAGAAGTTGGCAAGCCAGCGCTCGCGTTCACGCGCTGCGTGCGCCAGCAGCGCGTATGCACCGTCGGTCTGATAGGAGACGATGTCGCGGAGGGCCCAACGACCACCGCGCCAGGGATTGGTGAAATTCCAGGAGCGCTCGCGCGGATTGTAGCCGCGCTCGCGCGCCTCCAGCCGATCGAAGGGGATTTCCACGGGCGTGGCGAGATCGGCGCTCGCGGTCTCCGAAAGTATGCGGACGGCGCCGTGGTAGTGCTGATACGCGCGCGCTGGCGTCCAGGCATCATACGTGGAGTTGATCGAGATGCCCGTCTTCCCCTGTCCCGCAAGTTCCCACGCCATCGCGGTGCCGAGGGCGTTGTCGCCGTCGATCAGCAGCGGATCGACGTTAGGCTCGATGGGATCCAGGTATGGCGGCAAAAACAACCGCGCGCCGCTCGGGTCCATCTGGTGAATGTCGTGCACGATCTGCGGATGCCAGACGTTGTACAGCGAATCGACGACCAGCTGCGTTTCGACCTGCGTGAATGCGTACCAGTCGCGGTTGTTGTCGTGGCCCGTATAGTGGTGATACAGCTCGGGCGGGTCGCTGCCTTCAGCGCTCGTCCCGAGCGTGTGATTGTACCATCGGGCGACGATGCTGACGCCGTCGGGATTGACCGACGGCACGAGCCACAGAATCACGTTGTCGAGAATCGCCCGCGTGGTAGCGCTCGTGTCGGTCGCCAGACGATACGCCAGCGCTACGGGTGACAGATGGCCGCCGACTTCGTCGGAGTGGATGCTCGACGTGATCAGCACGATCGTCTTGCCGTTCCGTAGCGCGTCGCGGGCGGCGCGGCTGGTGCGGAATACGCGGGGATCGGCGAGATCGGCGTTCAGCTGCCGGTAGTAGTCCAGCCGCCGCAGGTTTTCCGGGCTCGAGATCACGAGCGCGATGAACGGTGCGCCGAGCGTTGTCTTGCCGAGCTCGCGGTAATCGATGCGATCGCTGGCCTTGGCGAGGGCCTCGAAATAGCGCACCAGGACGGGCCATTCCACGAGCTTGCGATCGTCCCCGGGGTCGAACCCCAGCATCGAGCGCGGCGTGGGAATGACGACGCTGCGGGCCGCCGCAGCCTTGGCCGCAGCGGACGGGCGTGTGCGGCGACGCTGCGCGGACAGTGATCGTGGAGTGCCGCCGAGCAAACTCGTCGCCAGCGCGAGCAACAGGATTTGCCGGGACATCAACGTCGACTCAGGGTGAAACACATGCGCGACTCGCGTGGACCGGGCGAGCAGAAAATACAAGGGGCCAGGTCGATTTGCTCGACCCAGCCCCAAAACCATCGACCACTGCGTCTGCAGCGTCCGTTCTGAGCTTCCGCTAATTCAACTTGTGCAGCTCTACCCGTCTGTTTTTCGCGCGACCATCGGCCGTCGAGTTCGGCGCGATGTAGCCTGAGGCGCCGTAACCGCGCGCCTGCATTCGCATCGGGCTCACACCTTTCCGCGCGAGGTACGCACGCACCGCTGCGGCCCGCGCCATCGACAGCCGCAGATTGAGATACCTCCGCCCCGTCGAGTCGGTGTATCCGGCGATTTCGATGCGGATCTCCGGATTGGCAACAAGCGATCCTGCGACCTGATCCAGCACTGCATACGACGACGTCGTCAACACCGAGCGTCCGCTCTGGAAGTTTACGCCCTGGAGAATGAGCGTGGGACGCGCGGGCGGCGCGCCAGGCGCCGCCGGAGCAACCGCGTGCTCCTCGAACAGCAGTATGCAGCCGTACTGATCGACCTTCGATCCGGGCGGCGTATTCGGGCAACGATCGCGCGAATCGGGCACGCCATCGCCGTCCGTGTCGTGCTCGATGGGGCAACCGTTGGCGTCCACTTGAACGCCGGCCGGCGTGTTCGGGCACTTGTCGAGATTGTCGGGCACACCGTCCTTGTCGCTGTCCAGCGGGCAACCCGTCGCGTCGACGGGTGTGCCCGGCGCCGTGTTCGGGCACTTGTCGATGCCGTCCAACACACCGTCCCCGTCGGTGTCGTGCGGGCAGCCGGTCGCATCAACGGTCGCGCCGACGGGGGTGTCGGGGCACTTGTCGATGCCGTCCCACACGCCGTCATGATCGGAATCGATCGGGCAGCCGTCCGCGTCGACCTTCGCGCCCGCGGGCGTATTCGGACATTTGTCGATCGTGTCCGGCACGCCGTCGCCGTCGGAATCGAGCACCGGTACAGCGGTGGGCGCCGCGAGCGGACAGCCCTTGTCATCGACCTTCGTCCCGGCGGGCGTATTGGGGCATTGATCGATGCCGTCGAGGACGCCGTCGCCATCGGAATCGTGCGGGCAACCGCGGCTGTCGACGGTGGCGCCCAGCGGTGTATTGGGGCAAGCATCGTCCTTGTCGGGGACACCGTCGCGATCACTGTCGAGTGCGCCCGCGGGTCCTTTCGTGCGTGTGTCTGACTGGAAGAACGAGAAGCCGGCGGATGCGACCAGGTGGGTCATGTTCTTTGGTGCGCCGGGGAAAGCGCTCGTCGTGTTGGGCGTGTAGATCCCCCGCGCTTCGAAGCGCAGCGCGACGCGCGAGCTCATGTACAACTTGACGCCGGCGCCGCTGTGGAAGCCGCCGTCGGTGAACCGATACGGACTGCTGCCGCCGAAATCGAGCCGCGAATAGCCGCCGAGCAGATAGACGGTCATGCGGCTGGCGTTGAGCGCGTTGATGACGAGGCTGCCGGCGCCGATCATCGGCTCGATGTGCGCGGTGCCGACGTCCTGCGGTGACTGAAACAGCGCCTCGACCTCCAGCCCGATCATCGGCGTGACGGCATACGCGAACCGCACGCCGCCGCCGGGTTTGTTGGCGAGATTGAAGTTCTGGTCGTATTTGGTAAATGAGCCGAACACGCCGACCTCATAGCGGCGCTGGTACTGAGCCGAGAGGCTGCTGGTTGCAGCCATCATCAACAGCGCCGACGCAAGCGTTCTCACGGTAAGCCTCCGCCTCAGTTGGTCTGGCGCAGCTCGACGCGTCGATTCTGCGCGCGGCCAGCTGCCGTCGTGTTGGGCGCAACCGGCTGTGTCGGACCGTAGCCCTTCGCGACCATCCGCTCCGGTGCTACGCCTTTGCTCGCCAGATAGGCGCGGACGGCCTCGGCGCGCGCCTGCGACAAGCGCGTGTTGGTTGCCGGCGATCCGGTGGCATCGGTGTGACCGCCGATCTCGATCTTGATGTCAGGGTTCGCAACCAGCGATCCCGCGACGATATCGAGAATCGTGTAGGAGTCCGGTTTCAGCGTCGAGCGGCCGGTCTCGAACGTCACGCCGCGCAGCACGACCGGCGCCCGGGTTTCGGTGAAGAGAATCGGACAGCCGGCCGCATCGACCTTGGTGCCCGGCGCCGTGCCCGGGCATTTGTCCTTGCTGTCATCGACGCCGTCGCCATCGCTGTCTTTTATGCGCTGGCAACCTGACGAGTCGACTTCAACGCCAGCTGGGGTGTTGGGGCACTTGTCGAGCCCGTCCGGTACGCCGTCATGATCGCTGTCGATGGGGCAGCCGGTGGTATCGACGGTAGCGCCCTGCGGGGTGTTGGGGCACTTGTCGATCCCGTCGGGGACGCCGTCGCCGTCCGAATCGATGGGACATCCCGTTGCATCAACGCGCACTCCGGTTGGCGTGCCGGGGCACTTGTCGATGCCGTCATAGACGCCGTCGCCGTCGGAGTCCTTGGGGCAGCCGCGGGCGTCGACCTCCACGTGTTCAGGCGTATTGGGGCACGCATCGAGGCCGTCATAGACGCCGTCGCGGTCCGAGTCGCGTGGACATCCGCGACTGTCAACGATCGCGCCGGCCGGAGTGCCGGGACAGGCATCCTGACGATCGGGGACGCCGTCCTGGTCGGTGTCTTTGAACGCGCTCGGCCCGGTGAAGATTGAAAGCCCTGCCGATCCGACGATATGCCCCGCCCAACTGCCGCCGGGGAACGAGGTGCTTGGCGAGTAGATGGCGCGACCTTCGACGCGCAATGCCACGCGCTCGCCGAAGAACATCCGGTCGCCGATCCCGCCATGGAAGCCGTTATCGGTGAAGCTGTAGCTGACGTTGTCGCCGAACTGGAGCCGGGTGTAGCCGCCCAGGATATAGAAGAGGTTGTGCTCTTTGCCCATGTTGAGGACGAGGCTTGCGCTCCCCAGAGACACCGCCGCATTCCCGCCACCCGCGAGCGGCGTGGGCTGTTGATATCCGAGCTCGAGCTCTACGCCGATCGCCGGGCTGAAGAAATAGCCGAGCCGACCGCCGCCGCCGATCTGATTGTCGAGCCGGAAGGCGCGATCGTAACGTGTGAATGACCCAAACGCGCCGATCTCGAACTGGTGCGTGTGTTGAGCGGCGCTCAAGGCAGGTAGGGCGCTGAGGCACACGACCAGGGGTATCGTCCGCGCGTACATGTCGCTCCCAAGGTTGGCGGCACTCCACTTTAATAATCAGCCTCTCCTCGAGAAACCCCCGTAGCCCCCGTCACTACTCAACCGGTCTCGCGGGCGGGCGTCGGGGGCGGGGGGCGGTGGTCACAGGGGGGTTAGGAAGTGTGGAACGTGACGTTGCCGGATGGCCGTTGCCACCGCGAATGAAGCGCAACGCCTGCGCGAGCTGCTCGGCGAGAGCGGAAAGCTGGGTGGCACCTCGTGCCAGGTCCTGAATCGCTCGCAACTGCTCGGCGGCCGCCGCGGCGACCGTTTGGGCTTCCTGGCTCGACGTTTGCGCCGCGGTACGCGCCTGGCTCAGCGAATCGGTGATTCGCGTCGCGAGCTCCGCGCTGTGTCGCGCCACCTCGGCGACCTGTTTGCCGGCCCGGGCGGTCTCGGCCGAGGCTTCCGCGATGCGGTCGAGATCCTGTAGCCACGCGGCCGAGCTCTCCACAACCCCCCCAAGATCGCCGCGAATGCGCTCGATGAGCTGGGCCGCGCGATCCAACGCCCGGCGAGTGTCCTGCACCGCCTTGCCGACGTTCCGTGCTTCGCGACCGCTCGCTTCCGCCAGCTTGTGCACCTCGTCCGCGACGACGGCGAACCCACGGCCGTGCACCCCCGCGCGCGCCGCTTCGATCGTCGCGTTGAGCGCAAGCAGATTCGTCTGATTCGCCACGAACCCAATCGTCTCCGAGAACTTCTCGACCTGCGTTGCGACTTCGCGCAACCGGCCAACCTCGGCGGCGCTCTCCTCGGTGGTCGCGCCCAGGTCCTTCAGCTGGCGCACGGCGCCCTGCGTTCCGGACCGCACGCGGTCGGCGGTTTTCTCCATTCGCGATCCGGCATCGCGGGTCCGGTCGCCGGCCGCGGCGAGCTCGGCGGCGCTTTCCTTTAGCTGGCCCGCCTCCCGCGCCGCCGTGCTCACGAGCGTCGTCGCTTGTCCCGCGCCGTGACTGGCGCGCTGCGCGGAGGCGGCAACCTCTTCGCTCGACGCATGAATTTCTTCGGTCGTGGCGGTGAGCGTCTGGATGTATTGCGTCGTCTGATCGGATGCGCCCGTGACTGGCCGCAGCGAGCCGTCGATCGCCACCATCAGAGCCAGCTGCGGCGCGAGCAGCTCGAGCAAATCGCCGTCCGATTGGCGGTACATCGCGGGATCCGAGTGGCGGACGCTCCAGAGTCCCACGAGCTGACCGGCGTGATACAGCGGCACCAGCATCTCCGAGCCCGGCGTTTCACCCCCGGGTACGACCACCTGGTCTCTGGCGAGACCGTGCGCCACGACGGGACGCCGCAGCCGCAGCGCTTCGCCGGTCAGGCCGGCTTCGGCGTCGAATCGGAATGTCATCCCAGGTTGCGCGGCGGTATCGGCGACAAGCTCCATCTGCCGAGTTCGCGCATCGTAGCGCGCGAATCCCATGTGCTCCCAATGCACGAGCTGCCGCGTGAGCTCCTGCACGCGTTGAAAGCTCTGGGTCAGGGTCAGCTCGGCGGCGATCGCCTGGGCGAGTCGCTGAATCAGACGCAGCTCGTCGGCGTGCACGCCGAGCCTCAAGACGTGCAGACTGCCGGTCGTCGCGATCACGAGCGCGGTGATGAGCAAAGCGCGTGTTGGCGGCGGAAGGACGGCATGCACGACGGCCAGCCACCCGAGCGCCAGCGTCGCGGAAACGAGATAGACGATCGACTCCCACCGCAGCGTGAGCCGCGCGTCCACCCAGGCGATCGTTTGGCCGAGCGCGAGCTCCAGATAAAAGGTGCCGTTCACGATCATCGGCAGCAGGACCAGCGTGAGCGCGACGACCCAGGCGTTGTCGGCGGACAATGACGCGCCGCTGGTCGCGCCGCCCAGTCGCAAGTACATCAGCCCCACGAACGCCGATCCAGCGGTGAGATGGGCGGCATTGCCGAGCGCCGCGCGCAGCGGCAGGCGCCGCAGCAGCAAGTCTCCCACGAGCATCGCGAATGGGGCGACGATGGCAGCGAACGCCCAGCCGCGGTCGAGGATCGCGTACAGCATGGCGCCGAGCACGTAGGAGGAGAATCCGTTTCCGGGAAGGGCGATACCATAGCGGCGTGTCACGGCCGCAATGAGTACGAGCAACGCGCCCGCAAGCGGCAGGTTTTCTCCGGCCGGCAGACGGCCGTTGACGTACGCGGCGAGTCCCGCGCCGAAAGCGATGGTCGCGGCGAGTGCAACGACGATTCGGACAAGGGAAGCCGCCGAGAAGCGCGACGGAGACCGCATGCCGCGAAGGTCGGCGCCGTGGCGCGGGGTGTCAAGCGCGACTATCCTTCACGCCATGACCGTCACCATCGAATACTGCGTCATCTGAAACTACGAGCCTCGGGCCACCGGTCTGGCGGCCGAGATCCGCGACGCATACCCGCACGCTGACGTGCGGTTGATCCAATCATCGGGCGGCGTCTTCGAGGTGGACCTCGATGGACGGCGTGTGTTCTCCAAGAAGGCCACAAAGCGGCACGCCGAACCCGGCGAAGTGCTGCGGTTGATTCGCGAGGCTCGTTGAGGGTTGCAGTCTCCACGGGCGGCGGCGACGCGCCCGGGTTGAATGCCGTCATCCGCGCCGTCGTACTCAGCGCCGCTCATCGCGGCTGGGAATGCGTCGGAATCAAGCGCGGCTTCGGGAGCCTGCTCGGCGAGGTGGAGTTCATGCCGCTCGGCCCCCAGGAAGTCCGCGGCATCACCAACCTGGGCGGCACCATCCTCGGCACGTCGAACCGTGCCAATCCTCTCAAGTGGCGGGTGCAGCGTCCGGACGGCACGTTCGAAGAGCGCGACCGCACGCATGAGCTGCTCGAGTCGTTTCGCGAGAACCGGCTCGATGCCCTTGTCGCCATCGGCGGCGAGGGGACGCTCGGTATCGCCCTCAGTCTCTGGAAAAAAGGACTACCGCTCGTCGGGGTGCCGAAGACCATCGACAACGACGTCGGCGGCACGGTCGCGACGTTTGGGTTCGACACGGCCGTCGCCACGGATGCCATCGACAAGGTGCACACGACCGCCGAGAGCCACGAACGCGTGATGGTGGTGGAGGTGATGGGCCGCAATGCCGGCTTCATCGCGCTCAACTCCGGCATCGCTGGCTCCGCGGACGTCATCCTGATTCCCGAAATCCCGTTCGATATCGACAAGGTGTGCGACAAGATCCGGCGTCGGGAAGCCGAAGGCAGACACTTCAGTATCGTCGTGACTGCCGAAGGCGCCGTCCCGAAAGGGGGGACCGTTTCACAGATCGATCCGGCTCCCGAGCGGCTGGGCGGCATCGCCGACAAGCTCGCGCACTCGATCGAACAGATGACCGGGAAGGAGACGCGCTCGCTCGTGTTGGGACACCTGCAGCGCGGTGGCAGCCCTACGACGTTTGACCGACTCCTCGCACTGCGCTTCGGCGCTGCCGCCGTTCGACTGGTGGCGGAGCGGCAATTCGGGATGATGGTGGCGCTGCAGCCGCCGCGTATCGTTTCCGTTTCTCTCGAACAAGCCCTCGCGACCCCGCGACGCGTGCCGCTCGACTCCGACTCCATCGCCACGGCTCGCGATCTCGGCGTCAGCTTCGGCGATTAATTAGGGGACGCGGCGCGAGGCTCCTCGGTGCCTCTCGCCTTTCTATATTCCAGCGGTGCGTATCGCTCGCGACCATTCTCTTCCTCCCGATCCCCAGGCATTCCTCGCAGCCGAACCGACTACTGGCCGGGTCATCGTCATCGCGCCGACGCGTGCGGCCTGCGAGACCATCGAACTGGCGCTCGGCCTCGAGCTGGAGACGCTGCTGGAACGCGAGCACGGCGATGACATTCGGCGCCTGGCGGCGTCCGGGAAGGGTTTCGGAATCGTCGCGGGAACGGGCACCGGCAAGACGCTCGCCATTCGCAGTATGGCGGAAACGATTCTCAACGCCCCCCTCAAGGTCGGCGTGGTCAATCGCGAGCGCGAAGCGACGCCCGAGACGCCAACCTGGAATGTGGTCATCGTCACCACCGGGATTGCGCGCCGCTGGTTTCAGGACGGCTTGATCACGCCGCACGATACGCTCGTCGTCGACGAAATCCATCAGACCTCGGCGGAGATGGAGCTGTGCCTGGCACTCGGCAAGCGCGCGCGGTGTCGGTTCATCTGGCTGTCCGCCACGGTCGATCCCACGTTCTACGCCGACTATCTCGCTTCCGCCGAAGTCCTCGAAACGCGCGCGTTCGATCCCGCGAAGGCGGCACAGGTCAATGTTCTGGCTGAGCAGCCGCTCGAGTTCTTGAACGATCGCTTCGTCAAGCGGGTGATGCGCGAGCGTCGCGGCGTCGCCGTATTCGTTCCGACCCGCGCTGAGGTCGAACAGATCGCGACCGAGCTCGGCGACCGCTGGCCCAATCTCGCGACGGCGTTTTACCACGGCGGCGAGCCGATCCGGGTGATTCGGCCGTTTCTCGACGGATTGGTCAAGCGTCCCTTCCTGCTCGCGATGACAGCCGCCGGGCAATCCGCGCTCAATATTCGCGGGCTCGACACCGTCGTGATCTACGACGCGCGCTACACCAACGTCGTAGAGCGCGGCAAGAACGTGCTGACACGCGCGTACCTCGGTGCGAATGAGATCCTCCAGATGGCCGGTCGCGTGCACGGCAGAGTCGAGCAGGGAGAGGTCTACATTCTCAGCGATCGCGATCTCGCGTTCGAGAACCTGCGCCCGACGGCGCCCGAGTTCCAGCTGGCGGGCGATGCCGAACGCGTCGCGATCACGTGCGCGGCGATTGGGGTGGACGCGGCGGAGCTCGATTTGCCCGTGCCGCTCGATCGGCGCGCCTACCGCGAAAGCGTGCAGCTGCTGACCGAGCGAGGCCTCGTCGCGAACGGGCGTTTGACGACGTACGGCCGCGATGTCGAGGCGATGCCGGTGGAGCGGCCCTGGGGGGAGCTGCTGTACCATGCCGACTCGGCCCTCGTGCCGTATGTGGCTGTGTCGTCGAACATCGAATCGCTGCATCGCATGACGCGCGAGGAACGGCAACTCGGCGGGTTGATCGTGCCGGGCTCCGATCACATCACGGCCTACAACGTCTATGCGGAAGCGGTGAACAAGCACGGCTATCTGGGTGAAGTGTATGGCTTGCCCCGCCACCTGTTTCGCGAGCAGGACATCGAGCGCTGGGCGGAAGAGCGCGGCGTACTCGTGAAAGCGATCGAAGACATCGCGCTGGGCACCGCGTCGGTCTATCGGCAATTGGAGCTGGCCCTCCCCCCAAAGATGCCATACGGCGATCGCCCGAGCCTCGAGCTGTTCACCGAACTGTTGGCCAAGATCATGCCGTTCGATCTGGTGATCGACGAGCAGACCGCGGACGGCCGCGAGGCGCGCGTCAGCCGCAGCTCGGTTTGCGGAAGCTGGGGAGCGATCGCAGGGTCGCTCCGCTATTTCGCCGACCGCTTCGGCGTCCCGCGCGCCAGCATCGAAGGCACTCAGGTGCCGGAGCGCGCCATCCGTCGTTACGCGCGCCGCGACCGACCGGAGGTTGTGTTCGAGCGGCAGCGCCGCCGCGAAGGCCTGATGGTGGTGCGCACGCGTGAGTATTTCGGGTTCACACTCGACCGTGAAGTGGAAGCCTTAGCAGGTCCGTTTCCGCCGGAGCTGGCGGATTCCGCGCGCCACGCACTCGTCGAGGCCGTGCTCGGTGGTGCGACGCCTCACCCCGATCAAGCGAAAATCCGGCGGGTGCTCGAACGACTCGGTCACTACTGGCGGCGGTCCGGCGGCCGCCTGACGCAGGCAGGTGCAGAGCACGTTGGCGCGGAGATCGCCGCGCAACTCTCCGCGGTGAATTCCTGGGACGAATTCATCGGCACGCGCATACACCTGGATGCGGATGCGGCCGTGCCGGAGCACGAGAGAGAGCGGCTCGACGCGCTGCCGGGGTCCATCTTTCTGTATGGCGACCGCGTGCCGGTCGACTACGAGGTCGAACAGGGCACGGGCGTGATTCGGCTGCGACTCAAAGAGGGGCAAGCGCGGCGGCTCCGTCCGAACGACTTGCCGCCTTTCGATCGACCTGTCCGCTTTACGGTCACTCGCGGCAAGCATGAGGCGGTGCGGGCGAGCTCGCTCGAGGAGCTGCGCCAGGGATTGCGGGGTTTGGGAAGCGCGCAGCGCGCCCGCATGACGCGCGGTGCCCGGCGCCGTCGGCGCCGCTAACACTTTCCAGCAACCGCCGTCTTATGCGTGTGGTAGGAGACGCGGGTCTCACGGGGCGGCGTGCCGCATTAAGAAGTCACAAAGAAATCGCGCGCAGAGCAACTTTTTGCCCGCTGACCGAGTCTCATCTTGACACGAAAGCTCCTGTGGGTTGGTGCAAGATGAAACCTTGGACCCGCATCATCTGGAAGAGGACAACCAACCAATGATCGACAAGCCTGTCAGTCCCGGCACGACCGTGCCCGCCGCATTCTCCCCATTGGTACGGGCCGTCATCGATTCCGTCAGCGAAGGTGTCGTCGTCTTTGATCAACAGGGCCGGCTGCTGTATGCGAACGCTGCGGCCAGACGCGTCGTCGACTCGCAGAACGGAAGCCACGGTGGAAACGGCGGCGATGTGCGCAACCGTCTGCAGACTCTCGGCGCCAGATTCACGTCGCTACGCAACGGCACTCAGAATCTTGGTGAAGCAGCTTTCCTCCCTTCGACTGGCCCGCTCACTCTCGCCGAGCGCGAACGCCAAGCCATCACCGCCACGCTGCAGGACACGAGCGGCAAGCTCGCAGAGACCGCCCGCCGGCTCGGCATCAGTCGTACGACGTTGTGGCGACGGCTCAAGTCCTACGGGATGGACGGCTACCGCGCCTCTCCGTAGGCTCCTAGCTTCTCCGGGGGATGGGATCCCCCGCACCGCAGCCATTCGTCATCGAAGAGTACGTCCGCTGGTCTGACGTAGACTTCGCCGGCATCATTTTTTACGGTTCGTACGTGCGGCTGTTCGAGATCGCCGAAACGGAAATGTTTCGGCACTGCGGCCTGGCCTATGCACGGATGTTCGACCAGTACGACATCTTTCTCCCGCGCAAGGCCGTTCACAGCGAGTTCTACTGGCCCGCGCGTCTCGACGATCGGCTGCGCATCGCGGCATACGTCGGTAAAGTCGGCACGAAGTCGCTGACGCTCCATTTCGACGTCCTGCGCGCGAGCTCGACGTCGCTGGGCGCTGCGGGGTGGATGGTGCTCGTGTGTGTCGATCGTAAGAAACTGAAACCCACTGCCCTGCCGCCCGGCTTAGTTGCCTCCCTCGCACCGCATACGCTGAGCCCCGACGCCGCGCGCGCCTTTCTTGGAGTCGCGTCATCGCCGCGCTGAAAGCCCTCCCTGCCCTGCTGCTGCTCGCGAGCTGCAACGGCGCGAGCGTCGAGGAAGCGGGTCCACACCTCGTCGACGCCGACGTGGCGTTTCCACCGCGCGACACCGTGCACATCTCGTTGCCCGCGCGGATGCGTCGCTGCGGGGGCGGGGGCGGGGGCGGGGGCGGCCACACAATGCTGATCGAGGCCGTGAGCCCGGAGGGCAGCGGCGTGCTGGTGCGTCTCCGGTATCGCGACAGTCTCGTGCCGGCAACCTATCGGGTCGTCGTCCCGTCCGACACGTTGAACGCGGGAGCGACGGTGACGGTGCGCTATCTGCTGCGCGACGTCGCGCACACCTTCAGCTTCGACAGCGGTACAGTCGAAGTGCGCGTCGCCGACCGAAAGATCGGTGGCCACATTCAGGGGTCGGGCCTCGAGAATGGGATTCGCACGCCGACCCGCATCGACTATCACGACGTTCCCCTGCCGGCCGCGACCGATACGATCTCCTGCGCTTTCCAACCATGAACAAAGCGGGCGACGTGCGCGTCGGCTTCATCGGCTCGGGATTTGCGCGGCGCGTGCAGTTACCCGCGCTGGCGCTCGTGCCCGGCGCCAAGGCCACCGCCGTCGCCAGCGGGCGGCGCCAGAATGCCGAAGCCGTCGCGCGCGAGTTCGGCCTGACAGACGTCTTCACGGATGGCACTGAGCTCGCGCGATCTCCGGACGTCGATCTGGTCGTCGTCTCGTCGACCCCCGACTCGCACGCGCGCTACGCCATCGCGGCGCTCGACGCCGGCAAGCACGTCCTCTGCGAAAAGCCGATGGCGCTCGATGCGTTCGACGCGGCCCAAATGGTGGCGGCGTCGGAGCGACATCCGGGCAGCGTCGCATGGATCGACCACGAGCTGCGCTACGAGCCCAACCGACGGCGGGTCCGCGAGCTCATCCGGTCGGATGCTATCGGCGAGCTCCGGCACATCGAGCTGACGCTGAAGCCGTATCTCAGGGGCGACGGCCGGCCGCAGGCCTCCGACGCACCGTGGAATTGGTGGTTCGACGCCTCACGCGGCGGCGGGATTCTCGGCGCCGTAGGGTCGCACCTGATCGACTTGTGCCGGTTCTGGGCCGCGAGCGAGATCACCTACGTCGCCGGCCTCGTCGAAACCTTCGTCAAGGAGCGCAAGGACGACGCCGGCGTGGTACGCCCCGTCACCGCGGACGACTTTGCGAGCTGCGTGCTGCAGACGGCGAGCGGCGTGGCCGCGACGATTACGTTGACCACCGTCGCGCATCACGGACCGGGACATCTGGGCCAGATCACCGGAAGCACCGGGACACTGCTGCTCACCGGTGAGACGAAACTCGAGCTCGGCAAGTCGGGCGGGGGGGGCCCGCTCGAAGACATTTCCGCCACGGACGACCTCTGGGACCGGACCAAGCCCAACAACATGTGGGCGCGCTCGTTCGTGCGACTGATGCGCGAGATGGTGCACGTCATTGGCGGCGGCACGGCGCGCGGCGAGGCGACGACCTTCCGTGACGGCTGGCAGGTGCAACGCGTGCTCGACGCGATCCGCAGCGGCCGCGGCGTCCAGTTAGATTGAGCCCCGTGGAACAGACGTACTTCCGCAAAGGATTCGGCCTCAAAGGCGCGATCGAAGGCGCGCTGACCGCCGATTATCACAGTCGCGTGGTCGATGCGATTCGAGCGTCGGGTTACATGCTCGAGGTCGGCGACCTCACCTTCCGGCTCGCGGGGGAGTTCGGGTTCTGCTATGGCGTCGATCGTGCGGTCGAGTATGCGTATGAGACGCGCACGAAGTTTCCCGCGAAGCGTACGTTTTTGGTCGGCGAGATCATTCACAATCCTCATGTCAACCAGAAGCTCGCCGCGATGGGCGTGGAGTTCCTGCACCGGCCGGAAGGCCGGGACAGCGAATTCGACTTCGGCGCCGTCACCGCAAACGATGTCGTGATCCTGCCGGCCTTCGGCGTCACCGTGCGCGATTTCGAGCGACTGCGCGCGATCGGGTGCGTGCTCGTCGACACGACGTGCGGCTCAGTCCTGAACGTGTGGAAACGCGTGGAAGTGTATGCGCGCGACGGCTTCACCGCCCTGATTCACGGCAAGAATTATCACGAGGAAACCAAGGCGACTTCGAGTCAGGTCAATAAGTATTCCGGCGGCAAATACCTCGTGGTTCGCGACATGGCCGAAGCGCGGATCGTGTGTGAATACATCGAGGGTCGAGGGAACCGCGACCAGTTCTTGCAGCAGTTCAAGGGAAAGATGACGCCGAGCTTCAATCCTGACCGCGACTTGCAGCGCGTCGGGGTGGCGAATCAGACCACGATGCTCTCAGGCGAATCGCTCGCGATCGCCGGCGAGGTGGGGAAGAGCATGGAGCGGCGTTGGGGGGCCGGGGCGCTCAACGATCACTTCCGCACTTTCGACACGATCTGCTCCGCTACCCAGGAACGACAGGACGCCGTCCTCAAGTTGATTGCCGAGCCGCTCGATCTGATGCTCGTGATCGGCGGATACAATTCCAGCAATACCACGCATCTGGCCGCGATCTGCCACGAGAAGGTCGCGACCTATCACATCGAGGACGCGGTCTGCATCGACGTGGAAGCCGGCAGCATTCGGCATCGTCCGGTGGGTCTGCATTCCACTGAAGAGCGCCGCGAGCGCTGGCTCCCGGCCGGTCCCGTAACGATCGGTATCACGGCCGGCGCATCGACACCCAACAACAAGATCGGCGAGACGATCGAGCGTATCGCCGCCTTGCGCGGGGCGAGTTTGAGCGAGGTTCTCCGCTAGCACAGTTTCGGGTATATTTCGGGCCTTATGTCGCTGTCCCGCTTCCATCCCGTCATCGAGCGCTGGTTCTCCAATCGCTTCGCCGAGCCGACCGAGCCGCAGCAGCGTGCCTGGCCGTTCATTCACGAGGGCAGGGACGTCCTCATCGCGGCTCCGACCGGTTCCGGCAAAACGTTTGCCGCTTTTCTGTCGGCCATCGACGGCCTGGTGCAACAGGGCGTAAAAGGAGAGCTGCGAGACGAGATAGAAGTCGTCTACGTGTCTCCGCTGAAGGCGCTCTCGAACGACGTGCAGAAGAACCTCTCGGAGCCGCTGGCCGAAATCCGGGCGGCGTTGGTGGAGCAGGGGCTGCCCGACGTCGAGGTGCGGACACTGGTCCGGACGGGCGACACGCCGCAGTCGGAGCGGCAGGCGATGCTGAAGCACCCGCCACATATCCTGGTGACTACGCCCGAGTCGCTCTATCTCATTCTGACGTCCGAGCGCGCGCGCGAAATGCTGCGCTCCGTGCGGACGGTGATCGTCGACGAAATCCATGCGGTCGCGCGCGACAAACGCGGCAGCCATCTCGCGCTATCGCTGGCGCGCCTGGACGCGCTCACGGGCAGGCGGTCGCAGCGCATCGGACTTTCGGCGACGCAGCGTCCCATCGAGCAAATCGCGCAGTTCCTGGTGGGCACCGGCCAACCGCAGCCCACGATCGTCGATGCCGGGCACATCCGCACACTCGATCTCGCGATCGAGATTCCATCTTCGCCGCTCGAGGCGGTCATGGCGGCGGAGGTCTGGGAAGAGGTCAATGCGCGGATCGCGGAGCTGATATCGCAGCACCGCACGACACTGGTGTTCGTGAATACGCGGCGACTGTGTGAGCGGATCACGATGCAGCTGTCGGAGCGTCTCGGCGCCGACCGGGTGACGAGCCACCACGGCAGCATGTCGCGCGAGAAGCGGCTCGAGGCGGAAGAGCGCCTCAAGCGCGGCGAGCTTCAGGCCCTGGTCGCCACGGCGTCGCTCGAGCTTGGCATCGATATCGGCAGTGTGGATCTGGTCATTCAGGTCGGATCGACGCGGTCGATCGCGACCCTGCTGCAACGGGTCGGCCGAGCGGGACACCGGCTGGGTGCCGTCCCCAAGGGCCGCATCTTCGCACTCTCGCGCGACGAGCTGATCGAGTGCGCGGCCATGATCCGGGCGACGCGCGAAGGACGACTGGACAAGCTCATCATCCCCGAGAAGCCGCTTGACATCCTGGCGCAGCAGATCGTCGCCGCGACGGCCGGGGAAGAGTGGGACGAGGACCTGCTGTTCGAGCGGATGCGCTCGGCGTACCCGTATCGCGACCTCACCCGCAAAGAGTTCGATGACGTCGTGCAGATGCTCGGCGAGGGATTCACGACACGCCGTGGTCGGCGCAGCGCGCACGTCCATTACGACGGTATCAACAAGAAGATCAAGGGCCGGCGCGGCGCCCGCATCGCCGCGATCACCTCCGGCGGCGCCATTCCCGATCTTGGCGACTATCGCGTCATTCTCGAGCCTACCGAGACATTCGTCGGCACGCTCAACGAAGACTTCGCCATCGAGAGCCAGCCTGGCGACATCTTCCAGCTTGGCAATACGTCCTACCAGATCGTCAAAGTCGAATCGGGCCAGGTGCGGGTAGCAGACGCCAAGGGCCAGCCGCCGACCTTGCCGTTCTGGCTCGGCGAAGCGCCGGCGCGAACCAATGAGCTGTCGGAGGAAGTCTCGCGGCTGCGCCAGGACGTCGCAGACAGGCTCGAAGATCCAGCCGCCGCGATCAAATGGTTGGTCGAGACGCTCGGCATTGCCGAGCCGGGCGCGAGGCAAATCGTGGAGTATCTGGGCGCGTCCCGGCAGATCCTCGGCACGATTCCGACGCAGCAATGTCTGGTGCTGGAACGCTTCTTCGATGAGGCCGGCGGCATGCAGCTCGTGCTGCACGCGCCGTTCGGCAGCCGCATCAACCGGGCATGGGGCCTCGCGCTGCGCAAGCGGTTCTGCAGGTCCTTCAACTTCGAGCTGCAGGCCGCCGCCACCGAGGACGCGATCATCCTGTCGCTCGGCCCGCAGCACAGCTTCCCCCTGGAAGACGTATTCCAGTATCTGAAACCCGAGACGGCCGAGCATCTCCTCGTCCAGGCGATGCTGGTTGCCCCGGTCTTCGGCACGCGCTGGCGGTGGAACGCGACGCGCGCCCTTGCCGTCCTGCGATTCCGCGGCGGCCGCAAAGTCCCGACGCCGCTGCAGCGGATGGAATCGGAAGACCTCGTCGCCGCCGTTTTCCCCGATCAGCTGGCGTGCCCCGAGAACCTGGTCGGTGATCGTGAGATCCCTGACCATCCGCTGGTCAATCAAACGATCGCCGACTGCCTACTCGAGGCGATGGATTTTCCGGGCCTGAAGCGCGTACTGGAGGGCATGGAGGCCGGGCAGTTCACGCTGATCGCGCGCGACACGACGGAGCCGTCGCCGCTGTGTCACGAAGTGCTGAACGCCCGACCCTACGCGTTTCTCGACGACGCGCCGCTCGAGGAGCGCCGCACGCAGGCGGTCATCACCCGCCGCAGCCTCGACGTCAAAACGGCCGAAGAATTCGGCAAGCTGGATCAGCCGGCGATCGATCTCGTGCGCGAGCAGGCATGGCCCGATCCGGAGACGGCTGACGAGCTGCACGACGCGCTCCTGATCATGGGTGCGGTCCCAAGCATCGAGGCAGGGAAGGCCGCGTCGTGGAAGGACAGGTACGACGAGCTTGCGCGTGCGGGTCGCGTGACGACGGTCGACGGCAGGCTGTGGGTTGCGACCGAGCGGTTGCCGATGCTGCAAGCGGTATTCCCCGGCGCCGCGAACGAGCCCGCGGTCGTGCCGCCGGTGCGCGAAGCGGCGAAGCAATGGACCAGGGAAGAGGGGATCCGGGAGCTGGTCCGCGGGCGGCTCGAGGTCGTGGGGCCGACGACAGCCGGAGAGATCGCGGAAGCGCTCGGGTTCCCTGCAAGCGACGTGGACTTCGCGCTCGCGGCGCTCGAGCACGAGGGCTTCGCGCTGCGCGGCCATTTCTCATCGGGTGTCGATGGCCTGGAATGGTGCGAGCGGCGGCTCCTCGCGCGCATTCATCGCTACACGCTCGACCGGCTGCGCAAAGAAATCGAACCGGTCACCACCGCCGACTTCCTGCGGTTCCTTTTCAGGTGGCAGCGGGTCGCGACAGGATCGCGGGCCGAGGGACCCGAGGGACTGGCCGCCGTGCTCGACTTGCTCGATGGCTATGAGGTCGCGGCGGGAGCCTGGGAATCGGAGGTGTTGCCGGCCCGGATGGTCGACTATGACCCGCTGTGGCTGGACGGGCTCTGTCTGTCTGGCGAGATCGCCTGGGGCAGGCTGACCGCAATGCGGAATGCGGAAGTCGGAACCCGCAATCGCAAGGTTGGACCCGTGCGCTCGACACCGATCGCGCTCTTCCGACGCGATCGTGGCGAGATGTGGAGAGCCGGTCTGCCGGAGGTGGATCCGGCGACGTTACCGCTGTCGTCGACGGGCAAGGCGCTTCTCGCGGTGTTCGAT
Organism: Gemmatimonadales bacterium; assembly: GCA_035309945.1. GTDB lineage: Bacteria > Gemmatimonadota > Gemmatimonadetes > Gemmatimonadales > GWC2-71-9 > 20CM-2-65-7. The sequence continues at coordinate 2,270 of DATGEQ010000089.1, read as the reverse complement.
TCCCGTGGGGCGCTGTTCTTTGGCGATCTCGTGAACGCTACCGGTCTGCTGCGGACCGAAGTCGAAAAGGGACTGGCGGAGCTGGTCGCGTGGGGTCTTGTCTCCTCGGACAGTTTCGCCGGCATGCGCGCGCTGCTCGTGCCATCGGACCGCCGTCGCCCGCTCGGCGGCGGCTACCGGCGGCGCGGGAGAGTTGCGCCCTTCGGCGTGGAGAACGCGGGCAGGTGGTCGCGCACGCATGGCAAGCCGCCGGTAGCGGGGGATCGGGTCGCCGAAGCGATCGCGTGGCAGCTGCTGCGCCGTTATGGTGTGGTCTTCCGCCGCCTCGTCCAGCGCGAAACGCTGCTGGTGCCGTGGCGCGACATCCTGCGCGTCTACCGCCGGCTCGAGGCGCGCGGCGAAATCCGCGGCGGGCGCTTTGTCGGCGGCTTCTCCGGGGAGCAGTATGCTCTGCCCGAGGCGATCGGCTTGTTGCGGACCACGCGCAGAGAGCGGGGAGCAGACGAGCTCATCGCCGTCAGCGGCGCCGACCCGTTGAACCTCGTCGGCATCCTCACGCCGGATGAAGCGGTCCCCGCGATCACGAGCAATCGCGTGCTGTATCGCGACGGCGTGCCGATCGTGGTAAAGGAAGGAGAAGGAAAGGAGCGTTTCCTGGTGGAAGTGCCGGCGGAGGAGCGCGATCTACTGCGTGGTGCGCTGCTGCGGCGCCGGCCGGCGCCGCTGGTGCGTACCTATCTCGGCAAGAGCAAGGCGGCCGGCTAGGCTTTTAGCTTTTCGAGGTATTTGCTGCGCAGCTTCGCGACCTTGGGCGCGATGACGGCGCGGCAATACCCTTGGTTCGGATTCCTTCTGTAGTACTCGCGGTGGTACTCCTCGGCCGGATAGAACGCCTCGAGCGGCTCGATCTTCGTCACGATCGGGTCGTCGAAAACGCGCTCCGCCTCGAGCTCGCGGACGAAGTCTTCAGCGACGCGCCGCTGTTCGTCATCGTGATAAAAGATCGCCGAACGATACTGCGTACCGATGTCCCCGCCCTGGCGATCGAGCGTCGTCGGGTCGTGGATCGTGAAGAAGACGCCCAGCAAATCGCGGAACGAGATCTGATCGGAGTCGAATGTGACCTGCGTGACCTCGGCGTGCCCGGTGGTCCCAGTGCAGACCGCCTGGTAACTCGGGTTTGGCACGTGCCCGCCCGAGTAGCCCGACATCACCTTCGTCACGCCGCGCAGCTGCTCGAAGACAGCCTCGAGACACCAGAAACAGCCGCCAGCGAGGGTGGCCAGCTCAGTTGCCATGCTCTGAAGCTCGCCTCGCAGTCAATAGGCGGCAAAGGTGATCGGCTGGCGAATCGTCACGCGCGTTGTGCGGCCGCGAACGCGTGCCGGCCGGTACACGGCCGCCGTGACGACACGTTTGGCCTCTGCATCGAACACCGGATTCGGACTCTGGGCGATCTTCACGCTCGCCGGCTGCACACGTCCGTTCGTATCCAGCGTCGCCTCCACGACCACCGTCCCGCCGATCCTCAGCGCCTGCATCTCCGGCGCGTAGCGGATGGGCGGATGCGAGACGAGCACGGGCTGCTCGTCCACGGTTTCGACCGTCGCTACCGAGCCGAACGGCGACGCCGCCCGGGCCGGTTGACCGGTGCTACGGCGACTGATGCGGATGGAATCCGCCAGGCGCTTGAGGAACGGCGCGAGGTCGACGCCGCGCGCGGTCAGGTCATGGTAGGCTGCCAGGCCCGCATCCAGAGAAATAGACGCCAGGCTGTCGCGCTGCTTCGCGTGATACGCGACGCCCTGCACGAGGAGTCCATAGACGCGCTCGCCTGGCGTCGCCTGGCTCGTCGTATCGAGCGCCTGTCGCGTCAAGGCAAGCGCACTATCGGCACGACGCACGCGCAGTTGGTCGCGCGCGTCGTTGATCAGCTGCGTCGGGTTGATGGGCGGCGGCGGATGAAGATCGAATCCCAGCGTGACGGTGCTGCTGACCAGCTGCCCTTTCCGTCGCGCGGGCGTGAACTGGGCGTTGAAGACCATTTGCTTGAGCGGCTCTTCGAACGCCGGGTCGGGTGAATCGATCACCTGCAGCCCCATTCCTTCGACCTCGCCGAGCGTATCGATCACTGCTCGCACGATGGCGTGGCCGGCGATGCGTCGCGACACGAGCGCGGGCGGGTACGCGAACTTGGGCCCCGACACCCAAGTCGCGCGTTGGTCGACCTCGCTATCGCCGTAGATCTTGTAGCGACGTGCCTCCGATTC
>DATGEQ010000088.1:0-3927 GCA_035309945.1 Gemmatimonadales bacterium | reverse complement strand
CCTAACAAAGACGGTTGATAGCACCACAAACCGAACGATCAGATATGCGTACACGTCATCCCACCAGGTCGACTCGATCTCAGGCGACATAGACTCCGTGGTCAACCATTGGACCGGACTGAGACTGGATAGCACGCACATCGGTGGCCGCGGGTGGATGAAATACGACACACTGAGTGACGGTAGGATTTGTGGTTGGATTGATCCAGGAGGACATCAAGGGACGTGTTATTACACGTCTACGAGCGGCTTTAGGAATACGGATTCTCCAACTTCGCGAAGCTGACGGTCAGGAGAGTTGCGGCAGAATCTCCTACAAGCATTTTACAAGAGTTTCTCGGGACCTAAGCGGACATCAATGCCAGACCGACAGGGCGCCGATGCTCGTCGGGACGCCAGTTGCGGACAAGTTGTCTGCCAAAGTTGCCGTCGGGCCGGCGCTCTGGATCAGGAGAGTCCTGGTTCGATCCCAGGAGGGGCAACTTAATAGCCGCGCGAAACAGCTTTTCAGCCGCTCGCGCTCGCGCGTGAGCTGCTCCCGTCGCGCATTTTCTGCTCGCGTGTCAGTAACATCCTACTTCAACAACCAAAATCCCCAGTTCAACAACCAAAATCCCCAGTTCAACAAGTAAAATCCCTGGTTCAACAAGTAAAATCCCCAGTTCAACAACCGATATTTCGCGTGCGACACGGAAAATCCCCCGCGCAACGGCGAAATTCCGCGTCCGACATCGCAAAATCCCCGTCCAACACCCCGCGAACGCCCTGCGTTCGCGCGTGCGCTCCGCACATCAACCTGTACGCGCATCGCGTCGCGCGAATTTCGCGCGCGTTCTTCGCACAGGTGTGTCGAATTGGAATTCGACTGTCCTCTAAAGAGGACACTCGCAACTCGACATGCGAACGATCGAGCACGAAACCTCGTGGCCCGATTTTTTCAATATGCGACGGCGTCGGGGGAAGTACTCGAGCAACGCATGGACCCGATGCCGTGCCTAACCGTTGTCAGTCGTGACGGTCTGCCATGAGCACGCCGGCGGCTCGTGGCAGATCGCCGTGGCCGACGACAAGAAAGGAAGTGCCGCAATGAACACCATCTTGCGGAAACGTCTCGACATGGCCACACGGGTTCGTGATTTCCTCCGAGCCCATCAGACGGACGTGGTCGGCGAGGAAGCGGGAAAGCTTGGGCTCGCCAAGCTCGAAGAGCTGTTACAGCGAGCGGATGTACTGGTAGCGCAACAGCGGTCGGGATTGGCGGCCGCGCGCTCGACGACGATGCAGCGCAAGGAGATCCGTGACACGCTGCAGACCGCGCTACTGAAGTACCTGAAGGCCGTGAGTGTGGCGGCGGCGCGGGAGAATACCGATCTCCTGGCGCAGTTTCAAATGCCACACCGCAACCTCAGCCACCGCGGATTTGTGGCAGCGGTGAGGGATGATGCTGGAGAAGGCGACCGAGCAGAAAGCCTTGCTCGCGAGCCACGGCATGCAGCCGAGGCTGCTGGACGACCTCGGCGCGACGCTCGCGGAGTTTGAAAAGACGTTGGAGGGTTCGCGAGCGGGGCGGCGCCAGCATATGGGTGCCACCGCCGATCTCCAGGCCGTCGCGGCCGAGATCAACGAGCAAGTGCGGGTGCTCGATGGGTTGATGCAGTATCGGTTCCGCGACAACGCGGAGCTGATGGGAGAATGGGCGGGAGTCCGCAACGTGTTGGGCCCGTTCCGTTCGCAGAAGCAACCGGAAACGCCGGCGGAAGGCGGAAGCACGCAAACGCCGAAAGCGGCGTGACGGGAGGAGTCGATGTCGAAGCCTAGGCAGCGAGGCGCGGTGGGCGATGTTGCCCGTCGCGCCTCGTTCGACCCTATTATGGCCATGCGACAAATCGCTTCCGCTGGCCTGCTGCTGCTTGCCGTAACGACCCAGCAACCCCTCGGTGTGACCGGGCTCAGAGTCGAGTATCTCGCGAACCCGCTCGGCATCGATGCGGCACGCCCACGCCTCAGCTGGCGAATCACGAGCACCGCGCGCAACACCATGCAGGCCGCCTATCAGATTCAGGTCGCAGGCAGCGAAAGCGATCTCACGCGCGGCGCGCAGCTCGTATGGGATTCAGGACGCCGGGAATCGGATGCGTCGGTCTTCGTGCCGTATGACGGACCGGCACTCGGCTCGCGCACGCGCTATGTGTGGCGCGTGCGCATCTGGGATACGACGGGACGCGCGTCACCGTGGAGCGCACCGGGATCGTTGGAGACCGGCCTGCTGCAGCCGTCCGATTGGACGGCGGCATGGATCGGCACGAAAGACACTGTCGCCGGGCCGTCTCCGTTGTTACGGCGCGGGTTCAACGTTGCCGGCGCGGTCACGTCGGCGCGTGTCTATGCGACCAGTCTGGGACTCTACGAGCTCTACCTCAACGGTCAACGCGTCGGCGATCAGCTCTTTACACCTGGGTGGACTTCCTACCGTAAGCGCCTGCAGTACCAGACCTACGACGTCACCGCGCTGCTACGGCCCGGCGCTAACGCAATCGGCGCGATCCTCGGCGACGGGTGGTATCGCGGCCAGCTCGGCTTCTCCGGCGGGCGCGCGATCTACGGGAAGCGGCTCGGTCTGTTGCTGCAGCTGGAGATTCGCTATCGCGACGGCCACATCGAGCGCCTCGTCTCGGACTCACAGTGGAAGGTGGCCGCCGGTCCGATTCTCGCCTCGGACATCTACGGCGGCGAGACGTATGACGCGCGCCAGGAGCGCTCGGGCTGGGCGAGCGCGGGCTACGATGATCGCGGGTGGGAATCTGTCCAGCAGCTCACCGCTCCCGGCTCCCGGCTGCTGGCTCCAAGTTCGCCACCCGTGCGCCGCGTCGCGGAGCTGCGGCCCATCGCGATCCGCCGCGCGCCCCCCCCGTCGGGCGAAACCATCTTCGATCTCGGCCAGAACTTCACGGGCTGGGCGCGACTCGAGGTTCACGGACCGGCGGGAACAGTCGTGACGCTGCGCTTCGCCGAGGTTCTCGATCGCGATGGGAATCTGTACACGGCCAATTTGCGCCGCGCCGCCCAGACCGACCGGTACACGCTCAAGGGTGGCGGTGCAGAAGTCTACGAGCCCCACTTCACGTTTCACGGTTTTCGGTATGTGGGCGTCACGGGCCTTCCGGCGGCGCCCGACACCGGCACGATTACCGGGATCGCGGTGTCGTCCGATCTCGCGCAGACCGGCACGTTCGCGACATCCGACTCGCTGCTGAATCGGCTGCAACACAACATCGTGTGGGGCCAGCGCAGCAACTTCCTCGACGTGCCGACCGATTGCCCGCAGCGCGATGAGCGCCTCGGCTGGACGGGCGACGCGCAAGTCTTCGCGCCGACCGCGGCGTTCAACATGGATGTCTCCGGGTTCTTCTCGAAATGGCTCGGCGACGTCGCCGCCGATCAGGACCCGAGCGGCAGCCTGCCGTGGGTAATTCCGGACGTGCTCGGCGCCGACTCGGCGCATGGCTCGGGCACGGCGGGCTGGAGCGACGCGACGGTGATCGTGCCATGGACGATGTACGTCGCTTATGGCGATCGCGGCCTGCTCGAGCGGCAGTATCCGAGCATGCGCGCCTGGGTGGAATTCGAGCGACGGCGAGCCGGACCCAATCTCATCTGGCGGCCGGGCTGGCAATTTGGCGACTGGCTCGCGCTGCACAGCGACGATCCTTCGTATCCCGGCGCCACGACGAGCACCGACTTCATCGCGACAGCGTACTTCGCGCATTCGACAGATATCGTGGCGCGGGCCGCCCGGGCACTCGGCAATGAGAGCGACGCCGCGCGCTACGACGCGCTGTTTCGCGATGTGCGGTCCGCGTTCGATCGCGAATTCGTCTCGGCATCGGGGCGCGTGGGGGAGAACACGCAGACGGCATATGCGCTGGC
>DATGEQ010000087.1:0-64573 GCA_035309945.1 Gemmatimonadales bacterium | reverse complement strand
CGGAACGACGCCCTGTCCGCCGACAAACGTGACGCTGTCGACCACGAGCTGCCGGACGACCAGTACCTGGGTCAGCGCGACCTGGAAGGCGCTCAGTGCCTTCGGAGATGTGCGGTCAGGATCGAGCGCCCGTTCGGGCTCGAGCAGGACGACCTGCTTGAACGCGTCTACCGCCTTGAGAATGGAATCCATGCCGCTGTAGGTGAACCCCAGCAGCTCGTAGGCGCGCGCACGGTCGTATCCGTTGAGCCGCTCGCGAAGCGCAGCCTGCCCGGCGCTGAGCGCCTGACGGTAATCGAGGTTGTCGAGCGCCTGCTGCGCGCGACGCAAGGTCGCGTTCTGGATCGTCTGTGTCGCGAGTGGCGCTGCCGCCAAACCCCACACCACCGTCGCGAGGAGTGCAGTACGTGCGTTCATGGCGTCACTCCGGAAGCAGCGTGTAACGCTTGCGTACGGGATTGTTGGCCGACACCTGCACGGCCTCCGTCACCGTCTTATATCCGGCCCGCTCGACGCGGATCGTGTGTCTGCCTACCGACACGGCGTAGTCCACGAGTGGCGTTTGCCCGACGTCCGCGCCATCGACGTAGACCTCTCCGTACGGATCGGCCGCAACCGTAATCGAGCCCTGGGCCGCGGCCGCCGGTGGCGGGGGCGCGGGCGGTGGAGCGCGTCGCGTCACCGGGGGTGGCGGCGGATTCGCGGCAACGCGAACTGTTTCGACCGAAACCGTCACCGGTGGCGGCGCCGGCGGTGGCCCGGCCTGCGGCGTGGGCGGCGGCGCGGTCGCCGGTTTTCTCCCCAGCGCCAGATAGCCTCCGACGCCGGCCGCAACCAACACGACCGTGCCGACCACCATGCCCACGCCGGACCGTTTCTTCCTTGGCCCCGCAATCTTCATATCGGCGCGCGGGATCGGCGTCGTCGGCGCGGTCGTCACTTCCGTCGGCGCATCGGGGGTAGCCGCTTTCGTCCGAGCCGGTGGCGGCCGCCGCTGCGCCTTCGACGCGCCGGCGTTCGGTACGGCAACCGGCTGCTCCGGCCAGACGGCGGTTGCGAATTCTTCCATCGTCGGGAAGCGCTGGTCGGGCTCCTTGGACAGCGCGCGTGAAATCGCCGCCGTCAGAAATCCTGGCGCGTCGCTGCGTTTTGCCGCCGCGCTCGGCACTTCCTCGAAGATGTGCTTATAGAGGATGGTGTGAACGGAATCGCCGGTATACGGGAGCTCTCCCGTGATCATGCGGTATCCGACCACGGCGAGCGAATACTGATCGGCTCGCCCGTCCACCGTGCTGCCTTTCGCCTGCTCTGGCGCCATGTAGTGCGGCGTGCCGATGATCATCCCCGTCCCGGTGAAGCCGCTCGCCGCCTGCAGCGCCTTCGAGATCCCGAAGTCGGTCAGCATCACGCGGCCGTCGTGGTCGAACATGATGTTGGCCGGCTTGACGTCCCGATGGACGACGCCGCGCTGGTGCGCGTGGCCGAGCGCGCACGCCGCTTCCCACAACACGCGCTGGATGTAGTCGATCGTGAGTGGCTGCTTCTGGTCGAGCACGTCCTCGAGCGACGTGCCCGCGATATACTTCATGACGAAATAATTGAGGCCGCCTTCGCTCTCGACGCGGTAGATCGGAATGATGTTGGTGTGATCGAGCTTCGCCGCGGTCTTCGCTTCCTGCTGGAACCGCTTCACGATCTGCGCGTCCATCGAGATGTCGGGAGGCAGCACCTTGATCGCGACTTCGCGCTCGAGCGTCAGGTCGTGCGCGAGGAAGACGGCTCCCATGCCGCCTTTGCCGAGTAGGCGCTCGAGTTTGTATTTCCCCTCGACAAGGCGCTGCAATCTCTGCATCAGCCCTTCGGTGCCGTACGATCCGCTCGTGCGCAGCGTGCCGCCGCCGGTGACGTCGGCGCCGCACGCGTAGCAGAACTTGCTGCCGTCCGGCAGCGGCGTGTGACACTTGAGGCATTCCATCGTGGATCCTGTTGCTCCGGCTCCGGTCATCGAGGCCGACGGCTGAAGAGCGCGCCGCCCGTTCCGGCCACCGGTTCCCCACGTGGCGGCGTCGCGACCGGAAGGCGCTTGCTGAATGCCCGTAGCGGAGGGCCGGGAAGGATAAGATTGCACGAACCCACGGTGAGCGCGGGGATTTCACGAATGCACAGTGAGTAGCGCTCGGGCACGCCCGCAAAGTCGACGACTGCGAGATAGTAAGACCCTGCCGCAAGATTCATCTGAAGGTCTTCCGTGGATCCCAGGTTCACCGATGAGTCCACAACCGTCAGATTTCCGGTTGAGCCCGGCACCGAGAGAACGTAGATGTCGAGGTCAGAGGAGTCGCTCCCCGCAACGAATGGTCGCCCCTGCAACCGGATAAGCACCGAATCACCCAAGTTGTGCGCGGGCACCTCGAGCCGATACCAGTCGAGCTCGAATGCGTTGTCGATGTTCATTGTATCGCTGAACCCGGCGGTCGTGACATGGATTCGTGACCGGGGACTGGGCCGACCGGGGATGCTGTCGGTGTCATGGCAGAACCGATTTGGCTCGAAGGCGTCGGCCCCGATCCGGGGATCGCCGGTGAAATACCCCTTGGCGACCGCCAGCGAGAATCGCTGGAACGTGGTAAAGAAGCTGATGAGGTGTATCGCGTGACTTGGCAGGGTTTTCAGGGCAACCGAGAATGAATCTCGAGCTGATTGGGCGGGGCTAAACGCCAGTCCCTTGCAGCGATAGAAATCAGTGCCGATAAAGTCCGCCGAGTCACGCCCGAAAAACTTGTTGATGGGGGTGCCCGCCGTGCCAGTAGCATAGTACAAGGAATCGAGCAGGAACGTCCGTGCGGCGGCCGTATCGCTCAGAGAAGGGTACGAGAGGAAAAAGGTCAGCGACTGCGCAGTATCGGCGGTCTGGAAACGGTACCAGTCCTCGCCGACGCCGTTCACCCGATCCACCGCCTGAAACGCGAGCGCCGGATTGAAGAACAGGAGCGGAGCGAGCACGGTGCCCGGCCACGGCCCACCCAGATCGAGGTCGATGCGTGTCGCGACCGTGTCGTTAGGATCGTAAATGTCTCGCTTCCCGACCTGGGTGAGCGCCGTATCCTTCCCAAACACTCCCGCTCCCAGGTAAAACAATGAATCGCTGCGCGCCGGTGGGGGAACCCAGTATGAGATGCGCCCGAGGCCGGTGACAGGGTCTCGGGCACGCGAAAACGGATACTCGATGAGGTCGGTACCGCCCAGGCTCGTGAGGAACAACGAATCAACCCCGACGCCGTACACAGTCGCAACCTCACCATACCGCAAGAACTTCGGGCGCACACTGTCGATTTCCAGCGGGCTCGAGATTCGCAAGGACAGGTTCGCCTGTCTTGCTTTGTCGAAGTTCACCGCACGCGCGATGATGTCGACATTGCCGCTGTTCACGCCCGTGACGGTTGCGTAGCCGTTGCCGGTGTTTTCGACGCGCGCGATCGTACTGCTTCCGCTGCTGAACGCGAAATCCACGTTCCGGATCTCCAGCGTGTCGACCCCGACGACCTGCCACGCGCGCGCGTGGACGGAGATGTCCTGGCCGCGGAGCACGATATGGACAGGAGCCTCAAGGGTCACGAACAGCTTGTCGCTCTTGTCGGTTGGGAAGGAGCAGGCCGCGCTGTGTAGCGCTGCTGCCAGGGTCACGATAGAGGCTCGACTCAGACCGCGCATTCCAGGCCAATCCGTGAACGTGAGGTCCGAACATACAATACGGCGGACTTTAGAGCGAGCCTCGCCGCTTGAGATCCAGGTACTTCGCGACTACTGCCTGCGCGGCGCGCTCCGGTGTGACGTCAATCACGATCACGCCCGCCCTCCTCATATGCCCCAACGCCTCTTCCCGCGCATGCAGCAGCTCCTCGGCGGCGGCCTTGCGATAGGCGTCGCGCGGCGTCGCGGGTCGCAACGTCGCCGCGCGATCGAGCTCGGGATTTCGCAGCGTGACGGCAAGCGGCAGGTGGCGCGGGCGTAATGTCGCCACATTCGCGACGACTGCATCAGAGGCAAAACGGTCGATGACGTCCGTGAACAGCACGGTCAGCGCGCGCTTGCGATTGCGCGCCGCGAGATAGCGGAACGCCCCGGGATAATCGGGCTCGACGAGCTTCGGCTGCACTTCCGCGAGTACATCCATCACTCCACGCACGCCCGCCCGGCCGCGCTCGGGCGCCACGAAATGTTGGACGCCGTCGGCGAACGTCATGATGCCGACGTTGTCGTCGTGCTGCGCGGCCGCGTACGCGAGCTCGAGTGCGGCCTGGACGGCGAAGTCGAGCTGCGCGACGCCGCCGACCTCCGCGGTCATTAACCGCCCCGTGTCCAGCACGAGCAAGACCTGCTGGCGGCGCTCGGCCTCGTACTGGCGCGTGATGACCTTGCCGCGCCGGGCGGTCGCCTTCCAGTCGATGTGGCGCAAATCGTCGCCCGGCACCCACTCGCGCAGCGACTCGAACAGCCGCCCTTCGCCGAGTTGACGGACCGATTTCAGCCCGGCATCGCGGCGCCGGAGCGCTTCGGCAACGGATGCGCGCAGGCGTACGGAGACGAGCGGCGGATAGACCACGACCTCCCAGGGCAGGTCGAACCGCAGCCGCCTGCGACCCAGACCGAGCGGCCCGATGCTGTCGATGAAGAATGCTCCGGTGGCTTCACGGCCGCGCCGTCGCGGCAGCACGGGAACGTCCTCGACAGTGGTCTTATCACCGGTCAAGCGGAGCGGCCGCGGTGGCTGCGGTCCGCCGAGAATGTCCGGCCGAATTTCACGGACGACCAGGCGCGCGGCGCGTTGTGAGGTATTCGCCCAGCGATAGACGACTTCACCCGCGTGCCCCACCGAAAGGGCGGCCGGCGGTTCGCGGGTGACGCGCACCGCCGTGTTCGCGGGGGCTGCTCCGACGTCGAGCGCGCGTGAAGCGTCGAGCCAGATCAGTGTCACCAACACCACGTTCGCCAGCAGCATGGCATCGAGGGCCCATGGCAACCAGTAGCCGAGCACCCCAATTACCGCCAGCGCCGCGCCGATCAGCAACGCCCGCGGCGTCCACAGGAGTCCGCCGGCGGACCCGCGCGGATGACCCAACAGCGCCCAGAGCAGCACCCAGCCGCCGAGCACGATGGCGGAAAGGAAGAACTCGATCATGTCAGGCTGTGGGTGCCTCGATCCGGTCGAGGATGGCTTTGAGTGCCTGATCGGCGGTAACGCCTTCGAGCTCGAGCTCCGGCGCGACATTGACGCGGTGCCGCAGCACGGCGGGCGCGAGCAACTTCACATCGTCGGGAATGACGAAGTCCCTATCCTCGAGCAGCGCGGCGGCACGTGCGGCTTTGAAAAGCGCGACGCCGGCGCGCGGGCTCGCGCCGAGGGTGAGGGATGCGGCATCGCGGGTCGCGCGCACGATGGTCGTGATGTATCCGGTGATCCTGGGCTCGACCCGTACCGCGTCGACCGCGGCGCGCAGGCGCTCGAGTCCGGCCGCGTCGATCACCGGCGTGACGCCGTACGTGTCCGTGCGATCGGCCTCGAAGCCTTCGACGTAGCGCGTCAGGATGCCCTGCTCGACCGCGGCTTCGGGATACCCGACCTGGACCTTGGCCATGAACCGATCGAGCTCCGCCTCGGGCAATGGATAGGTGCCCTCGAATTCGATCGGATTCTGCGTTGCGAACACCGTGAACGTGCTCGAAAGAGGATGGCTCTTGCCGTCCACCGTAACGGTGCGCTCCTGCATCGCCTCGAGCAGCGCCGCCTGGGTCTTGGCGGGCGCGCGGTTGATCTCGTCGGCGAGGACCAGATCGGCGAAGACCGGGCCTTCGCGGAAGCTGAACTCGCGCGCACCGGTCAAGAGCGTGATGCCGGTGATGTCGGCCGGCATCAGGTCGGGCGTAAACTGGATGCGCACGAACCGCACGCGCAGCGCAAGGGCGAGGGTACGCACGAGCAACGTCTTGGCAGTGCCGGGCACGCCCTCCAGCAGGATGTGACCGCGGGCCAGCAGGCACACCAGCACTTCGCGCGTCGCCGCATCCTGGCCGAGGACGACGCGCCGCAGGGCGTCTAGAAGCGCTCGCGCGTCCTGGGCGCCGGGGGGGGCGGGTGCAGTTCCTGCCACACATCCTCCACTGTTTGGGCGACTGCCAACACGCGCGCGTCGCCGCCGTTGTGTTCGTTCATGAGGTGGCGCAGCCGCTTGACGGCGGCGCGGCCCCGCGGATTGCGCATCGCGAGCGCAAGCGACTCCAGCCAAAGCTGCATCTGCTTGTTGTCCGCCGGCACGGCTCCCATGCGACTCAGCCGCCGCCGCAACCCGGCGAGCAGGCGCATGACGGCGGTATCGCTTCCGCCCGCGCTCTCGAGCCCCGCCCCCAACGCTTCGAGATGCTCGAGCGGCGAGCGACGCCGGCGCGGAATCACTTCGAGCGCCGGACCGAAGCGCACGGTCTGCACCGCGAGCCACAATAACGCGATCGCGAGGATCTGTATCATCGCCCAGCCGACCGGCGAGGCGCGCAGCCAGTTCCAGGTGAGCGCGGACACCGATTGGTCGTCACCGCCGAATCCCTGGTGGTACTCATCGAGCACGACGCGGCCGGCCTGCCCGCGCGGAGAGGCGAGCCACGGCAGCACCACGACGGGGACGTCGGTATCGCGCCACACCTGATTCGTGAACCAGCCGGCGTCGGCCGCGAGCGTCAGGCTCCCGCCCCCATCGTACCAGAGGCGCAAAACTGCCGGCTTATGCGTCACCGTCGCGAGGAGCGTTTCCGCGCGGACCGCGACGAGTGAATCGCAGGGATCGCTCTCGTCCTGCCCGCGTTTTATGAGATCCCGGAGACGTGGGCTCGCGCTATCGCGCGCAGGTACCCGTTTGAGAACGCGCGCGACGGCCGGCAAGTCGAGGCCAGTTGCCGGCGCGACGACCGGCACGGTGTCGCCGATAAAACCGTTGGGGTCCATGCGCCAGCCGGCGCACGCGGTGACGCCAGCGCCGGCGCCGGCGGTCAGCACCGCGCCGCCGTGCCTGACGTAACGCACGACCTGCTCCATCTCGGCGTCTTGCAGCCAGCGCGGTGGGTTCAACTCCACCAGCACCGCCGTGCGCCGCGTCGTGTTCGTATCCGCAGTGAGACCGTACAGGGGTGTGAGCCGACGTTGCACCGGGCGTCCGAGCTGCACGAGGACGTCGTAAATCGCGCGGCTGCCGAACGGACCCGGGACCATTGTGGACGTGCGATAGTCCAGAGCGGGCGGCTTGGGCGTCCGATGTGCCGCCCAGACAGCGATGAAGATCGCAGCGGCCAGCAGGAGCGCGGTTCCGACTTCAAGCCGGGACGGCATGCCGTTCCCTCGTTAGTCGCTGCGCGACTTCGCTGAACTCGCGATACTCCGCTTCACCGCACGGTAGCGCCCCAAAGAGGTGTCGATAGAGGCGTCCGACGAGCGTGCCAAACCATTCGCGTCCCGCGGCATCGAGCTTGAGTTCGCTGAGGTACTCCGCCGGCGTCTTGGAGGCATGAAACCGCAGCGCGGCTGCGCGATCCAATTGCAGCAGGACCGCGAGAAAGCGATGCGCGAGGGCTTCGCTGTAGCGGCCTTCTCGGGCGAACCGCTCGGCCAGAGCGAGATGCTGGTCGGCGTCGTAGATCTGCGCGACCGCGCCCGGTTGAGAATCGCTGCGTGGGGAGTACCGAACGATGCGCCACGCCACGTAACCCACGTGCGCGAGGATGGCCGCCAGCAGCACGATCGCGACCCAGGTCAGGACCGTCGAGCCCACGGGGTGGTTCTTGCTGAGCGCCCCGAGCCAATCCAACAAGCGACCGATCGCGTCGAACAGCCACTGCAGCGGCTGGCGACGCTCGACCCACTGGTATTCGGGGCGCGTGAACACCGCGTGGACCACCCGGCGCACGGAGTCTGCAGGGAGCTGCGTCGCTCCCTGCACCGTTGCCCACACGGCGAGTGCTATCCCTATCCGTTCACTCCCGTCGTCATCGTGCTCAACTGCTCACTGAGCACCTGCAGGTCGAAGCCCTCCCGCCGCACGCGGAGGTCGTAGTACACCAGGGTGAGGACGCATGAGAGCAGAGGAGTGAGCACGATGGGGAGCGCGCCCGCCACGACTTCAAAGCCCTGTCCGACGCCCGGCGTCCGCAGCGCGAGGAATTCGCCGATCGCGCCGAGCATGAGGACGGGCAGGTATACCATCAAGCCCGTCACGAAGAAGATGCCGAAGATCTTCAGCTTGAAGTCGCGCGTCAGCGACCAGGAACGACCGAGCGCGTCGGACGAGCTGCTCAGGTTTTCCAGCACGACGATCGGCGTCGTGACCGCATAGCCGCAGGCTACGAAGGCGAGCAACCAGCTGCCACCGACGACCGCGATGATCGCCGCGAGCACGGCGACTCCCCCCGCCCCGCCGGTGATCATCAACGGAATCATGATCGCGGCCACGACGCCGATGCCCATCGCGATCAATCCGAGGATGATGCCCTTGCCGAGCCCGACGACGAACAGCGGCCAGATCTTGGATGCGCCGAGCGAAATCGCGTCGCCGAGCTGGGGCTCGTGCCCGAGGTAGGAGTCGGAAATCACGCGAATCGCGCTGGCGGTGAGAAATAATCCGGCGAAGTACTGTACGATGCTCGCGACCAGAGCCAGACCGACGTGCTGTGGCCGGCCGCCGGACAGGTTGATGTAAATGACGAGGGCGACGGGCAACCAGAGCGCGACGGCGCCGATTTTCACGAACAGCAAGAAGTGACGGCGGAAGATAGTCAGTGCCCCATCGAGGACTTCGCCGAGCCCCATGGGTCTCAGGTCAGGCATTGCATCTCGCTCCGACTTGGGGATTGCGGTAAGATGAGGACGTGGCGCCTCCCGCGCGAGACCTCTCTTCGGACCTGCGCCAGCACCACGGCGTCGAGACTCCCGAACATGTCGATGTGCGGTTCGAGCTGGCCGGTGTGGGCTCGCGCCTCGCCGCCGCACTCCTGGATGTGATCCTGATCTCGCTGATCGGGATTTGCATCCGGCTGGTATTCGGGTTTGTCATCGACCTGGATGTCCCCGCCGTCAGCAAATGGGTCACCGCGCTTCTGGTCCTACTGTCTTTCATCCTGTCGTGGGGCTACTTCGTTCTCTTCGAGGCCCTGAACGGCGGCCGCACGCCCGGGAAGCAGGCGCTCGGCATTCGCGTGGTCATGGATACGGGACGGCCGGTGACGTTCGGAGCGGCGGTGATTCGCAATCTGACAAAACCGTGGGCCATCCTGCTCGCGCCCCTGCTCGTCGGGATGGTGTCGATGTTCATCGACCGCAGCAACAAGCGGCTGGGCGACATGGCGGCCGGGACGATCGTGGTCCGCGACCACCCGACGGTCTGGAGCATTGGAGCCGAGCCGGTCGCGGCGGAAGTAGCGGAGCCGATCGAGACCGGACCGCCCGAGCTCACCGAGGAAGAGTTCCGGCTGCTGGATCGCTTTCTGAGTCGTGTGAACGAGCTGGCGCCCGAGGTCAGGAATCGCATCGCCGCGAACCTGGCGCAGCGATTCGAGGGGCGGATTCCGCGCCGCACACAGGACACGCAAGGCTATCTCGCCGAAGTCTTCAACGCCGAACAACGCAAACGCCGCAGTCGCTTCGCCGTCCGGGCGCAACCCGGCGCGGCCGGCCGGACCACGGTCACCGGGGAGCGCTTCCTCGCCCGCAAACGCGAGGCGTGGGAGACTTTTCGGAAGGTCGCGCTCAGGATGGAGGCGTCCGGCGTGGGCGCGTTGGCGCCGCGCGAGATTCCCGGATTCGCGGCGCAGTACCGCGAGGTCGCCGCCGATCTCGCCCGGGCGCGGACCTATCAGGTCGATCCGCGGGTGATCGAGTATCTCGAGCGCGTGGTGAGCGCCGGTCACAACGCGCTGTATCGCGCGCGAGGGAAGGCCAGGACTCCCGTGCATTGGTACATCCTGCGCGACTTCCCGGCAGCCGTCGTGCAATCGGCTCCGTACGTCCTGGTCGCGTTTCTGCTGTTTGCGGTTCCCGCTGCTGCGGGCTACGCGATTCTTCGCGAGCGTCCCTCACTCGCGGAAGAGGTCATGCCGGGTGTGATGATCAGTCGCGCGGAACAGGCGGCGGAGCGCCAAGCCGAGGGGCGAGGATACGCGCAGCAAGGCGAGTACGCCCGTCCGCGCGTCGCGGCCATGATCATCACCAACAACATCCAGGTTTCGTTTCTGGCGTTCGTCGGCGGATTGACGGGTGGCCTGCTCACGGCGTGGGTGCTGCTCAGCAACGGCCTGTCGCTCGGCTTCGCGTTCGGACTATTCCGGAATTACGGAGCGCTCAGCTATCTCACGACATTCGTCGCGGGGCACGGCGTGCTCGAGCTGACGGCTATTTTCATCTCGGCAGGCGCCGGCTTTCGCATGGCGAAGGGGCTGATCGCCCCGGGCGACCGCGCGCGCAAGGACGCGCTCGTCATGGAAGGGCGGATCGCGGTGCGGATGATCGGGGCGGTCGTCACGCTGCTCGCCATCGCCGGGACGATCGAAGGCTTGCTATCGACGTCTGATGCGCCGGCGGCGGTGAAGTACGGCGTCAGCGCGGCAACGGTCGTCTTGCTGGTGCTCTATCTCGCGAACGGCTATCGGGAGCTCAGGGCACCGTCGCCGTAACCGAATCCGATACGCCATCCGTTGTCGCGACGATGACCGTCGTGCCGCTCGCGACCGCATGGGCGATCACCGCATGCGTCCCGCTGTCGGCGATCGACACGATGTTGGGATTGCGCGACTGCCAAGTGAACACGATTCCGGGAATCGAGACGTTCAGGGCGTCGCGCGCATCGGCGGTCACGATCATCGAATCGTTGAGCGCGGCGAAAGCGACGTCGAACGGCTTGAACACGATGCGGCCGATGCGCGACCGCACGGGATACGGCGCGCTCGTCACCGTATTCGCGCTCACCGCCGGCACGGCGACCGCGGTGATCTCGGCCGTGCCAAGCTGCAAGCCCGTGACGAGACCAGACTGCGACACGCTGACCTTCGTGGTATCCGACGAAAACCATACGAACGTCATTCCAGTCATGAATGGAGTGTTGCCGGACCACGCCGTGGCGTCGAGCTGTAGCGTGCCGTTCAGCGCGACGGTCGAATCTCCGGTAATGATCACCGTGATTGGCGTCGAGTCGGTGCCCGAACTGCAGGCCCCGAGCACCGCCATCGTCAGAAGAATGCAGGCGCGCTTCATGAGATCATGGAGTGACAACGACGGTCCCTGTCATACCCAAGTGGATCGAACAGTGGTAAGTGTACGTCCCCTGCGTTGAGAAGTACAAGGGTCCGTAGCTCTGTCCCGGTTGAATCTGTCCGCTGTCCCACACACCCGTGTCGGACGTAGTTGTATGAGGGACCGCGTCGGCGTTGCGCCACGTGACGTACTGACCCGCACTAATCGTGACGGTCGACGGCACGAACGATCCGGGATTGCCGCCCGGCTTGATCAGCACTAATGCACCACTCGCAGTGATGGTCGCCGAGCCGGATGCATAGCCGTTCGCCGATGCCGTGATCGTGTAGACGCCCGCCGTATCGAACAGCACGCCCTCGCCCACGTTGGAGTTGTTGGGTGCCATCGTCACGCTCGCCGAGTCGAACGTCGTGTGCGCCGGCACGCTCGAGCCGAGCGTGATCGTGAGCGGCGTGCTGACGGCGCGAACATTCCCTTGCGGGTCCTCCGTGTAAATCAGGAACCCATACCGCTGGCCGACGACCATGGCGTTCGTCACCGAGACGAACAGCTTCGGCTGACCAACCGCAATCGCCGCCGATGTGCCCGCCGTGGCGATCGGCGCAGTCGCCGTCACCGAGGCAGTCCCCGCGGCCAAGGCGGTCACGTTGAAGTAGACGTACCCCGCGCCGGCGGGAATCACGACACTCGGCGGTACGCTCAAGACCGCCGGATTCGTCACGCCGAGCGTCACCGTGACGGCCGAATCGTTCGTGAACGGCAGCGTGACGTACACCTGCGCCTGCTGATTCGGCCCGAGCGCGTTCGGCACGTTGCCGAAGCTCAGCTGCCCGCTGCCGACCGAGACGACTGCGGTGTCGGACTTATAGCCCGGCGCCGAGAACACGACGTTGACCGCGCCCGTCCCGTGCGCGCGCAGCGGGAACGACGTCGACGAGCCCCGTGCCGGGATCGTCGTGGTCGCGGAATCCACGCTCACGACGGCGTTGTCGCTCGAGCCCGCCGCCACCGTGAGCGCGGCCGCGACGATGCGCGACTGACCGCTCTGATCGGCCGTGTATAGGCCATAACTCGACGGCGCCTGGCCGACATAGAGCGTGACGTTCGCCGGCCCGACGAGCTTGGGCGTCCCGACCGAAACCGTGGCGATGGCTTGGCTGTAGGCCGTGGCCCGCGCGGTCAGGAACGCGCTGTTCGCGTAGTTGCCCTGAATATCGAAGTAATTGCTGCTCGTCTGCCCGACCGGAATGATCACCGAGTCGGCCGAAAGCTGGAATACCTGATTCGCGGCAGGCTGTGTACTGTCACTGCGCAGCAGATGGACGACGAGCGGCGTGCTCGCGACCGGATTGTCTACGTAAACGTATTGACTCGGCAACAGCTGGCCGACGCCGACGGTTTGATTGCCCGTCGTCAGATGGAGCGTCGGCCCCGTCACGCTGACCAACCCGGTCGAGTCGCCCCTGAACCCCGGCGCCGTGAACTTCAGTCGTGCCGTGCCGTTGCCGACGAACTGCACGCGCGTGTAGACGTAGTAGGTGCTCGTGTCCACAACCGCGGTGGCGGTGTCGCCCGTGGCATTGACGGTGAATGCCGAATCGATCCGCATCACGCTCGGGTTCGTCGAAACGACGGTGACGGTGACCGGGGCGAACGGATTAAACGAATACCCGGAGTATGTCCCCGTGCCGAGATACGCGCGGTACGGAGGGTCCGTCGTGAGACGCGTAGCCGGCAGGCCGCCCGGCAGGAGCTTCGCCGGCTGCATGGAAATGGTCGTCTTGCCGCGGACGTAGCCCGGTGCGCTCGCGAAGATCGAATCGGTACGCGTCGAATCGAGCCCCCAGATCTCGAAGTACTGACTGCTGCTCGATCCTTTGAAGATCCTGACGGTGTCCGCCGTCAACGTGTCGATGGTCGGGTCGAAGCGTTGCAGCGCGACCTTCACCGTGTCGGGCACGGTGCCGCCGGAGACCGTCACGTAGTTGCCCTTGAGCCGCAGGCCACGACCGACCGTGTAGGGATAGCCGAGCTGCACGTTGAGCGGCGTCGGAAGCACTTTGATCAGCGATGACGAATCGGCCTGCGTACCCGGCGCGGACGCATAGATCTTTGCGCCGACGGTGTCGACACTCTTGAAGCGCAGCGTATCGGGGTGGTTGTAGCTGTAATACTGTCCCGAATCGATGGTCACGAACGCGGAGTCGAGCGTGAACGACGCGGTGTCGCTCGAGACGAGATGCACGCGCAGCGGCGCGATGAGCGGACGATACTGACCGTCGACGTAGTCGTACACGGCCGCGGAGACCGGATACGGACTCGCGATGGTGTAGTTCGTGACGCCCGGATACTGGTATGGCCGTACGTGCAGTGAATCGACCTGGAGGGACAGCGGCGCCCCGCTGATCACGTAGCCCGTCGTCAGTATCGTATCCACACCCATGCTGTCAACGCCGAGCGTGTCGCCGACCAAATCGAAGTAGGCGATCGTCTGGTTGGGCAGCACGCGTAGGCTCGCCGGACCGCGCACCGTCCCGCGGCGCGTGTGCGTGAACGAGACGGTGAACGTATCCGATCGCACGTACGGCAGCTGCACGTAGCCGGCGTTCTTCCACAACGTCCCCAGCGCGACACGACCGGAATAGGGATAGCCGATACCCAGCGTCAGCGTCGGCTTCGTCACGTGCACGAGGAACGAGTCGGACACGTAGCCCGGCGCGGACAGCACGATCCACGCGGAGTCGCCACCGGCGGATGCCAAGGCGCGGAGCGCGTTCGACCGCGTATTCCCCGTTGAGCCGGGGAGCAGCTTCAACGTCGCCGAATCCACCGCGACAGCGTTCGGGTTGCGCGACACCGCGGTGATGACGAGCGTGTCGCTGACCGCGTGCTGATACCGCAGGGAATC
This sequence comes from Gemmatimonadales bacterium, assembly GCA_035309945.1. Taxonomy (GTDB): domain Bacteria; phylum Gemmatimonadota; class Gemmatimonadetes; order Gemmatimonadales; family GWC2-71-9; genus 20CM-2-65-7. Next base: position 50,381 of record DATGEQ010000087.1, on the reverse strand, counting down.
CGCGGCGTACCCGTTCCAGTATCCGAGCGTCGGATTTCCGGCGATGAGGCTGTTCTGGCCCGACGCGATGAGGTGCGGCGTCGTGAAAATCAGGGTGTCGAGCGCCGATACCCAGCCCGAGGCCGCCACGGTGAGCACGGTCTTTCCGGGCGCGGTCGCCTTGACCGTGAAGTACTGGTAGTTGCTGTTCGTGTGAATCGTGTCGGGGGTCTGCGCGGTCCCGACGCCGGTCGAAAGATTCGCGTTGAGCACGAGGGGATGGTCCATCCCATACGTGATCGACGCATACGGCTGGAACGATTGGCCGACGCCGAGCGTGCCGTTGTACGGGTACGGCAGCTGGATCGCCAGATTATTGCTGGCCACGTAGATGCGCGAGAATTTGCCGACGAAGCCGCCCGACGTCGGCGTGACGCTGTCGGTCCCCGGAGCGATTCCCTGGATCACGATATCGGATGCGAGCTGCCCGGCCGGGATGATCGCGGGGGCCGGGCTTATCGCGGACGTTCCCGGTTTGCCGTACACGAACGTGACGCCGAGGCCGCCCGCCGGAGCCGGATCGGAGAGGAACACCTGTGCCCGGTGCGTCTCATTCTGGTTGGCGTAGAACGTGGGCTGCTGTGAGAACGAGCCGACCTCGCGGAATTCGATCGTCGACACGACGGTGACGACCATCGAGTCGGGCGCGAACACGTTCACGGAATCCTGCGCCTTGATCACGACGCGTCCCGCCTTGAGGCCGCACACGAGGACCGACGTCCCCGGCGTCTGCGCGGGAATGCCGATGCGCTGCAGCGCGCCGCCGCCGCATCCGAGCGCGGGCCGCGCGATCAACGTGTCACTCGACGACAGCAAGATCGTGTGCGCTGCCGAGTCGGTGCGGCTCAGCGTCAGCGGCACCGACACGCTGCCACCATTACCCACCGCGAGCGAGTCGTTCGCGACGCCCCAGCGCAACAGCGCGGGCGGCGCCGTCACGACCTTCACGAGTGTGGAATCCTTGTAGACGTTCGCGCCCTCGAGCAGAGAGTCGACCACGTAGGTGGTCGTGTCGAGCGCCACGCCGGTCACCGTGCCGCTCGCGTCGACGGTGACGAACTGCGTGTTGCGCGACACGTAGCCGAACGTACGCCCGTTCACCGGATAGCCGTTGCGATCGAAAGCGCGCGCGGCCACCTGCCCCTTGCCGCCCACACCGATGGAAATGAACGCCAGCGCGTTGCTCACCCGCGTCACGACCTGATTGACACGCACGGTCGCGGTGGCCTGCACTTGCAAGCTCGCATCGACCGAGTCGCGTACGACCACCACGCCGTTGCCGGCGCCGACGCTGTGCGTCCTGCCGGCGGCGTTCACGGTCACGACCGTCGGCGTCGCCGAGGTGATCTTCTGCACGAAGCCGGTGGTGACGACGGCGCCGAAGTTGTCGTGCGCGGTGGCGTGCAGATCGAACGAATCGCCGATCGCCGTGACGACCGTATCCGACGGTGTCACGACCACGTTTGCCAAGCTCCGCACGTATAGACGTGCCGTATCCGCGTGCCCCGCGGCGCCGGCGATGATGAGCGTGGAATCGTGCGCGATCGCGGTAACGAGACCGCTGGTATCGACGGTCGCAACAGACGACACGGTCGACGTCCAGCCGATCGTGACATTGACGACGTTGCCCAGCGAGTCGTGCGCGACGGCGGTGTATTGCACCGTGGTGCCGCGGGCGATCGTATCGATCTTGGGGCTGATCGTAATGGACGCGACCGTCCCGCTCACCGACGACTCGTTGAACACGACCGGATTCGCGATCCCGTTGACGCGGGCGTCGAAACTCTGGGGACCGACGCCCGGGCCGAGCGTTCCCGTCACCTGCGCATACCCCAACGAGTCGCTCAACACGGTATCGGTGCTGACGGACGCCCCCGTCGCGAGCGCGCGGAAGAGCACCGGCACTTTCACGCCCAACCCATCGCTTCCGAGCACCCGGACGCGCAGCGGCAACGGCAACGCCGCCCGCGGCACCGCGGTCTGACCGTCGCCGCTGATCTTGGTCAGCGACGCGGGCAACGGCACCGCCGTTACGAGCATGGTGTCGGCCGGTCCGGTCAGCAGCTGGGCGACGATGCGGGCCGGCCCGCGCTGGGTGCCACCCATGACCTTCCCGACGGCTTTGTCGGGCACGCGCACGCGCGCCGTGTCGAGCGAGCTCCAGGCGATTGGTGTACCGGGAATGGCGTTTTGGGCAGCTCCGTAGGCCGTGGCCGCCAACCTCAGCGTGTCGCCGAAGAGCACTGACGTGTCGGGCGTACTGATGATCACGGCGACGGCGTCGTATCCGACGCCGCGGTACTCGAGCGTCGCCGGGACGACCGTTCCGGTCGCGCCGCTCGTCACCGAGACGGTCTGCGGATACGGCGAGTTCCGGAAAACGGTATCGCCCGCGGTGTTGATGAGCCGGAGAAAGAGATTGAAGTCCTCGCGCGACGATGCGAGCGGCACCGACAGTGCGAGATCGACCGAATCAGCCCCCTGCGGGATCGTGATGACGGTGTCGAGTGCCTGCGTCGTCTGGGGCAGCGGGCCGACGAGCGTGATCCGCACGCGATCGACATTGACGATCGCCGAGTTGCCGCTCTGGAAGGCGGGTGCGAGCGCGAGGTGGCCGGCGAAAAATCGTGGCTCGTTCGAGTCGCGACAGTTAATGCCTAACAGTCCGACCGCCAGCACACACACGCGCCGCACCCAGCGGAGCGCGTATGGACGGGTCAACGCGACCACTCGAGCAACGCACCCAGGCGGGGACCGACGATCGGGACGCGAACGCCCAACGAGTTGAGCGACCCGAACGCAACCTGCGCTTGCAGCACCACTGCGGCGCGATCGCTGACACGATAGCGGAGGTCAGCGCCGGTCCGCAGCAGGTAGCCGAGCAGCTCCATCTTCGGCCCTGGACCGGTCAGCTCGTGCCGGAACTCGACCATCGGCGCGAGTGTCGTGTGCTCGCCGAGCAACCGCTCCAGACGGGCGCCGAGCGCGAGGACGTTGCCGCGCGGCACCGAAATCGTGTTCGGTTGATCCCAGCTGCGCGCGCGGAGCCGCCGCATGTCCCAGCCGTACAACGACAGATGGGAGTTTCCGAGCGGCATGCTCACGGCGGCGTAGGCGAGCACGCGGTCGCCGATCCCGCTCTCTTCGGTCGGGCCAAGACCGTTGTTGGCGGTGGACGTATAGACGAGCGCGCCGCGGAAATACTTCCCACCGCCAAACGGTCCTTCGATGCCGAAGCGGGCGCGAGCCTCCCCGCCGGGGGAGAGCTGGCCGGGCTGGCCCTTCACCGGCTGATAGCTCGCGCCTTGCCGGAAGCTCGCGCCCGTACCGACGGCCCAGTTCTGGCCCATTCTGAACGCCGAGGCGAACCCCGCGGAGATGCCTCCGCCGGAACCGAAACTTGGCGTCGTGAAGCCGAGCAGATCGGTTGCGGTCGCGCCGAACAGCGGAATCGTCGTATCCGGGACCGCGGTCGCGCCGGTGGGAATCGAGCCGACGAGATTGAAGATGAGTTTGCCGGGAATCATGCTGAACGACGCGCGCAGATCGGTATCGATCAGACCGGAGTGGTTGATCGTCGTCCCGTCCGCCTGGCGCACCGACGCGCTCGCGAACGCGGTCCCGACGTCGATGACGAGCCGCTGTCCCACGCGCTGCGTCACGCTGATCGGGATCGTGAATTCGCTGATCCGTTTGAACGCGAGGCCGTCGCCGAAGCTATAGGACTCGAAGTACGCGCCCGAGCGGGCGACCGCCGGCGCTCCTTGCGCGCCCAATGCGAAGGGCGCGAGCAGTCCGGCGCAACCGGCGATGATGGAGCGGAGCCGCGTCACGGCAGGTGGAAGATGATACGAATCGTGCCCGATGCGCCGAGCACATTGTTCACGCCTTGACTTTGATTCGTCGGATGGCTTGCGATGCTCGCCACGCCCGTCGTCTGCGCCACGGCATCGCCGACCGTCGCCGATACGTCGTGCGTCGATTGCTGGATGGCGCCGTCCGCCGCCGGCTCAACCGGCGCGGTGACGTCCTGGACGGCCTGTACCACCGTGACGAGGTCGCCCGGCGACGTCTGGACCACGACGGCGGCATCCGCCGCCTGCTGTTGCTGGTGCGCCGCCTCGAACGACGGATCCGCCCGCGAGGCTTGCGAAAATGCCGTCGCCGCCGCGCGGTAATCGCCGCGATCCATCGCGTCGAGGCCCTGGCTATAGGCCAGGAACGCCGCAAGGTTCTTCGGCCCCTGCCGCAGGATCCGTTGCCGCTCCGCTTCCGTCAGCTGAATTCCCAGCTCCGGCGCCAGGCCGAGCACGAGCTGCTTCTCGAGATCGAGGAGCTGCCTGAAGGTGCCGTTGGCCTGCGCGCCGGCCCGCACGCTACCATCGCCGCGGACGACGGTGGCAGACATGCGCACGGGCCCATTCTCTCTGATGTCGGCAACGCCTTGCACCATCCGCTCGGCGCGAAGCAGGCGTCCCACGCGGGCCGCTGTGCTCGAATCGGCCCGGCCGCTCTGCCCGAGCTTCATTTCATCCAACAACGCGCCGATCTGAACGCGCTCGAGCAGCCGCAGGCTGCGCACGAGGGCCAGGTCGGACATCAGCAGCTCCGCCAACCCGCGGGATAGCGGTTGCAGGCTCGAATCGCCGGCGATCGTCATGGGCAGGACGGCGACCGTCGACGGCTCTGGGGGGAGCGACGTCAGGGTCGATTCGCGCGCGAGCGCCAGCTTGGCGGTCTGGGTCGCCTGAGTGCGAAGCGCGAGCTGCGCGAGCGCCCGCACGGCCGCCACTCCCCGCGCCTGCGGATACTTTCGGGCGAAGTCGTTGTAGGTGCCATAGGCCAGATCGTACCTGCCGTCCTTCTCCTGGCACCCACCAACTACCATGGGGCCCAGCGCTTCGGTCGGCGCCATCAGCTGCGCGGCGTTGGCCACCACGAGCGCGGAATCGCACCGGCCGGCAGCCATGAGCGCCGCGGCGAGGCGGAAGCGGACCTGCGAGTTGCTGGGTTGCTGTGCTGCCTGAGCTGTGAGGGCGGGGATTTCGGCGGGGGTGACGGGACCAAGCCGCGGCCCGCCAGAGCAAGCCACGACCACACCGCTCATACATAAGAGCAGGGTCCTGCGACCAGCCAACGCCAACGCTCCGCCGGGGTGAAGGGGCTTAAGATGCCCGGGCTCTGAACCCGCGCAAGGGTGGCTTATTTAGGGCCGCGCGACCAAACCAGCTATGACGAGGATCACGAATTGGGGTCAATCGAACGGCGGACGTAGTAATAATGAAAGCGTTGGGCGGCCACCACACGGTGACGGGGGCGAAACGGGGGCGATGCCGGCGGCTCACTCGACGCTTTGGAGCATCTGACGCATCTTGCGCGCCAAGGCCTCGATCTGCTGCAGCCCGGCCAGCGTCTCCTCGTCGTATTTCTCGGGCGCGAGGAGCAACAGCTGAGTCTCAGCGAGAATCGCCGACAGGGGATTGGACAAGTCGTGGCGCAACTTTGCCAGAGCCGGGGGGACCGGCGAATCAGCCATTAAAGCAACGAACGATACAGATCCCGCAGGTGGTGATCCCGCAGGTCTCGTACCGACTGCCACAAATCTTGCTCGGAGGTAGCGCAAAAGATTTCCGCGCTCGAGCGCTCAGCCTCCGTCCCTTCGGCACCGAACAAGATGCGGCCACGCCAAATCCCGTCTTCGGTGCGGCGCAGGGAGAGACGAATGTCTATGGGCTGTCCATCAAAGCGAATCGGCGGCAGGTCGTGAACGACCGTATCGGTCGCAGCAGCTGGCGTGTAACGGGCCGGTTGTGCTGGCATCGCGTTCCAGGGCTGGTTTTAAAGAACATTGTAAACCGCTTGGAGTTACGCAATAGTTGCCAGGCACCTGCCGCCCACCGGCTCCCCGCCCCGCTCCTCCGATCCTACACCGGGCCGGCGGGACCGATGCTCATCTGACTGCTGAGCATTTCCAGGTCGAAGCCTTCCTTGCGGACGCGGAGGTCGTAATAGAAGAGAGTGAAGACGCAGGAGATCACCGGATAGATCAGCAACGACGCGCAGGCGCCCAACACCGCCAACACGGTATCCCCTGCGCCGAGCAGCGCTCCCACCACGCCACCCAGTACTCCGGCGGATACGTACACGATCAAAAGCAGGCCAACGGTCACGACCCACAATCCCAAAGCCTTCCACCTGAAGTCCTTCGTCAGATTCCACGAGTGGCGCAGTGCCTCGGTAGACGAACCCGACTCGAGCGCGGCCGCTTGTGCCGCGACCGAGTAGCCGCACGCAACGATGATGCCCGGGATGACAAAGACGATCGTGGCCAGCAGGGTGAGGATGCCGCCGATGAAGTTCGCGCCGAAAATCGTTCCGAATCGGCTGCCGGCGAAGCCCATCGCCTCGCCGAAGAGGGGCGTCTGGCCGAAATAGGCCTTGGACACGACGCGCACGGTCGCCCCGGTCACGAGCACGCCACCAACCATCGTCAGGAACCGGTCCAGTAGACCCAACCCCCCGTTCTGCGCCGTGCCACCAGTCAAATCGATGTAGATGTCCAGGATTGTGGGGACGCCTTGGCATACGACCGCGATGCCCAGGAGCAGCGCGAAATTGCGTCGGAGCAGAACGAGAGCGCCGTCCAGAATTTCGCCTGTGGAGAGGGGGCGAAGCTCATAGGTCGTCATAAACAGCAATAATGATGCGCGGGACCAAAAACAGCCACGTCCTGTGGCCCGCCGTCAGGGTGTCCGAAACGGCGCGGGCGAGAACGTCAGAATAAAGAGGACCAGGCTCAGCAGGACGAGCCAGCGCCGCGAGGGCGGCAACGGTCGATAGGTATCGAGCACCGGCGGATGGCGCAGCTGCCCGCGCGACAGCATGAGGACGATGAGTCCCCAGACGATCCAGCCGTACCAGAACCATCCGAGCAGCATCACGATCAGCCAAAAAAAGCGGGCGACCGGCTGATGCAGCCGCGGTAGCGCCGCGTAGATGATGTGACCGCCGTCGAGCTGAGCCATCGGTAGCAGGTTCAACATCGTGACGAACATGCCGATCCAGCCCGCAAACGCCATCGGATGGAGCCAGATATCTCCGCGGGCGCCGGGCACGAGGCGACGGAGCAGCAAAGTCACCAGGGAGTCACCGGGGAAGACCGGCTGGTCTCCCAAGCTCACGATCATTCCGTGCAGACTCTCGGAATGCGTGGGATGACTATGCCGCAATCCGATCCACAGTGTCACGATCGCCACGACGAACCCGGCGATCGGACCAGCCGCACCGATGTCCAGCAGCTGGCGGCGGTCATTGACGATCGTGCGGAGTCTGATGAACGCGCCGAAGGTTCCGATGCCGAACGGCGGTGGAAATCCCGGAAGAAAGAACGGCGGCGAAACGTCCACCTGATAGCGACGCGCGGTGAGGTAATGACCCAGCTCGTGCGTGAACAAGATGGCGAGCAGCGGGAGCGAAAAGACAAAGCCGTGCGAGAGTGCGGCCAGGAACCCTGGCCCACGCCAAGCTCCGGGGTTCATCGAAACCGTTCCTGCGACGATCGCGCCCGTGAGCGTCGTGGTTGCGAGCACGGCAACGAGCAGCAGGACGTGCACCAGCCACGCCTCGCGCCGGCGCTGATGCGGCTGTGTCAGGACGAGATGCCGCCCATCCGACTCTGACGACCAGTAGTAGGTCCCCCGCCAAGAGCGGAGGGCGGTCGCCAGTTCGCCCGATACGGGCGGCCCCGCATGGGCCGGATCTACAAGTGCGTCAATGACTTCACGGTCGTGGAGGGGGGTTGTGCGCCACGCCGTCAGAAACCTTGTGAGGCTCACCGGTGGACACTATTATTGGGCGTTCGCACACCGCCACATTCCCAAGTTTCCATTTTCAACCAGGACCAATCCCCCATCCCGGGGTTTTCCCCCGCCCCACATGCAACGGAGTTGAAGCACAAGTGGATATCGCCGAACTGAAGAGAAAGTCCGTCGCGGAACTGCACGCGATGGCCGAGACCCTGAACATCACCAACTACTCCGGGCTCCGCAAGCAGGATCTGATTTTCCGCATCGAGCAATCGCTCCTCGATTCCGACACCGTCTTACGCGGCGAGGGGGTGCTCGAAATCCTGCCGGAAGGCTACGGCTTCCTCCGCAGCGCCGACTGGAACTACCTCTACGGCCCTGACGACATCTACGTCTCGCCCAGCCAGATCAAACGGTTCGATCTGCGCACCGGCGATACGATTACGGGGCAGGTCCGGCCGCCGAAGGAAGGCGAGCGCTATCTCGCGCTGCTGAAGGTCGAAGTCGTCAACGGCGAAGAGCCCGAGAAAGCCAAGCATCGCGTCGCATTCGACAACCTGCGGCCGCGGTACCCCGAAGAGAAAATCAGGCTGGAGCGCAAAGATGGCGATCTGTCCATGCGCGTCATGGACATTCTGTCGCCGATCGGCAAAGGACAGCGCGGCTTGATCGTGTCGCCGCCCAAGGCCGGTAAGACCATCCTGATGCAGAAGCTCGCCAACTCCATCATCGAGAATCATCCCGAGATCTACCTCATCGTATTGCTGATCGACGAGCGGCCCGAAGAGGTGACGGATATGGAAGAGAACGTGAAGGGGCCGAACGTCGAAGTCGTGTCCTCCACGTTCGACGAGCCCGCCGACCGCCACGTGCAGGTCGCGGACATGGTGATCGAAAAGGCGAAGCGGCTGGTCGAGCACGGCAAAGACGTCGTCATTTTGCTCGACTCCATCACCCGGCTGGGTCGAGCGCACAACGTCGTCGTGCCGCACTCGGGCAAGATCCTGTCGGGCGGTGTGGACGCCAACGCGTTGCAGAAGCCGAAGCGCTTCTTTGGCGCCGCCCGCAATATCGAGGGCGGCGGGTCGCTGACGATTCTCGCGACCGCGCTGATCGACACCGGCTCCCGCATGGACGAGGTCATCTTCGAGGAGTTCAAGGGCACCGGCAACTCCGAAGTAATTCTCGACCGCCGCATCGCCGAGCGGCGCACGTTCCCGGCGATCGACGTGCAGCGGACGAGCACGCGTAAGGAAGAGCTGCTGCTCAGCAAGGAAGAGCTCAACAAGGTCTACCTGCTCAGGAATTTCCTCTCCGACATGCCGCCGGTCGAAGCGATCGAGTTTCTGCTCGAGCGGCTCAAGCGCACCAAGACCAACAACGAGTTCTACCAGACGATGTCGCAAGGGTGAAGCGTACAGGCAGGTTACTGGCAGTCGACTGGGGCGAGCGCCGGATCGGGCTCGCCCTTTCTGACGAAACGCAGGTCCTCGCCCAACCGCTCACCACGCTGACCCGCCGCGCCGGCAAGCGCTTTCCGATGGCGCAGCTACTCGAACAGGTCGAGAAACACAATGTTGTGGGTATCGTGGTGGGGCTGCCGCTGGACGAATCTGGCGCGGAAGGTGACGCCGCTCACGCCGCCAGGGCCCTCGCCGATGATATCAAACGGCGCGTGACCGACCTCGAGGTTACGATGTGGGACGAGCGCATGACGACGGCGCGAGTGCTTTCGGCCATACGAGAAATGGGCGGGAAGACGCGCGGCCGCAAAGAGGACGTCGATGCCATGGCTGCGGCGCTGCTGCTGCAGCACTATCTCGATTCACAGCGGGGCTCGGCGCTGTGAAGCGCCGCATTGTTGTGCTCGCGTTGCTCGCCGCCTGCGGCAAGCAGCAGGCGGCTACCTATCAGTCGAACGCGAACCAGATCATCGTTACGATCCCGCGCGGGGCGACGTATTACCAGGCGCTCGACACGCTCGAGGCGCGCGGCATCATCAAGAATCGCGACTGGTTCAGCCTCTACGCGCGCGTTCGCGGCCTGCCCGGCAACCTCAAGAGCGGCATCTACACCTTCGAACCCAACGACAGTTGGAGTGACATCGTCGCGACGCTCAAGCGGGGTCGTGGCGTCGAGGTCCGCTTCACCGTGACCGAAGGGATGATGGGATTCGAGATCGGCGAGCGCGCCGCGACCTGGCTGGGCGTGCCGCGCGACTCCTTCCGCGCCGCCATGCGCGACACCGCGCTCGAGCGCGAGCTCGGCATCAAGCCGTATCCGGGCGGCGTCGAAGGCTATATGTATCCGACGACGTACGTCGTTCCGATGCACATGCGCGCGCGCGAGCTCGTCAAGCTCATGGTGCACGAGTTCATCGCGCGGTGGCAACCGGAATGGGACGCGCGCTGTAACGAGCTCCATATGACGCGGCACGAGATCGTCACGCTGGCGTCGATCATCGAGTCCGAGGTCCGCTACCGGCCGGACAGACCGTACGTATCCGCGGTCTATCACAACCGGCTCAAGCGCGGGATGGCGTTGCAGGCGGACCCGACGATCGTCTACGCCTACGGCAAGCGATTACACAGAGTTTGGGAGAGAGAGCTGCAGGTCCGCTCGCCTTACAACACCTATCTCTACCCCGGCCTGCCGCCCGGCCCGATCAGCCAGCCTACCGATTCCAGCATCATCGCCGCGCTGTACCCTGCTCCGATCGGCTACTTGTATTTCGTCGCGCAGCCGGACGGCAAGCACATCTTCTCATCGACCTACGCGGACCATTTAGCCGCGATTCGGGAAAGCAAACGACAGCGTCGGGCGGATCGAGTCAACTAGTCGCCGTGCGAATGGCCCGCGCCGCTGCTGCGGGATCGTCCGTGCCCAGCACCGCCCCGATCACTGCGATACCAGCAGCACCCGCAGCGATGATGGAGCGCGCATTCGCAGCAGTGATCCCTCCGATCCCGATCACCAGCGTCCCCTCCGGCGCCCGTCGCGCGAGCGCGGCAAAACCCCTAGGGTCCAGCGGAGGTCCCGCATCGTACTTCGTTGGCGTCGCAAAGCACGGCCCGATACTCCAATAATCCGCGCCGGCAGGGGCGCGGGCGGCCTCAGCAGCGGATCCAACGGAGATCCCGAGGACAAAGCCGGTCGGCACGTGCGGGCGCACTGCGTCGAGCGGCAGATCATCCCACCCCAGATGGGCTCCCGCAGCTCCGGCGGCCAAAGCGATATCCACACGGTCGTTCACCAGGATGGGAACGGGCAGCGCCGCCACCAGCTCGCTGGTCAACTCCAGAATTTCCGCCGGCGTGCCATCTTTCCAGCGGACCTGAATCATCGTCGCGCCGCCGGCGACCGCGGCGCGGCAGACAGCAACCGGATCCCTCCCCTTGAGGAGAACGGGATCGGTGATCACCATCAAGCGCAACTGATCGACGAGCGACATGGCCCCATGGCCCCCAACAAGATTCTGCGCGGCCTGCGCGGCGCGACCACGGCGACCGCGAACACGAGCGAGGCGATTCTCGCGGCGACCGAAGAGCTGCTCGCCGCGCTCCGCGACGCCAACGGCTTCGAGCCGGCAGATGTCGAGAGCGCCATCTTCACGTCGTCGCCCGATCTGACCGCCGAGTATCCTGCCCGCGCGGCGCGACGCCTCGGTTGGACCGACGTCCCGCTCCTCGGCGCCGCGGAAGTCGCCGTCCCCACCGGCCTCCCGCGCTGCATCCGCGTCTTGCTGCATTTCTACACGAGCAAACCGCAGCGCGGGCTGAAGCACATGTACTTGCGCGATGCCGCGAAGCTGCGCCCGGACCGATGACGGTCAAAGTTACCGCGCGCGGAGCAGAACGCTGGAAGCAGGGTCATCCATGGATCTACCGCAGCGACGTCGTTGAAGAACCGGACAAGCAGCCTGGAATCGTCCCTGTCACGGATCGCAAGGGCAAGTTCCTCGGCCAGGCTCTTTACTCGCCCCGTTCCGAAATTCGGCTCCGGCTGCTGACGCGCGGCAGCGAACCCATCGATGCGACCTGGTGGACGAAGCGCATCGGGGATGCGGCGGAGCGGCGCACCGGCATCACCGCGACCGCGTGGCGGGCGGTTCATGGCGAGGGAGATGGCCTCCCCTCGCTCGTCATCGACAGGTACGGACCGTACATCGTCGCGCAACTGTTGTCGGCCGGCCTCGAAACCGCCCGTGCGGACGTGCTGGCCGCCATTCGCGAGGTGTTCGGTCCCGACGGCATTCTCCTCCGCAACGACGCCGGTGTGCGACGCCACGAAGGCCTCACGGAGGAAGTGGTGTTGGCGGCGGGGGAGGTCCCCGCGGTCGTCGAGGTCGTCGAAGACGGCGTGAAATATCAGGCAGCACCCTGGTCAGGGCAGAAGACGGGCGCGTTTCTTGATCAGCGCGAGAATCGCTTGCTGGTCGGTCGGCACACCAAGGCGGGCGGCCGCGCGCTCGACCTCTTCACGTATCATGGCTCGTTCGCGTTACATCTGGCTCGCCACGCTAAGAACGTGCTCGCGATCGACCAAAGCACCGAAGCGCTCGCACGCGGCGCGGAGAACGCGCGCCGCAATGGGATCGGCAACATCGAATGGCGGGAGGCGAATGCGTTCGGCCTACTGCGCGAGCTGGAGCGGCGGCGCGAGCAGTTCGACACGATCGTGCTCGACCCACCCGCGTTCGCCAAGACGAAAGCGAATCTCGAACGCGCGGTCGCCGGTTATAAAGAGGTGAACCTCCGGGCGATGAAGCTGCTCGCCCCGGAGGGGATCTTGTTCACGTCGTCCTGCTCGTACCATGTGTCGCGAGACATCTTCCATGCGATGCTCGCGGACGCAGCGCGCGACTCCGGCCGGCGCATGCAATGCTTGGCCGCGACGGGCGCCGCGGCCGATCACCCGGAGCTGCTCAACGTACCTGAAACGGGATACCTCAAGGGGGTCCTGTTACGGGCGATTGGGTAGAGGCACATCGCAGTCCTATGACTTGGACTGTTCCCGCCTCCATAACACATACGACTGCAAAACCGGAATGACCGCCATAATGAGGATCGCCGAAACGAATACGGGCAGGAACGCGCCCCGCGGCAGGAACGCGCATGCCGCGATGAGCAGACCGCCGAGGACTATCAACCAGCCACCGGTGCGATGCGTCTTACGCCATACGACGTCACTCGACAGCGTCCACGGCGTCCGGATGCCCACGAACCAGTTCGGCTCGACGCGAGTCAAGTAATTGCCCAGGATCACGAACAAGAGCCCAAGGCCGATCGGCATCAGGCGATCGATCCTTACGCCGTAGCCGAGGCCGCTCGCGAGAATCAACACGTGCGCAACCAGTAGAAAGACGACGATGGAATTCGCGAACAGCCAATATGTGCTCAGAAACTTGGCGTAATTGGCGTGCCGCGGATCGATCTTCGGCAACACGTTGAACATCAGCGTCATCACCACCAGCATGATCGGAATGATCGCGAGCGCCCACCCCCGGCTCGAGAAACCGTTCGGCGTGCCGTTTATGCTCCAGTGCGTCGCCACCGTCGGCGGTAGTTTGGGATACGCCCAGATCGAGAACGCCACCGCTACGGCGGCGATCACAAGGCCAAACCAGCGGTTACGCATTGGATTTGCTCTCCCCCCTCGCACCGTCCGCCTCCGCTTCGCCCGCTCCGAAGCGGTCCATGAGATAGCGCACTAGCTCCTGAAAGACCGTCGTGTTCAAGCGGTAGCGAATGAACTGCCCCTCGCGTTCAGCGGCAACCAGATCCGCCGCCTTCAACACGCCCAAATGATGCGAGACCGACGCGAACGCGATCGGAAACTGCTCCGCGATTTCGCCCGCGGTCCTGTCCTTCTTGGTCAGGAGCTCGAGGATCTTGCGGCGCGTAGGATCGGCCAGGGCGCGGAATAGTGAGTCGTCCATCGGCCGAGATATTTATACAATTGTCTAATTATCGTCAAGCCAAGTTGACTAAAGCACCATGCTCCACAAGCTTGCACCCATGTCGGCCACGGACAGAGCCCTGGACCGCTCACGTGCGGTACGCCGCGTGCTTGGGGGACTGCTCGTCGCCAACGTCGCCGTGCTGATCGTCAAAGTGTCGGTCGGGCTCGTCGCCGGCTCCCTCTCGGTCCTCGGCGATGCCATCCATTCCTCCGTCGATGCCATCTACAACGTGCTCGGCCTGTTCGTCGTCCGAGTCGCCGCGCAAGCACCGGATGAAGAGCATCCCTACGGTCACGGGAAATTCGAAACGCTCGGCGCACTCGCGATCGTCGTCTTCCTGTCGGTCACGTGCTTCGAGCTTGCGCGGAGCGCCATCGAACATTTGATCGAGGGGGGCCATCCGGTTCAGGTGAGCGACTTGGGTCTGATCCTGCTGCTTGCGACCCTGGCTACGAACGTACTCGTCGCGTGGTACGAGAACCGCCGCGGCAAAGAGCTGAGCAGCGAGCTCCTCATCGCCGACGCCGCGCATACGCGGACCGACGTCTTCATCACCATCGGCGTCTTGATCGGCGTGGTGTTCGCGCGGCGCGGCAACCGCTGGATCGATCCCGTCGTGGCAATCGCCGTCGCGCTGCTCATCGTGCGCGTCGCGTATGAGATTCTAGCACGTGTCGTCCCCGTGCTCGTGGACGAGCGCGCGATTCCGGCACCCACAATCCAGGAAACGGCCCGGTCGGTGAACGGTGTGAAGGATGCCTACGGCATCCGATCGCGCGGCGGCGGTCATGGGAATGCCGGCGTTCGCTACGCCGAAGTCACCATCGCCGTCGATCCGAATGCGAATGTCGCGGACGCCCACGCTATTGCGGACGCGGTCGAAGAGCGCCTGAAGCAGGACCTGGAGCTCGAGGCCGTGACGGTGCACGTCGAGCCATGCTGACCTCCATGCCGCTACACGCGAGCAAGAGCGGCATGCAGCCGGTCCGGCGCTTGCCTCGCTCGCTCAAGCAGGAATACCAGGAGTTCATCGTGCAGCGGCTCGAGGAATACAAGAACACGGTTCCGCGGGCGGAGCTGCTGAAGATCGGAGACGAGGCCGTCCGCGAGCTGCAGCAGAGCGCGCAGGATCAGTACCTGCTCACCGAGGTGTTGTTGCTCGAACACGTCGATCGGATCATCGCGCGACGGCTGCGACTCCCCTCGTTCCCGCGTTGGCGGCAGAAGCACCGCGCCCTGCGCGATGCCCAGCGCGCACCAACCCATTGGGGGCTCGACCGCGGCCATCCCATCGTCCCATGGGCCGGGCGGATCGAACCTGGCGACATCGTCGTCGTGCTTGGTGCGGCCGCACTCGCTGAAGCGCTGTTTCTCGCCGCGCACGACGCCGAAGTCTTTCTCCTCGACCAGGATCTGGGTTCCGTCGAGGCCGCGGAGGGCCGGGCGGTTACCGAACAGCTTGCCGGTGCGTTCCAGGCGCTCGTCATCAATTTCGGCAGCTGGTTTCCGGACCTCTCGCCATCGCTGATCGCGATTGCCCCCGCCTGTCTCGGCCTGCTTCGGGCGAAGCAGCGGGCGTCGCTCGTCGGAGATCTGCAGGCGCGGACGCCATCGGGTGGCGTGCACGTCATTTTGCCGCCCGCAGCGGAGAACCGCGAAGTCATCCCGCTTGCACCAGAGGCGCTCCAGACACTGTACCGCGGCTGGCAGATCCAGCCGGGTCGTCGCTCGAAGCGCTCGGGCTTCACGGCCATCAAGCCGCCGCGTCAGCTCGACACGGCACTGAACGTGTCCGACTGACACCGTAAGCGCCGATCAGGTCAATAACACGCTGGAATATCTACACGTCGACGAGGAAATCGACGGCAGGGCTTTTGCGTCCGGACCTGCTGACCTGATTCGCGAGGCGTCTCTCGATGACGAGCCTACCCTTGGTTATAGACGACGAACCGATGGGCATCATTCTGCGGGCGGGACATCAGATCCTCCGGCCCGCCAAGATCTGGGCGTATTGCTGGTTCCTGGACGAAGGGCAGGACGGCGATCACACCCATCGGCACCTGCCGGTCGATCCGAAGGTCTGACTAGAGTCTAAAGTTCAGATGCAAGCCGGTCTGCATGTTGGTGTGCAGGGCACCGGTCTCGAGGAGCAGCATGGCCACCCAAATCCCCCGCCGCAATTCGGGATCTCTGATTTTTGGCACCAGGAAGGCGTTGCCGAGCAGACCCGCACCGATCAAGAGATTCGCCTTCCCCAACGCTGGATGCGAGCCGAGCAGCGGATTGGTTTCTCGATATCCCTTCCGCAGCCCGTCTATAGTCATGAACCAGTCGGTGGCAATCAGCATAGACGATCCCACCCGTAGCAGCTGATCCTGCAACTCGAGTCGGATCGCGTGGGTCGCCACCGGCTTGGGGATGTCTTTTTCCAATAGAGAGAGCCGGCCGACGTTATGGAGCGGTCCCGTAACAATTGCAAGGAGGAGCAAACCGGCGATCATGCCCGTCCGAAGGGCAAGAGCCGGACCCGTTGCCGCGTAGCTAAATCGCGGTCAAATCACGACGTGACGCACCAACTTGATGCGCCGGGACATCCTTGCAATGGCGCCCTCGACAGCTAGCTATAGGGATATGCAGCTCCGGATTGATGGCAGAACTATTCCCGCCGCCGAGGGGCAGACGATCCTCGAGGCAGCCCGGGCGGCCGCTATCGAAATTCCCACGCTCTGCTGGTATCCCACCCTGCCCATTGTGGGTAACTGTCGCATCTGTCTGGTCTCCGTCGAGGGGCAGGCCAAGCTCATCCCTGCCTGCGCGACGACAGTTGCCGACGGCATGATCGTCACGACGCAGTCGCACGCGGCAGTCGAGAACCGCAAGGGCGTCCTCCGCTTGCTCGCCGAGCGCTACCCCGCCGACCACCTGCGTAACGGTGGGGGGGGTCGCGCCCATCCGCGCAATGAGTTCGAACAGTATCTCGTGCAATCCGACGTCGTGCCGAGCGCCGTCGAAGCGCGCGATCTGCCGCTCCGCTCCGGCGATGAGCGACCTGGCGATCCGATGATTCGCCATGACATGTCCACATGCGTCCTATGCACGCGCTGCGTGCGTGCGTGCGAGGACATTCAGGTCGTTGGCGTGCTCGACGTCGGTTTTCGGGGTGAGCACGCCGAGATCATCGTCGGGGCCGACGGCGATCCGGACAAGGCGGGGTGCACCTGGTGTGGGGAATGCGTTCGCGTCTGCCCCACCGGCGCGATTTTCGAGGTCATGCCGCGCCAGCGCTTCGCCCCCGAGCAGATCCGGCACCCGGAAAAAGTGGTCAGGGCGGTTTGTCCGTACTGTGGTGTCGGATGCCAGGTGGATCTGCACGTCGCGGAGAACAAAGTCGTCCGCGTTACCTCGCCGGACATCGAGTTGAACACGCCGAATCAGGGTTCCACGTGCGTCAAAGGCCGCTTCGGCTACGACTTTCCACAGCACCGCGATCGGCTTACACGGCCGCTCATTAGAAAAGGGTGGCAGAAGCGAGGCGACCGTTGGGTGTGGACCGGCACGACGGGCGCGGAGCGGCGGGGCGGACCGTGGCGAACGATCGAGGCCGAAGGTGGCCGCTCCAAACCGGGCACGCCGCCGCGCGCCACGGGCAAGCGCGTCCGGGAGCTCCCGCTGCTGGAGCGGCTCGACATGGACATCCGCGACCGGGTCGCAACTCCGTCAGACTGGTATGCACCGTTCCGGGAGGCAACGTGGGAAGAAGCGCTGGAGCTGACCGCGCAGGAGCTGCTGCGAATCAAGTCCAGCGGCGGGCCTGACGCGCTGGCCTGCTTTTCCTCCGCGAAGTGCTCCAACGAAGAGAATTACCTCATGATGCGGCTGTTCCGCGGCGCGATCGGGACCAACAACGTCGATCACTGCACGCGGCTGTGTCACTCGACTTCGGTCGCCGCGATGCAGCGCGCGATCAACACCGCCGCAGCGTCGGGGTCGATGCGGGAAATCGAACAAGCCTGTGACGTCATTTTCATCGCCGGCGCGAACACGACCGAGTCGCATCCGGTGTTTGGCGCCGCGCTGAAGCGCGCGCATGAGAAGCGCGCCACGCTCATCGTCGCCGATCCGCGCCGCACCGAGCTCGCCGGACGCGCCGACATCCACCTGCAGATGCAGCCCGGCACCGACGTCGCGCTCTATTCGGCCATGGTGAATCACATCTTGGCGCAAGGGCTCGAGAGCAAAGGCTTCATCGCCACGCGCACGCACGGCTTCGACCAAGTCCGCGCCGCGGTCCAGCCTTACACGCCGGAGAGGGCGTCCAAAATCACCGGCATCGCCGCCGAGAAGATCCGTGCTGCCGCGGAGACCTACGCGAAGGGCCCGAACACGAGCACGCTGTGGGCAATGGGGCTGACGCAACACGCGAACGGCACCGACATCGTCACGTCGCTCCTCAACCTCATGTTTGCGTGCGGCATGATCGGGCGCTGGGGCGCCGCGATGCTGCCGGTCCGCGGCCAGAACAACGTGCAAGGCGCCTCGGACGTCGGTGCGATCCCCTTCGCCTACACCGATTACCAGCCGGTCGGCGACCAGAAGGTGCGCGCGCGTTTCGCGCGAACGTGGGGCGTCCTGGTCGAATCGCTGTCACTGAAGAGCGGCCTGATGGTTACCGAGGTCGTGAAGCCGGAAAGTGGCGTGCGGGGGATGTACATCATGGGCGAAAACCCGATCCTCTCCGACCCCGACATCGCGCACGCCGAGCGCTGGTTCCGGCAGCTCGAATTCCTGGCTGTGCAGGATCTCTTCCTCACCGAGACCGCGCGCTACGCCGACGTCGTCCTCCCGGGCGCGAGCTTCGCCGAGAAGACGGGCACGTTCGTCAACACCGAGCGCCGCATCCAGTTGAGCCACAAAGCGGTCGACTCGCCAGGCGATGCCCGCGGAGATCTCGAGATCCTGCTGGATCTCACCAACCGGCTCGGCCTGCCCACGACGTTCCGAAGCGCCGAAGACGTAATGCGCGAAATCGCGCGCGTCACGCCGAGCTGGGCCGGCGTCACGTACGAGCGGCTCGAGGGAGCGGGACTCCAGTACCCCGTGCCGGCCGCCGATCATCCGGGGACCTCGTTCCTCTTTGACAAGGCATTTCCTACCGAAGACGGCAAGGCGCGGTTCGTGCCGGTCGAGTACACCAATCCCGTCGAGCTTCCCGACGACGACTATCCGTTCGTGATGAATACGGGCCGCCAGCTCTATCACTGGCATACGGGCACGATGACGCGGCGCGCCAGCGGCCTCGATGCGCGCGAGCCGACGGCGATCGTCGAAATCCATCCCGCCGACGCCAAGCAGCTCGGCGTGCGCGAAGGGGAGCTGGTGCGGCTGACCTCACGGCGCAATTCGATGGTGAGTGCGGCGCGGATCTCCGAACGCGTGGCGCGCGGGCAGGTGTTCGTGCCCTTCCATTTCCGCGAGGCCGCAGCCAATCTCCTCACCAATCCCGTGCTCGACCCATACGCGAAAATGGCCGAATTGAAGGTCTGCGCCGTCAAAATCGAAGCGGTGAACGATTGAGCTCATCATGGAGCTAGGTCTCCGGGGGCGAGTCGCACTCGTCTGCGGCGGCACGCGTGGCATCGGTCGAGCCGTCGCCAACTTGCTCGCAGAGGAGGGCACGCAAGTCGCGGTGAACGGCCGCGATCCCAAGACCGCACCCTTTCCCGCGGATGTGACTATCCCGGCGCAGGCGGAGAAGCTCGTTCACGACGTCGTCAAGAAACTCGGCCGGCTCGACGTGCTGTTCTGCAATGCCGGTGGCCCGCCGGCCGCATCCTTTAAGGACCAGCCTGCCGATGCCTGGAAGAAAGCGATCGAGCTGAACCTCCTGTCTACCGTTCACCTTGCCCGCGCCGCGGTGCCGATCATGACAAAGGCAAAGTGGGGTCGAATCATCTGCCTCGCGTCCGTCGCCGCCTTGCAGCCGTTGCCCGGCCTCATTCTCTCCTCCACCGCGCGCGCCGGCGTCCTCGGCTTCGCCAAGGCGCTCTCTGATGAGGTGGCGAAAGACGGCATCACGGTCAACAGCATTTGCCCGGGATTCATCGCGACCGAACGCATCGAGGAGCTCTCGAAGGCACGTCCCGACATGATCAAGCAACGCATGGCCGAGACGCCGATCGGTCGGATCGGTACGCCCGAGGAATTGGCCGCAGCGGTCGTGTTTCTGGCGTCGGAGCCGGCCAGCTATATTACCGGCGCGGTGCTCCAGGTTGACGGCGGTTACACGCGCTCGATCTTCTAGTCCGACTCCCGGCTCCCGACTCCTCAATCCCGGTTCTTCATGCAAGCGATCGTCAAGGAAAAACGCGCGCCCGGTTTGACCGTGAAGTCCGTGCCGAAGCCCGCGCCCGGCCCCGGCGAGGTGCTGATCGCCGTGCGCCATGCGGGTGTGTGCGGCACCGACCTGCACATCGCCGACTGGAATCACTGGGCGCAGGGACGGATCAAGCCGCCGATCGTCGTGGGACACGAGTTCGCGGGAGAGATTCTGGCGCTGGGCGAGGGCGTGACGGAGCTGAAGGTCGGGCAGCTCGTCACCGCCGAGGGGCACATCGTCTGCGGCCACTGCCTCCAGTGCCGGACCGGCAACAGCCACATCTGTAAGAACACGCGCATCATCGGCGTCGATCGCGATGGCGCGTTCGCCGAATTCATCACGATGCCGGCGACCAATGTGCTGACGCTCGACGGCATTCCCACCGAGATCGGCGCGATCATGGATCCGATGGGCAATGCGTTTCACACGGTGCTGACCGCGGAGATTCCCGGCAGCACCGTTTTCATTGTGGGATGCGGTCCCATCGGCTGTTTCGCGGTGGGAATCGCGCGCGCCGCGGGCGCGGCGAGAGTGATTGCGTCGGACGTCAATCCGAAACGGCTCGCCCTCGCCAAGACGATGGGCGCGGACGTCACGATCAATGCCAGGCAAGACGACGTCGTGAAAACCGTGCTCGCCGAGACCGGGGGCGAGGGCGTCGACGTCGTTTGCGAGATGTCGGGCGTTCCGTCGGCGTTGCACCAGGCTTTTGCGGCTGTCCGCATGGGCGGTCGCGTGCAGCTGCTCGGCATCCCGGAGGGCGACGTCCCGATCGACTTCGCGTCCGAAATCATCTTCAAGGGGCTCACGCTGTACGGCGTGATCGGACGGAAGATGTACGAGACGTGGCATCAGATGCGGCGCTTCCTGACCGTGGGAGAGTTCGATCCGCGGCCGGTGATCACGCACAAGTTCCCACTCGCCAAAATCGACGACGCGCTCGCGGCCATTCGCTCGGGCGACGCCGGCAAAGTCATTCTGGAGATCGCATGAGCTTCATGGGACAGCTGCAGGACGAACTGGCGGAGTTCAAAAAGGAAGGCGTCTACAAGCGGCTCAACTATCTCGACTCGCCGCAAGGCTCACGCGTTAAAATGGAAGGGCGCGGCGAAGTCGTCATTCTCTCTTCCAATAACTACCTGGGGCTGTGCGACGTCCCCGAGGTCGTCGAGGCGGGAAAGGACGCCCTGGATCGCTGGGGCGCGGGCACCGCGTCCGTGCGCTTTATCTGTGGAACGTTCACCGTCCACCGCCAGCTCGAAGACGCGCTCGCGAAATTCGTCGGCTGCGAATCATCGCTCACCTACGTCAGCTGCTGGAACGCCAATGAGGGGCTCTGCCCCACGGTCTTGAGCGAACCTGATTTCGTCATCTCCGATCAGCTGAATCACGCGTCCATCATCGATTCGATTCGCCTCGCTAAGGCGATCACCAAATGCCAGACCGCCGTTTACAAACATTCCGACATGGCCGATCTCGAGGATAAGCTCCAGGCTGCCGGCAAGGCGCGCCGCAAGCTGATCTTCACCGACGGCATCTTCTCGATGGAAGGCGACATCGCCAAGCTCCCCGACCTCATTGCGCTTGCGCGAAAGTATGACGCCGTCGTCGCCGTAGATGACTCGCACGCCACCGGAGTCCTCGGCAAACGCGGCCGCGGCACGGCTGAGCACTACGAGATGGTCGGGCAGGTCGACGCGATCACCTCGACGCTCGGCAAGGCACTCGGGGGCGCCGCCGGCGGGTTCACCGCGGGGCCGCTGGCGTTGACCGATTATCTCACGCAGCGCTCGCGACCGCAGCTGTTCAGCAACGCCCTGCCGCCGACCGTCGCCGCAAGCGCCCTGGCCGCGGTGCGCCACATCGAAAAGCATCCCGAGCTGGTGACCCGGCTGCACGAGAACGCGCGCTACTTCAGAGATCAGCTGCTTTCGCTCGGCTTCAAACCGCTGCCGGGCCAGACACCGATCGTGCCCGTCATCCTGGGCGAGACCGCGAAAGCGATTCACATGAGCGAGCTGCTGCTCGCGGAGGGCGTCTTTGTGACGGGATTCGGCTACCCCGTTGTCCCGCAGGGACATGCACGGGTGCGCTGCCAGCTCTCGGCCGCGCACACCAGGGACGATCTCGACTTCGCGCTCCGCGCCTTCAAGAAGGTGGGCTCCAAACTCGGACTGATCTAATGCACCTACTCGTCGCGGCTCTCCTCGCGCTGCAGTCCCCCGCGGCAAGCCTCGGTTTCGAACCCGGCGCCGACTCGAATCTCGCCGATTGGAAGCAGGTCAGCGGCTACATGAACACCCTGGCGCAGCGCAGCCCCATGGTGCACGTCGATACGCTGGGCAAGACGACCGAAGGCCGGCCGTTCCTGCTGCTGACGATTACGTCTCAGGCAAATCAGCAACGGCTGGCGGAGATCAAAGCGGTACAAGCGCTGCTCGCCGATCCGCGGCGACTGAGCGACACGGCGTTCGAGCGGATGCGCAAAACCCAGCCCGCCGTCATCCTGATCAGCAACAACATCCATTCCACGGAAGTCGCGTCGAGTCAGATGGGGATGACGCTCGCGTATCGGTTGACCACCGATCCGGAGCTGCGCCGGCTACTCGACTCCGTAGTCGTCCTGATGATCCCGTCCATGAACCCTGACGGCCTCGATACGGTCGTCAGCTGGTATCGCCGCTACAAGGGCACGCGGTATGAGGGCGGCCCGCTTCCCTGGCTGTATCACAAGTACATCGGGCACGACAACAATCGCGACTGGTTCATGCTGACGCAGGTCGAGACCCGCCTCGTCACGCGCATGCTGTACAAGGAATGGTTTCCGGAAATCGTGTACGACGTGCACCAGATGGGAACGAACGGCGTGCGTCTGTTCGTCCCGCCGTTCCAGGATCCCGTCAATCCGAATATCGATCCCGCGATCGTCGCCGGCATCAACCTGGTCGGCGCGCAGATGGCCTCGGCGCTGTACGACGCCGGCATGACCGGCGTCGCCCACCAGCTCACGTACGACCTCTGGTGGCATGGCGGCTTTCGATCCGCGCCGACGCGGCACAACATGATCGGAATCTTGACCGAAGCCGCGAGCACGCGCCTCGGATCGCCGATCACGCTGACCCTCGACTCGCTGCGCCAACCCGCTCGTGGCGTGAATTACGCCGAGCCGTGGCCGGGAGGCGTCTGGCATCTCGGCGACATCGTGCGGTACGAGCTGATCACGTCCGAATCCCTGGTCCGGCTTGCCGCGCGCGATCGGGTCAATGTCATCGATCGATTCGTGGGTCTCGGCCGGCGCGCCGTCGAGGCCGGACTGGCCGGGAATCCGTTCGCGTATGTCCTGCCACCCGAGCAGCGCGATCCCGAAGCGTGGGCGACGCTCGCCAACGTTCTCGCCGCGGGCGGTGTGGAGGTATACCGCGCGGCCGAGTCGTTCACGGCGGAGGGAAGGCGGTATCCCGCCGGGGCTCTCGTCATCCCGATGGCCCAGCCATATCGCGCGGACGCGAAGGATTTACTGGAGCCGCAGCACTACACGCCGGTGAACGATCGCCCGCCATACGACGTCGCTGGTTGGACATTGCCTTTCACTATGGGCGTGCGCGCGGATGTCGTGAACGGCCCATTCAGCACGAACCTCGTGCGCGTGGACAGCGTGATTGCGCCGCCAGGGAAGATCGAGGGCAGCGGGGACGTCTTTATCTTGCAGAACCGCACCAATGCCGAATCGCGCGCGGTAGCGGCGCTGCTCGCGGCGGGTCAGTCGGTCGCGGTTGTGGGAGACAGTCTGGTCGTGCGCGGCGCACGCGCGCGCGCCATTCTGAGCGAGCAGGCTGCACGGCACGGCTTCGACGTCACTGCGGTGCGCGAAGCGCCCGCTGGAGCGCGCTGGCGGGAACGGCTGCCGCGCATCGGGCTCTATCAACCTTGGACTGGCAACATCGACGAGGGCTGGACGCGCTGGTTATTCGAGCAGTATGGCATCAGCTACATGACACTCCATGATGGCGACATCAAGCGCGGCGGGTTGCGGCAGCGGTTCGACGTCATTGTTCTGCCGAGTGAGGACGCTACTTCCATGGTGGTCGGCGTTGACTCGACTCGCATTCCATTACAGTACGCAGGCGGCCTCGGCGAATCGGGGGCCAACGCCATTTCGGAATTTGTTCGGGGTGGGGGCACGCTCGTTTGCCTCGATGCTTCAAGTAATTTCGCGATTGCACGCCTTAACCTCCCTGTCGTCAATGTCCTAGGTGGGGTGGCATCAGGTCCCCAAAGTTTGCGGTTTTACGCCCCGGGTTCTATTTTCGGTACGGTTTTGGGGGGGAGCGACTCTGTTACGGTTGGGGTCTCCGACTCCCTCCAGATCTATTTCGAGAATAGCGCCGCCTTCACAGTATC
This sequence comes from Gemmatimonadales bacterium, assembly GCA_035309945.1. Lineage (GTDB taxonomy): Bacteria > Gemmatimonadota > Gemmatimonadetes > Gemmatimonadales > GWC2-71-9 > 20CM-2-65-7. The sequence continues at coordinate 25,798 of DATGEQ010000087.1, read as the reverse complement.
GGCCCCAGCCAGGGCCTTGGCGACCTATCCCGAACAGCCCCTGCGATCGGGCTATGCCCGCTACCAGGAGCGACTTACAGGGAAGGCGTCGCTGGTGGAGGCACCGGTAGGCAGCGGAAGAGTGATCCTGTTCGGTTTCCGGCCCCAGTTTCGGGGCCAGACGCACGGCACCTTCAAGCTGCTCTTCAACGCGGTCCTATTGGCGGCTCCCTAACCGCGGCGGGGAGTCCTGGAAGGAGTCCCGATGAAGCGGCTGGTTCTCATGGTGGGATTCGTAGCCCTGGCAGCGAGTCCCGCCAACCCCCTGGCGGCGCAGAAAGCGCAAAACATCGAGTTCGGGGGCTTCGGCTCCTGGTGGCGCTTCGACCGCTCGTTCCTCATCACGAATGGGTTCGGCGGCGGCGTCCGGATCGGCTATAACCTGAGCGACCGCGTCGGCCTCGAGGTGACGGGCGACTACATCGCCACCACCAACCTGGCATCGACGCAGAACATCAACGTGTCGACGGTCAGCGCCAGCCTCGTGCTGAACTGGCCGCTCTCCGATCGCGTAACGCTGCTCACCTCGGGCGGTTACTCGCGCATGGTGTTCGGACCCGACGCCCCGTACAACTTCACGCAGCAGCTGGTCAACGGCGGGCTCGGCGTCCGCGCGTTCATCGCGCATCACATCGCCATTCGCGGCGACGTGCGCGCGCAGTATCGTCCCGACAATCCGTTCTTCAGTAACGCGTTTACCGGCGAAGTGCAGGGCTCGCTCGGCGCATCGTACTTCTTCATTCCGCCGCAGCAGGGACACGGCTTCAACACCAATTTTCAATGGTACTGGGGTGCGCAGGGCGGCGCCTTCGTCTCCAAGACGAACACCGAGCCGTACGTCTACGATCCGATCGTGGGCGGCCACTGGCTAATCAAGTCGCGGCGCACGGCGCTGTACGTCGCATACGAGCAGGCGATCTTCCTCGCCGACGCGCATGCCGTGATCTTCGATCCCAGCTCATCGACATCATCCGTGGGTCCCGGGTTCCGCGATGTGACGTTCCACGACATGCGCCGGCTCATGTTCGGCGTCCTCGCGTTCCCGGCTCAGAAGGTGATCGAGCCGTTCGCGGGCGGCGGCTTTGCGCTGATGGAGGTGCTCAATCCCGTGGTCGACTGCTCGAGCTGCGCCACGCTCGGCGAGGCCGTCCAAGCTGACCAGCTCGCGCACGATGCGGCCAGCAAAGCGTTCTTCTGGATCATGGGTGGCCTGCAGATCAACTACTCGAGCCGGCTCAACGTGTTCGCGCACTACCTGTTGACGTCGAGCGCCAACGGCTTCCTGCTCGACAGCAACACGCACTCGCTGCAAGGCGGCGTGCGCGTCAGCCTCGGCTCATCAAAGGAAGGCATTACCGAGCGGAACTGAGCGCGCGCAGGAAGTTTTCCCCGAGGATCACTAGCGGGAAACCCAGGGCGAGTCCTTGACACAAAACCGCAGGGGCCAGTCCGCGGCCTGCGTGATGCCGATCCGGGGACTGACCACGATCCCCCCGCGCCGGGGCTTCTGCCCTTCAACAATCCGCAGCACACTACGCTGCAATGACACCCCGTTCAGCGCGCCCGTCACTCCTAACGCCTCGCACAGGCGGGCGGGACCGGAGCAGAGCGGCTCCTTGCCCCGGCGGGCTCGCATCGTCTCGAATCCCGCGATCGGCTCGAGGGCACGAATCAGGACGGCGGCTGGGAACTCGGGGGGCTCGGTGACGGCATTGAGGCACCAATGCATGCCGTACGTGAAGTACACGTAGGCCGTCCCCGGTGGCCCGTAGAGCGGCTCGGTGCGGGCCGTGCGGCGGTGGCCGTAGGCATGGCACGCCGGATCGTTGGGGCCGACGTACGCTTCGACTTCGACGATGCGACCCGCGGTCTGGCGGCGGCGCCCGCCGACGTCGCTCACGAGAATGTGCCCCAATAGACCACGCGCGACCTCTTCCGTCGGTCGCGCGTAGAACTGTGCCGAAACCGGACTGCTACGCGTCACGCGCCTCCAGTAAGTCCGCGCTTTACCTTCGACCAGAAGGACTCCTCTGGCGCGTCGTCGCCGGCTCCGGCTACAGGCGCCTCCGGCGCTGGCGGCGGTGTCGCTGGACGCGAGCGCTCCGGCGGTTCAGCCGGCGCCGCCGCCGGTCCGCGGTGCGTGTTCACCGGCGCCACCTCGGACGACTCCGACTCGAAGCGGCGCGGCCCCCGGCCCCCGCGGCCACGTCCACCGCGGCGCCCCCGGCCGCCGCGTTCACCACGGTCGCCGTTTTCACCGCGGCCCGCTCCCCCCCCCGCTCCACCTCCCCCTCCTCCCCTGCCGCCGCGTCCGCGACCACCACGTCCGCCTCGATCCCCCGCTCCCCGTTCGCCGCGCTCAGTGTGCTCACTGCGCTCTTGACCGGACGGCTGGCCACCGATCATCGGCGGCTTGGGCGGTGGTTGAGTCGCGTCGGCGCGCGGACGGAAATTGGGATCGACCTCTACGACGCCGATCTTTGGAATTTCGCTCACAGCACCACCCGGGCCCCCGCGGCGTGCGCCGCCGCGCGAGCCACGACGGAAACGCGCGCTGCGCATCGGTATGCCGCCCGGTGTCGAGGATGTCGTGCTGTACGGCGGTGGCGGTGCCGAGGACGCCGGCATTGGAGTGTCGTCCTCTTCTTCGATGTCGGGCGTCGGCGGCTGTGCGGCCGCGGGGGCAGGGGCGGGGGCGGGGGCGGGGGCGGGCTCGGCCACCGTAGGCCCCGCCGCTTCGGTCTCCTCATCGAGGCCGAGCTTGCCGACTGCCTGTTTGATGCGGTCGAACGCGCCCCCCAACGAGAAGCCGCCCCCTGCGGACTCCTCTTCGCTCCGGCTTCGGCCGCGTCCACCGCGCCGGCTCCGCGGGCGCTCCGCGGCGGGCGCGGGCGCCGTGGACGCCTCGCTCATGGCCGCGAGCGTCGGCTGTGCCGGCGCGCCTTCGACCTTGTCGCCGAGGGCAATTTCATACTGCCCGTTGTCGAGCCGCGTGAGCGTGATCAACCCACGGCGCGCGGCCTCGATCACGAACTTGCTGAAGCGCGAGAAGCCCGCGTCCTTCTCATCGAAGTTGGGATCGATCTCCTGCATGACCTGCTTGAGCCGATCCGACCGCATGACGTCGTTGTGCGCCGTCATCTGCTTGACGGCCTCCACGACCAGCTCCCAGGGATCGCGCTTCACGTACTCGACGTCGCTCGCCTTGGTGAAGCCGGCGAGCTCGTTGTACGAGTAGTACTCGTCGCAATTCTGGATCAGCAGGTCGCTCGACGACTCGCGGATGCCGACGCCGATCACGTACTTGCCGTATTCCTTGAGTTTGATCACGAGCGACGAGAAGTCCGAATCGCCCGACAGGAGAATAAAGGTGCCAATCTCCGGACGCGTGAAGACGAGCTCCAGCGCGTCGATCGCGAGCCGGATGTCCGTCGCGTTCTTCTTGTTGGCGCCATGCGCCGGGGCGAAGATGAGATCGATCGAGGATTCGGACAGCGGGACGATATACTGCGGGTAGCGGCGCCAGTCGGCGTACGCGCGCTGCACGGCGACCTTTCCCCGGATGATGTCGGATTGCAGCAGGCGCTTCAGCTCGGTCTGCAGGTCCGATCGGATCGCCATCGTGACATTGTCGAAATCGATCATCAGCGCCGCATTGGGCGCGTGAGCAGGGGGTTCTTTGTGCGGTGGGCGTGGCAGGTGAGTGTGTTGCTGTTGAGACTGCGTTGTCATAACGAATTGTGTTCCCGCCCGGTGGGTGGACGAAGCCGCACGCTCCTGTTGCACAGGAACTGAGCGACGCTCGCCGACTGCGTCGGGCTCTTAGGAAAGGCGTGTATCGCCGTAGTGAATGCCGGCAGATGCTGGGAGGGTTGTCGCGCTCACCGGGGCGCGCCGTGCACACGATCTCCGGCCCAATGCCGGAGACGGCCAGCGCCGCCTGATGATCCGACCCTTCAACGAGCTACTGCCAGGCTCATGAACCCTATCAAGCTACACGACATGGCGCCGAAATCCAACACTGCACACTGTCCCGTGCCTAAAGCATTGGTACCGTAGCTCATGGAGACATGCCCGGCAGCGGCCTCGGCGTTTCGCGATCGGTGAGGACGGGCAGGTAGGACGCCCAGGGACCGACGTCCAGCCGATATTGCTTCGCCATTACGCGCCCCGCCTGGGCGATGTGTCCAAGATCGTGCACCACCCAGGCCGCAAGCAACTGGCGAAGCGTCACCGCGCCGAGGGCCGGGTGTTCTCCCGTCAGATCGAGCTGTGCGTCCGTCAGCTTCCAGGACGCGAGCAGCCGGAGGTTCTCGGCCCGCAGTCGGGCAAATTCGTTCAGCAACGAGTCGAGCGTGCGCTGTGTGTTGCGGCCGCGATGGCGGAACCGGTCATACGGCTCGAAACGGCGGTTCGTGCCCTGCGACAGGATAATCCGCGCGCGCGGCATCCAGTCTGTTTCTTCGCCATCGATGAGATGGCCGACGACGTCGAACGGGCTGAAGGTGTCCGGCCCTTCATTGCCATCCGACCACACCGCGGCCGCATGGTGCAGCAGCGCGTGCAGCACGGACGGGGTGCGGCGGAGCACGTCGATCGCTGCATCGAGATCGAATTGCATTGCTCAAGCGGCCCCGCCGCCACGCCGACGTTCCTCCTCCTCCCAATGGAACTTGTGCATCAACCGGTGCACGACGGGCGTCAGCAGCAAAGCGGCGACGACGAGGAACACGCCGCCCGCGTACAAGGCGAACAATCCCGCAAATATTTTGCCGCCATTGCTTTTCAGCGGGTCCACCGGCCCCATGCCGCCGAGGAGCATCGCGGTATTGAGGAAGGCATCGCGCCAGGCGAGATGCTCGTAATGCGCGTACCCGGCCATGCCGCCCAGCAGCGAGATGAAGACGAGTGCGACGGCCATGGCAAGATGGCCGCTCATGCGCTGCGCGAAGCGCTTGCGCGTGATCGGACGGGTGTAGCGATCCTCGTAGATCACGACGACGAATCAGAAGGCGCCGTGGAGCCGGACATCACGTGACGACGAGCCGACCACGACCGTGCGATAGCCCTTCGCCACGACCCACGCCGATTTTTGTGTAGACCAGTACGACAACTGCCGGGCGCCGACGTGGATCGTCAGGTCGCGACTCTCGCCGGGATTCAGCTCGACCCGTTCGAACCCGACAAGCTGCTGCGGAGGCATCGGGACCGGTTGTTTTGCCGGCGGCGCCAGATACACCTGGGCCACCTCGGCGCCACGCCGCGAGCCGGTATTGCGAATCGTCACGTGCACATCGAACCCGTCGCCGCTCTTGCGCACCGTCAGGTCGGAGTACGCGAACGTCGTGTAGGACAGCCCGTGGCCAAAGGGAAAGAGCGGCGCAATCCCGCGCGCATCGTACCAGCGATAGCCGACCAGCACGCCTTCATCGTACGTCGCGACGCGATTGTCGCCGGGATAGCGGGCCGGAGTTGCGGTCGGTGCGTCGGCCGCGGCGCGGGGGAACGTCACCGGCAATTTGCCGCCGGGATTCGCGTCGCCCAGGAGCAACGACGCGACGGCGTCCCCGCCCTCCTGACCGGCATACCAGATTTGCAGGACCGCAGGCGTCCGGTCGATCCACGGCATTTCGACCGCACTCCCCGTGCTCAGGACGACGATCGTGTGCGGATTCGCGCCGGCCACGGCGCCGATCAGCGAGTCCTGACGCGCGGGGAGCGATAGCGAAGCGCGATCGGCGCCTTCTGTCCCTTCGTCGTACGCAAATACCAGGACGCGCTCGGCTCCGCGCGCCGCCGCGACCGCCGAATCGACAAAGGCACGACGGCGCTCCGGCGAAGACCAGGCGAGCCGGATCTGCATCGGCTGGCCGCTTTCTCTCGCGAATGGTCCTATCCCGCTCCGTCCGTCCATCGAGACCCGAATGGGAATGGCTTGTCCCGCGACAAAACGCACCGTCACGGATGCGTTCTGGAGATTGTCGGCGGTGGGCAACAGACTCGCATTGCCAAAGAACCCGATCGTGCTGAGGCGAACGCTGTCCGCGCCGATCGCCAGCAGGACCTGCGCGCGCCCACCGCGCGACTGGAGCTTCAGATCGTAATCCCCGGAGGTGGGCGCCGTCACCGTCCCGGACCAGGACCACGACGTGCCGGCCGGCAGCGCTTGCGCGCCCGTAAAGTCGATGGCGGAATCGTTCGAAAATGCCGTCGCGGGAATCGGCGTGCCGTCGAGGTCGATGCCTGGAACGAAGCGCAGCGGCGCGCCCGCCGCGCGCTGCTGCAGTGCGTCGAGTGCGTTCGTCCTGTGGAATGCCTGGACGCGGGCGCTGCCGCCCCCGCCGATCAGGGGCGACCGAGCCGCCGGGCCGATCACTACGGTCGTGGCCAGCTGGGCCGGCGCGAGAGGAAGCAGGTTGCCGTCATTCTTGAGGAGCACCGCCCCCTCGGTCGCGGCCTCGCGCGCGAGTGCCGCGTCCGTCAGGATGTCGATCGGGGGGCGGGCACGCGACTGCCCCGCGAGCAGGCCCATTCGATCCATTTGGCCCAGGATGCGGCGCACGGCCTGATCGACCGCGGCCTGCGGGATCTTACCCGCTTGCACCGCGGCGCGCAGCGAATCGCCGAACCAGCTCGGGTTGCGCACGCCGATGTTGAAGCCCGGCATCTCTTGGTCGAGTCCGGCAAGAAGCGCATCGAGTCCGTGTGTGGCGAACCAGTCGGTCATGACCCAGCCGCCGAATGCGAACTGCTTGCGTAAAAGGTCGGTGAGCAGCTCGCGGTTCTCACAGGCATGGGTGCCGTTGACCAGGTTGTACGAGCACATCACCGCGCCGGCGCCGGCGCGGACGGCCGCCTCGAAGGCGGGCAGATAGATCTCGTGCAATGTGCGTTCATCGACGTGCACGTCGACCGATTGCCGATCCCGCTCGAAATTGTTCGCCGCGTAGTGCTTCACGGTCGCGATGAGCCCGGCTCCCTGAATGCCGACGACTTCATCGGCCACGATGCGGGAGGCGAGGAACGGATCCTCGCCGAGCGACTCGAAGTTTCGGCCGGCCTGAGGGACGCGGACGATGTTGACCATCGGCGCGAGCAGCACATCCTGATTGCGCGCCAGACCTTCACTGCCCATCACGGCGCCGTAGCGCCGCGCCAGCTCGGGATCGAACGACGCGGCGAGCGCAACGGGCGCCGGCAACGCAGTCGCGGGCGCGGACGAGCGGATGCCCGCGGGCCCATCGGTGAGCCGTAGCGGCGGAATCCTGAGGCGCGGTACACCGCTCATATAGCCCGCCGAGTTCAGCCCGACGGCCGGTTCGGGGTCGACGCTGCCGTGCAGCAGGCTGAGTTTCTCATCGAGTGTCATCGCGCTCACGAGCGAATCGACGCGACGGCTGGCCGGCGCTTGCAGCAGCAATAGCAGGAGAAGGGCTGGAGCGCTCACGTGGGGATCCTCATGTCGAGCTACGGCTAAGGTAGCGCAAAGGCGACATAGGTGTCACTGGACTTCGATCCCAGCTTGCCGCCGCCCGCCGCGATCACGACGTACTGCTTGCCGCGAACCGAGAAGGTGCATGGTGTGGCATACCCCGGAGCCGGCAACGTCGCCGACCAGAGCTGCTTCCCGTTACGGCGATTGAACGCCCGAATTCTCGCATCCTCTGTGGCGGCAATGAACAGTAGACCGCCGCGCGTCACGATCGGGCCGCCATACTGTTCGGTCCCGGTGACCGGTACACCGCGCGCGCTCAGCGCCGCAAATTCGCCCAGCGGAATGCGCCAGCGGTACTCCCCGGTGTTGAGGTCGATGGCGCTCAATGTGCCCCAGGGCGGCTCGATCGCGGGATAGCCGCTGGTGTCGCGCCAACGCTCATAGCCAACAAACTCATACGGCGACTGTCGCGCGACGCCGGTCGTCCAGCCGGCGCTATCTGCGACCGTGAAGCCGAGGTGCTGCGCCACGGCCCGCTTGTCGGCTGCGGGAAGCGCGGCGAGCGACGGCATGAAGCCGCGTCCCCAGTCGAGTATCTGGCGAATGTCCTTTTCGGACAGACGGCTGCGAACGTCGACGAGCGACGGCGCCCGACCGCGGCCGCGACGATCGGCGCCGTGACAGCTCGCGCACACCGCTGCGTAGACCGCGGCGCCGGAGCGGGGCCGGGAGGCTGCGGCCGGAAGTCGCAGCGCCGGCCGCATGGCGGCGACCCAGGGAACGTCGCTCGCATTCACGTAGATCGTGGCGGTCTCGGGATCGATGGCCGCGCCACCCCACTCGCCGCCGCCATCGAACCCGGGGAGCACGATGCTGCCCTCGAGGCTGGGCGGCGCGAAGAACGCCTTGCGCAGCGTGCGAAATCGCGCGCGCTGCGATTCCACGACGTCGGCTTCGGTAATCGACTGCCGCGCGAACGGCGCCGGCTTTACAGGCATCGGTTGGGTCGGCCATGCCCGTTCGCCACGCAAGGTCGACGGCGGGACCGGGCGCTCCACGATGTCGAACAGCGGCTTGCCCGTCTGCCGGTCGAACAGCAACACGAACCCGCTCTTGGTGATCTGTGCGACGGCAGCGATGCGGCTCGACCCGCGTGTGACGGTCAGGAGATTGGGAACAGCCGGAAGATCGCGATCCCACAAGTCGTGATGGACCGACTGGAAGTGCCAAAGCCGCTTGCCGGTCGCCGCGTCGAGCGCAAGGAGCGTGTTGGCGAACAGGTCGGCGCCGATGCGCGCGCCGCCGTAGAAATCGGGGGTCGCCGAGCCGGTCGGCACGTAGACAATCCCGCGAGCGGTGTCGACCGATGTGCCCGCCCAGTCGTTCGTGCCACCGGCTGTCTTCCAGGCGCCGCGAGGCCAGGTGTCGTAGCCGACTTCGCCGGGATGGGGGATGGTGTGAAAGGTCCAGCGAATGGCGCCCGTGCGAACATCGTACGCGCGCACGTCCCCCGGCGCCGAGCCTTCGTCTTCGCCGACACGCATGCCCTGGATCAGCAGATCCTTGTAGATGACTCCCGGGCTGGTCACGACGAGATACGCATCCCCGATGTCGCGCGACAGGCCGGCAGCGAGATCCAGAGAGCCGGAGTCCCCGAAGGTCGGAATCGGCTGCCCAGTGCGCGCGTCGAGCGCGTACAGTCGCCGTCCCGCCGCAAAGAAAATTCGCCGATCATTGCCGGCTGACCAATAGACGACGCCGCGATTGACGTGTGTCAGATCCGTGCGGCGTACGTCGTGCGTCGTGCGGGGATCGAAGCGCCAGAGCAGCGTGCCGTCCGCCGCGCGCAGCGCGATGACCGCGAGTGCGGGCGTCGTCGTGTACAGCACGCTGTCGACGACGATCGGCGTGGCTTGAATCTGGCCGTCGCCGCTCGCGGGCAGGTCGCCCGTGTGGTAGACCCAGGCGACGCGCAGCCGCGAGACGTTTGTCGTGTCGATCTGATCGAGCGCTGAGTAGCGGGAATTGCCGGGATCGCCGCCCGTCACGCGCCAGTCGACCGACGGCGGGGAGCCAGCCGGTGTGCATGCGGCGAGCAGGACTACTAGGCCGAGCGAGCGCGTTAACGTTGCGGGGTCTTCCAGAGGTCGATCGGTTTCTTCACGCCTTTGGGATGAAACGGCAACGCGATCTTCTTTCCCGCGCCCGCGGAGGCATAAGCCGCGCACAGCACCTCTTGCACGACTCGACCGGTCTCGCCGTCCGCGATCGGCGTCTCCTTGCCGCGCACGCAGCGGGCAAAGTGCCGCATCTCCTGGGGGAAACCGTAGTTCCAGTGCTCCTCGAACACCGGATAGCTCCATCCCTTGGTGGTCGCGGCCTTTTCGACGGCGTAGCCGAAGCCCACCTCGGAGTACGTTGGCAGCGCGTTGCCCATGAGCATGTCGGCGTAGGTCTGCCCCTTGTCGCCGAAGACCTCGATGGAGTCGTCCATGCCGCCGGGACGGTTCCAGCTGCTTTCGACCATTCCTATCGCACCACCGGCGAACTCGATGATCGTGATCGCCTCGTCTTCCCCCTTCGTCTGATCGCGATGCACCTGCTGCGACATCTGCGAATACACGCTGGCGACGTTGGGCTTGCCGAGGAACCACCAACAGAATGCGATGCCGTGACAGCCGAGGTCCATGACGGCGCCGCCGCCCGACTGCGCGACGTCCCAGAACCACGGCGAATGCGGTCCTGAGTGCTTCTCGCCTTGTTTCACCAAGTGGATTCGACCAAACGCGCCTTCGTCGGCCATTTGCTTCGCCTTTACATACTTCGGCGCGAAGAACAGCTCCTCGGCGTACAGCAGGAGTACGCCGGCCTTCTTGCACGCGTCGATCATCGCGTCCGCTTCTTCGAGCGTCATGCAGAGGGGTTTTTCGCAGACGACGTGTTTGCCGGCCTTCGCGGCATCGATGGTGATTTGGGCGTGCAGCGCGTTGGGTGCCGTGATCGAAATCAGCTCGACCTGCGGGTCGCGCAACAGGTCGTGATAGTCGGTATAGGCATTCGGGACGCCGTGCCGTTTGGCGAATGCGGCCGCATTTCCTTTGGTCGGCGAAGCGACCGCGACGAGCTCCGCCTCCTCCGGGACCGCCTTCACCGCGCCCGCGATGCAGTCGGCTTGAAAACGGGAGCCCACGATACCGACTCTGACCTTGGACATGCGCTATTCCCTGGGAGTCGAGATGGCTACGCCCACACGCGAATCGGCAGTGCCGTAGTAGAGGTACCATCGCCCATGGAACGGCACCAGACCTTCGACGAACGTCGTTCCCGCGGTGTACTGGCCGGTGCGCTCGTAATTCTCCGTGGGCTTGATGAACGCCGTGTCGGATCGCGCAATCAGCCGGACCGGGTTACGCGCGTCGAACAATGCTTGCCCGCCGGCGTACGTGTGCGTTTCGGTGTTGCCCGCATTGTAGAGCACCACAATCCCATGCTTCGTGATGAGCGCGGGGGGACCCCCTTCCACGAGCCACGAGTCGAAATATCCCTGCCGCGGCGAGAGAATTTTGAGCGCCTGCCCCGTCGAATCTTCCAGCGGCGTCCAGTCGAGCAGGTTATCGGAAGTCGCGATCTTCAGGTCGGGGACGCCGAAGTACATCCAGTATTTCCCGTTCACCCGCGTCGCGACGAGTCGATCACCTTCTATGCGGCTGAGGATCGCGCCGGATTTGGATTCGGTCCGCAGGTACTTGCCTTCCGCGGCGCGCGCGAACGCGGGGCCATGCTTTGTCCAGTGAATCAGATCGCGCGACGTCGCGACCGCGAGGCGCGGCACGTCGCGATTCCACTGCGTGTAGGTGAGCACGTAGGTGCTGTCGTCCATCTGGACGATCCGCGGATCTTCCACACCACCCGGCCACTCGTTACCCCGCTGCGCGTCGGTGTCAGGGTAGAGAACCGGAGCCGGGCGTCGAGTGAAGCGCACGCCGTCGCTGCTCTCGGCCAGCCCGAGGCGCGAGGTGTGGCCGCCGATTTCCTGCCGCCCCGTCGCGTCTTCGGCGCGATACAGCAGGTACACCTTTCCGTCGCGCACCACCGCGGCGGGATTGAACGTCGCGAACGCCTCCCAGGCGACGACCGAATCGCTGATGGGCGATCGAAAGCGCGACGTAGCGTCGGCAGTGATGATCGGGTTTGCCGCCGGTTTGACGAATGGCCCGATCATCCACGACTGGCGAGATGCCTGCGGCATCAGCGCAAGCAATAGGACTGCGCCGCAGGCAGCCGCGAATCTCATCGATCGCTACGAGGCGACCTGCCGCGTTCCGCGACCGACGCCGCCACGGCGAGCAACACAAACACCCACGCGATCAGAGGAACGAGCACGAAGGGCACCGCGCGTCCCGGTCTGAGGGCGGCGGCGGTGTAGACGACCAGTGATACGATCGCGGCGAGCATGATGACGATGTCGAGCGTCGACGACGCAAGAGCGGGCCACCGCGCCGACAGCCTTCCCGCGAGGAAATAGCCGACAAACGGAGCCGCCACCCAGAGCACAAAGAGTACGACCAGCAGTGGATGGGCATTGCGGCGGCCCGCATAAATCACGAGGACGATCGATCCCAGCGCGCCAAGCAGCGCAGCGACTCGGCTGACCGTCTTCATACGCCCAGCACGCGCAACGCGAGACCGGCGAGCGACCCGCCAATCAACGGCCCGACGATTGCGATCGAGCCGTAGCTCCAATCCGACGGAGCTTTGCCGTCGATCGGCAGCAAAGCATGAACTATCCGCGGGCCGAAATCGCGTGCCGGGTTGATCGCATATCCGGTGGTGCCGCCGAGCGAGAGCCCGATACCCCAGACGAGCGCGCCGACGAGGTAGGCGCCGACCCCGGCGGCGGGGCCATTTGCGGCGACGCTCTTCGAGAAGATCGCGCCGACGACGAAGACGAGCACGAAGGTGGCGATCGTCTCGCTGATCAAGTTCGGAATGAATTGGCGAATCGCGGGCGCGGTGCAGAAGCAGGCGCGCTTGATGACGCCGTCGGGCGTCACTCTCCAGTGCGGCAGATAGTGCAGCCACACGAGCGCGGCGCCGGCCATGCCGCCGAGCAGCTGCGCCACGAAGTACGGCGCCACTTTCGAGAAGTCGGCCGAACGCAGCGCGAATCCCAGTGTGACGGCGGGATTGAGGTGCGCGTCGCTCGATCCGCACGCGACTGCGGTGAACACGCCCGCCATTACCGCAAACGCCCAACCGGCGGTGATCACGATCCAGCCGCTGCTCTCCGCCTTGGTCCCTTTGAGCAGTACTCCGGCAACGACGCCGTTGCCGAGCAGGATGAGCACCATGGTGCCGAGGAATTCGCCGAGCAGTGGGGATGTCATGGCTCAAGTGCTCCTTTGGCTCAGCGGCAGAGCCGGAACGCTCCGATGCGCGTGGAATACGTCCACGCGTCCTTTTTGAGATAGTCACCCACGTACCAGATCGTGCAGTCGTCCGACGGGTCGATCGCCGTCTGCGTGTAATCCTCCCAGCGCACGCTGCTCGTTTGCGGCGCCTCGCCCTCGGCCAACACCGTTTCGTGCAGCGTCAACATGCCGAGCGGGTCATTGGCGAGCCGGCCGGCAAAGCGCTGTCCGGCGAAGTTCGGCGAGCCGCCGAACGAATATCCGATTCCGATATTGCCCTCGCGATCGATGGCCGGGCTCGCCATCCAGCGATAGAAGCTGTCGGGTGCGTAAGTCCCTTGCTGGCGCAGCCGCAGCGCGCGATCGGACGGCGATACCGTGAACTCGTACCAGCGTACGCCGCCGCCGCCCGCGCGCGTCGCCACCGAGTGCACGGCCACGATCGACTCTTTGCCATTGACGTTTCGGTACACGACGCGCGCCATCAGCTTGTCGCCTTGCGCGTCGAGATGCTGATCCGTGCCGGGCTGGCGCACGCACGTCGTGAGCTGGCCGTCGCAGAGGTAGTGATACGGCGCGACCGCGATCCGCTGCGGACCGGTGAGGCGCGTTTTGGAGGAATCGGACCAGTTCACGGAGAGCTGCCAGGCGTAGATCGAAGAGTCGTCGAATACGCCGTGCAACTGCGTCCCGCCCGCCGCGAGGATCACGTTCGGCGCCCCTGCCGGCGGCAGTGTGGTGCCGTCGAGGTCGGAAGTATTCAAGAAGTTCACGCCGTCGATGATGACGCACTGCTCGGTTGCCGGCTCGCCGCGCAGCATGTGCGCGCGGTCGGCGACGCAGGTGTGCTTCTGAATGACCTCATCACCCGTGCTGGTCGGGACGTAATAGCCGTCGGGCCACACCGCGGGCCGCGGATAATCGGGGAAGAGTGGTCGCAGGAACTCGTAGCGATAGTACGAGCCGAGCGGATCCGGGCTCGCGCTGATCGCATAGCACATCGAGTACGGGCCCTTCTCCTCCGGCGGGCGCGGACGGACCCGCCGCGCGGTGTCGGGCGGCTCCGGCGGCCCGGGCGGAACCGTCGGCGGAACGAACAGCGGCGCCGCCGCGCCGGGTTGGCCGGCGACACCGGGCGGGCTCGTATAGGCGCCCGCCCGGTCCGCGTGCGCCTGCCACAGGCCCGGCTGGTCGGAGCGCTCCGTCGCCCGTGTGAAGATTGGCATGACGATGAGCCAGCGATTGGCGAGCTGGTCGTAGCGGACGACCGCGTCGCCGTTGTTATGCGCCTCGCAGGCCCCGCCGAAGCCCTTGAACAGCGTGTTCGTGGCGACGGGGCCGTAGACGATTTCGCCGGTCTTTTTGAAAATCGCCATCCGTGTGTTCACGATCTGAAAGACGTAATCCGGTCCGACGGCGAGCGAATTGTCGGACGGATTGCGGGCCTCATAGCGTCCGTGCGGTCCCTGCAGTCCGACGCCGAGGCCATCGAAGCTCGCGACGAGCGCGGCGGGTGGCCGGCGGCCCTGCGTGGTTTGCTCGACTGACGGCGCGGCCAACTGACTTGCAAGGGCGATCACGACGACGGTGGCCAGCTTCATGCGCCCTAAGCTACGGCTGCCGGATCTTGTTGGTAGAGGTCCCGCAGGTGCGCATACAGCTCGGGGTCTTCCTCGGCGAGCTCGGCCGGCTTCTCAAAAAAGGTCTCGGTCGCGACGGCGAAAAACTCCTGAATGCTTTTCGCGCCATAAGCGTTCAGCGCACTCGGCGCATGCGATTCGATTTTGTGACACAACCGCTCGAAGCTTTCCCTGAGCATGCGCTGCCACTCCTCCGGATGCGCAACGGTCGGCCGCATGCGGTCCGTCCATCCCCGGGGCGTGAGATGGCGTTGAAAGTCGAGCTCGTGGGCGAACTCGTGAAGCACGACGTTGTTGCCGTCGCCGGGATCGCGCGCGCCGGCCTGGACGGCGTCCCAGGAGAACACCATCACCCCGTTGCCCCACGACTCGCCGAGCAGCGGCACCGGCCGACCGGGATCGGTGCTCTCGAGCCATTGGCGGGGATCGCACACGCGCCGCGCGACGAATGTGTCGGGATAGACGAGAATCTCGCGGACGCCCGGGAACGGCTCGCCCGGAAACTTCAGCGAGAGCAGGCATGCCTGAGCCGCGATCGTCAGCTGCATCTCTTCCGTCATCACCAGGCCGCGGCACCCCTCCCAATGCCTGGTGCGCATCAGCTCCCGGCTGGCGCGCAGGAGCTGGTGCCGTTGCACGTCGTCGAGATGTCGCGTCGCCGGCACGGCTTCATCGAGGATGCGCAGCCAGCGCTGCGGGAGCGGCTGCGACTCCTGTCGCAGCTCATCGCGGCGGCTGAGTCGCAGCAGCAGCGGTCGAATCACGACGAAGGCGATGAGGATGACGAGGCCGGCGGCGAGCGGCACGAGAACGCTGTCCAAAGCGCTGCTCATGCTCGAATCTATGAGTCCTTCGGTCGTCTCGCTTCGAGCTGTTGCCGATCGCGCGCCTGCGCCAGCATGCGCTCGGCAAAGTCCACGCGTTCCTGCAGCTCCGCGATCTGACCCGACTGCCGCGTCAATGCGTCTTGCATCTCCTGGAGCGCGGCGGCGTGCTCTTCCAACTGTTGTTGCACGGAGCCTGCCTCGCGCGCGACGTACGCCTGTTGCAGTCGCCGCGCCGCGAAGGCGAAGGCCAAGGCGAGCGAGACGTGGATGCCGGCGTGCCAGCCTTCGCCGGCCGCGATCGCGAAGCCGGCGCCGGCGACGTTGAAGACGGCGAGAGCGATGGCGATGCGGCGCCACAGCGATGTGGAAGTCATGACCGCTCCGGAATGCAACGAAGATGTAAGCTGAACATCGAGCCCGACGAACTCCGTCGCGACGCGGTTTCAACGCGCGACCATTCGGCCCAACGAGCGCTTCACGCGCCGCGTATCCCTTTTATCCCATGCCCGCCTCGCGTCTCTCCACCGCCGTGGTGTTTGGCGTTTCTCTCGCAGTCGGATACGATACGCCCCGACCTCCCGCATGGCTGATCGAGCGCGCGCACGAGGAAGCCGAGATGGCCGCCACGTCGGGCGTGATGCACGACTTTCGATTCACGGACCAACGCCAGCGGAGCGGAATCACGTTCCAGAATCGCATCGTCGACGATGCGGGGAAAGATTATAAGCTGGTGCACTACGACCACGGCAACGGGCTGTGCGCCGCGGACGTCGACGGCGATGGCCGGCCCGATCTCTACTTCCTCACACAGCTCGGCACGAATCAGTTGTGGAAAAACGTCGGCAAGGGTCGCTTCGTCGACATCACCGCGGACGCGGGCCTTACGATGCCGGACGACATCGCGGTGGGCTGCGCGTTCGCCGACATCGACAACGACGGCCGTCCCGATCTCTTCGTCACCACCGTCCGTCACGGCAACAAGCTCTTCAAGAACCTCGGCCATGGAAAATTCCGCGACATCACCGCCGAAGCCGGCGTCGCATATTCGGGACACTCGTCGGGCGCGGTCTTTTTCGATTACGACGGCGACGGGCTGCTCGACCTCTTCGTCACGAATGTGGGTGTGTTCACGAGCAATGCCCGCGGGCCCGGCGGCTACTATCGCGGCCTGAACGACGCGCTGCTCGGCCATCTGCATCCGGAGCGATCCGAGGCCAGCATCCTGTACCACAATCTCGGCGGCAACCGGTTCGAGGACGTCACGAAGAGCGTCGGCCTCGAGGATTTTAGCTGGAGCGGCGACGCAGCGGTGATCGATGTGAACAACGACGGCTTCCCCGACCTGTTCGTGCTCGACATGCAGGGCGCCGACCACCTCTGGCTCAACGAGTCCGGCAAACACTTCCGTGACGCCACCGCGACGTACTTCCCCCGCACCCCTTGGGGTGCGATGGGCGTCAAGGCGTTCGACTTCGACGGCGACGGCCGACTCGATCTTTTCCTCACGAGCATGCATCCCGACATGTGGGTCGATCTGCGGCCGGGCGACTGGGCGGCGGAACAACGGAAGGACGACACGTCACAGGTGCCTCCTCAGTTGATTCCCGAGGGGAAGCGTACTCTGATCTTCGGCAATGCCCTATTCGCCAATCGCGGCGGCGGGCGGTTCGACGAAGTGTCGGACGCGGTCGGCGTCGAGACGTACTGGCCGTGGGGACCCACCGTGGACGATTTCAACGCCGACGGCTGGGACGACATCTTCATCACGGCCGGCATGAACTTCCCGTATCGCTACGGCATCAACTCGCTCCTGCTCAACCAGCAGGGACGTCACTTCCTGCCCAGCGAATTCGTCCTCGGGATCGAGCCGCGGCCGAGCGGCGAGACCGAGCAGATCTGGTTCACGTTGAACTGCAACGGCGACGATCGCGGAAATGCGCTCTGTCACGGCTGTGAGCATTCGCCGTCGATGATCATCGAGTGCCGGCCAGAGGGCGCTGGGCGCGTGGGGGTGACCGGCGCATTGGCCAGCCGCTCCTCGGTTGCGCTCGACCTCGACGGCGATGGGGACCTCGACATCGTGACCAACGAGTTCAACAATCGGCCGCAAGTCCTGATCAGCGATCTCGCGCAGCGCCACCGCATTCACTATCTCGAGGTGAAGCTCCGCGGCAAACGCTCCAATCGCGAGGGACTCGGCTCGCAGGTGACGGTGCAGCTCCCCGACGGTCGCCGCGTGCTCAAGCAATTCGACGGCAAGTCCGGATATCTGTCCCAGAGCGATCTCCCGCTCTATTTCGGTCTCGGGCAGTTCGATCATGCAACGGAAATCGACGTCCGTTGGCCGGCGGGTGAGACCGAAAAACTCCCCGGCCCGTTCGAGTCAGGGCGATCGATCGAAGTCGTGGAGCAGTAACAGAGTGTCAGAGCGCCTTCGCCGAGGATTGCGCCCTACCGTAGCCGGTGTTGCGGGATTCGACAAATCGCAGGCAAAATAGCTTCATGAAAAACTCAGCGATCACGCGCCGCGGCTTTGTCCAAAGCTCCGCGGCGATCGCGGCCGGCGCGCTTCCCGGCCTTTCGACTCCCGCGCAGGCCGCCCCTGCCGCGCTGAAGATCGTCTGCGTCGGCGGCCATCCCGACGATCCCGAATCGGGCTGCGCCGGGACGCTCGCGCGCTACACCGCCCTCGGTCACGCGGTCACGATCGTCTATCTCACCCGGGGCGAGCGCGGTATTCCGGGCAAGTCGCTGGACGAAGCAGCGCGCATCCGCTCCGCGGAATCCGAAGCCGCTTGCCGTATCATCGGCGCGCGGCCGGTCTTCTTCGGTCAGATCGACGGCGCCACGGAAGTGACGCGCACGCACATCGACACGATGACGCATCTGCTCGGCCTCGAGCATCCGGACATCCTGTTCACGCACTGGCCGGTGGACACACATCCGGATCATCAGGTCGCGAGCATGCTCACCACTCGTGCCTGGATGAATCTCGGGACGCCGAGCCTGTACTTCTTCGAGGTCAACCTCGGCAGCCAGACCGAGGGATTCCTGCCGAACACGTATGTCGACGTGGGGCCGGTGATGGAGCAAAAGAAGAACGCGTTGTTCGCGCATGTCAGCCAGGACGGTCAGGGGATCTGGCGCGAGCACCACGAGTTCATGGCCCAGTGGCGCGGCCGCGAGATCGGCCTCCACTTTGCCGAGGCTTTCGTTCACCTGAATCGTGATCATCAGGGCAGCGAGCTACCGGGCCTGTAGGCTCGCGCTGCTCTGTGCCACCGGCTTCGCCGCCCAGGATCACGCGCGCGACGCGCTGGTGTGGGGCGGAGACGCGGAGGGCGGCGCTCCCTTCGTCGAAGCCGATCCGGCGAATCCGGCGGTGGTGCGCGGGTTCGACGTCGAGGTCGCCGCCCGGATCGCGCGCGGCCTCGGCCGCGACCGTGGAGCGCAGTTCCTGCAGGTGCAGTGGTCCAACATCGACCAGTCCGTCGAGCGCGGCGATTTCACGCTCGGACTCTCGGGTGTCGAGGACACGCCCGCGCGCCGCGCCCGCCATGCCGTCACCATTCCGTACTTCGAATTCCGTGAAGTGCTCGCCGTCCGGCCGGCGGACTCGGCGCGCGTTCATGGGCTCGCGGATTTGCGTGGCCGCCGCGTCGCCACGCTCGGCGCGACGATCGCCTACGACATTCTGCTCGGCGCGGCCGACTCAACCGGCTTGATCCCTATCTCCTACGACGACGACGTTCACCCATACGCCGACCTCGTCCAGGGGCGCGTGGACGCCGTACTGCTGGACCACATCATCGCCCAGCGCGCGCTGCGGCGACGCGGGGGCACCGGCTTCCTGATCCTCGCGCGACCCGTCGCCATCGGCCACTACGTCGGCGTGCTCGCTCGCGCCGACTCCGCCTTGCGCGACTCGATCGACGCGGTCCTACGCGAAGCGATGCGCGACGGCAGTCTCGAGCAGATTTTCCGGCGCTGGAATGTGTGGGACGACACCCAACGGCCATTCTTTGACCGGACACTGCGAGCCACGACGGCAAAGGCAGGGCCGACAGGGGTGGGGGTACCCTCGGTGATCGCCTACTTGCCTTCACTTGCTCGTGCCGCTGTCGTCACGCTGCTCGTCTCGTTTCTGTCGATGGCGTTGGCGGTCGTCGTCGGGCTGTTGCTCGCGTCCTTGCGACTGTACGCCGCGGGCTGGCTGCGAGGACTGGCAACCGTTTACATCGAAGTGATCCGCGGCACCCCGCTCCTGCTGCAGCTCTTCGTCATCTACTACGGCGTGGCCGCTGTCGTACGGCTACCGGCATTCTTGGCGGCGATCCTCGCGCTCGGCCTGAATTACGCCGCGTACGAAGCCGAGATCTATCGCGGCGCGTTGGAATCGGTGCCGCGACCGCAGCTCGAGGCCGGCCGCACGCTCGGCTTCTCGGAGCTGCAGATCTTGCGGCTCATTCGCGGTCCACAGGCCCTGCGCTACGCGCTCGCCCCAATGACCAATGATTTCGTTGCGTTGCTCAAGGATTCGGCGCTCGTATCCGTCATCACGGTCGTAGAGCTCACGAAACAGACGGCGATCTATGCGACGAACATCGGCAGCTGGGTCGTGCCCGGCCTGCTCTGCGCCGCCGTCTATCTCGCGATGTCGCTCCCGCTCGCGCGCCTGGCGCGCCGGCTGGAGCGACGCTGGCGGCCGGCATGACCGGGGAGCCGTTGCTGCGGATCGAGCGGCTGTGCATTCGCTACGGCGCGCGCGAGGTGTTGCGATCGCTGTCGCTCGAAGTGGCACGCGGCGAGATCGTCGCGCTGATGGGTCCCTCGGGCGTCGGGAAGACCACGGCCCTGCGCGCCGTCGCCGCGCTGCAACCGTTCGATGAAGGATCGATCGTCGTGGATGGCCTCGCGCTGCATCCGGGTCCCGTGCCGCCCGAGTCGCGGCTCGTTCCCCTGCGCCGCAGCGTGGGATTCGTGTTTCAGGGTCACGCGCTGTTCGAGCATCTCACCGCGCTCGATAACGTCACGCTCGCCTTGCGATATGTCCTGAAGAAAAGCCGCGCCGCATCGGACGGCGTCGCGACGACGCTGCTCGCGTCGCTGGACGTCGGCGCGCGGGCGCAGGCGTTGCCGGCTCAGTTGTCGGGCGGAGAGGCGCAGCGGGTCGCGATCGCGCGCGCGCTGGCTCCCGATCCCGCGTTGCTCCTCATGGACGAGCCGACCGCGGCGCTCGATCCGGCGCGCCGCAGCGCCCTGGCGACGACGTTACGCCGCCTGTGCGACCAGGGGCGCAGCCTGCTCGTTGCGACGCACGACGCCGACTTCGCGGCGCAGGCGGATCGCGTCGTTACGCTGTCGTAACGACCAACGCGTCTCGCGCTACGCGCGCGCGAACTCTCGTGAAGTCGGGGACCGTCGTCACCGCATCGCGCAGATCTCCGGCTGGATGCGTCGTCGTGATCCCGATGACGCGGGCGCCGGCGGCGCGCGCTGCCGCCACACCCGGCGGTGCATCCTCGAAGACGAGACAGTCGGCTGGAGCAACGCCGAGCCGCTCGGCCCCCAGGCGGTAGCCGTCGGGCGCCGGCTTGCCATGCTTCACGTCGCCGCTGACCACGATCATCCGGGGCACGGCGAACCCCACCGAGCTCAGCCGCAGCTCCGCGAGCGCCCGCGAGCACGATGTGACGATGCCCCAGCAGCCGATCGGCAGGCTCGCGAGGAACTCGCGCGCGCCCGGCACCGGGGTCAGCCCCTCGACATCCTCCAGTTCGGCGGCATCGAGCCACGCGACCTCGGCATCCGTCGCCAGGCGCGGGATGATGGCCTGCAGCGTGTCGCGGGCGCGTCGCCCATGCGCGATGCGGAGCAGCGGTGCGACATCGAGCTGGTGGCGCTCGCCCCAGCGATGCCACGTGCGCTCCACCACGGCGCGCGAGTCGACCAGCACACCGTCCAGATCGAACAGGCACGCCGTGGAGCGGAGGTCCAATCCTAGATTCGTGTGATCGGCGGCTTGGGAGGCTCGGGCGAGCGCGGGATCTTGGCAGGCTCCCAGGGCTCGGGCGGTCGCGGAGCGGGCTTGGGTGGAGCAGGAATCGGCGGTTTATTCGGGGTCGGTGCCATGTGATCTCCCTTCAATCTAGGTGCCTGGCGGACAGCGTGGTTCCGGAGGACCTACGCGGCCAACGAACTGTACGTGCCAAGGAAGGGATGCCTCGGCAACACGCCGGAACAGGAAACGAACGGCCCTCTTGCCGGCAGGGTGATTTTGGTCGTCGGCGGTACCTGCTCGCATTTCGAGCGGTCGACCAGCGGCGCGATGAAATGCGGCAGGTCGGCGAGCGGGTTGTCGCGTTGGCAACCGCTCAGCGACATGAGCAACACCGGCACAACGGCGCGCGGCGAATTCATGGCGAAGCTCGACGATGGCGAAGGCCAAGCCTGGCCAGGGCGACGGCCGGAATAAACAGCACGAGCGCTTCCTGGAGCAGCTGGCCCGCCAGGCTCGTGCTGCCGAGCGGTGTCCAGGCGAACCGGAATCGCTGCGAGGAGAAGGGGGCGAAGTACGCGATATCGCGCGAATAGGCCGAGAAGCCGTCCAGCAGGCTGTGCGAGAGTAGCGCGACCACCAGGATCAGCATGACCTGAATCCGCGCCCGTCGCGATTGAAGGTTGGGAAAGAACAGGAACGCCGCTGCGATCCCCGCGAGCACAGCGAACAGCAGGGAATGCGTGATGCCGCGATGGGGCGCGAAACCGATCACATCGATATCCGGCAACATCGCGCACGCCGCCGCGGCCAGGCAGACACGGCGCGGCGAGGGCGGCACGTCATGAGGCGCCCAGGCCCCGATGGCAAATCCGACAGCCGCATGCGAGATCGGTGTCGGCACGGCTCGCTACGCTACGACCGGTCGGTCGGTCGCGGCGGGACCTTCGGCTGTCGCTCCGGCTCCCATTCGGGAGGATGCAGGGGATCGGGGGGCTCGGGAATTTCCGGCGGCCCGGGTTTCTTCTGGGGAGGCTGTTCCATGCTGTTCAGTAAACCGCGGCACAAGGTTTGTTCACACTTTCGGCAGCTCGCGCCGTCCCTCACGCAGCTGGCTCAACATGCGCTCGCTGAAATCCAGCCGCTCAAGCAGCTCGGCATGGCTCTCCTTCAGCGAGGCCAATTCTTCTCGCATGGCGGCCAACTCGGCGCGAACCTGCGAGCCGCCTTCGCGCGACCTGATCCACCGATTGGCGATCCACATCGCCGCGATTGCGGGAGGCAACATCGCGATGAACGGAATAAAGGGGCCGAGGAACCCGAACCAGGGCATCGCTAGGGCATCATCGCGCCGGTGCGCCCGCGCGGCGGCGAAGGTCGAGGAACATCGCGAGCGGGCCAACGAACGCGAGCGCCAGAATCGGCGGCGACACGTACAGCGGGCGCAGGAGTGGAAGCTGGAAGTCGCCGGCAAGGCGAATCAACGCTTCGACGAGCGCCACGATGGCGACGACGATGATGCGGCCGCGGCGGGTGCTGACGGTCGTGCGCGGATCGGTCACCATGAAGAAGACGAAGAGTTGATACATCGGCCCCGTGATCGGCGCGATCTCCGCAAGCAACGGTCCACCCACGATGAAATGCCGCACCACCGCGAACCCGATGAAGCACACGACGTAGGTCAGAGTAACGTGCAGCACGCGCGCCCGCCATGCGATCACGAGGCCAAAGGCCCATATCACCAGGTTCGTACCGAGGTCGTTGCCCCACTGATGGCTGAGAATAGCGACGGAGTCGGAAGCGAGCAGCAGGAGCACGGCGATCGCGAAGTTGCTGGGATTCCACAGGTGACGGCCGTGATAAATCAGGACGTACTTCGACCCGATCGCCAGAAATGCGCCGAGCGCGAACGGCCAGAGGATGTTGGCCTGCGGTTTGGTCAGCAGCGCGAGACTGATGCCCGTGATGTATGCGCTCGACACGTTCGCGATGCGACCGCGCAACCACCACGAGAACAGCACCTCCGTCGCGACACAGACGCCGAGCGTGGTCGCGAGCCGGTCGTAGCCGCCGAGGATGCCGTAACGCCACTCGCCCAGCACCAGTACCAGCGTGATGAGGAAGACGATGAGGTACTTGGGATCCATCCACACCCTCGTCCTCACCCCCTGACCCCCTCTCCCTTCGGGAGAGGGGGAACGAACTGCGGTCGTGCTCACCGCGGCTCCGTGATCACGTGAAGCTGATCGATCGCGAGGCCGGCCAACGTTTGCTCTTGCCCCGACGGCCAACGGATCGTGACGCGCTTGAGCGGCTGGTCGCCCAATCCGAAATGGAGACGCCGGTCGTTCTGGCTACAGAACCCGCTGCCTCCATCCACCACTTGCCGCTGCCGTCCATTCCCGAATTCCGCGGTCACCTCGGCGCCGATGGCCGAGCGGTTGCTGCGCGTGCCGACGAGTTTGAATTCGATCCAATGGCCCGCGCTTCCGGCGTTCTTATAGATGAGGGGCCGCGCTTTCTCATTGGCGATGATCACATCGAGCTGCCCGCGATTGAATAGATCGGCCATCGCGACGGCGCGGCCATCCAGCCGATCCGTCACGCCCGCCTGCTGCGCGACATCGACGAAGCCCGCCTGGCCGCGGTTGAGCAATACCCGCGAGCGTTCGTAGCCCGAGAGGCTGGCGTTGCCGATCGCGGGCCAATTCTTCGCGTCCTCGAAGATGTTGCCTTCCGCCCCGGCGATCTTCGACATGGCGTACCAGTAGCTGTGCGCGGAGTCCGCCGAGATGAAGCCGTTGGCGACGACGAGATCGAGCAGGCCGTCGTTGTTCAAGTCGCCGAACTGCGCGCCCCAGGCCCAGCCGGCATCGGCCACGACGCCCTTCGCGACTTCATCAAAACGGCCCAGCTCCTTGAGAAAATTGAGCCGCAGGTTGTTGCCCTGAAACAGATAGCCCTTTTCGGAGATGTTCGTGACATACACGTCGTGCACACCGCGATTGTAGACGTCGCCGAGGGCGACAGCCATGCCGCTCTTCGAGTCGTCGGAGAGCCCGGCGCTCGCGAGCTCGAACTTCTTGCCCTGGCGGTTCAGGTACAGCTCTTCGGGACCGTAGTCGTTGGCGAGGTAGAGATCGGGCCAGCCGTCGTCGTTGAAGTCGGCGGCCGCGACGCCGAGGGTCCAGCGCGTGTTGGCGAGACCCATGGAGTCGGTCACGTCCTTGAACGTCCCGTCGCCCATGTTCTTGAACAGCAAATGGCGCCCACCGTTGTTCGCGAATTCCCAGCTCTGCTGCATGATCCGCGTCGAATTGAGGTGCCAGAAATCGATGTCGGACCGAAAGTACCCCGTGATGTAGAGATCGAGCAGGCCGTCGCGATCGAAGTCGAACCAGACCGCGCCGTTCGAGTTCATCCAGCGCTTCAGTCCCGCCTTCTCGGTGACGTCCTCGAAATGCCCGTTGCCGAGATTGTGGAGCAGCTGCGGGTAGCCCCACTTGTAGACGAACAGGTCTTCGTTGCCGTCGTTGTCGTAGTCGCCCCAGACCGCGCCCATCGACACGCCTTCGCCGGGCCGGTTCAGGTCCGCCACGCCAGCCTCGACGGCGACGTCCTTGAACGTGCCGTCTTTCTGATTCAGGTAGAGCGCGTTGCGGGCGCCGAAGCGCGACGTCGTGAAGTACAGATCCGGCCAGCCGTCGTTGTTCACGTCCGCGACCGAGACGCAGGCGCCGAGCGCGCCGACGTGCGCCGCGATATTGGCGATCTTGGGATCGAGCGTCGGTGCTTGATGCACGAAGTCGATGCCGCTCGCGCGCGCGACTTCCTGGAGATGGATCGTCCGGCTCGTCCCGCCGGCGTCGCCGGCGGCACCCGCATTCAATGCAATCACCGCGGCGATGGCAGCGACGAACGCGGCAATCACAATGGAACGACGCCACGCAATCATGGCGTAAACGATATCCGGCCCTGCAAGAGGGCGTTAGCTTACCTGCCCGATGATCCGCGTTCTCATCACCACGATCGGCATGCTGGTGCTGCTCGGCTGCAGTACGAAACCCGAGCCACTCTTCAAGCTCCTCTCCCCGCGTGAGACGGGCGTCACGTTCGCGAATACGATCGCGACCGACGACTCGGAAAACGTGCAGACCGACGTCTACATCTATAACGGCGCCGGCGTCGCGGTCGGCGACATCAACAACGACGGCCTGCCGGACATCTTCTTCAGCGGCAACCAGGTGTCGAGCCGCCTCTACCTGAACAAGGGCAACATGCGCTTCGAGGACGTCACCGAGCGGGCCGGCGTCAAGACCAACCGCTGGTGCACCGGCGCCACGATGGTGGACATCAACGGCGACGGCCTGCTCGACATCTACGTGTCGGTCGCGGGCTCGGAGCGATCGAAGGGAAAGGACCGCGCCAATTTGCTCTTCATCAACAAC
>DATGEQ010000086.1:0-4398 GCA_035309945.1 Gemmatimonadales bacterium | reverse complement strand
AGATTCACGTATGGGGACAGGCCAATGCCGAGTCCGATGACGCTCACCGAGAGCGCGTGCACACCCTGTTCGAGATAATGGCCGTACCGCGGCCGCTCCGTTCCACGCACGCGGGCGACCGTGCCGTCGAGACTGTCGCCGAGCCAATTGACCATCAGCATGATGCTCGCGACCCAGAGCCACGCGGAACTGTATCGCGTCAGCGCGTATGCGGCTCCGACACCGACCGCACCGCAGGTGCCGAGCGCCGTCAGGTGATTCGATCGAACCGTGCGCGGCACGTGGCGGGCCAACCACTCGAGCACGCGTCGCTCGGGGCGTGCCAGCAGGAACGTCATCTCTCGCTTCAATCCCTGAAGCTCCTGCCGCAGCTCGCCCGCGTTTTGAAAGCGCGCAGCCGGGTCCTTCGCCAAACAGCGCTCGACGATGCCGCCGAGTGCCACGGCGACGTCGCTCCGTCCCGCGATCAACGGCGGTGGGGGCTCCCGCAGGATCGACGAGACCAGCGCCGGGCTGCTTTCGGCCGCGAACGGCCGCCGGCCGCTGGCCATCTCGTAGATCACGACGCCGAGCGAATACACATCTGTGCGGTGGTCCACGGGGCGGCGTTGCAGCTGCTCCGGAGACATGTACGGCAGCGTGCCCATCGCCGTGCTCACGGTGTTCGGCGAGAATGTCGCAGCCGACTCCGCGTCGGCGCTCGCGATCATCTTGGCGATTCCAAAGTCGAGCACCTTGGCGGCGCCGCGCGCGATCACGAAAATGTTGCCGGGTTTGATGTCCCGATGGACGATCCCCTTCGCGTGGGCGGCTTCCAGGGCGTCCGCGACCTGGCTCGCGATATCGATGATCTCCCCAAGCTCGAGCGGCCCCTCGGCGATGCGATGATTGAGCGTGCGGCCTTCGAGCAGCTCGAGCGCAATGAACGGGCGACCCGCATGGTCGCCGATTTCGTGAATCGTGCAGATGTTGGGATGATTGAGTGCGGCCGCGGCGTAGGCTTCGCGCTCGAAGCGCGCCAGCGCCTCGGCGTAATCCGCCCACGCCTCGGGCAAGAACTTCAGCGCGACCTTGCGGTGGAGCTGCGTGTCGGTCGCGCGGTAGACGACGCCCATGCCGCCACCGCCCAGCCGCGCTTCGATCAGATAGTGCGATACCATCACGCCGATCATGTCGCGCTCGGCCTTGGCCACGAGGTCGAGCGCCGGCGTCTCGAGGAATTGGTCCACCAGCTTGGGGTCAAGCTCCATTGGCATGCTCGCCCATCAGCTCACGCAGGAGCCATTCCTTGGCCAGGCGCCAATCCCGGTGGACCGTTTCCGGGGAGACGTGCAACACTTCCGCGGCTTCCTTCACGCTGAGGCCGCCGAAGAAGCGCAGCTCCACGATCCGGGCTTTGCGCTCGTCGACCGCGGCGAGCTTTTGCAGCGCTTCATCCAGCTCGAGCAGATCCACCCGGGGTGTCGTCGAGACCATGATGGCGTCAGCGAGCGTGATTTCTCTTTCTCCGCCACCGCGCTTGAGGCTGCGCCGCGCGCGCGCGAGGTCGGTGAGAATCCGGCGCATGACCGTGGCGCACACGGCGAAGAAATGCGCGCGATCGTTCCAATCCACCGTCCGGGCGCTGCCGCCCGCCAGGCGCAGATACACTTCGTTGACGAGCGCGGTCGTCTGCAAGGTGTTGTCGGGAGACTCGCGGGCCATGTAGCGGTGCGCGGCGCGGTGCAGCTCGTCGTAGACCAGCGGGATCAGCGCATCGAGGGCGCGCTCGTCGCCGTCAGACCAGGCGTGCAGGAGGCGGGTAACGTCGTCGGCCGGCTGACCAGCCATGCCCGGGAATATACCCCTGCTTCAATCGCTCAGATGCGCCGCATGCGGCAGCCGCACCCGAAACGTCGCGCCCCGCCCCGGCTCACTCTCGACCTCGATGCTGCCGCCGTGCGCGTCCACGATCCGCCGCACCACATAGAGGCCGAGCCCCGATCCCGGTGCAGTGCCCACGTTCTGCAGCCGCGTAAACGGCTCGAACAGCCGGCCCTGATCGTCCGGCGAAATCCCGACGCCCGTGTCCGTCACGCTGATCACGGCGGCGTCCACGTCGCGCCGCAGCCGCACCGTTACCGGACCGCCCGCCGGCGAGTACTTGATCGCATTGCTCAACAGATTCGTGACGACCTGCTCGATGCGCAGCTGATCGATCCGCATGATCACGGACTGCTCCGGCAACTCCCGCGCGAGCCGATGTTTGCTCGACACGCCCTCGAAGAGATCCGCCACGCCGCGAATCAGCGCCACGAGATCGTGGTCCGCCAGCTCGAGCGTGAACGCGCCGGCGTCCATCTGCGTGAGCGTGACGAGATCTCCCAACATGCGCTCGAGCCGCGCGACCTGCCGCCGCACCACCTCCAGCGACCGCCGGACGATCGACTCCTCCGGCAGCGGCCGGTCCGGGGAAACGGCCTGCAGCTGCATCAGCAGCACGCCGAGCGGCGTCCGCAGATCGTGCGCGACCGCGGCGAGAAATGCCGCCTGCGCGTCGTGTTGGCTGGCGAGCGCGTTCGCCATCGTATTGAACCGCCCCACGATCTCGCGCAGCTCGGCCGGCCCGACGTCGCGCGCGCGCACCGCGCGGTTGCCGCGGCCGAACTGCTCCATCGTCCCCGCCAGCTCGTACACCGGCTGGAACGCGCGCGTGCGGAGCCACCAGATGCCGAACACTGCCACCAGCAGGACCGCCGCGCCGCCCGCGTAGCCCAGCACGTCGCCGACCCGGTCCCACCCGATCGCGCGCTCCTCGAGCGCGCGCGCCCGCGCGACATTCACCGCGCCGAGGCGATCGAGCGCCGTGAAGGCACGCTCTTCTTCGGTCGGGAATTGCGGATCGTTCGGGCTCAGCGTGATGACGCTATCGACCGCGATGCTCGCGCTCGCAAGGACCTGCGCGTCTTCTTTCGAGTCCACATGCTGCGCGGCGCTCGCGAGGAGCGTGCGCAGCTCACCGGCGATCCGCGCCCGCGCCAGGCGGTCGTTGCTCCGCTCGAACAACAGGAGCGCGACTTCGGCGTCCTCGGCGATCCGGATGCTTTCGATGATCCCCGTGCGCTCGACGGTCACTTCGCGCATGCGCGTCGTCAGCAGAATGAGCGCACCCGCTACGAACAGCGCGATCAGCGTAATCGCGACTGTGGCGATCGAGACGATGGTCCGAAGATGCATACCATCAATAATCAATGATCAATGAGCAATGATCAATGAACAATGATCATTGGTCATTGATCATTGCTTCACTGATCATTGATCATTGTTCATTGTTCATTGTAGATTGATCATTCGCGCGCGCTTGAGCGCGCGCGCTTGGGTGGCTAGCTCAGCTGGTTAGAGCGCCGGTCTCACATACCGGAGGTCACAGGTTCGAGTCCTGTGCCGCCCACTTCCATTGCTGACCGAGGCGTGCGGCGTGCGGATTCGCGGTTGACGTCCCTCCAGAAGAGCTACCATCTCTCCGCCGAAGGCGAGCCGATGTATCACGGGCTCGTGCTCGAGCTGATCGACAAATTCAAGGTGCGGCGCGTGTGCGACGTCGGTGGCGGCGCCCATCCCACCCTGTCGCTCGCCGAAGTGCAGGCGCTCAATCTCGAGTACACGCTGCTCGACATCTCCGCCACCGAGCTCGCCAAAGCGCCCCAGGGCTACGTCAAACTCCAGGCCGACATCACCGAACAGATCGACCGCGTGCCGACGGGCTACGATCTCGTCGTGTCCACGATGCTGGCGGAGCACGTCCGCAATGGCGAGACGTTTCACCGGAACGTGCGCGGGATCCTGAAAGCGGGCGGCATCGCCTGCCATTTCTTCCCGACCCTCTACGCGTTGCCGCTCCTCATGAATTCCCTGATCCCGGAACGACTGTCGAGCTGGCTGCTCCAGTGGTTCAATCCCGTCGATGCCTATCACCTCAAGTTCCCCGCCTACTATCACTGGTGCCGCGGTCCGAGCCGGGGACAGATTCGCCGCCTCGAGGATCTGGGGTACGCCGTGCTGCGCTACCATGGCTTCTTCGGACACGACTACTACCTGACGGTCCCCCTGCTGAAACAATTGCACGCCGCGCTGGCCAGATTCCTGAGGGCGCACCCCGTGCCGCAGTGGACCAGTCGCGCGCTCGTCGTGCTGCAGCGCCAGGAAGCGTAGACCTCACCCTTTTTTTCTTCTTTTTTGTCGAACGCACCCGACATGTCATCCCGAGCGAAGCGCGCGTCAGCGCGCGGAGCGAGAGCTTGCCCCGAGCGTAGCGAGCGGGCTCGCTTTGGCCCCTAAAAGCAGGTCCCCCTCGCTGCGCTCGGGGCAGGCTCTCGCGCCTGCGGCGCTCGGGATGACAAGCGCGTTGGCTCTTGTGAG
>DATGEQ010000085.1:0-24127 GCA_035309945.1 Gemmatimonadales bacterium | reverse complement strand
ACGGGTCGCAGGTTCGAGTCCTGCCTCGGGAGCTTTCCGCCTCAACAAGAAAGCGGCGGGGATCTTACCCCCGCCGCTTCCCTGCGACATCAGGTCCTAGAGCATCAACCTTACTGACACTGCGGTGCGCCTTCTTTCGTGGCTGGAGCCAGAGGAGTCGAGCCAACGTAGATGACGCAGGTCTTCGTGGTCACGTTGTGACTCACGCGCGCGGTCCAACCGTCCGCGGTCAACGCAATCGTCGGACCGACAACGCCGACGGTCGTCGAGAATGCCGTACCCAGGTTCGTCGTGTACTTCACCGAGTCGGCGAAATACGCCTCTTCGGCCGTCACGAGATTGCGCAGGTCCGACTTCATCGAGGCGAGATACGCCTTTTCCTTCGTGTTGGCGAACTTCGGAATCGCGATCGCGGCCAGAATGCCGATGATCACAACCACGATGAGAAGTTCGATCAGGGTGAAACCCTTGCGGCTCATTCTGGCACACCTCCGATAAGGACCATTATTGGGAAACTGCATGATTCCGGCCCCAATAATAGCATTCAGCGTGCCGAGATTCGTTACGTCAATGTAAGTTACAGTAGATTATTGACTTACCGGGAATGCTGAGCGGCAAGGCGCTCGGTCTTGCGCGTTTTGGTCCTTGCGATTTGCAACTGGGCTGGAAATCCGCTACAAGGGCTATCCCTTGGCGTCTCTTGGCTTTCCGTTCCGGAGACCGCCAGCCCACGCGCGTACCGTTTCCAGAAATCCCTCGAGAACGGGCGGGGTGTGGTCGGGGCGCCAAACCATGGCGAGCTCGAGCGTCGCCCCCGTGTCGTGTAGCGGCACGAGGGACACGTCGTGGTGCGTCGAGGGCACGAGCGTATCGGGCACGAGGGACACTCCGCAACCGGCGCCCACGACGTACAGCAGCGTGTGAATGTCCTCCATGGACTCGATCACCCGGGGAGTGAATCCCGCGGCGTGACAGGGTCCTCACCGCGCGTCGTACATCGAACGCCTGCCATTCGGCATCACCTTCTCGGCATGATTTTCGCCACTACCAGTGAGCAAAAACATCAATCAAGTCTCTCAGATATGGAAGGTAGAGCCTATGTCGTCGGTTGCGGTGCGAGGAGTGCTCAAGGGCGCCCTCGTTGTGTGCGTGGCGGCTGCGTTTTGGAATGGGGCATGCAGCTCTGACGTTGGAGAACCGCTGGGCAACCTCCAGGTTGCGCCGGCCGCGGTCACATTCAGCGACACCGTGGGAAAGGCCAATCCCCCCTCGCAGGCGGTGACGATCTCCTCTGATGGGGCGGGAACCGTAACGGGACTCCAAGTCCAGATCACCTATCCCACCGGGACGCCCAGCTGGCTCAACGCTTCGCTCAGCGACACCATCACGCCGGCGACCGCTACCCTGACATCGAACATGTCCGGTCTGGCCGCCAATACGTATCAGGCCACCATCACGATCTCGTCGCGGACGGCGGGCAATAGTCCTTCGATTCCGGTCACGTTCCAGCTCGCGGCCCCGCCACCTGCTCCGCAGATCGGGCTCTCCGCCAGCAGCGTCACATTCTCCGACACGGCGGGGGCGTCGAATCCTCCTTCGCAAACCGTCTCCATCACGGCCAACGGCCAGGGCACGCTTACTGGCCTCAAGGCGAACGTGTCGTACGGCTCAGGTGCGGCTGGCTGGTTGACCGCGACATTGAGCGACAGCACCGCGCCCGCGACGTTGACGCTCAACGCAAAAGTCGCGGGGCTCAACGCCGCGTCTTATCGGGCGACCGTGGCGTTGACGGCGGCCGGCTCGCCCAACAGCCCGCTGAACCTGCCCGTGACATTCAACGTCGCGGTGCCGCAGCCGGTCAACGGCATCACGATCGTGGCGACCGCCAACCTCGGCAAATGCGGGGGCGAGCTCGCGAAACTAACGGCCAATGTGATCGAGGCCGCGAATCCGGACTACGTGCTCATGCTGGGCGAAAGCGCGTTGCCAGGTTCGGGAAACGTTACGACCCTGCAGGATTACATGAACTGCTACGATCCGGTGTTCGGGCAGTTCAAAGCCAAGACGTACGCGACTGTAGGCAACAAAGAGGTCGATATTGACACGGTCCCGCCGAACTACGGGACCGGAATGGCATCCGGACTGGACTCCGCCTTCGGCGCGTCCCACGTCGGCCCGCCCGGCCAGAACTGGTACAGCTTCGACGTCGGCTCCTGGCACCTGATCGGATTGAACGTTCAGACACCGGGCGGCTACAAGCGGCCGGCGCAGATTGCCTATCACGCGGGCAGCGATCAGCTGAACTGGCTGTACAACGACCTGCAGACACACTCCAATAAGTGCACGCTCGCTTTCTGGTATGAATCGATGTGGATCTCGTCGAGCACCATTTCCAACCCGAACGACCCGCTGCACAAAGACGATTACCGCGTTCAGGATGTGCGGGGCGTGTGGACCGCACTCTACGACAACAATGCGGATCTGGTGATCAATGGCTGGCCGTTCATCTACGAGAGATTCGCACCGATGCGCTACGCCAACGGCTATCAGCATCCGACCGAAACAGAGTGGGCCGCTGATTCGGTCCGTGGCATCCGGCAGATTACGACGGGTCTCGGCGGTGATGGTCCGATCCAGGCGGACTCGGCCATCGTTCGTCTCCCGACGAGCGAGTATCGCAGCGGCGGCAACGGTGTGTTGAAGGTGGTGCTGGGTGACGGTGTGTACACGTGGGAATTCTTGAACACGAAGTACTCACACATCCAGGACAGCGGGCGCGGCACCTGCCACTAGCCTAGGAGAGCTTCGCACTATCCAGAGCCTGACGGACGCGCGCTAACAGATCGGCGCTCGTCCACGGCTTTGGCAAGAAGGGAACCGCGGGATCGACCGGCGCGGGGGCTTCACCGCGCAGGGCGCCCGCATAGCCGCTGGTAAAGAGGAATGGCGTCTCGCGGCCTTCACGGCGATCAATGTGATACAGGCCGCGACCGCCCAGCCGGCTCATCACCAAATCCGTAAACACGAGATGGATCGGCGAGGGATGATGGCGGAGCAGCTGTAGCGCCTCCATGCCGTCTCCGGCCGACAGCACGTTGTAACCGGCATGTTCGAGCGTGTACACCGTCGCGCGCCGGAGCTGCGCCTGATCCTCCACGACCAGCACGGTCTCCTGTCCCGAGGACGTCGGCAACGTCAACTGCTCGTGTGAGCCTGAGGCGCGGCGGCGTGACGTCTCTTCGGCGACCGGGAAATAGATCCGCAGCCGCGTGCCCGCCCCGGGAGCGCTGTCGATCTGCACGAACCCGCCGTGCTGTTTCATCAGGCCGTAGACGGTGGCGAGACCCAAGCCGGTGCCCTTCCCCACCGGTTTGGTGGTGAAGAACGGCTCGAACGCGCGTTGTCGCGTCGCCTCGTCCATCCCCATGCCGGTGTCGTCCACCGCCAGGCAGACGTACTCCGACGCGACGCCGGGACCGAGCACCTCACGCTGCGCTTCACTGATCCAGGTGCAGCTCGTCTCGAGCCGCAGGACGCCGCCGTTTGCCATCGCGTCGCGCGCGTTGTTGACCAGGTTCAAGAGGATTTGCTCGACCGCGTGACCGTCGGCCAGAACCTCGGGCAGGTCTTCGTCGGCAAAAACGAGCAGCTCGATGTCGGCGGGAAGGACGCGCCGCAGCACGCTCGCGAGATCGGTTAGCAGCTGGCCGAGATGCAGTGGCTCGAGCGTCAACGTGGACCGGCGCGCGAAGCCGAGCAGCTGATTGACCATCAGCCGGCCGCTCACCGCCGCCGAGATGATATCACGCAGGCTCGCCTCGTCGGGGCCGCGCGACAGCAACTCGGCGTTGGCGAGAATGATGGTCAGCAGATTGTTGAAGTCGTGGGCGATGCCCCCGGTCAGCTGCCCGATCGCCTCCATCTTCTGCGCCTGCCGGAGCTGCTCCTCGAGGCCGCGCCGCTCGCTCACGTCTTCGGCGAAGATTTCGTGGCATTCCACGCGCCCATCTTCGAAGCGCACGGCGCGGCCGTACAGACGCACCGTCATGGTGGTGCCGTCCGCGCGCCGCCACACCACCTGAGTTTCGACTGCGCCCGTCACCTCGTTCATCTGCGTCAGGTAGCGCGCGCGGGCCGCAGGCTCCTTGAACACGTCACGATCGAGATGGCGCGTCAGCAGCTCCGTTTCGGATTCATAGCCGAGCATGTCCACCAGCGCCGGATTGACCGAGAGGAGCGCACCTTCGGGCGTGGCGCGAAAGATTCCGAACGGCGACTGCTGCACGAGCGTGCGGCTCGCGGCGTCTGCGCGTCGCGCCGCCTGCTCCGCGCGGCGCCGTTCGGTGATATCGGTCGCCACTCCGACGACGCCGGAGATCGAGCCGTCCCGCTCCAGCACCGGCGAGTATTGCGCCTCGAATTCGAAACCAAAGACCTCGACCTGCGCGGTGACCGACTCGCCCGCCAACGCGCGCCGCACGTCGGCGACGGCCTGCGGGACGTCGCCCAAGAGCTCGAAGAACGACTTGCCGAGCAGCATGCGCGGCCGCACGCCCAGCGACTGCAGTCCCTTCCCTTCGGCGAGCGTGAATACGCCCGTGGGATCGAGGGAGAAGAAAATGACGGGAGCGCCCGCCACGACGGTGCGGAGCCGCTGTTTGCTCGCCTGAAGCATTTGCTCGTGGGTGATACGCTCGGTGACGTCGCGCGAGTTCACGATGACGCTATAGGCGTTCGGCTGATCGAGGCGCGCCTGGCCGATCGACTCGAGCACCCGCCACGACCCATCCGCATGCTTGAAGCGGAACGTGGCGGTCTCAGACGTCCCTGGCCGCTGGATTGCGTCGGCGAGCGCTTCCATCACCGGCCCGAGGTCGTCGGGGTGCATGAACTCGAATGCGTTGCGACCCAGCAGCTCGTTCGTCCCGTAGCCGAGCAGGCGCTGCACCGACGGGCTCACGTACCGCAAAATGCCGTCGTCGCCCAGAATCGTGACGATATCGGACGCGTTTTCCGTCAGCGAGCGGAAGTGCTCTTCACTCTTGCGGAGCGCCTCTTCGACGCGCGCGCGCTCGAGTGCGGTCGCCAGCACGTGCGCGAGCGCCTGCACGAACAGTACGTCGGGGCCGCTGAACTCGCGCGCCTGCGGCGTGTACGCGGCGAGCACTCCCCAGGGACGCTCGCGCCCCTGGACCACGACACACACGCCGCTCGTGATGCCGTGCGCGTCGAGGTGCGGCGGGACGCTGAAGCGAATGTCCGCGGAGAGTTCCTGGATGACGAGGGGGCCGGCGGCCTTCAGGGCGTAGCCCGCGAGGCCGCCCGCGTCGGCGGTGACGAGTGTCTTGCCGACGTATCCCTCGCGCCACCCCTCGCCCGCGCGCAGCACCAAGCTGCGGTGCTCGGGTTTCAGTTCGAGGATTTCACTGAACTCGACGTCCAATCCTCGCGCGAGCAGTTTGGCTGCGGTGTCGAACAGCTCGGCGCGCGCCGCACCTGCGAGCGCCTGCTGACCGAGCAACGCCACCGCCTCTTGCTGGCGCGCGGCCGCGCGCAGCTGCTGGTCGGCATGGCCGGCCGGGGCCTCGACGCCAAGCCAGGGGAACCGCTTTGGGCGCAACCTTTTCCCGTACGTGAAGGGGGTCGAAAGCTAGGCGGATGCGACTCCATCTCCCGTGAGCCTGGTCACTGGGGCTTGGACCCATAAATTGGGCGCATGGCGCCCCGTCGCACGTCCCTCGCGCAGCAGGCGAAGCCGAAGTCGCGGGCGAAGAAACCCCGTAGGAGCCCTGATTCGCTCACCGTTTCGGTGCTCCAGGCGACGCTGGAGTCCACGGCAGACGGCATCCTCGTCGTCGATCTCCACGGCAAGATCGTCTCGCACAATCGCCGATTCGAGGAGATCTGGCAGCTTCCCGCGGCACTTATCGCCGAGAACAACGATGCCGCGGGGCGGCGGCGTCTGATCGAGCACGTGCAGAGCCAGCTGATCGATCCCCAGACCTTTGTCGACGGCATCCAGGAGCGCTACGCCGAGCCGGAGTCGGACAGCTTCGACGTGCTCACGTTCAAGGACGGCCGGATTCTCGAGCGTTACTCGATTCCGTTGCGGGTCGACGGCCATTCGATGGGTCGCGTGTGGAGCTTTCGCGACGTCACGGCGCGGCGGCGCGCCGAGTGCGTGCAGGAAGCCGTGTATCGCATCTCACACACCGCGCACACCGCCGACAACCTGCAGGAGCTGCTGCGCGCGATCCACGCGATCGTCGGCGAGCTGATGCCGGCGAAGAATTTCTACGTGTCGCTCTACAATCCCGAGCGCGATCAGCTCGAGTTTCCGTACTTCATGGACGAAATCGATCTCAGCTGCGATGTGCGGCCGCGCAAGCTTCGCAAAGGCCTCACCGAGTACGTGCTCCGCACCGGCCAGCCGCTGCTCGCGACGCCCGAGGTGTACGAACGGCTGGTGGCGGCCGGGGAAGCCGAGCTGATCGGCGCGCCCTCGATCGACTGGCTCGGTGTGCCCTTGAAGGTGAAGGATCGGACGATCGGGGTCGTCGTCACGCAGACCTACGAGCAGGGCGTGCGCTACGGCGAGAGCGAGCGGGACATTCTGACATTCGTCTCGTCGCAGATGGCGATGGCCATCGAGCGCAAACGGGTCGAGGACGTGTGGCGCGAGCAGAGCGAGCTGCTGCAGCGCATCGTCGACAACATCCCGGTCATGCTCGTGTTTTTGGACGAACAAGGTCGGATCCAGTGGGGCAATCGCGAGTGGACGCGGACGCTCGGCTACGAGGTCGGGGAAGCGCGCGAGCGCGACATCTTCGCCGAGCTCTATCCCGATCCGCGGGAACGGCGGCGTCTCAGGGAGTCGATCGGCCAGCCGATCGGGCTGTGGACCGATTTCCGCACGCGGACCAAGCGCGGCGCGCTGCTCGATACCATCTGGGCCAACGCGCCGCTCACCGGCGGCGGCTGGCTCGCGATCGGCATGGACGTGTCGGACCGCCGGCGCGCCGAGGAGCGCTACCGCGCGTTCATCGCGCAGAGCTCGGAGGGCGTGTCGCGCCTCGAGATCGATCCGCCCGTCCCCACCACGTTGACGGAAGAGGAGCAGATCGACCGGCTGTACTCCGGCGCGCGCATCGCCGAGTGCAACGACGCCATGGCGCGCATGTATGGCTACAAGGAAGCGCGCGAGCTGGTCGGCACGCGCCTATCCGAGTTGCACGACGTCACCGATGCCGCCAACCGCGAGCAGATTCGCGCGTTCATTCGGGCCGGCTATCGCGTCTCCGACTCCGAGACGCGGGAGCACGATCGCGAGGGACGGTCGCGCGTCTTCCTTAATAACGTCGTCGGCTTCGTCGAGGACGGTCATTTGGTGCGCGTCTGGGGCACGCAGCGGGACGTGACGGAACAGCGGCATCTCGAGGAGCAGTTTCGCCAGTCGCAGAAGATGGAGGCGGTCGGTCAGCTCGCCGGCGGCATCGCCCACGACTTCAACAACCTATTGACGGCGATCCTCGGCAACACGCAGCTGTTGCTCCGCGAGCTGCCGCCGGGCGACACCAAGCGCAGCGACGTGGAGGAAATCCGGAAGGCGTCGGAGCGGGCGGCTTCGTTGACGCGCCAGCTGCTCGCGTACAGCCGGCGGCAGATGCTGCAGCCCGAGGTGCTGGACCTCAACGTGGTCGTGGCGGAGATGGACAAGATGCTGCGGCGACTGATCGGCGAGCACATCGCTCTGGTCGCCGTTCTCGCCCCCGACCTCGGGCGCGTGCGGGCGGACCCCAATCAGATCGAACAAGTCATCGTCAACCTGGCAGTGAATGCGCGCGACGCGATGCCCGACGGCGGCAAGCTGACCGTCGAAACCGCCAACGTCGACATCGATGAGTCGTTCGCACAGGCGCACCTCGGCTCGGTGCCCGGACCCTATGCTCTCCTGGCGGTCACCGACACGGGAACGGGAATGGATGCGACGGTGCGCGCCCACCTGTTCGAGCCGTTCTTCACAACCAAGGAAGTCGGCAAGGGCACGGGGCTCGGTCTCGCGACCGTCTACGGCATCGTCAAGCAAAGCGGTGGCTATATCTCGGTCTATTCTGAGCCCGGGCACGGCTCGAGCTTCAAGATCTATCTCCCGCGGATCACAACGCCTACCGGCGCGCCAGGCGGCTCGCAGCGTGGCGGGCCGGCGCGCGGATCCGAGACCGTCCTCGTCGTCGAAGATGAGCCCGCCGTGTTGGCGTTGAGCACGCGTGCGCTGGAGACCCAAGGGTACGTGGTCCTGGCCGCGTCCGACGCCGCCGCCGCGCTGCGTGTGGTCGAGCGGCACGGTGGTACGATTCATTTGCTCCTGACCGACGTCGTGATGCCAGGCATGTCGGGCCGCGAGCTGGCCGATCAGCTCGGTTCGCAGCGCAACGGCATCCGGGTCCTGTACATGTCGGGTTACCCGGGCGATGCCGTCGTACAACATGGCGGTCTGCCCGCCGGCAGCGCTTTCCTGCAGAAGCCGTTTTCTCCCGACGCGTTAGCGCGCAAAGTGCGCGACGTGCTGGACGCGTGATCGGCGAACAGCTACGCTTTGACGGTGAAACAAGCCGCACTTGCTGCCTCGGGTGGGTTCGCGTCGCTCGCCGCCGATCAGATCGGACGCCTGGTCGACCAGTTGCCGGTCATTGTGTGGCATACCGATCGGGACCTGCGACTCCGATCGCGGCGTGGCGGTGCCTTGAGTCTGCTGGGACCGCTGATCGAACCCGCGCACGGCCAGAAACTGGCGGCAAACGTCGAGAACCCCGAGGAGGCCGCGCGCATCATCTCCGCGCATAGGCTCGCGCTCGCGGGTACCGGCATCACATATGAAATGACGTTGCGAGGGAGAACCTACAGCGCGCGTGTGGAGCCGCTGTACGCGAGCGGCGGCGCGATCGATGGCGTCGTCGGTATGGCCTTCGACGTCACCGACCAGCGCCGCGCCGAGAACGCCTTGCGCGAAAGCGAGGCGCGGTTGCGCACGATTATCGAGACCGAGCCGGAATGCGTAAAGCTCGTGGACGAACGCGGGCGCCTCCTCGAAATGAACCCCGCCGGGCTGGCGATGATCGAGGCCGACAGCATCGATCAGGTGCGCGGTCAGTCGATCGCCCAGGTCGTCGCGCCCGAGCATCGCGCCGCGTTCCTGGATCTGCACCGCCGCGTATTCGCCGGGGAGGCCGGCACGCTCGAGTTCGAGGTCATCGGGCTGAAGGGCGGGCGTCGCTGGCTTGCGACACAGGCGGTGCCGCTCCGTGACAGGGAGGGCGCGGGTGTGGTGCAGGCGCTGCTCGGAATCACGCGCGATGTCACCGAGACGCGCCGCGCGGAAGAGCTGTTGCGTGCCTCGCGGACCGCGCTGCGGAGCCTGGCGACGCGCCAGCAGGATATTCGCGAGGACGAGCGCACGCGCATCGCGCGCGAGATTCACGACTCTCTGGGGCAAGCGCTCACCGCGTTGAAGCTTCATCTGGCCGCCGCCCAGGAGGCCGTTGCACGCGAGGCGCCTTCGCTTGGCTGTCGTCTGGTGGAGACGGCGGACATGGTGGACGATCTCGTGAAGATGGTGCGGCGCATTGCGACGGAGCTGCGTCCACCGATCCTCGATCAGCTGGGATTGCCGGCCGCGCTCGAATGGCTTGCTCAGGACTTCTCGCACCGCACCGGGATCGCGTGCAGGACGACGATCTTGCCGACCAGCGGCGCGATCTCGCAGGAGCTCGCCACGGCGTTGTTCCGCATCGTGCAGGAGGGGCTCACCAATATTTCGCGGCACGCCGAAGCCGCGGAGGTGGAGATCGCGCTGGAGCTCAAAAGTCAGTGCGTCACGCTCGAGATCAGCGACGATGGTCGCGGCATCACCGAAGCGACGACAACGGGCCCGGGGTCGCTTGGCATCCTCGGCATGCGCGAACGCGCGGCGGCGCTCGGCGGCGTACTCGAGGTGGTGCCGCGCAACGACGGCGGCACCCGCGTCACTGCGTGGTTCCCTGCGTTGCCGACCTTGAGCGGGTCAGCCTGATGATTCGCATCCTGATCGTCGACGATCACGCCCTTGTCCGCCGTGGACTGATCCAACTTTTGGACGGATTTCCCGACGGAGTCGAGTTCGGTGAAGCGGGTAACGCGGCCGAGGCGCTGGCGCTGGCGCTGAACCAGCGCTGGGATGTCGTGCTCTTGGATCTGGGCCTGCCCGATCGCCATGGCCTTGACGTACTGCGGGAGCTCCATGCCGCCCGGCCGCAGCTGCCCGTGCTGATTCTCACGATGTTTCCCGAGGACCAGCTCGCACTGCGCATGCTCGAGATGGGCGCGTCTGGATACCTGACTAAAGAGTCGGCGCCCGAAGAGCTGTTGCGGGCTCTCGAGCGCGTGATGGCAGGCCACAAGTACCTGAGCCCGATGATGGCGGACGTCGTGGCGGACGCTGTCGGTGGCCCTCCCCCCGCACCGCACGAGCAACTGTCGGATCGCGAGCTGGAAGTTCTGCGCCTGCTTGCAGCCGGTCGGCCCATCACGGCAATCAGCCGTCAGCTGGGGCTCTCGCCCAAGACCGTCACGACGTATCGCGCGCGATTGCTACACAAGCTGCGCATGCGTTCGAATGCAGAGCTCACGTTCTACGCCACGCGGCATGGGCTCATCAGCCCGGCAGCGCTCCGAGCGTCGTCCTAGTCACCTATACCCGCTTTAGGCGTCCGACACTGCGAAGACCGAACAAGCACCGAAAGAAATCGATAATATCGATATTATCCTGCGAGTGCGGCCTCACTTCGCACCGTACTTGCTTGATTTTATTGCATTTATGTGGGCGCAAGGCCACCGCAACAAGCGTACTATGTTGTGTTACAATGGCTTACACCACGGAGTGGCGCCGCGCACCGACCCCATGACTAGATTGCGCCATGCCTTTGCCGCCCCTCATCGGGCACGAAAGGGTTAAGACCAGACTGGCGGGCGCCCACGCCTCCACAAGACTGCCGCAAGCGTTGCTGTTTGCCGGCCCGCGTGGCGTCGGCAAGCAGCGTCTCGCGCTGTGGCTCGCTCAGCTGATCCATTGTGAGGCACCGGCTTCGCCAATGGAGCCATGCGGCAAGTGTCGCTCTTGCCGGCTCGTGCTCTCGTTGCAGCACCCGGATGTGCACTGGTTTGTGCCGTTAGAGCTGAGCAAACGCGGTATTGGTAGCGGGAGCGGCGCCGATGCCGACAAGCAGATCGACCTTGTCGCCGACGCGCTGGCGGAGGAAATGTCGGCCCGGCGGGAGCAGCCGATCTATCCACCCGTCGCGGGGCTGGCAATGCACTCGGTCGCGGCAGTGCGCCTCCTGGCGCGACGGCTGGCGCTGACGCCCGCGATCGGTAAGAAGAAGGTGTTTATCGTCGGCGATGCCGAGCGGCTGATTCCTCAGCTGGGGACTGAGGTCGCCGCCAACGCGCTGCTCAAGGCGCTCGAGGAGCCGCCTGCGGATTCGGTCATCATCCTGACGGCGGCCGATCCGAATGCCCTGCTTGCGACGATTTTGTCGCGTGTTGTGCTGGTTCGTGTGGCGCGAATCGCCGACAGTGACGTGACAGCTTTTGCGCAGCAAACGCTGGGTTTAGCCAACGAAGATGAACTGTCACAACGAGTTACAGCTTCGGCGGGGTGCATTGGCAAGCTCTTTGCGACAACGGCCCTCCACTCCGGGCAGCCCGGCGGAGATCAGGCAGGACGATTTCTGGAGGCTCCGTGGCTGTTCGCGCTTGGCCAAGTGCCGTTTCAGGCGCGAGGCGGCTTTACCGACATGCTGGACTCACTTGCGGCCAAGCTCCGCAGCGAAGTTCGGCGAGGCGGTGATACCGAGAAGCTGGTCGAAGCGATCGCACGAGTACTGGATGCGCGCGATTTGGCTCAGGGGAATGTGAACCCGCAGCTCCTAGCGGCCGTATTGGCCGAAGATTTTCAGGTGATGCGACGTTCATGAAGCTGTCACATCTGGATCAGTCTGGCCGCGCCAAGATGGTAGATGTTGGCGACAAGCCGCTTATGGACCGCACGGCGGTCGCCACCGGCACGATTCGGATGTCGCCGGATGCCTTCCGGCAGGTTGCCGAGCAGACGGTCGCCAAGGGCGATGTCCTGGCCGTGGGAGAAGTAGCCGGGACGCTGGCAGCCAAACGCACAGCGGAGCTGATCCCGCTCTGCCACCCGCTGGGCCTCGACCATGTCGAGGTCGAAGCGAGCCTGGCCGAGGCGCTACCGGGGGTCAGGGTATGGGCGAAGGTGCGCACAGTCGGGCGGACCGGTGTCGAAATGGAAGCGCTGACGGCTGTCGCGGTCGCCCTGCTGACGGTCTACGACATGGTCAAGGCAGTGGATGGCGGCATGGTGATCGGTGATGTGCAGCTCGTCGAGAAGAAAAAGGCGCCTCATGCCGATTGACGAGCGCTTGACGCAACAGTCGCATGCTTGATTCAGAGGGGAGGAGTATGCAAACGAAAACTCAACGTCTGGTGGTGCGCGGAGGCGTGATTGTACTGGCCGTCCTGCTCGTCAGTACCGTGGGCGGATGGGCCGGTGGCACGACCGCGGATGCTGAGCGGGCCGGGACCGCATCATCGGGTTCCGAGCTGCTCGGTGAACTGCGCTCGCTCCGGCAGCAGCTTGATGCCAGGCAGGGCGAGTTGGAAGTCGCCCGGCTGCAGCTCGATCGCGTCAATGCGATCATGCAGTACTCGACGTACTACCGCCTGCCGGCCGATATGGCGACGGCAGTCTATGACGTTGCGCTGAGCGAGGGAATTGACCCCGGGCTGGCATTCCGCCTTGTGAAGGTGGAGTCCGGCTTCAATCCGCGGGCGATGAGCCACGTCGGTGCCGTTGGCCTTACCCAAGTATTGCCCAGCACGGCGCGGCTGTACGAGCCGGGGCTCACGACGCAACAGTTGTATGACCGGGACACGAACCTGCGGATCGGGTTCCGCTACTTGCGGGATCTGCTCGACCGGTACCCGGCCAACATGCAGTTGGCGCTCCTCGCCTATAACCGTGGTCCGGCCAAAGTCGAACAGCTGTTAGGGGCCGGTCGCGATCCTGCGAACGGCTATGAGTCGGAAGTTATGAAGGGATTCCGGCACCATTAACGAATGATCAATGATCATTGAACAATGATCATTGATCATTCCGAAGGCGTCACCGGCTCGGTATCAGTAGCACATCGCCGGGCCGGATCACACTCCGCATCGTCAGATCGTTCGCTTCCAGCAAGGCCGTCAGTCCGATGCCGTGTTGGCGGGCAATGCCGCTCGCCGTTTCGCCGGCGGCCACACGATGACGCGTAGACCCGTCTTCGGCAGGGGCGGCACTGCTGACGTCGCGCACATGGCTGGATACCCTGCGCACCCGGACTCGTGGCTCGGGGGGATTGCTCCATGCCCCGCGCGGCACGATCCGGCCGCTCATCGGGACGATCACCCGCTGACCCACGTGCAGCGCATGTGATTTGAGGCGAGGATTAGCGGCCTGGAGCATCGTGACCGTCACCTTGTAGCGCTGCGCAATGCTCGAAAGCGTCTGGCCATAGGTGACGTAGTGATCGACGAACGTGATTCGCTCGGTCACCGGAAGATCGGCGTACCGCTCGGCCACCTGGGCGCCCATCCCGCGGGGGACGCGGACCACCACCGACCGTCCGGGCGGCGTGATACCGCGGACGAACTGCGGATTGAGCTCCAGCAACGCGGCCACGCTCGTATCGGCCAGGCGAGCAAGCACGTCCAGTCCAGTCGCATCCGGGACGGACACCTCGTCGAATACGAGGGGCGGCATGCGCTGAATGTCGGTAAATCCATACCGCGTCGGCTGTTTCGCGATTAAGGCCGCGGCAATGAGCTTCGGGACGTAGTCTCGGGTCTCCCGCCGCAGGCTCCGATGGCTCGCGATCTGGAAGAAGGTCTGATCGTCTACGGAGTCGGTCTCACCGGGCAGCCGTGCGATGGCGCGCTCGACGCGTCCCGCGCCGGCGTTATAGGCCGCGGCCGCCAGATAGACGCTGCCAAGGCGTTGGACGAGGTCCTGCAGGTGGTTGACCGCGGCATCGGTGGCCTTG
This sequence comes from Gemmatimonadales bacterium, assembly GCA_035309945.1. Taxonomy (GTDB): domain Bacteria; phylum Gemmatimonadota; class Gemmatimonadetes; order Gemmatimonadales; family GWC2-71-9; genus 20CM-2-65-7. The sequence continues at coordinate 9,992 of DATGEQ010000085.1, read as the reverse complement.
AACGGATCGCGACGCTCGTCTACCCACGGATCGATCTGCAATCCGTAGAGGCGGCCGGTCGAGGACATGAATTGCCACATCCCCACGGCACGCGCCCGGCTGACGGCGGTGTTGGACAGCCCACTCTCGATCAACGTGAGATAAACGAGATCCTCGGGAAGTCCGCGTGCACGGAGCCGTTCGCGAATCATTCCTTCGTAGCGGCCGAGGCGTGAGAGCCAGATTTCGAAGCGGTCGCGGGCATCGAGCTGGAAGAACTCGAGGTACTCGAGGACCCGCCGGTTGCCCGAAAAGCTCGTGACGTCGATATCGAAGGTCGCGGTCTCTCCGCCGAACAGGCTCGCGGCCTCCTGGCGGACGTCCTCTCCGCGAACCGACACGTTCGTGCGCGGCGGGGGCAGCGAATCGGCCGGGCGCTCGTGCAGGCTGTCCAGTGCCGACTGATCGGCGGCGGAGTCCTGTTCCACGCGCGCGAGTGCGGTGCCGAACTGTACGGCTGAGCTGTCGCGGGTTGGCGTGGCGGACACGGCGGGCTGCGGTACGGGGGCGACCGGAGCCGGGGGGATATGGCCACCACCGCAGGCGGCGATCGCCGCTGCGCCGATCATCGAAAGCGAGAATGCGGTCAGCGTCTTCATCGTGTCGCCAGATAATTCCCAAGTAAACGGTTTGTGGCGTTCAAGACTGCAAGCGCCGCGCCGCGGGGTGGATCGACCTCCGTCAAACACGACCCCACGAGTCGCGTCGCCTCCTGCGCGCGCGCCGACAGCGATACAATCACGACAGTCGCATCGAACGCTCGTACCGCCTTTACGCCCAACAACTCGAACGTGAGTCGCGGCTGGACCGCCTGTTCCAGGGCGTTCACGGCTGCAACCGCACAGCACCGCAGCTCACCGGTCTGCGACGAGACGCCGTCGGACGATCCTTCGAACCGCCGTCCATCGGACCACGTCAGCACGACCTTGGCGCGGCAGCGCCCGTTTGCCAGGCGCTGAAACCCGAACTCCTGAAACCGCAGCCGCTCGTCCGGCACTCGGTAACCTCAGTCGAACCGCACTTCGATCTGCTGCTTGACGCTCCCATCCTGCGCCGCTTCCACGACGTCGACTTCCAGATGCGGGCGCCCCTGCTCATCGCGCTCCGCTGACACAACCAGAATCAGCCCGCTGTCGAATTCCACCTTCACGTGCCGCACGTCCGAGCGGACTGTGACATTCTTGACCGTCTCACCCCGCAGTCGCGTCACGGCGCGAACGACGCGCCGCAGGTCCTGCAGGTTGGCCGTGCTCCCCCTGGTCCCCTTGCCGCCCCCCCCGTTCACGCCAGACGCTCCGCGAGCAGTTGCGAGAGCGCGGCGTCGGAAATGCGCTCGGCCTGGATGAACAGCGACGACTTCGAGGTGGCTTCCAGTGGATAGGGAGTCCAAAACGACCGCCGCCCGACGCTGCCCCGTTGACTGCTTTCCGCGACCGGAGCGTGCTGGAGCGGCTCAGAAGCAGCGCGAAACGACAACACCAGCTGCCAAGCGGCCGTATTCGCACGACGTTCGGCGACCGCATCCACGTGCCAAACCTGGTCCCCATGCGCAATCACTCGCCATGACATGGCTCACCTCTAGCGGGGAAGGAGCGCAAAGGGCCCACAATATGTGGCTTAGCTCACGACCGGTCAATGGGTTAGCTCTTCCTAGTCGTCGCGCGTCACGTAGGCGCGAAACCGCGTCGCCAAGTCCCGCGTGACGGGCCCGGACACGCCTTTGCCGATCGACCGACCATCGAGCCTGGAGATGCCGACGATTTCCGCGGCGGTGCCGGTGAGGAACACTTCGTCAGCCGTATACAGGTCGTAGCGATTCATCGGCAGCTCTTCGATTGCATACCCGGCTTCGCGGCCCAGCTCGATGACGGTGTCGCGCGTGACGCCCCGCAGGATCCCCGTGTACGGGGGAGGCGTCTTGAGTGTGCTGTTGGACACGGCGAACAGGTTCATGCCGCTCGCCTCGGCCACGTAACCGGCGGAGTCCAGCATAATCACTTCGTCCACGCCCGCGGCGATGCCCTCGACCTTGGCAAGAATGTGGGAGAGGTAGTTGAGGGATTTCACCCGCGGCGAGAGTGACTCACGGTGTAGAATCGGCGTCGCGGCGGTGAGCGCGGTCAGTCCTTTTTCGTAGCGGTCCTGCGGCCACAGCTTGATCGTATCGAAGATGCAGAAGACGGTCGGCTTGGCGCATTTCCGGGGATCCAGTCCCAGGTCGCCGACGCCGCGCGTCACGACCAGCCGAATGTAGCTGTCCTTGATCCCGCTGCGTTCGACGCCGGCTTCGACCATGCGCGCCATGGCGTCCCGCGCCATTGGGATCTCGAGCCAGATCGCCTTCGCCGAGTTGTACAGTCGCTCCAGGTGGGCGTCGAGCCGAAAAATGCGGCCGCCGTAGGCACGAATGCCCTCGAACACGCCATCACCATACAGCAGGCCGTGGTCAAACACAGAAACGACCGCGCTGCCGCGGTCGTACCACGTCCCATCGATCCAAACGATGGAGGGCATCGGAGAGAATCTGCCTCCGATGCCCTCACCTGACAACCGGGTCGATAAGACCCTTCCCCGCTAGTTATCCACCCCGGAGTCGTCGTGGCCGTCGTGGTTGTCGTCGCGGAACGCCTGGAAGGACGACTCGATATGGCCGGTCACGACGCTCTCGTTGGGCTGGCCACTGTTGGCGGACGCCGGATCGACCAGCGCCGTCCCGGTGCCGTCCAGGAACCACGTCGAGACGTCGAAGCGCAACGTCAGGTTCGCCGGCTGGCCATCCGTGACCGTGAGCGGGGGGTTGAGCTCCACTTCTTCGCCCGCGTCAACGGCAGAGGTGAACGTGAAATCACTGCGCGTACCGGCCTTGCTGTACGTTCCCGTCACGCGGATGGACACGCCGGCGAAGTCCGGATTCGCCGCAATGAAGGCCGCGTCATCCGACGACTCCGGCGCATGGATTTCGAACTCGAGCTTGTCGTACATGCCGGCCGGTGCATTGACCGATACCAGGGCTTGCGTAGCCGCGGCGCCGAGCGGGAGGGACACGAGCGTGGATCCGACTTCAAACTCTTCGCAGTCGCCATTGCCGTCGATGTTGTCGCATGCCGACGTCTCGACGCGCTTCAATTCGATCTTCCGCAACACGAGCTGCACACTGCGCAAGATGATCGTGTCGTTGGCCAGGGTGATCACGGTGCTGTCGCCGGCCGTGACGACGGCGGGTGCAGCGGCGACATTCGAGAGACCGGAGCTGGCGACGGGTGCCCCCGGGCGAACCGATGACAAGGCGAGACTGAGATGCCCACCCGTGCTGTCGGCGCAGGCCGCGAGCAGTGCGGTCAGGACGGGCGCGCTCAGAAGACGTGTCTTGATATCCATAACTCCTCCCGTGAGATGTTCGAACGAGTAGCGGATGCGGGCACGGGAGGGCAATCGTCGTACCATTGGTAAGTGCAATGATGGGTTGCTGTTACAACTTCAGGCTTCTATTGACCGTGACTCGGGACGGAGCGTTGCTGGCTCAAAACGAGTCAGGGACGCTCCCTTTCCAGCCGATCGGCCGCGCGCAGCGCGCCAAGCTTGCGATACAGGGCGGCGGCGCGGCCGCGTGCCGCCTGCGCGCCGTCGGCATCGCCGCTCGCGCCGAGTGATTCGGCGAGATCGCGCTCGATATCCGCGAGCGTGTCGGTGCTGCCGAGGTTACGTGCCAGGTCGGCGGCTTGCGTCAGCAATGCGACCGCCCTACCGAAGTCACGGCTGGCGCGCGCGACGGCCGCTTCCACGCGCCACACCTCCGGCATGCCGGCCTGGAAACCGATGCGGGCATAGCGCTGCGCGGCACGTTGGAGCTCGGCGTGGGCGAACGCCGGGTCGCCGAGCAGGACGTGCAACTCCGCCCGGCCGGTGGACGAAAGCGCGACGAGCTGCTCGTCTGCCGCCTGCGTCGCGAGGCGCACCGCTTCCTCTGCCGCACCGAGCGCGCCCTGCAGGTTCCCCTGATCGCGCAGCGTGATGCCGATGTTGTGGTGGGTCTCGGCGAGACCGCGCACGTGGCCGACCTGTTGATAGGCCACGACCGCCAACCGATAATCGGCGAGTGCGTCCTCGTAGTCGCCGCGAATGTTGGCCAGAATGCCGAGGTTGTTGAGCGCGCGGGCTTCGGCGGTGTGATCCTGGAGCCCGCGGGCCATCTCGAGGGCGGCGGTAAAGTGCGCCTCTGCATCCGCGACGTCGCCATGCCGGAGCGCAATCGCACCGCGATAATGCCGCGCGCGCAGTGCGGCATGGGCTTCGCCGTAACTTTGCGCGAGCGTGCCGGCCACATGGGCCCAGCGCGCGGCCTCGGTGTAGTTGCCGAGACGCCCGTTCGCCTCCGCGGCCAGGAGCGCGCTACGGGTGCGGCCCTCGCGAATCGTGCGCGGTAGCCGCTCGAGCGCGTCGAGCACGTCGCGATGACGTCCGGAAGACGACCAGCCTTCGATCTCCCGGAAGAACGCCCATTCGTCAGCCCACGAGCTACCCAGATCCGTCGTCACGAGACCTTACCAGGCGATCGCGTACTCGGTGAAGGACAGGATGTTGGCGTCGAACTCCTCGAGCTCCTCGAACTTGACGGAGTTCTGCGGGAACCACGCCGCGGTAGGGTTTTCCCTCCGCCATAGTCCGAGCGTGTGTCCGATCGTGCTGTCGGCGGAATCGACGACGCCATCATTGTTGTAATCGTGGTTCGCATGATCGTATTCAATCTGCAGTCGCGCCGGGCTGTTCGGATTGAACTGCAGACCGGACGGCTCGAACCGGAGCTGGAATTTCGTCGTGTCCAGGACCGTGATCGTGATGAGAACCGAATCACCCGGCTGAAAGGCGCTGCCATCGGGCTTGCGGAGCAGCCCATCGCCGGGGACTTCGAAGCGGAGGAATTCGTCCTCCGTATCGGCCGGCGTGCGGGCCTGGTAGTTGAGGCGCAGCTGGCGGTCCTGGCCGACGACGGCCCAGAAGCTGTCCCGCGCCGCGACGAGCGGCGGCGCGGTCGTGTCCTGCTGCACGATATGGAGCTGCGCGTTGGGCGTGCCGGGGCTGGTGCTGTCGCTGCAGCTCAGCAGGATGGCGACGCAGACGAACAAGAGAAAACGGCGCATCACAAAGGTCCCCGTGAAAGAGGTTCGCAGGTCATTCCTGCAGGGCGCAGACCAATCGATACCATTGCTACGACTTCACTTGCGTCGAGCCGTGTGGACCGGGACGGGTCAGGTGTCTCACTCTGAGTCAGTGCCATCGAGGAGCCGCTGGAGTCGCGACCGCGAAATACCGAGGCGGCGCGCCGCTTCGGAGCGATTGCCGCCCGTGACGGTGAGCATCGCGCGCGCCGCGGCCCGTACGATCTCATCGAGTCGTGCCGGAAACGGCAGCTCGCCTGCGGATGCAATCGGCGCGGCGGGAGCGAGCTCGGCGATGTCCAGCTGACCGGGCGCCGAGAGCAGCAGAGCCCGCTCGATCGCGTTGCGCAGCTCGCGGACATTGCCCGGCCAGGCGTGCGCGACCAGCGCGCGCGCGACATCGGGACGCAGCGCGGGCTCCGGGACGCCGTACTGTGCGCTGAACTTCTTGACGAACGCCGCCGCGAGCAGCAGCACGTCCTCACCGCGCTCGTGCAGCGCCGGCAGATGCAGGCTCACGACGTTGAGCCGATAGAAGAGGTCTTCGCGAAAGCGACCCGCGCGAACTTCGGCTGTCAGATCGGTATTCGTCGCGGCGATGATTCGCACGTCCACGCGGCGACTCGTCGTAGCGCCGAGCCGCCGGGTGGTTTTCTCCTCGAGCGCGCGTAACAGCTTGGACTGCAGCTCGGGCGCCAGGCGATTTATCTCGTCGAGCAGCAGCGTGCCGCCGTCCGCAGCCTCGAAGAGGCCCGGCTTGGCGGTCTTCGCGTCGGTGAACGCACCGCGCTCATGCCCGAACAGCTCGCTCTCGAGCAGCTGCGCGGGAATGGCGGCGCAGTTGAGCTCGATGAACGGCCCGGCGGCGCGCGGCCCGCCGTAATGAAGCGCTCGCGCCAGCAGCTCTTTCCCGGTTCCGGTGTCGCCGGTGATCAGGACCGTGGCGTCGGCGTGTGGCAGGACGCGAGCGGCGCGCTCCAGCGTCGCCCGCAGAGCGGGGCTCTCGCCGATGATCTCGCGGAACGCGTGGGCCTCGGCCTCGAGGCGCGCGTAGGTGGCGCGGGCGAGGGCTGCGCGCCGCCGGGCCAGAGCGGCAGCGACGACTTCGCGGAGCGCCTCGCGGTCGTCGGGGAGAGCGAAGTAGTCCGCCGCGCCAGCGGCGACGGCCTGCGCGGCCAGGCGGTGACTGGCCAGCGCGCCGATCGCGGCGATCGGCAGATCCGATGGAACGTTCAGGCGGTGAATGAAGGCCGGCAGGTCGGTTTCGGCGCCGCCCGCCGCGAGCAACACGATTGCGCCGCCGGGCGGTGGGGGCTCGCCCTCGCCCGGTCGCCATTCGACGAGCGGAGCGTCCAGCTCCTGGGCCAGCAGCGGCCAGAAGTCGCCGAACGAGTCGGTCAGCCGAACGATCAACAGCGCGCTATCGGGCATCGGCACAGAGTAGGATGTTGGGTCGCGCTATGTGAAGCTGTGATGAAGGACCGCTGAGGCAGATGAGCCGGCCGGGGATCGAACCCGGGACCTACGGATTAAAAGTCCGTTGCTCTACCAACTGAGCTACCGGCTCGCCCGGCGAAAGATAGTGGGTGTGGTTACGTTTCGCGTGCATGAATGGGCCGTCACCCAATCCCATAACAAGCGTCTCCGATACGGCTCGCTGGGTCGCGATGTACCGAGCGATGGAAAGCGAGCGCCCCGACGCGTTGTTCCACGACCCGTACGCGCGACGGCTCGCGGGGCCGGCCGGCGAACGGATCCTCGCCGCCATGCCGCAAGGGCGCCGCTGGGCGTGGCCGATGATCGTCCGAACCGCGCTCATGGACGAGATCGTCTTGCGGCTGGTCACGCGCGAAGCGGTCGACACGGTGTTGAACCTCGCGGCCGGACTCGATGCGCGCGCCTATCGCCTCGAGCTTCCCCGCGACTTGCATTGGATCGATGTCGACCTGGAAGGGATTCTGTCATATAAAGAAGCAGCGCTTGCCGGCGAGCGCCCCCACTGCCGCGTCGAATTCGTCCGCGCCGACCTGACCGACCACGCCGCGCGTCAGGCGTTGTTTCGACGCATTGGCGCGAGCGCCAAACGCGCGCTCGTGATCGCCGAAGGTCTGCTGGTTTATCTGCAGCCCGAACAGGTCACGTCACTCGCGACGGATCTCGCCGCGCAGCCAGCGTTTCACTGGTGGCTCATCGACCTCGGCTCGCCGGCGTTGCTCGAGTTTCTCAAACGAACGTGGGGCAACCAGCTGCGGTCGGGGAATGCAGCGATGCGATTTGCGCCCGAGGAAGGCACCGCGTTCTTCGCGCCCAGCGGCTGGCAGGAAGTGGAGTACCGGCCAATTCTCGACGAGGCGATGCGACTCGAACGCGCGCCCAAAATGGCGTGGCTCTGGAAGATTCTCGGCCTGTTCGCGTCAAAAAAGCGGCGCGCGCAGTTCAAACGGTTTTCCGGCGTCGTACTGTTGGAAAACGGCAAAGGCACGGTAGATAAAAAAATGTAGGGGCGCAGCATGCTGCGCCCCTACCCAATCACACCATCCTGCTTATGCCCGAGCCGCTACCCTAGAACAGCCAGCGCAGCCCCGCCTGCACCTGCCGCGGATCGCCCAAGCCGCTGCGGATCGTGCCGTCGAAGTTGAACAGCAGGCTGCCGTACGCCGGATCGCGGAAGTTGTCGTTGCCGGTGAGGTTGAAGATTTCGATCATGGCTTCAACCTGACTGCCGTGCGACACGCTGAATGGACGCGAGAACCGCACGTCCCACGAGAAGTAGGCGTTGTCTTTCCGCAGCGTGTTCCGCAGCAGCACGGTGCCGTTGGCGCAAATCCGATCCTGCGGCGTGACCGCACGTTGACCCGCGGGCGGGGCAAACGGATTTGCGGGCGTCGGTCCGCAGCTGGCCGAGACCGGCTGCGCGGAGTAGTAGCTCACCCGGTTATCCATGTAGAGACTGCCCGGCAGCTTCACGAGCGCCCAGCCGTTGAACCGATGGCGCTGGTCGCGATCGCTCCAGTTGTACTCGGGCGCGAGGTTGTTCGCCTCGGCATAGCGGAACGTGAAGGGATCGCGCTCGTTGTCGTCGTCGGACTTATCGAACGACAGCGTGTAGTTGAGCTGGAACTGGAAGTTCGGGTCGAGCACGCGCTTCAACCCGACCGTCACGCCATTGTAGCGGGACTTCGCGCTCGACTGGACGACCGTCAGCGTACCGAGGGCGTGCGGGCCCGATCCCCAGGGGCTGCCAAACGCCGCGTCGTTGGCGTCGATGAACCGCGTCAGAAAATCGGTGCGCGCGTGCGTGTAGCTCAGGCTGAAGCCGAGATCCGTCCCGAGCTGCCGTTCGTAACCGACGGTGATGTTCAGCGTCCGTGGGTTCCGGAAGTTGCGGTCGAACACGAACACCGACGGGAAGCCCACCGACGACAACGGCACGTTCGACGGGAAGAGATTCGGGAACGTCGGCGGCGGCAGGAATCCCGACGTCGCACTCGAGCCGAAGAGCGTGACGCCGCGATAGCCGTCTGTGGAACGCGTAGACGCAAGGTTCAGCCCCGGAATACGAGCATAGTAGAGCCCGGCGTTCGCGCGGAAAACTTGTCGGCCATCCCCATGCGGGTCGTAGGCGATGCCGAGGCGCGGCTGGAACATCTTCTTGTCCGAGGGAATCGTGCCGTCCGACGGGAAGCGGAACGTGCCTTTCGCATTCGTGACGGTCGAATCGTAGTAGACCGCGTAGAACGTCGAATCGCGCGGCGACAGCAGGCTTGGCTCGAGCTGCGCCGACCATCTGAGCCCGTAGTTGATCGTAAGGCGCGCGCTTGGCTTCCAAGTGTCCTGGGCATAGAAATCCAGCTCGGTCTGCGGAATCTGCTGGGTGCCGGCATCCCGCACCGACCGGTTGACGCCCGCCTGCTGCAGATAGAGCAGGACCGGTCCGGTCACCGTCGTGCCGCCCGGACACGTTCCGCCGCCGCTCGAGCTCCCGTCGGAGCACTCCACGTACTGCGCGTTGTTGGCCTGGACGTAATTCAGGAAGCTCTGCACCGAGCTAAAGATGTAGCGGCTGTTGGCGAATCCGATGAACGTCTGCACCGAGTTCACGCGGTTGAACTCGCCACCCACCTTGAAGAAGTGCGTCCCCTTGGAGAACGACACGTTGTCGAGCAGCTGGACGCGCGTGTCGTAGTAGTCGATCGGAAGGAAGAACGGCATTCCGAAGCGGAAGTCGGGGCCGATGGCGACGTCCGGGAACGGGCGCTGGCCGGTGCCCGTCGGATCGGCGCCCAACGCGGCGGAGCGCGGCCCGTCATACGGCCGGGGGCGATCCTCACGCGCGTACTGGAAGCGGAACTCGTTCGACAACTGCGGCGTGAAGAACGAAGACAGGCTGCCGTTCACCGCATTCGAGTGGTCCTGCTCGAGCCCATTCGCGCTGCGCGCCCAGCTGTCGACGTCGAACGTGCCGTTTTGCTGCTCCGACCACGTGTAATTGTACTTGATCGACGCCAGGTGCCGATCGGAGAGATGGAAATCGAACTTGGCCAGCAGGGCGCGCGCGTTGTTGGTGCGCGCGATCGGCCCGTAATCGCCGCGGAGCGCGCCGCCATAGGCCGTATCCATCCAGGCGCGGAGGAGCGGATCGATGCGATTCGCGTCCTTCTGCTTCGTCTCATCGTAGATCTGCTGGTCGTAGGCGACGAAGAAGAAAGCCTTGTCGTGCTTCAACGGGCCGCCGAGCGTGAAGCCGAACTGATGCTGCTGGAAGTCGGGCTGGTACGTGAGTCCCGCGTGCACCGG
>DATGEQ010000084.1:0-8207 GCA_035309945.1 Gemmatimonadales bacterium | reverse complement strand
GAAGGACCGTCACCGGCGGTTGAAGGACCGTCACCGGCTGTTGAAGGACCGTCAGCGGCTCGCGAAGGACCGTCACCGGCTGTTGAAGGACCGTCACTGGCGGATGAAGGACCGTCATCGGCTGTTGAAGGACCGTCACCGGTTATCGAAGGACTGTCACCGGCTGTCGAAGGACCGTCATCGGCTACCGAAGGACCGTTATCGCCTATCGGAGGATCGGCACGCGCTTCTAAGTCATGTGCGCCGAAGACTTCAGGGCGTGTAGAACTCGCTCATATCCGGCGCCCCCGCCGCGTGGTTCGGAAATGCCTTCACGCCGAGCAGGCTGAGACTCGTCCGCAGCGTACTTTCGTGCTGATACACCGTAGTCGATTGATACCCCGGCTTCGCCTTCGCACTCACCGTCACCCACACGATCCGCCCGCCACCGTGCACGTTGTCGCTCGCCGACTCGTCGAACGTGATGATCAGCACACCGTCCTTCTGGAACTGCGCGCTCTTGATCAACGGATCGATGTTCGTTTGGAGCCAGCCGTCCGCCGTACTCAGCGGGCAGTCATGTGCGTCATCGCACGTGTTCGGCACGATCAACGCGTAATTCGGCAGCGTGTTGCTCGCCAGGTCCGTGGCGAACTGCGTGAACGGCACGAGGTTCTTGACTTGCGTTGAGTCATTCGCCACATCCGCCAGCAGCGCGAGCGTATTGTGCCTGCGCGCGTACTTCCCGATGTCCGGGCCCGTGTAGCCCACGTGCGGCAGGCTTTCCGCATATGACTTCCACGTCTTGCCCGCCTTGAGGAGCTCGCGGACGACGTTGTCCTCGGCCACGAGCGGCCCCGAGTAAGTGTCGTTGTTGGTGATCGTGTCGCCGACCATCAGCATGAAGTAGTTGCCGATGGATGGATGCGTGTCGGCATAGTATTGCGTCGCCAGGCCGTAGTGCTGCGCCAGGCCGTTCAGGTACGGCATCGACGAATTACCGATGACGCTCGCGTAGTTCGTGTTCTCCTCGACCACGATGAACACGTGGTTGAACGCCGAAGCCGGCGGCGGGGGCGGCGGCGGGGGGGGCGGAGGAGGAGGCGCGCCCGTAACCGTGCCGCCCTTCTGGCACGCGACGGCTACCACCGCCGCGGTCAGCAGCGCTGCAGTTACGAGCTTCCGTAGTGAAATCGTGCCCACGACCTTGCGACCTCGCTTGTGATACTCATCACGTCGGGACTTGGCCGTTGCAGAGTTTGCGCGGCGCGCTAGTCTACCTGACCATGCGACTTCTGCTCATCGCCGCCTGCTTGTCCACGGCTCCACGCATCATCCATGCCCAGATCCCGCTGCCCGAACACCCTCGTCCCGATTTTCAACGTGCCGAATGGCTCAACTTGAACGGGCGGTGGCGCTTTGCATTCGATCCGCGCGACTCTGGCGAGCGCCTCGGCTGGCCCGCGGGCACGTTGCCCGGCAATCGCGAAATCGTCGTGCCGTTTTCCTGGGGCGCGCCGCTCTCCGGCGTACCGGACAGCGCCGACATCGGCTGGTACGCGCGCGACATCACCATTCCCGCTGCGTGGCATGGGCGTCGCGTGTTTCTCGTCTTCGGCGCCTGCGACTGGCGTACCACCGTCTGGCTCGACGGGCAAAAACTCGGCGAGCATCAGGGCGGGTATACGCCGTTCGCGCTCGAGCTGACGGCGCTCGTACGGCGCGGCGCGCAGCGGCTCGTCGTGCGCGTCGATGATACGCCGCATCCGTTCAAGCTCGAAGGCAAGCAGGGTTACGGTCCCGCGCGCGGCATGTGGCAAACCGTCTACCTCGAGGCGCGCGGCAGCGCGCCGCTCGCGGCGGTGCACTTCACGCCGCATGACGACCTGAGTGGCGTGCGCGTTGCTGTGCGACTGCTCGAGCCCGCGCCGCGCGATCTCGATCTCCGTCTCGCCTTCACGAATCGCGACGGTCAGCCGGTGGTGGCGAAGCGCATTCCGCGCGGAGACAGCGTGGCCGAGCTTGACGTCGCGTTGCCCAACGCGCACCGCTGGTCGCTTGCGGACCCGTTTCTCCATGAGGTCACCGCGAGCGTGTCGGCGCCGGGCTTGGTGGAGGATCGCGTGCAGACGTACTTCGGCATGCGCACGATCGGCGTCGTCGATTTGCCGGGGACGAATTATCCCTATGTCGCGCTGAACGGCACGCCGGTCTTCCTGCAGCTCGCGCTCGATCAGGGATACCATCCGACCGGCTACTACACGTTCCCCACCGACAGCGTGCTGCGCGACGAAATTCTCCGCGCGCGCGAGATCGGACTGAACGGTTTGCGCGAGCACGTAAAGATCGAGGCCCCTCGCAAGCTCTACTGGGCCGACCGCCTCGGCCTGCTGATCATGGCGGACATTCCCAACTGGTGGGGCCAGCCTGACTCCGACGCCTTTCACGAGCACGACTTCGCGCTCCGCGAGATGATCGACCGCGATTACAACCATCCGGCCATCTTTTCATGGGTGTTGTACAACGAGACATGGGGACTCTTGACCGGCACGGGCGACAGCGCGCGCTACCTTCCTGCGACGCGAGCGCGCGTGGCCGCCGACTACGCGCTCGCGAAGTCGCTCGATTCGACACGACTGGTAGAAGACAACTCGCCGTGCTGCGGCCGAGGGCACACGCAAACCGATCTCAACTCGTGGCACGAATACCTGCCCGGCTGGCGCTGGGAGCAGCACGTGCAGCGCATCAGCGACAGCACGTACGCCGGCGCGCAATGGAACTTCGAGACGCCGTGGCGCCAGGATCATCAGCCGATGCTGAATTCCGAATTCGGCAACGTGTGGGGATACGAGGGCAGCACCGGCGACGTCGACTGGAGCTGGGACTACCATCGCGCGATCAATGCGTTTCGCCGTCACCCCAAGCTCGCGGGTTGGCTGTACACCGAGCATCACGACGTCATCAATGAATGGAACGGGTATTGGCGCTTCGATCGCTCGCGCAAAGAGACGGGCTTCGGCGGCATCGTGGATGGTATGACGCTTCGGGACCTGCACGCGCCGCTCTACATCGCCGTCGGCGATCCCGAGCTGAGTCGCACCGTACAGCCGGGCGAGCGCGTGGATGTGCCGCTGTATGCCTCATTTCTGACCGGCAGCACGGCCTACGGCGACTCCCTCACGCTGCGGATCGAGCTGCGCGGCTGGAATGCGCTGGGCGAAGAGAAACAGTACGGCTCGTACGACCGGCGGATCGCTTATCGGCCATGGCTGACGGCGCCGCTCGCGCCGGTCACCGTGACGATGCCCGATGAGCCGGCGGTTGCCGTGCTGACGGTCCGCCTGGAAGACGGGAAGGGACTCGCGCTGCACCACAACTTCACGACTTTCGTCGTCGCTGACTCGCTGCCCGACACGGTGACGCTCGCCGGCGGCAGGCGCGCACGCATCGCGCGCGTGCCTGCGGCCGCCGTACGCGGCGCGCGCTGGAGCTTGAAACAGTGGTCGGTGCTCGGCGGACTGAAGCTGGACGGCGCCGGCAGCGGTTTCTTCGAGTATCGCATTCCATGGCCTAAGGGGCTCGATCCCGCTGCCGTGGCCGGTGCGACATTCATCGTCGAGGCATCGGCAAAACGGCTGAACGGCAAGGACCGCGATTCCACGATCGCCGCGAACGGCGACTACATGCGGGGCGGCGGCTTTCACGATCCCAGTCGCAATCCCAACAGCTATCCCATGACCGGTGAGACGCCGTTCCCGAGCGCGGTGACGATTCGCGTCAATGGCGTCCTCGCGGGGCGCCGTCGCCTGAGCGACGATCCGGCCGACTCCCGTGGCATTCTCAGCTGGCACGCGCAGCCGCACGACGGCCACCTTTACGAGGCCGGTTCCTACGGGGAGCTGGTGCGGGTGCCGCTGCCGCCTGACGTGCTGGCAGACGCGGCGCGCGCGGGCGAGATTGTCGTCCGCCTGGAAGTCAGCGACACGCTGCCGGGTGGCCTGGCGATCTATGGCGCCCACTTCGGCCGCTACCCGGTCGAACCAACCATTATCTTCGAGCTGCGTTGACATGCGCACTTTCGCCGCCGTGATCGCTGCGCTCGCGGTCCTCTCTGGACGACCCATGGACGCTCAAAGCCACGTGACGCGCGCACCGTTTGGCCGGCTGCCTGCCCCTGATGGCCGGGCCGTCGAGCTGTTTACGCTCACGAATTCTCACGGCATCGAAGTGCGCGCCATGACCTACGGCGCGATCATCACCGCGATTCTCACCCCCGATCGCAATGGCCGGCGCGCCGATGTCACGCTCGGATTCGACAGCCTGGCGGGATACTTGTCGGGCTCGCCGTACTTCGGCGCGGTCGTCGGCCGCTACGCGAACCGCATCGCGAACGGGCGGTTCACGCTGGATGGAATCACGTACGAGCTGGCGCGCAACAACGGGCCCAACAGCCTGCACGGCGGCAATCGCGGCTTCGACAAAGTCTTGTGGAGCGCCGAGCCGTTCCAGAACGACTCGGCGGTCGGCGTCAGGTTTCAGTATGTGAGCCGCGATGGCGAAGAAGGGTATCCAGGAACGCTCGGCGTGCGCGTCACCTACACGTTGAACAATCGCGACGAGCTCATGTTTGACTACGACGCGACGACCGACAAAGCCACGCCGATCAATCTGTCACAACACACCTACTGGAACCTGCATGGCGGGGGCACCGGAACGATTCTGGATCACGTGCTCGCGCTCGACGCCTCCGCGTTCACCCCGGTGGACTCGACCTTGATTCCCACTGGTGCGATCGCGCCGGTTGCGGGAACGCCGTTCGATTTTCGCGCGCCCACCGTGATCGGCGCGCGCATCGAGCAACCCGACGCGCAGCTCGGGTTCGGCCGTGGCTACGACCACAATTGGGTCCTCGACCATCGCCAACCCGGACCGTTGGAGCACGCGGCGCGCCTCGTCGATCCCGTAAGTGGTCGATCGATCGACATCAGCACGACCGAGCCCGGTGTGCAGTTCTATTCGGGAAATTTCCTCGACGGCACGCTCAAAGGAAAAGGTGGCCACACGTACGTGCACCGCGGCGGCCTGTGTCTCGAAACGCAGCATTTCCCCGACTCGCCGAACCACGCGAACTTCCCCTCGACCATTCTCCGACCGGGCGAGCATTTTCGATCGCGAACCGTCGTCGCGTTTTCAGTGACGCGCTAAGTCAACGAGGCTTGCTGACCGTCGTGATCGAGAGCGAATCGAGCGCGTGTTGCGCCAGTTCGCGGTCGGGGTCGTTCCGGGCTGCGTGCAAGAGGAATTCCCGATAGCGCAGCACGGCACTCACCGTGTCACCGCTCTTGCGTTGGCCGAACGCTAGCCAGAAGTACGGGGCGGCATAGTAGGGATCGAGTTCGATGGCCCGCTCGAATTGCTCACGCGCATCGTGCGCGCGCCCCACCGATTGCAGCACCACGCCCTTATAGAAGAGGAGTACGGGATCCCGGCCCTCGAGCTGCGTCGCCGTTTCGAGCTCTGCAATCGCACCGGCGGTGTCGTGCAGGGCGAGGTCGGCTCCCGCCAGCCGAGCATGCGCCCAGTAGAAGCCGAGATTCTCCGTCAGCGCGCGCTCGAACGCGGCGCGCGCCGCCGCGAAGCTGTCCTGCTGCACGCGCGCGATGCCGATCGCGAAGTCGAGCATCTCCACCGATAGCACGAGCGGTGAGATGTGCGCTTCGAACGTATGGACGAGTGTATCGCGCAGCGTCTGGAGCTCGGCCACCGCGCCATCATAGCGGCCGAGGTAGAAGAGGGCGCGGGCGCGATAGATGCGCACCGGAAATTGGTCGGGATGCTTCTTCAGTCCGACGGCGAACAGGCTTTCCGCGGCGCTGAACCGGCGGTCTGAGAATGCCCACCAGCCTTCCCGTATCGGATCACCTCCACCGTGCCTCCGGCCCCCGATCGGCGGCACATCGCGGAACTCAAGCGCCGAGAACATGAACGGATTCCGGTGCCACGCCAGCTGCTGCAGTGAATCGATGATGCGGACCTGCCGCTCGGTGAGCGTGACCTTGTCGATAGATCGCAGCGATCGCGTCTGACGCCACGTCTCGAACGCATCGCTCCGCAAGGCGCTGAGCGGTATCAGCGACCGCACGAAGAACGGCTCCGGCAGGGCGGGGTCGAGCCGCGAAGCCCAGTACAGCGCCATTTCCGCCGTATCGAGCTTGTCGTTGAACAGCACGAGCTGCTCGCCGAATCGGAAATACGACGCCGCGTCGTTGGTATCGACGCCGGGTCGCAGCCGAGGCCGAGGGACGTCTTTTCCGGAATCCTCCAACGCCTGTAACGCCTCGAGCCCCGACAGGTTCGGCGTGACCGGCGGCGGCGGCGGGCCGCACCCGATCATGATGACGACCAGCGACAGGCCCAAAGCCTTCATACCGGAATGTAATCTCCGGGACTGCGCAGTTAATCCATGATTTCTCTGGGTTAACCCCAGAACCGTCGTGTGATCCTCGGGTATGCCACGACATACCTGGCACATGGAGAGTTTATGCGGCGGCACCTTACCACGGCTTCCCTCCTTGTCGCGTCGATGGCCCTCTGGGCGGGCGTCGCGGCGGCACAGGATACGACACAGGCACAGCAACAGAACCCGCAAGACAGCAGCAAGCAGGATGGGAATCAGTACAACGGTCAGAACAATCAGTACACGCAGCTGTCCGACAACATGGTCCTGATGCGCATGCACCGCGTCAATCAGATGGAGATTCGTGTTGGTAAGCTGGTGCAGCGGAACGCGTCGGACGCCAAAGTGAAGTCCTTCGGCTCGCGGATCGTGCGCGATCACCAGGCCAACGACAAGAAGGTCGTGGCCCTCGCCAAGAAGCTCGGCGTGACGTTGGGACGCGACGGCATGATGGACAACGAGCGGACGGATTCGACGCGCCGCAACGACTCGACGTATTCGAGCTATCCGCGCAGCGATACGACGCAGGGTCAGTATGGCCAGCGTGATACCACCAACGGCCGCTACGGCCAAGGCCAGTATCAGGGCCAGGACGCCACGCATCGTGGCGACATGGCGCGTCTAAGCACGCTCCACGGCGCGGCGTTTGATTCCGCGTTCGCAAACGCAATGGTACAGGGTCACAATCGCGCGATCAGTTTCCTGGAGAGCGCGCAGAACCAGGTACAACAGCAGAGCCTCAAGACCTTGATCGCCTCGACACTTCCGACGCTGCGGCAGCATCTGCAGACGGCGGAGTCGTTGACGAACGCGGCGACGACCACAAGCAGCCGTCAATAGCCACAGAACGGGGGAGCGCATCGGATGGCCTCTTCGGCATCCGGTGCGCGCTCCGTGCAGTCTTGCGGGGGGGAGAGGAGCCCCCACCGGTGCGCGTCTACCACGGTTATTATATCTGCGTGATTTGTGGCTCTCTGTTATCGCTCACCGCGCTGTTCGTTCAAAATCCTGATACCACGAAGCCCTACACGCTGCCCGCGACTACCGTCTCGGTGACGCGCGCGGCGTTGCCACTCAACAAAATTCCGCAATCGGTTCAAGCGGTCGATCGCGCGCAGATCAGTCGCGCGAGGCCGACGTGGGGATTGGACGAGGCGCTCGCGAGCGTTCCGGGCGTCTACGCGTCGAACCGCTACAACTTCTCGCAAGACCAGCGCATTTCCATCCGCGGCTTCGGGGCGCGCTCGGCGTTCGCGGTGCGCGGCATCAAGATCCTGGTCGACGGCATTCCCCAGACGTTACCGGATGGGCAAGGCCAGCTCACCAACCTCGAGCTCGGCGAAGTCGATCGCATCGAAGTGCTGCGCGGGTCAGCCTCCGCCCTCTATGGTAATGCAACGGGCGGCGTGATCAGTATTTGGACGGGGCCCGTGCAGGTGTCGCATCTGGAGGAGGATGCACGCATCCTGCTTGGTCACTTCGATCAGGTGCGGGGTGATAGCCGCTCGTGGATCAAATTTCAGAGCACGACCAGCCAACCCGTCGGTGGCGCCGGTGGCAGCGCGTCGCTTACCGTCTCACGACTCGATTATCAGGGCGAGCGCGATCACAGCTCGGCTACCAGCGATGTGTTCAACGCGCGCGTGAACTTGCCGATGCGGTCGGGTTGGTCGCTCGGCCTCCTCGCCGAACTGGGCGACGATCCGCGCGCGGACAACCCCGGCTCACTGACGCTGGCCGAGTTGCATGCCAACCCCGACACGGTGCCGTT
>DATGEQ010000083.1:0-4678 GCA_035309945.1 Gemmatimonadales bacterium | reverse complement strand
GCAACGTCGGGAAGATGACGGCACAGCTCCAGCTGCGGGACGCGCTCCTCAAGCGCGGTCATCGTACGAGCTTTGTCGCGACCGGCCAGACGGGAATCTTCATCGAGGGGTGGGGTATCGCCGTCGACGCCGTGATCGCCGATTTCCTCGCGGGCGCCGCCGAGCAGCTCGTGCTGCAGGGCGCCAAGGACAACGACATCGTGCTGGTCGAAGGCCAGGGGAGCTTGATCCATCCCGGCTACTCGGGCGTGACGCTCGGGCTGTTGCACGGCTCCTGTCCCGACGCGTTGATTCTGTGCCATCAGGTCACGCGCGACTTCATCGGCGACTATCACGGCCGCGCGCCGTGGGTGAAGATTCCGTCCTACCCTGAGCTGATCCGGATCTACGAAGAGGCGGCGCGGCCGGTCCATCCGACGACAGTGATCGGGATCTGTCTCAATACGTACGACATGGATGAGTCGGCCGCGCGAGACGCTGTGGCCAAGGCCGCGGACGAAACGGGGCTTCCTGTCACCGATCCGGTGCGGTTCGACTCCACGCCGCTCGTCGAGGCAATCATCGGGGCACGCGCGATGATTTGATTGTCGCTGCGGCAAATCGGTAATGGTTGCCGTGGCTGTCTGTCTTATCGTGCCGCCATGCGATTCCTCCGTTGCGCGCGCGCCGAATTCCTTCTCGTTTTCCCCCGACTCGCGCGCACACGCTTCGGCATCTCCTTGCTCGCACTGTGTGCCGCGTTGCTCTGGCTCGGGGAGCAGGGGTTCGACTCCCTCACCGTCGTCCTGCAAGCGAGCGCGCTCGGCGCGATCGTCGGTACGGCGTTCCTGGCCGGTCATGAGCACGATCGCCCGGCGATTCTCGTCGCCCTCACGCATCCGACTTCGTCGCTCGCGATCGCGACCGGACGTTGGATGGCGCTGTTCGCCCCGGCTGCCGTTCTCACCGTCACCGCCTGCGTGGCAACAGGCCGGGTCGATGGTCTATTGCCGGGACTTCTGACCGCCGCCGCCGTCGGTGGCTGCACGCTCGGCGCGGTGCTCCTGTTCGGCAGTGCTGCCGCCTTCGCGCTCTTCATCTGTATGGCAGTCGCGGGGAGTGTGCCGCCGGAACGATTGGTCGACCTCGCGCGACCTGGCGTCTTGCGTCTCACGGCCGCCAGTGCGCTCGAGCTTGGCCCCGCGCTCTGGCATTATCGCGACATCGCCCATGACCTGGGTGCGGTATTGCACGCCGTTGCCTGGACGGGATTGGGAATCCTGCTGTCGAGCGCCATCGTGTCGCGTCACAAGCCATGACGGACTTCGCACTGACGCTGAGCGAGATCACGGGGCACGGTCTGGGGCCGCTCTCGCTCGGACTCGTGCCGGGAGAGATTGCGGGCGTGGTGGGACCGGCGGGCAGCGGCAAGACGACGCTGCTGCGTATCGCTGCCGGCGCGCTCACACCGCGGACCGGTACGGTCCGGATCTGGGGTATCCCGGCGACGTACCCCGCCGCCCGCCGGCTCGCCGGTTTCGCAAGCGATGCGGCAGTATTTCCGCCATCGCTCACAGTGCGAGAGATTCTGTTGTATTACGCGCGCCTGCACTGCGGCGCGCGTGAGGAACGGGCGCCGCTCGGGTTGATGCGGGAGGCGCTCGAGATTGCCGGCTTGGCGCCCGCCGCTGATCTGCGGGTGGAGGAGCTGGGTCGAGCCGATGTGCACCGCATGAACCTCGCGCAAGCCGCGCTCGGCGGCCGCCGCGTGCTGCTGCTCGATGAGACGTTCTCCGGTCTCGATGCGTTCGCACGCCGCGATCTCCGGGGGCGCATCGCGAGTCTCGCCGCCGGCGGCGTGGCGGTCCTGATCGCTTCACGCGACCCGGCCGCGCTCGAGCGCCTGGCGGCTCGCGTTCTGGTGCTTCGCGGGGGACGGATCGTGCGCGCCGGACCGCTCACGACGTTGCTTGGTGAGCGGGTACTCGAGGTCATTCTTGACGCGCCGCCGGCGGAGGCGCCGCCGGGATTTCGCGTCACGGCGTCCGGCCTCGAAGCGCCGCTCAACGGCCGAACGGTCGAGGCGGCGTTGGCGCTGTGTCGAGCGCACCGGCTCCCGGTCCGAGCGTCCCGGGTGCGCGTGAAGTCGTTGGAAGAGGTCGTGCTGGAAACCCACGACAGGCACTAGTACGTTTCGCCGTCAATGACGGCGCCTGCGAACCTTGTGTTGTTCAATACGCTTACGCGTCGCGTCGAGCCGTTCACGCCGCTCGCGCCGCCGCGCGTCACGCTGTACACCTGCGGCCCCACGGTCTGGAATTTCGCGCACATCGGCAACTTTCGGACGTTCTTGTTCGAGGATTTGCTCCGACGCTGGCTGGAGCAGTCCGGCTACGACGTCTTTCACGTCATGAACTTGACCGATGTGGACGACCGCACGATCAGGGCCGCCCGGCAGGCCGGCAAGAAGCTCACCGAGCACACCGCGCCGTTCACCCGCGCGTTCTTTGAAGACCGTGACTACCTGCGGATCAAACCGGCGCACGTGTACACGCCGGCAACGGAGTACATGCCGCAAATGATCGCGCTGGTCGCTACGCTGCTCGAGCGCGGTGTCGCTTATAAGGGAGAGGACGGGTCGGTCTACTTTGCGATCGCAAAGTTTCCGACCTACGGGCGCCTCTCTCGGCTCGACAAGCGCGAGATCAAAGTCGGTGCTCGCGTTGCGAGCGACGAGTACGCCAAGGGCGATCCCAGCGACTTCGCGTTATGGAAGAAGGCCGATGCGGAAGATGAAGCCGTTGGCGCGGCCTGGGACGCCCCGTTTGGGCGCGGGCGTCCGGGCTGGCATCTCGAGTGCTCGGCGATGTCGCTGTCCGAAATTGCGAAGTGCTGCAACGTGCAGACGCTCGACATCCACGCGGGTGGGATCGATTTGATCTTTCCGCATCACGAAAATGAAATCGCGCAATCGGAGGGCGCGACGGGGCAGCCGTTCGCGCGCCATTGGGTGCATGGCGAGTTTCTGAACGTGCGGGGCACCAAGATGTCGAAGCGTCACGGAAATTTCTTGACCGTGCGCGATTTGCGGGAGCAGGGGATCGATGCGGCGGCGGTGCGGTTGCTGTTTTTCCAGACGCACTATCGCCAGCCGGTCGACTTCAATGACGAAGCACTCGCCGGCGCCGCGGAAGGAGTGAAGCGCCTGGGCGAATTTCGCGAACGGCTCGAGCGCGAGGCGCGCAGCCAGAAGAGCGACGAGCCGTTGTCGCAGCTCGCGGCGAAGGTCGAGGCGGAGCTTCGCGCGGCGTTGCATGACGATCTCAATGCGCCGCGCGCTGTCGCGGCCTTGTTCGATTTCGTGCGCGACGCGAATCGCGCCTTGGATCAGGGCGGCGGCGGCGCGAAGGCCGCGCTCGCGATGCTCGACCGCGTGATGGCGGTTTTCGATGTCCTGCCGACCCGCCGCACTCTCGAGCCGGGACTCGCGGCGTGGGTCGAGGAGCGAGTCGCGGCCCGTAACCAGGCCCGTAAGTCCAAGGATTTCAAGGCCGCGGACGCGATCCGGGCCGAGTTGCGGACCAAAGGCGTCGAGATCGAGGACACGCCGACCGGGACCAAGTGGCGCCTCGGTTGAAACGGCCTAAGTCGTTCGAAGTCCTACCCTTGCCATAGTTGCAAGCCCCGTCTAAGATACGAGTCTGTCGGATTCAGCCTTGACCAGCTGACGTAGCTCAATGGTAGAGCAGCTGATTTGTAATCAGCAGGTTGAGGGTTCGAGTCCCTTCGTCAGCTCAAACACGAGTTGAGGAACCAACAAACCCCGCGCGCGGTGACACGCGGGGTCTGTTGTCAGCGGAAGGGTCAGGGCGAGGGCGCGGTGGGGTGCCCGAGCGGCCAAAGGGAGCAGACTGTAAATCTGCCGCGCTTAGCGCTACGAAGGTTCGAATCCTTCCCCCACCACTTTGTAGCGCGCGGCGCGCGGGCGCGCGCGGGCGTAGCTCAGTTGGTAGAGCATCAGCCTTCCAAGCTGAGGGTCGCGGGTTCGAGCCCCGTCGCCCGCTCTGCAGGACGAACGCTCGCGTAGCTCAGTCGGTAGAGCGCGTCCTTGGTAAGGACGAGGTCACCGGTTCAATCCCGGTCGCGAGCTCTGGGAACCGAAAGGCGTGAAGAAGGCGTGAAGCAGGATCACGCGGTTACACGCAATTAACACGCATTTGAGGATTCAATGGCAAAGGCAAAATTTGAGAGAACCAAGCCGCACGTAAACGTTGGAACGATCGGTCACGTCGATCACGGCAAGACGACCCTGACGGCCGCCCTCACGAAAGTGTCGGCGGACAAGGGCCTGGGCACGTACGTCTCCTACGATCAGGTGGCGAAGGCGAGCGAGAGCCAGGGCCGGCGCGATGCGACGAAGATCCTGACGATCGCGACGAGCCACGTGGAGTATTCGACGCCCGAGCGCCACTACGCGCACGTCGACTGCCCGGGGCACGCCGACTACGTCAAGAACATGATCACGGGCGCGGCGCAGATGGACGGCGCGATCCTCGTCGTGTCGGCCGTCGATGGCCCGATGCCGCAGACGCGCGAGCACATTCTGCTCGCCCGGCAGGTGAACGTGCCGGCCATCGTCGTCTTCCTCAATAAATGCGATCTGGTGGACGATCCCGAGCTGCTCGACCTGGTCGAGCTC
>DATGEQ010000082.1:0-13102 GCA_035309945.1 Gemmatimonadales bacterium | reverse complement strand
CGCGACCTGGCCGATCTTCAT
The DNA here is from genome assembly GCA_035309945.1 of Gemmatimonadales bacterium. Classification (GTDB taxonomy): domain Bacteria; phylum Gemmatimonadota; class Gemmatimonadetes; order Gemmatimonadales; family GWC2-71-9; genus 20CM-2-65-7. The sequence goes on along the minus strand of DATGEQ010000082.1, from coordinate 13,081 downwards.
GCCCATCGTCACCCAGGATGCCTGGATGTTCGGCACGTCCTCGAGGACGATGCGCGCGATCGCCTGTGTCTTGAGATAGGTGACGGCGTCGGTCTTCGGCAGATGCGCGAGCTCGGAGTTCTCGGGCTGCAGCGGCCAGCAAATGAATGCGGTGAAGCCGCGCGTCCGCCGCTGCACTTCGCGCACACGAAAGAGATGCTCGATGCGGTCGGCGTTCGATTCGCCGAGGCCGTACATCATCGTGACGGAGGTGCGGAGGCCGAGGCCGTGCGCGATCTCCATCACTTCGAGCCAGCGGTCGGCGCCGGCCTTCTTGCGCGCGACCTGGTCGCGGATGTTCTGGACGAGGATCTCGCCGCCGCCGCCCGGAATCGAATCGAGTCCCGCGGAGATCAACTCCTTGATCACGTCGGCGATCGTCAGGCCGAAGCGACCGGCAAAGAAGTCGATCTCCGACGGCGAGAAGCCGTGGATGTGAATGGGGTGATGGCGCTTGATGTAGCGCAGTAGATCGAGATACCACGCGAACGGGATGTACGGATTGTGCCCGCCCTGCATGAGGATCTGCACGCCGCCGAGCGACTTGAGCTCGTCGATCTTGCGGCCGATCTCCTCGAACGACAGCAGGTATCCCTCGGCGTGCTTCGGCCGGCGGTAGAACGCGCAGAACTTGCAGTCGGCGACGCAGACGTTGGTGTAGTTGATGTTCCGGTCGATGATGTAGGTGACGACGTTCTCCGGATGCAGCTTCCAGCGGACGTCGTCCGCCATGCGCCCCAGCTCGAGGAGCGACGCGCGCTCGTACAGGTCGAGAACGGACCGGAATTCGGCGCTCGCACGATCGATGCGATCCACCATCAGGCCACCTGCAGGAATTGCGGCACGCCGGCGCGGCGCAGGAAGTCACTCAGCGCCGCGCGATGCGTGTCGGTGAAGGCGTAATCGAGGCCGCTCAGGTACTCGCGGCAGGTCGCGATCGGCAGCGCGGTGAGCCGGGCCGTTTCCTGAGCGATCTCATCCAGATGCGCGAGCCCCCAGGCGCGCGATGCGAGCAGCGATTCATGCGCCTTGCGCACGCGACCGAGGTCGGCCGAGCGTCGCGATGCCCACACGGCGAACACGAATGGCTTGCCGGTCCAGCGCTTCCATGCTTCACCGAGGTCGTAGCGGTGCGGGTACGTTCCGGTGGCGGCGAGCTTGAGGGCCGCATCACCGATCACGAGCACCGCCTCGTGCGGCAATGCCGCCAGACTCTCGAGATCCTGCGCCTCAGCGCGAGCCTCCGCGAACCGTGGCTTGATGCGCCACAACTCCCGGCAGAGCAGCTCGAGCAGCGCGACGGACGTGCGTGAAGATGCGCTGAGGAGAATGGTGTGGTTACTCAGCTGCTGGATGGGCCGTTTTGCAAACACGGCAACACTGCGTACCGGCCCATCACAGGAAATAGCCAGATCGGCCAGAAGCAGGAGCTCTTTGGCGTGGCGCGCGTATTCGATCGCGCTGATCACGCTCACCTCCAGCTCGCCCGCCACGAGCAGATCGTTCAGCTCGGCGGGAGTTCCAGTGACGAGCTCATCGCCCTCGGGGAGCTCGACGCTGCCGCGGTCGATCGCGCCGTACACGGGAGCGCAGTTGATGTACCCGATCCGCCCGATTCTCACTCGGCACCGTCCACCGCTGTCGCCACTGGCTGCTTGCGCCGTGCCGACGCCGTGCCGCGGTGCTCGATCTGGAAGAGCGCGCCCTGCGGCGCCGGGCCTTCGGGCCGCACCGGCGCGCGATACGCGGGCTCGTAGCCCTCGAAGGTTCGCACCGTCTGGTAGAGCGAGTCGCGCTCGACCGGCTCCTTCCCCGCCCCGCGGATCAGCGTGACGATCTCGTCGTACGACAGCCACATCGGTGTCGGCGCGCCGGCCTCGTGATAGACGCGCTCGAACACAACGGTGCCCTCGAGGTCGTCGCACCCGAAGGTCAGCGCGATCTGCGAGATGAACGGCGTCACCATGGGCCAGTGCGTCTTCACGTGCGGGATGTTGTCGAGCAGGAGCCGGCCGACGGCGATGTTCTTGAGATCGTCGAAACCGCTCGTCGCGGTCCCTGTCCGGCCCAGCGTTTCGCCCAGCTCGTTGTGGTCGGGGTGATAGGCGAGCGGAATGTAGGTGAGGAAGCCCGAGGTCTCGTCCTGCAGCGCGCGCAGCGCGAGCAGGTGGTCGACGCGGTCCTCCATCGTTTCGACGTGACCGTACAGCATCGTGCAGTTCGACGGCATGCCGAGCTGATGAGCTTCGCGGTGGACGGCCAGCCATTCGTCGCCGGTGAGCTTGCGATCGGCGATCGTCGCGCGCGCGGCCGGTGAGAAGACTTCCGCCCCGCCGCCCGGGAGGGTGCTGACGCCTGCCTCTTTCATGGCGAGCAAGACGTCGCGCGTGCTCATGCCTTCGATCCGGGCGAGGTGCGCCACTTCGACCGCCGTGAGCGCTTTGATCATGACCTGCGGATGGCGTTCCTTGAGGCCGCGAAACATGTCCGTGTAGTACGACAGCTTCAGCTTGGGATGCAGGCCGCCCACGATATGGAATTCGCGCGTCGGGTTATCCCGCGCGGCGTCGGCTTCGGCGAACACTTCTTCCAAACTCCGCGTGTAGGCGCCGTCTTCCTTCGGCATGCGTGCGAAGGAGCAGAAGACGCAGGTGTTGCGCAGAATGCAGACGTTGGTCGGATTGATGTGCTGGTTCGCCGCGAAGTAGACGCGGTCGCCGTTCCTCCGCCGGTTGGCGAGATCGGCGAGGCGGCCGATCGTCAACAAGTCCGCAGATGCAAAAAGCGCGAGGCCATCCTCGCGCGTCAGTCGCTCGCCGCGTTCGACCTTGTCGGCGATAGGTCGGAGGTTCACGCGACCCTCTTGACCGCCAGCGTCACGTTGTGCCCGCCGAACCCGAAGGAGTTCGACAGCGCGACGTCGACCTGGCGCTGGACCGCGTGGTTCGGGGCCGAATCGAGATCGCAGGCGGGATCGGGAGTGAACTGATTGATCGTCGGCGGGATCACACCGTTTTTCAGCGCGAGCGCGCAGATCGCGAACTCGAACGCCCCGGCGGCGCCGAGCAGGTGCCCCGTCATGGATTTCGTCGAGCCAAAAATGAGCTTGCGCGCGTGGTCACCGAACACGGCCTTCACGGCGTTCGTCTCGGCCGCGTCGCCATGCGGCGTGGACGTGCCGTGCGCGTTGATGTAGCCCACCTGCTCGGGGCGGATACCGCCGCTCTGCATCGCCAGGCGCATCGCTTCCTGCGCCCCCGAGCCGTCGGGTGCGGGGGCGGTGATGTGATGCGCGTCGGCGGTCGCGCCGTAGCCGACGATCTCGGCAACGATGTTCGCGCCGCGCGCCTTGGCGCGCTCCCACTCCTCGAGGATCACGACCGCGGCGCCATCGCCCATCACAAACCCGTCGCGATCCTTGTCGAACGGCCGGCTCGCGGTCTGCGGGTCGTCGTTGCGCGTGGACAACGCTTTCATGTTGGCGAAGCTGGCGATCGACAGCGGCGTGATCGCCGCTTCGGACCCGCCGGCGACCATGACGTCGGCCTTCCCTTCCCGGATGAGATCGAACGCATCGCCGAGGGCATGCCCGGAGGAGGCGCACGCCGAGACCGTGCAATAGTTCGGTCCCTGGAAGCCGAAGCGCATCGAGACGATGGCGGACGCGACGTTGGCCATGAACATCGGCACGAAGAACGGCGAGACGCGGTCCGGCCCCTTCTCGATGTACATCCGCATGTTCTCTTCGAACGTCGCAATACCGCCGGTGCCCGTTCCGATAATCACCCCGATGCGCTTGGGATCGAGCGGGCTTTTCTCCAGACAGGCGTCGCGCACCGCCTGGACCGCGGCGCCCATTGCGAACTGGGAGAACAGGTCGTAGCGGCGGGCTTCCTTCTTCTCGATGTACTGCAGGGGGTCATACCCCTTCACTTCGCACGCGAAATGCACCGGCAGCTTTTCGGAATCGAACCGGGTGATCGGCCCTGCGCCCGATTGTCCGGCGACGAGGGCGGCCCAGGTGCTCGCGACGTCGCTTCCCACCGGCGTCACGAGTCCCATCCCCGTGACCGCCACCCGGCGCGTCACTATTTGCCTTTCCCCATCTTGTCATGGAGATAGCTCATCGCCGCCCCGACGGTGCGCAGCTTCTCGGCCTCTTCGTCCGGGATGTCGATGTCGAATTCCTTCTCGAAGGCCATGACCAGCTCGACCGTGTCGAGGCTGTCGGCCCCGAGGTCTTCCATGAAGCTCGCGTCGTTGGTGAGCTTGTCGCGCTCGACCCCAAGCTCCTCGACGATAATGTCTTTGACCTTCTCTTCGAGCTGCTTCATGTCCATTGCCATGGGTAACCCTCAGCGAAGGTAAGAGAGCTCACATCACCATCCCGCCGTCGACGACCAGAACCTGACCCGTAATGTAGCTGGCTAAGTCGGAGGCGAGAAAGAGGACGGCGGCGGCGATGTCGGAGCCATGCCCAAACCGTCCCAGCGGAATGTTGTCCTGGAAGTACTTCTTGGTTTCCGGGGTAACCGCCGCGGTCAGCTCCGTCTCGATGTAGCCGGGCGCAATGGCGTTCACGAGCACGTTGCGCGAGGCCAACTCCTTTGCCACCGATTTTGTAAAGCCGATGATTCCCGCCTTGGACGCGGAGTAGTTCGATTGCCCCTTGTTGCCGTTCAGTCCGACCACACTCGTAATGTTGATGACCCGGCCCCAGCGCCGCTTGATCATGCCTCGGGCGGCGTACTTGGTCATCAGAAACGTCCCCTTCAGGTTCGTATCCACAACCGAATCCCAATCCGCTTCGCTCAGCAGAAACAGCAGATTGTCCTTGGTGAAGCCGGCATTGTTCACCAGCACGTCGATCTGGCCGAAATCCTTCTCGACCGCCTTGGCGAACGCTTCGACCTGGCTGCTCACGCCGACGTCGCACGCGTAGCCGCGCGTGCCCTCGCCGAACGCGCTGGCCGTCTGCTCCGCCGCCGTGCCGTCGCGGGAGCAGAGCGCGACTTTGGCTCCCGCGTCGATGAAGGCACGGCAGATGTCGTGTCCAATCCCGCGCGTCCCGCCGGTGACGAGGGCCACCTTTCCCGTCAGATCGAACTGCATTCGCGTCCCGCTCTGCGCCGCGGGGTCTGCTTCTCCCCGTCGAGCTGTGGTCATATGGTCATGCTGCTTCCATGAACGTGGTCACCTCATCCGCCGTGCCAAGGCTGACCACGTTCGCTTCAGGTACGATTCGCTTCAAGAGGCCCGCGAGCACGGCGCCTGGGCCGATTTCGATGAAGCGCGCGCTTTCGCCTCCGAGACGCGCCGCGTGCTGCATGCATTCTACCCACCGAACCGGCGCCGTGAGCTGGTCCGACAGGAGCCGCCGCGCCCGGCCCGCGTCCTTGACCGCCTCGGCGGTGGCGTTCGCGACCACCGGGAACGCCGGATCGGAGAACGCGGCGCGCTCGAGCGCCAGCTGGAGGTGATTGCGCGCGGGGCCCATCAGCGGCGAGTGAAACGCGCCGCTCACCTTGAGCGGAATGACGCGTTTGGCGCCGCGCTTCTTGCAGGCCTCACCCGCGCGCGTGACGGCCTCCGGGTCGCCGGAGATGACGGTCTGGTCGGGCGCGTTGATGTTCGCGGCGACCGCGACGCTGGCTTGCTGCGATGCCTGCTCGCACGCGGCTTCGACGTCCTCGGTGGCGAGCCCGAGGACGGCCGCCATGGTGCCGGGCCGCTCCTCGCTCGCCTTCTGCATCAGCTCGCCGCGACGGCGCACGAGCTTGGCCGCCTCGGGCGCCGTGAGCGCCGCGGCGGTCACGTACGCGGAGTACTCGCCGAGCGAGTGTCCGGCCGCGGCCGCCGCGGCACCGACCTTTTTGCCGACGACGGCGAACACGGCGGCGCTGTGCGCGAGAATCGCCGGCTGGGTGTTCTGGGTGGCGGTGAGCGTGTCGTCGGGGCCGTCGAACATGGTCTTCGACAGTGGGGCGCCGAGTGCTTCGTCGATCGCGTCGAAGACGGCGCGCGCCGCCGGGAATCGCTCCGCCAGATCTTTGCCCATGCCGACTTTTTGCGCGCCCTGGCCCGGGCAGAGCCAGATGGTGGCTACCACCGTACGACCATGCTACCCCAAGTGAAGCCGGCCCCAAACGCGCAAAACATGACCGTCATGCCGGGCTTGAGCCGGCCGCACTTCACCGCCTCGTCGAGCGCGATCGCGATCGATGCGGCCGACGTGTTGCCGAAGCGGTCGACATTGACGTAGACCTTGTCCATCGGCATCCCGGCGTGCTTGGCGGTCGCTTCGATGATGCGGATGTTGGCCTGATGGGGGATGAGCAGATCGATGTCGGCGGCCTGCAACCCGGCGCGCTCGAGCGCGTGGTCGCACGCGTCCGCCATCGACAGCACGGCGGCCTTGAAGACCTCGCGGCCCGCCATCTTGATGTAGTAGCTGTGGTCCTTGAGCAGCTCTTCGCTCGGCGGATGCGTGGCGCCGCCACCCGGCCGGTAGAGCAGCTCGGCGAGGGTGCCGTCGGTTTTCAGGTAGCCCGACAAGATGCCGCGGCCGTTCGTGCTCTTGCGCACCATCGTCGCGCCCGCGCCGTCCCCGAACAGCACCGCGGTCGTGCGATCGCTCCAGTCCATGATGCTGGTGAGCTTTTCAGCCGCGATCACGAGGATGTGCTCGGCCTGCTCCGCCGCGATGATGCCCTCGGCGGTGCTCAGGGCGAAGATAAAGCCGGAGCACGCCGCGCCGACGTCGAATGCCGCCGCGTTCTTGGCGCCGAGGATCGCCTGCAGGTCGCACGCCTGAGACGGCAGCAGCCGGTCGGGCGACGCGGTTGCATAGACGATCGCGTCGATGTCGAGCGGCGTGAGCCCCGTCTGTTCGAGGACCTGAAGCGCGGCGGCTTTACCCATGCATGCGTTCGTCTCGTCTTTCGTCGAGATGCGCCGTTCCTTGATGCCGGTGCGCTCCTGGATCCATTGATCCGACGTCTCGAGGAACTTCGAAAACTCCTCGTTCTTCATGACCCGCGGCGGCGCGTAGCTGCCGGTGCCCCACAGCTCGGCAAAGGGACGTTTCACGCGGGGATTTTCCCGTCTTGAGCGAATTCGCTGGCGATGTCTTCAGACAGGTGGCTCCGCACCGCCTGGACCGCGACGCGAATCGCGTTCTTGATCGCCTTGGCGGGTGAGGCGCCGTGACAGATGATCACGACTCCCTGGACGCCGAGCAATGGCGCGCCGCCGTAGGTCGCATAATCGAGCACGCGGAGAACGCTCGTCATCTCGGGGCGCTGCAGCACGTCCGGGGCTTCGCGCTTGATCAGCGAAACGAAGACGCGCCCGGCGGATTCGTAGAACTTGAGAACGACGTTCCCGACGAATCCATCACAGGCGACGACGTCCAAACGCTGGCCACGCGCTTCCCCCACCGGGATATCGCGGCCTTCGACGTTACCGATGTAGTGGAGTCCCGCAGTTTGCTTGAGGAGTTGATGGGCTTCTTTGACGACGGCATTTCCCTTCTCGTCTTCTTCACCGATGTTCAGCAGGCCGACGGTGGGACTGGGTCGGTCCAGCACGTCGCGCGCGTACACGGAGCCGAGATGCGCGAATCCGACCAGCTCGCGGGCGTCGCAGTCGATGTTGGCGCCGGAATCGACCACCAGGACGGGCTGACCGGCGCTGGGAAAGAGCGCGCCGATCGCGGCGCGCTGGACGCCGGGATGGAGTCGCAGCAGGAGCGTGCTTGCGGCCATCACGGCGCCGGTATTGCCGGCGGAGATGAACGCGTCCGACTTGCCCTTCTTTTGCAGGCCGAGCCCCACCGCGATCGAAGATTTCGGCTTGCCGCGGATTGCCGCGAGCGGCTTGTCGCCCATGCCGACGACATCGGGGGCGTCGACGATCTCGACGCGGCTGCGATCGAGCTCGCCGACGCGCCCCATGGCGGCCTCGATGTCGGTCTTGCGTCCCACGAGCTGCAGGTGGAATTCGGGCGGCAGCTCCTTGAGCGCCTGCGCCGCACCCTCCACCTCGACCTGGGGGGCTTTGTCACTACCCATCGCGTCCAACGCGATGCGGATCATCAGTCCTCGACGGTGACTCGCTGTTCACCGTTGTAATAGCCACAGGTCGGGCAAACGCGATGGGGCTGTTTCATATCCCCGCAGCGGGGACAGGGCTGCAGGGTCGGCCGCACGGCCTTGTAGTGGGTGCGGCGCGCGCGCTTCTTGCGCTTCGAGGTTCTGCGCTTCGGTACGGCCATGACAATCGGTCCTTAGGTTAAGAGCGGAGCTTGTCCTTGAGTGCCTTCAACGGCTGCCAGCGAGTATCGCTGAACGGCTTGCAGTCGCAGGGGCCGGCGTTCAAGTCCCTGCCACATTGCGGGCAGATCCCTTTGCAGTCCTCACGGCACACCGCGTACCGGGGAGCGGCCAGCACGAGCTCCTCACGTACGGCCGGAGTCACGTCGATTTCGGTCGCATCGGGCGCCACCGGATAGGCGTCCGGGTCGTCCGCGGCCTCCCCGTCCTGGGTGAACAACGCCCCGAGCTGCAGATCCAGGGGCGTAGCGACCGTCGTCAGACAGCGCCTGCACTCGCTTTCGACGACCGTGTGGGCCGTGCCCTGCCAATAAAACCGATCATGGCCGATGGCCTGCAGCCGGCCGTTGACGACCACGGGCCGCTGCAATCTGATGTCCGTGCCCTCGAGCGCCGGGTCGCCCTGCTTGAGCTCGCCCCGGGTCTCTACGGCCCCCTTCTGGGCCAACTCTCGCAGATCGACCCGCAGCATGGTCAGCGAAGCTAAACCCTTGTGGTACTTGCGTCAACGGCACTACAGCTAACGTCGTGCAGGAAAGAAAAAGGCCACTTCGCGTGCGGCGTTTTCCGGCGAATCGGACGCGTGAATCGCGTTTCGCTCCTTGGACTGGGCGTACAGCTTGCGAATCGTGCCCGGCTCGGCCTGCGCCGGGTCGGTGGCGCCAATGACTTTCCGCAGGTGCGCGACCGCGTTGTCACGCTCGAGCGCCAGCGCCAGCGCCGGTCCGGACGTCATGAACGAGACGAGGGGCCGAAAGAAGGGACGCTCCCTGTGGACCTCGTAGAACGACTCGGCGCGCTCCTTCGTAAGCCGAACCATTTGGGCGTCGCGAATCTGAAAACCTTCGGCCTCGAGGTGGGCAATGATTTTTCCGGTATGCCGTGCCGTCACGGCATCGGGCTTGATGATGGCTAAGGTGAGCATGGAATCCTTGAATGCGTGCAAGTGCGTGTAATCGCGTTTACAGGCGTTCTTTCAGTAAGGGGACGACATCCGCAGGCCGCTTCATCACGCTGATTCCTGCCGCTTTCAGTGCAGCCATCTTTTCTGCGGCCGTACCCGATGATCCGGAAATGATCGCGCCGGCGTGACCCATGCGGCGGCCCGGCGGCGCGGTCTGGCCGGCGATGAAGCCGACCACCGGCTTCTTCATCTCGTCTTTCACGAAGTCGGCGGCTTGTTGCTCGTCGGTGCCGCCGATTTCGCCGATCAGCACGACGGCGGCGGTCTCGGGATCGGCCTCGAACGCAGTAAGGCAGTGGATGAAGTTCGTGCCGATCAGCGGATCGCCCCCGATGCCGACGCAGGTCGACTGCCCGAACCCCTGCGTCGACAGCTGATGGATGATCTCGTAGGTCAGCGTGCCGCTCCGCGACACCACGCCGATCTTGCCGGGCTTACAGATGCTGCCGGGGATGATGCCGACCTTGCTCTTCCCGGGGGAGATGAGGCCGGGGCAATTGGGACCGATGAGCCGCGCGCCGCGCTCGTGCACGTACGGGAGCGCGCGCGTCATGTCGAGCACGGGAAGACCTTCGGTGATGCAGACGATCAGCTCGATGCCGGAATCGGCGGCTTCGTAGATCGCCGACGCCGCGACCGCGGCCGGCACATAGATGACCGCGGTATTCGCCTTGGTCTCATGCACCGCCTCGGCGACGGTATTGAAGACCGGGACGGTCTCCTCGAACCGCTGGCCGCCTTTGCCGGGCGTCACGCCGGCGACGACCTGGGTGCCGTAAGCCATCATCTGCTTCGCGTGAAACGACCCGTCTCGTCCGGTGATTCCCTGCACTACGAGGCGCGTGGATTCATCGATGAAGATGCTCACGCGGCTCTTCCTTTCGTCTTGGCGACGGCCTGCTTCACCGCTTCGTCCATGTCGGTCAGCGCGGAGAATCCCGCTTTGGTCAGGATGTCGACCGCGAGCTTCTCGTTCGTGCCGATGAGGCGAATGACCATCGGAACTTTCAGCGCGAACTCGCGCGTCGCCTGCACGATGCCGTTCGCGACGTCGTCGGCGCGGGTGATGCCGCCGAAGATGTTGAACAGGATCACCTTCACGCTGGGATCGGAGGTGATGATGCGGAGCGCGCTCACGACCTTTTGGGGATTGGAGCTGCCGCCGATGTCGAGGAAGTTCGCGGGCGCGCCGCCGTAGTACTTCACGAGATCCATCGTGGCCATGGCGAGGCCGGCGCCGTTTACGCAGCAGCCGACGTTGCCTTCGAGCTTGATGAACGTGAGTCCCGCTTCGCGCGCGGCCACTTCTTCCGGCGCCTCCGCGGAGGCGTCGCGCAGCGCCGCGATGTCGGGCCGCCGCTCGAGCTCGTTGTCGTCGACCACGATCTTTGCGTCGAGCGCCTGCACGCTGCCGTCCGGAGTCGTGACGAGCGGATTGATCTCTGCCAGCGATGCGCCGACGGCGTAGAACGCGCCGTAGAGCTTCTGCATGATGTCCGCGGCCGCGCGCGCCTGCTTGACGTCCCGATAGAGCTTGAATCCCAAGGCCAATGCCTGGTGCGGCAGCAGTCCATAACGTGGATCGACCGCGAGACGATGGATTTTCTCGGGTGTGTTGGCGGCGACGTCCTCGATGTCGATGCCACCGGCCGGGCTTACCATGAGCACCGGCCGCTGCGAACCGCGATCGACGATGATGCCGACGTAGCTCTCCGACGCGATGTCGGCGGCGGGCGCGACGAGCACCTTGTGCACCGTGAGCCCTTTGATCGTCATGCCGAGAATCGCCTTCGCGTACGCTTCAGCCTCGGCCGCAGTATTGGCGAGCTTCACGCCACCGGCCTTGCCGCGCCCGCCGGCGTGCACTTGCGCTTTCACCACGACCCTGCCGCCGAGCCGTTCCGCGATCGCGCGGGCCTCCGCGGGCGTCGCGGCGACCTCGCCCGGCGGTACCGGGATGCCGTGGCGGCGCAAAATGTCGCGCGCCTGATATTCGTGCAGGTTCACGCGTGCTCCTTCGCTATTGTCGTCCCCGCTTCGCCCCGCAGCGCCGCGAGCCCTTCGGCCAGCTCGGCGATGATCGCGCGTTCGCCGCCCGTGCGCACGAATTCCGCGGATGCTTCGACCTTGGGTCGCATGCTGCCGGTGCCCAGCTCCTTCCCCGCGAGCAGGTGATCGGCTTGCGCCAACGTCAGACGCCGGATCGCTTCCTGACGCGGCGTCCCAAAGCCGCGATAGACCGCGTTGACGTTCGTCAGGATCAACAGGACTTGCGCGCCGATATCCCGCCCCAAGATCGCCGCGACACGATCTTTGTCGGCCACCGCGTCGATGCCTTCGAGCCCCAGCTTGGGATCGCGATACACCGGAGGCCCGCCGCCGCCGCCGGCAATGACGATGTGACCCGTGCGCACCAGATCGCGCACCATCGTGCGCTCCACGATCCCGATCGGTTTTGGACTCGGCGCGAGCCGCCGGCCGTCGCGCACGGGGATCCCGCGAGCGACGAGCCGCGCCTCACGCGTGGCATCGAGCTTGTGGCCCACCGGTTTCGTGGGATTGCGCAGGTCGGGATCGTCGGCGTGGCAGAGTGTCTGCGTAATCATCGTGACGACGGATCGCTGGACGCCGGCCCGCTCGAGCGCGTTCTGGAGGGACTGCTGAATCATGTAGCCCATCCAGCCGGCCGTGCCGGCGACAAGCACGCCGAGGGGCAGCGGTTCCACCTGGTCCGCGGCGAGCTCATTGCGGGCGAGCTCGTCGCCGACCTGCGGCCCATTGCCGTGGACGAGCACGATGTTCCACCCCGCCGCCGCGAGATCGACGATCGGCACGAGGCTCGCGCGTGTATGGCGAAACTGATTGCTGATCGTGGGACGCTCGTTGGGCGGCGCAACGGCATTGCCGCCAAGGGCGACGACGATCGTTCCAGGCGTCGAGGACACGGGCGCGCAACCTAGTGGGCCCGGCGAAGTGGAGCAAGCTCACTCATCAGCTGACGCCACAACGTGGCGAACGCCTGGAGATCGCCGACGCCAAGCGCGGAGTCGGCCTGCACGGCGAGGCGTCGCACGCGTTCCCAACGGGCCGCGAGCGTGGTGTCGGTGACGATCCGCTCTCCGCCGAGCAATGCGGCCCGCGCCGTCAGCGCATGACCGCTCCGCCCATCGAGTGTCACGTAGACCTCGGCGACGCGCGGGGGAGGAGATGGCGGAGCCGTCGCGGGCCGCATGAGCTGCGCCGGTTGCGGCGCGGTCACCGGCTCGAACATTTGCGCCTGGACCGTCATGAGCGCGTTCCCTGCCGGCCAGATGCGCAACTGTCCGGGACGCAACTGGGCGGACCCGACTAACTCGCCGGGCAATCGTTCCGGATCGCCGGACGCCGGTCGCCAGAAATGCACCTCGGGTCCATGCGGTGTGATCGCGGCCGCGTACATACCGACGAGCTGTCTCGGCGTCAGCAGTCCGGTTTCGAACGCGACGGCAGTCCACAGCGTCCCGCCGCCGCCCGGGTTGGGTGCACCAAGCTGGAAGGGTTCGCGCGGGCGCTGCATCCAGGCAGCCTGCGGTCCGGAATCGGCGCTCGCGCGGAGCAATTGCGCGACAGCGAGGTTGAAGGCTTCAGCGGGATACGCGAGCTGCCCCCTGATGTCGACGGGCAGCCGATCCTCGGGTTCGATCAGCGGGCGGAAGCGTTGCGCCCACGCGGCGGTCAGCGAGTCGTAGCCGGGCGCGAGCCAGAG